>NZ_CP027859.1:0-600000 GCF_005519465.1 Streptomyces clavuligerus | reverse complement strand
AGGACACCGGCTCACGCCGCGCCTGTCTCACGACCCTGCGCACCTCGCGCGCCGAACAGGACTGGTTCGCGGAGAACTACGTCGGGATCTGAGTCCGGGCCCGGGCGCACCCCTGGACGGTCCAGGCCCGGGGCCCAGGTCCCTGGATGGTCCCGGCCCGGGCTCGGGTCCCACGCTCGGGCTCAGGCCCGCGCTCTGGTCACTCGGTGAACTCCACGCCCATCCACCAGTTGCCCGGTGCGCGCGGGTCCCTGCTGGACCAGAACTCGACGATCGCCGACGTGAACTCCTCGGCCGACAGGGTGCCGTTCCCGTCGCGGTCCAGGTGCTGGAACGCGAGGTCCGTGTCCTCCCGGGACAGCAGGGCGAAGTGACCCCGCAGAAAGCCGAAGTACTCCTCGGCGTCCACGACGCCATTGCCGTCCGTGTCCGCGAGCGCCAGAAAGATTTCGGCCAGGACCCCCACGGTGGCCCTCGCCGCCGCAGGATCGTCCGCCAGGGAGAGGGTCGAGTCCACGAACTGCTCGCGGGTCAACGACGCGGCACCGGGCTCCAGATGGGGCACGTGGAGGGTCCGCCAGACGCTCACGAACGCGTCCACGATGCGCCGCTCGCCCTCCGATCCGGACGCGTGGCCGAGTGCGTGGGCGGTCCGCTGCCCCATGAGCACATGGTCGCTCTCGGTCAGCTCACCGTTCCCGTCCGCGTCGAACTGGTCGAAACCATGACGGATCTTACGGATCAGCAGCTCCTGTGACATGGCATGTCTCCTCGATCTCCGGGTGCCGCCGCCCTGCGCGTGTCCTGATGGGGTTGGTGCGGTATTGGACGTTCCTCAGCGGGCCGACCCGGGGGTTGCACCCCACCGATACAGACGGAATGCCCTGGTCCGCACTCTCCGCAACCGTTGCCGTACCGGCGCTGAAGAGCCCGGAGGACGTGAACGGGGACGGGGGTGCTCGGGCCGGGGCCCCTCGTCCCGGCGGAGCGCACCGGAGGGAGCGCGCGCTGTTCCGTACGGCGTACCGACCGGGGTCCGCCGGGAGACCGGCGCCGACGGCCACGGGCGGGGTGTGGACCTGCCACTTCCCGGGCGGCCGTCGCGTCACTTCTCGGACGGCAGGGGAAGCTCGGCGTGGGTGACCCGGTAGCCGCCGCTGACCACGGGGGCGAAGGGCGCGGGGGCCATGCACGTACCCGTTCCGCCGTCCTCCCGGCCGTCCACGTTGGCGACGCCCCAACCGAAGCCGAGCCGGTCCGGCCTGCCGTTCTCGCCCTGCTGGATGCTGATGCCGAGGCGCTTGCCCTTCGGCTCGGCGCCGGAGGCGCGGACGATCGCCGTGAGGGTCGCCGTCCTGCCGCCCGTCACCAGGCAGTCCACATCGGCGATCGCGGTCATGGTCCCGCCGGTGGCCTTGACGTAGTGGGAGATCGTCAGCGTTCCGCGGGCGTCCGTCGGCAGGCCGGTCCCGGCTTGAGGGATCGGCCGGGTGAAGGGCGCGGCCTGGGCGTCCACGCCGAAGCGGATCGTGTCCTCGGGCGAGTAGTTGAAGAAGATCTGGGCCTTGCCCCGCACACCGGCGAGCACACCGGAGCTCTTCCACGGCTCCTTCCCGGTCTGCCGGCCGCTCTGTTTCTCCTGGTGATGGGCCTCGGGCGCGGGGACGGCCGGTCGTCGGCCGGTCTCGTCGGCCGCCATGGAGGCGACCGTCGTTCCCGTCAGCAGGGTGGTGACGGCGCCGACCAGAGCGATGGTGCGGAAGGTGGCAGTGATGCTGGTGCGCATGATGGACTCCTGGTGGTGGAGGGGGTTGGTGGGGCGGCTACGGGAAAAGACTCGCCCGCGCGCCCCTCTCCGGCCCATCTGCCGATCGGCGGAAAGCTCCGGGCCAGGTCGTCGGCCTTCTCTGCCGTTCGGGGGAGGGCCGGAGGCGAAGGGCGGCTCGGCGCGTGTGCCGGGAGCCGCCTCGGGGACGCAGCGGACGGTTCGGGCCGGGGACGATCGGGACCGGAGCCACGGGATCGGGGAACGGGATGACGACGTCGGCCGACGCGCCGTGGAACGTACTGGTGGCGGTGCCCCTTCTCGCGGGCGCGGCGGCCGTCGTGGGTGCGGTGATCCATACCCGTAGGGGTTCCCCTACGGGCACCGGGGACGTCCGGGGCCGGGCGCGGACACGGCTGGCGGTGCCGACAGCGGTCTGTGCGCTGCTGTCGTTCGCGTCCACCGCCGCCGTCGCCCCGACGGACCCGGGTGCCGCCGGTGGTTCCCGTTCGTACTGGAGCCTCGCCGAGACCGGGCTGCTGCTGGTGCTGACCGCCGCCGTGGTCCGCTGGTCGCCGCCGTGCGCGGTGCGGGCCGTCGTGCCGCTCACCGTGCTCGCGGTGGGCGCCTGGCCCGCGCGGACGGCGGAGGGGTCGTTCCTGGAGGGCGCGGGTGCGGTCGCCTTCTGGCTGATACCCGTCGCCGTGGCGGTGGCCGTGGGCGCGTACCCGCGCCGCGCGGCGGCCCGCCGTCTGGCCGCCGTGGACGCGGCACGGCGGGAACAGCGGCTGGTGCTCTCCCGCGATCTCCACGACTTCGTCGCCCACGACATCAGTGCGATCGTCGTCCAGGCGCAGACCGCCCGGTTCATCGCGGAGAACGACCCCGGCGCCGGTCCCCGGCAGGCCGCCCTCGCCCTGGAGCGCATCGAACGCGCAGGGCTGAGCGCGCTCGCCTCCATGGACCGTACGATCGCCCTGCTCCATGGCGATGGGGACGGGGACGGGGCGGCGTCCGCGAACACCGAGGCCCTTCCCGGTCCGGATCGGCTGCCCGCCCTGGTCGCGGAGTTCGCCGCGATCGGGGTCACGGGCGGGCCGGGGGGCGTGGACGCCGTGTGGGAGGCGGACGAGGACGCGGTGCGGGCGCTGTCGCGGGAGGCCGGGGCGGCGGCGTACCGGATCGTGGCGGAGGCACTGACGAACGTCCGGCGCCACGCGCCCGGAGCGTTCCGGATCGTCGTCCGCCTCCGCCTCCTGCCGCCGGGCGGCCCGGAGGGTGTCGAACTGTCCATCACCGACGACGGCGGGGACGGCGGGGGCGGTGGTGTCATCGGCGCTCGGGACCGGGCCGGGGGGCGTGGTGGCCCGACCGGTCGTCAGGCCGGTCCTCGGGCCGATGGTCAGGGGGAGCCCTTGTGGTTCCGGAGGCCCCGGCGGGCGCGCGGGGCCGGTGGACTCGGTCTGCCCGGGCTCGCAGAGCACGTCACGGCCCTCGGTGGAACGTTCACGGCGGGGCCGGGGCTGGGCGGCGGGTGGTCGGTCGTGGCGGTGTTCCCCCGGACGCCCCCGGAACCGTGCGGTCCTTCTGGTCCCTCCGGTCAGTCCGGTCCTTCCGCTGCTTCCGGCGTTTCCGGTCCCTGTGCCGGGCCTGCCTCCCCGGCGCCTTCCTGACCTCCGGCGGCTGCTCCTCGCCCGTTCCTCCCTCCCCCGCTCCCCTTCTCCCTCCCCCTTCTCCCTCCGCTTCTTTCTCAGCACCTCGAAAGGACCGATGTGACCGCCCGCATCCTCATCGCCGACGACCAGGACGACATCCGCAGCGGATTCCGGCTGGTGCTCGACTCCCAGCCGGACCTGACCGTCGTCGGCGAGGCGGCGGACGGCCTGACCGCCGTCGCCCTCGCCCGTGAACTCCGCCCCGACCTGGTCGTCGCCGACATCCGTATGCCGGGCGTCGACGGCCTGGAGGTCACCCGCAGACTCGCGGGCCCGGACGCGGACGACCCCGTGCGTGTTCTGATCGTCACGACCTTCGACCAGGACGACCACGTCCGCACGGCCCTGCGGGACGGCGCGTGCGGGTTCCTCCTGAAGCGGTCGGGTCCGGGGCTGCTGATCGAGGGGGTACGGGCGGCGCTCGCCGGTGATGTCCTGATCAGTCCGCAGTTGACCGCCCGCCTCCTGCAACGGGCCACCGCCCCCGACGACAGGCGGACATCCCCGCTCACGGCCCGCGAGGAGGAGATCGCCCGCCTGGTCGCGGACGGGCTGACCAACGCGGAGATCGGTGAGGCGCTCGTCATCTCCCCGGGCACGGCGAAGACGCACGTGGCCAACGTCCAGACGAAGCTGGGGGCGCGCAACCGGGTGGGCATCGCGGCATGGTGGTGGGGGCGGAGATGAGCGCCCGTTTTCAGCCATCGCTGAAGTGATCTGTGTGTCCCGGTGTCTCGGTGCTCCGGTGCTCCGGTGCTCCGGTGTCTCGGGGCGGGCCCGTGCCGGACACCCGGTCATCGGGTGCGGGGGAATCGCTCCCCGGCGCCTTCTGGCGGCGCTGCCCACGCGGAGGGCCACGGAGGGGGACAACACCGCCCTGCGGCGGACGACGTCCCTTCGGCGGCCTTCCCTAGGGGAGTCAACTCGCGATGTAAGACCGGGGGTTGACCCAGGTGACAACTCTGGGTGGACGCGGGGTCCGGGAGGATGGCGGAACCATGGTCATGACCGACCAGGGGAGGAACACAGTGACACCAGCGGAGTCCGCTGCAACGGCGCCCGTGTCCACATCCGTGCCCGCTGCCCCGCCGGGAGCCCGGCGGGGCAGGAACGGCGCGGCCAGGCGCGGCGTCCTCGTCGCCGCAGGTACCGTACTCGCCCTCCTGGGCTCCCTGTCCGCCGCCGTCGCGGCACCGGCGACCGCCGCCGCGCCGCCGGGGCCCGCATACGGCGGAGCCTCGGTGGAGGGGCTCTGGCGGATGGACGGATACGGGACCGTCGTCTCCGTGCAGGGCCACGAGCTGCGGACCTGGGACACCACCGCGCTGAGCTGTCTGCCCGGCCCCGGCGCCCGAAGCGCGGGAGCGCCCGGTCCCGGCGGCGCCGTCCGGTTCGAGGGCGAGGGCTACGCGCTGACGATGGCGCCCCGGGGGAGCGACCGTGCCGGACTGCGGATACACGGCTCGCTGGGCACCCGTTCCCTGGACCGGATCGCGGAACTGCCCCAACGCTGCGGTCGTCCCGGGCCCACCGGCCCGGTGGCCACCTTCGACGTCTTCTGGCAGACCTTCGCGGAGAACTACGCCTTCTTCGACCGCCGGGGCGTCGACTGGGACGCGATGCGCGCCCGGTACCGCCCCGGGGTCCACGCGGGAACAACCCCGGAGGAGCTGTTCGGCATCCTCTCGGCGATGACCGAACCGCTCCAGGACGCCCATGTCGGCCTCAGCGCCACCGATCTGGGCCGCTCCTCCTTCGGACAGCGCACCGGAACGGTCCTCCCGGACGACGCCTACGACGCACGGACCCGGGCCTTCATCGAGCGCCGCAGCTTCGGCGGCACCCCGCTGGAGACCCATGCCGACGGCGCCATCGGGTACGCCGAACTCCCCGGCGGCATCGGCTATCTGCGGATCGGGCGGTTCGCGGGGTACACGCCGGGCTCCACCGGAACCGACGCCGACGCCGCCGAACTCGACCGGGTGCTCGACCGGATCGTCACCCGGGCCCGCACCCAGGGCACCACCGCCTGGCGCGGTCTGATCGTGGACGTCCGGGTCAACCAGGGCGGCAGCGACGAACTGGGCCTCCAGATCGCCGCCCGGCTCACCGACCACGGCTACCCGGCCTACCGCAAACAGGCCAGGAACGACCCCCGCGACCCCACCCGCTTCACCCCGCGTTACACCGCCCGGGTGGTCCCGGAGGCCGGAGTCCCGCGCTACACCGGCCCCCTCGCGGTCCTCACCTCGGGCTCCACCGTCAGCGCGGGCGAGACCTTCACCAAGGCCCTCGCGGAACGCCCGCTGCCGACCACGCTGATCGGAGAGAACACCCAAGGCGCCCTCTCCGATGTCCTGGGCCGTGTGCTGCCCAACGGCTGGCTCCTCGGGCTCTCCAATGAGCGGTACACCACCCCGCGCGGTGACTCCCACGAGGGCGCGGGCATACCCCCGCACATCTCCGTACCCGTCTTCACCGAGGAGGAGTTCGCCGCAGACCGCGATTCCGCGTTCGACCGGGCGGTCGCACTGCTCACCCGCCGCCGCTGATCAGGCGGCCCGGTCCCGGCGCCCCGCCTCGTGGGCGCCGGGACCCGGGGGCGCCACTGGCCTCCCAGGTGCTCCCGGCGGTCCGGAAGCGGCTCGGCCGACGGGCCCGGCCGAGCCCGTCGGCCGATGGAGTGCCGCCACAGCGCGGTCTGTGCCCGGCGGTACGGCTCCGGATAGCATGGCGCTCCCTGTCCTCCCGGTCGATTGCGGCCTCTTCCCACCCTGGACACCATGACGACACCGTCATCCAGCCCGAGCCCGAGCCCGAGCCCGAGCCCGAGCCCGAGCCCCAGCTCCGAGCCGCTGCCGGCCGTGCGCCAGGGCACCGCCGCCGACCTCGACGCTGCGGTGCTCCTGCTGGCCGAGTCCTTCGCCGAGGACCCGATCTGCCGCTGGCAGGTGCCCGACCAGGAACGCCGTGCGCTCGCCCTGCCCGGATTCTTCCGGCTCTTCGTCGAAGCGGCCGTGCGCGAGGGCGGGCTGCTGGTAACCGAGGATCTGTCCGCCGTGCGGATCTTCGCCCCGCCCGGTCCCGTCGCCGACGGATTCGACCCCTCGGTACTGCGCGCGCTCCTGGGCCCGGACACCGACCGGACCCAGGACATTCTGCGGACCCTCGCCGATCACCATCCGGACGACCGGCCTCACTACCACTTGGTGTTCAGCGCGGTCCGCCCGCATCTGCGATGCCGGGGCCTGGGAACGGCCACCCTGCGCCATGTACTGGACCTCGCCGACCGGGACGGGATCGGGGTGTACGTCGAGTCGAGCACCACCCGCAGCCGGAAACTGGTGCTGCGCCACGGCTTCGAGGCCCTGCCCCCGATCCGGCTGCCCGACGGCGGCCCCAGCCTCTACCCGTCCTGGCGCGAACCGTCCGGACCGCCCCAGGCACGCGCATAACAGGGCCGGGCACCACAGAAGGAGCAGCAAGAAGCAGAAGAAGCTGGAAGGAGACGCGCGGGGCCGGTGACGGTGACGAACGACCGGCAGCGCTCGACAGATTGATCTCCCACGGAACTCTGGGGAGCGCGTCCCTGTGGGGACCCTTGCCGGGAGTTCGGCTTCGACTGGTCGCTGACCCCGTGTGAGGCCATGGCCCAGGTCCCCAGGTTAACGATTTACCTGCGCGGTACGCGACTCTGCTGGAAGGGCGCCGGGGTGACGAGCGGCATCCGGAACTGACCTGGAATGCCACGGCCTATACCAGCCATGTCACCGACAACCTCCGCATCTGGGCCGAGCGACTGGCCGGAGCGAGGCTGTGGGGCGTACGCCAGGTTCCCGGCCATGACCCGGATCTTCTGGCGCGGTCCCGCCACGTTCGTGGCGTTCAACGAGCCGAGGACGTGGCGCGCGACAACACTCACGATGCCGCCCACCACGCCTGGGACATTGGACAGATCCTGGCACACACCGATGGGTCAACCGGAGCTAGAGCGGCTTCATCGCCTGCGGGGCAGGGGTGCGGGCGGTGAGGCGCAGGGAGACACGGCGGGGTCGGACGGCGGCGGGGGACAGGGCCGGGCGCAGATCGGTCGGTGTGGTCCTCTCCCAGGTCCATCGGGAGGCCATACCGGCGAGGGCGAGCGTCATCTCCGCGACGGCGAAGGCGTCGCCGATGCACTTGCGCGCCCCGCTCCCGAAGGGTGCGAAGGCGATCCGGGGCATGTCGAGCGCCCGGTCGGGCAGCCATCGGTCGGGATCGAAGCGTTCGGGCTCGTGGTAGTACTCGGGCCGGGTCTGGAGGAGGAGCGGGCTGAACGCCACCGTGGAGCCCGGCGGGAGGGTGAGACCCGCGAGCCGGGTCTCACGGCTGGTGGTCCGGGTGAGCAACAGGCCCGCCGGGTAGCGGCGCATGCTCTCGTCGATGACACGGGCGGTGTACGGCAGTTGCGGCAGATCCTGCCAACGGGGCAGCCGTCCGGCCAATACGCGGTCGGTCTCCTCGTGCAGCCGGCGCAGGGACTCGGGATGGGCGGCCAGATCGACAGCGGCCCAGCTCAGCACGGCCGCTGGGGTCTCCCCACCGGCCACGAACAGGGTCACCACCTCGTCCCGCAGCTCCTGGTCGCTCAGCGCACTGCCGTCCTCGTCCCGCGCGGCGAGCAGCATCGACATGAGATCGCCCTGGTCGGTGCCGTTCTCCCGGTACTCGGCGATCACCTGGTTGACGGTGTCGGTGAGGGTGCGGGCGGCCTCGCGGTAGCGGCGGTTGCCCGGCAGGGGCAGACGCTGGAGCGAGTCGGGGACGAGCATCCGGGGTAACGCGCCGGAGAACACGTCCACGAAGGACCGCTGAATGGTGTCGATGCGGTCCTCACCGAGGTCGGCGGCGAACAGCGAGCGCGACACCGTCCGGAGGGTGAAGGCGGAGAGGGCGGGGAAGAGGTCGAGGACCTGGCCGTCCTTCCACTCCTCCAGCATCCGTTCGAGCTGGCGGGTCATCACCGCGCCGTACTGTTCGAGGCGCTGGTGGTGGAAGGCGGGCTGGGCGAGCCGGCGCCGCCGTCGGTGGACGGCGTAGGGGCAGGTGGCGAGACCGTCGCCCATGAAGTCCCGCAGCCGCTCGAACAGCGGCCCGCCCTTGTCGAACGTCCGGTCGTCCGTGAGGACCTGTTGCAGCAGATCGGGATGGCACACCATGTGCATCCGCTGCGGCCCCAGCCGGATCTCCACCAGATCGCCGTGGGACGGCAGGGAGGAGACGAAGGTCAGGGGATCGCGCAGCACATGGAGGGCGTGCCCCAGCACAGGAAGGGCGCCGGGCGCGGCGGCCCGGGTGAACGCGGACTCTGCCATGGTCACTCCCCGCTTGTCTGGTCCTGTCCGGCCGGACCTTCCGGGGAGCGATGCCGTCCCGGCGCTCCGGCGGCCCCGGACGGTCCAGCCGCCGAAGCCTTCCGGAGCTTTCCCCGTCCGACAGTGGTTGAAGCGGCCCGGGACCGGACATGGCTCCCGCCCGACGTCCCATGGCCGGTGCCGGTCCCCTCACCACCCCGAAGCCATGTCGCCACCCCGAAGCCGCGCCGCCATCTCGAAGCCGCCCCGCCGCCCCGCCGCCTCGTCACCCCGCGCCGCGGCCGTCGGCCGGGCGCGGACCGCCCCGCGCGCTATCCGCCCAGGAGGAAGTCCCACTTCGACGCCGACACCAGCTCTTCGAGGGCGGAGGCGTCGTAGAGCACACCTGAGGACTCGTCAGGAACACTGCGACCGTTGACGGCGACCGTGGGGGTGCCCGGTCCGTCGGGGCTGTCGAACCGCTCGTACGCCTGCTGCGAGGCGGTGACGAAGTCCCGGTGCCTCATGGTCCGGACGGCCCGGTCGAACCTCTCGCCGCGCAGTCCCGGTACCTTGTCGGCCAGTGAGAGCAGTTGCCCGGTGGTCAGATCCCTCCGTGGGCCGATGCCGTTCCGCCGGTCGAAGAGCACCTGGTGGTACTCGGCGAACCTGCCTTCGTCGAGTGCCGCGCGCAGCGCGTTGACCGCCCGCTTCGAGCCATCGCCCCCGATCCGCTCGTCCCTGAAGGAGGCGAAGGTGTACTCGGTGGTGACGGTGCGGTCCAGTGTCAGCTTCCGCAGGGCAGCAGCGCCTTCGGCCTGCTCGAACTCCTCGACCACCGGGCAACGGGGGTCTTCGAGGACATGGACCTTCTCCTCCACGGCAGGGTCCCCCACCACGATGGTGGTGCCGTCGGCGGACAGTTTCTCCGGCAGTTCACCGATGGTGGCATAGGGCTTGATCTCGGTCCGCCCGTCCGAGGACGAGGACCCGCTGCATCCGATCAGCGCTGCCGCAGCCACCACGATCGCCGTCGCCGTCAACAGAGAGCCTGTCGGCCCCGTCCGTCTTCCGCTGACTGTCGTTCTGTAGGTCATGTGCCTGATTCCCCCTGGCCGTCGGCCTGTAGTGGTTCCCTCCACGGCATATCCAAGCAGTAGGCGTCCGAGGAGGGACGATCACCGGGTGAATCGCGGTCGCTCCCGACGGGAAGACGTCGGAACCGCCTTCCGCGCCTCCGGAACGAGAACGGAGAACGCGTTCCGTGCGCGGCCCTGGGCTGTGCTCGGACAGGGGAGCGGCACCGAAGCGTACGCGGCCGAGGATTCCCCCGATGGGATGACTTTCACACCAGAACGCTTCTGTCCGGGCGGGTCCGCCCTTCACCATGCTTGGTGGCCGGGTGCGGTGTCCGGGGCCCGAGTCGCCCGGTGCGCCGCGGGCCCGCACGAGGTTCGGCCGGCAGAACGTTTCGTTCAGTACGGCGTTCCGTTCAGTACGGCGTTCCGTTCAGTACGGCGTTCGTTCGGTGGGTGAAGACGGCGGGGGAGTGCCCGCCGTCCTCGTCCTCTTGGTCTTCTCTGCGCGTGCGCGAGGCCCTGTCGCTCGTTGACCGTCGCTCCTCCAGGCGCCGTGTGTGGTGCGTGTGCCATCTGTGCCACGTGTGGCGACTGTGTGCCGGATTCCGGTTGACCGGGCCGTCTTGTCGCTTCTTTTCCGCTCCGTGATTCCGGAGGTATGTGGTGCCGCAGGATGTCGAGTTCGCACTGCCGTGGCCGCTCCGTGTCAGTCCCCATCTGGACGCGGCACGCGAGCACAACCTGGAGTGGATGTCCGCCCGGGGTCTCCTCGCCCCCGAGGAGCGGGAACGCTATCTGCGCTGGCAACTGGCCGAGGTGTCGGCCTACTTCTACCCGGAGGCGTCCGAGGAGGGCCTCTTCCTCGCGACCGATCTGATGGGCTGGTACTTCAGCCCGTTCGACGACCAGTTCGACGGTCTCCTCGGCGGAATCCCGCGTGCCGCGGCCGAGGTCCTCGGCCAGTTCGCCGCTCTGCTCCACCGCGCCGACACCGGAGCCAGCACCGGACCGGGCACCGGAGCCGACACCGGAGCCAGCACCGGACCGGACATCGGGGCGAACACTGGGGCGGACACCGGACCGGACATCGGGGCGAACACTGGGGCGGACACCGGACCGGACATCGGGGCGAACACTGGGGCGGACACCGGAACGGGTACCTCCGCCGGGCCGGGACGGCAGGGCGAGCCCGCCGTCGAGGCGTTCACCGACCTCTGGAGGCGGTGGACGGCGGGCATGTCCCCCCACTGGACCGCGCGCACCACGGGGAACTGGTGCCAGTACCTCGCCGTGTACCTGACCGAGGCCCAGATACGCGCCGGACAGCACAGCACAGGAGGTGTGGACGAGCATCTGTGGCGCCGCCGCCGGTCGATCAGCGCCTATGTCCTCAACGACCTGTACGAACGGGTCAGCGGCTTCGAGGTCCCCCCGCTGGCCTGGCACAGCCAGGCCCTGACGGCCCTGCGGGACACCGCCGCCGACATCGTCTCCATCAGCAACGACGTCGCCTCGGTCGAGAAGGAGGAGGCCGACGGCACGGGCGGCAACAACCTGCTGCTGATCCTGGAACGCGACCACGGCATGAACCGTGATCAGTCCCTCGCCGAAGCCGTCGCCCGCACCCGCGAGCTGGCCACGAGGTTCCGCGGACTCGAACCGCACGCCCACGCGCTCGCCCGCTGCCTGCCTCCCGACCAGGAGACAGCCGTGCTCCGCTACATCGTCCTGCTCCAGGACTTCATGGCAGGAAACGACCGCTGGGAACGCACCAGCCACCGTTACACCGTGTCCGGGCATCAGCCGCTGCCCCTCTGACCCGGTGCCGCCTGTTCCCCGACCCGTGAAGGAGAACGCGATGACGCAACCCCTGTCCGGCCGGACCGACGGCTCCCCGCCCCCACCGGAGCGGGGCCGCCGGGCCCGTGTCCCGGCCCCGGGCAGTCCGGTGCCGACCGCCCCCGGGCGGCTGCCCGGCCTCGGCCATCTCCTGCCGCTGATGCGGAACCCGGTCCGGTTCCTCACCTCGCTCCAGCCGCTCGGCGGGCTCGTCCGGGTCGACATCCCCACCCCCGTCCATGTGGTGAACTCGCCCGATCTCCTCCACCGCATCCTGGTCACCGACGCCCGCTCCTACGAGAAGGGTGCCGCGTTCGACAAGGCCCGCACCATCCTCGGCAATGGTGTCCTCTTCTCCGAACAACCGCTCCACCTCGGTCAACGCCGTCTGATCCAGCCCGCGTTCCACCGCAGTCGCCAACCGCACTGGCGCACCGTCGCCGCCGATTGCGCGGCCGAGCACCTCGACCGGTGGCAGGACGGCGACACCCTCGACGTCCTCGACGAGATGCATCGCATCGCCCTGGAAATGATCATCAGGCTCTTCTTCGCGGCCCGCCCCACCCCCAGGACCAGCGAACGCATCCACCAGTGCGTGAACGTCCTCCTCGGCGGGATCATGATCCGCTTTCTCTCCCCCGGAACCCTTCTCGAACGGTTGCCGACCCCCGGCAACCGGCGCTTCGAACGGGCCATCCGCGACCTCAACACGATCGTCGCCGACCTGGCCCGCACCGCCCGCACCACCACGGCGAACCCCATGGGCGACGGGGACCATCAGGATCTCTTCACCACCCTGTGCCCGCACGCCGCCGACCTCGACTGCTCCCTCCAGCAGTCGTGCGACGAAGCCATCTCCGTCCTCGTCGCCGGTACCGAGACCATCGCCACCACCCTCTCCTGGCTCTTCCACGAACTGGCCCGCCACCCCGACCACGAGAACGAGCTGCGCGCCGATCTCGCCGCCGCCGACGGGGACACCACCCGGACCGGCCTTCTGGACCGGCTGCTGAACGAGACCCTCCGCCTCCACACCCCGAACTGGGTCCTCATGCGCCGGGCCCGCACCGAGGTCGAACTCGACGGCAGGACCCTGCCCGCAGGCACCGAGTTCCTGTTCAGCCTCTCCGCCCTCCACCGCGACCCCCAGGTCTTCCCCCACCCGGACCGCTTCGACCCCGACCGCTGGCTCCCCGGCAACAGCCCCGTCCAGCACCGCACCCACTTCATCCCCTTCGGCGACGGCAACCGCAAATGCCTCGGCGACACCTTCGCCCGGACCGAGATGCGCGCGGTCGCCGCAGCGGCCGTCACCCGCTGGACCCTGCGCCACACCCCCGGCACCAAGGTCGGCGAGACCCGCCTCTTCGCCACCCTCCAGCCCACCGGCCTGCGCATGACCGCCCGTACCGCCCCGAAACCCCGATAGCCGAACGGGGACGGGGGACGGGGGACGGCGCACAGGCCGGAGCGCGCCGCCCGGAAGGGGCGGGCGGCCCCATGAAGACGTGTGTCCTCTCCGTGCGCCGCAACCACCCCCGTTCATCCGGGGATTGACGGGACGGGCAGTAACCCTCTACCTACTTGGAGGCGTCGAGATCTCCTTCCGCCGGGATGGATCTGGGATTCCCGATCCGGATTCCGTATGCGGAATGCGAAAAACGGAGTAGAACATGAGCACGGTGCTGAACAATAAGATTGACTGGTCGTACCTCCACATCGACATCGACCGGAACGGCCTGATCGAACGCCAGGATCTGCTCGGACTCGCCTCCCAACTGCTGCTGACCTTCTCGGAACCGTCGTCAACACCGAGAGGACAGGCGCTGATGGACGCCTTCGACCGGTTCTGGGACACCCTCGCCGCGCACTGCGACACCAACCGCGACGGCCAGATCGACCCGCCGGAGTACCGGAACGGAATGCTGGCCGCATTCGTTCACGGAGACCAGTTCGAAGAAATCTTCCACCCTGCGGCCGCGGCCCTGGCGATCATCGCCGACATGGACGGAGACGGCTCGATCGACCGCTCGGAATTCCAGGCGATGGAGACCGTCCTCGGCGTCCCGGAAATCCAGAGCGGCATCGCCTTCGACCGTCTCGACACCAACGTCGACGGTGTGCTGGACGTCGAGGAGTACCTCGCCGCGGTCCGCGACTACTACACCAGCCCCGACCCCGACGCACCGGGCAACTGGCTGTACGGGGCGACGTTCCGCTTCCCCTTTCCCCCCTCGGCACGGTAAGCGCCCATGGCCTCGGCCGCCGCAGCCCCCTGGCCACCCGAAACGCTCCCGGACGCCACCCGCTGGCTGCACCGTCCCCACCGCCGCCACCGCCACGCCCCCCACCTCGAACAGCGGGCCCGTCACTGGGCCGCCGCCAGCGGCCTCGCCACCGGACCGGCCGCGCTGCGGCTCGGCGCCCATGGCCTCGACCGCCTCGCCGCCGTCGCGATGTCCGAGGAACGCGACGACCAAGTCCTGCTCTACGCACGCTGGCTGATCTGGGTGTTCTGCCTGGACGACCACATCGAGTCCCGCACCGCGCCCCAGGCCGTCGACACCCTGTTCACCGGACTGCTGCACCGCACCGGCGCCCCCGGTGCCCCCGCCGGCCCGCCCGGCGGACCCGAGCATCCGATCGTCACCGCGCTGGCCGGACTCTGGCGGCAGACCAGCCACGGCATGACCAGCGACTGGATCGGCCGCTTCCACCGTCATCTGCGCGAGCAGTACACCGGCTGCCTGAACGAACACCATCTGCGGCGCACCAACACCGTTCCCACCGTCGCGGAATACCCCCTGCTGCGCCGCCGGTCCAGCGGCCTGTGGCTCTACGACCTGCCCGAGGCGATCCTCTGCGTCGAACTGCCGCCCGCCTTCGCCGCCACCGCCCTCTGGCAGGAGCTGATCCGCCACATCAGCGACGCCGCGAACTGGTGCAACGACATCCTCTCCTGCCCCAAGGAGGCGACCGACGGCCTCACCGTCAACTACCTCCTCGTCGCCCGCCACCACCTCGGCCTGACCGCCCCCGCCGCCGTGCACTGGCTGACCGCCCGAATCACCGACCGCCTCGACCGGGCCGCCGCCCTCGGCCGCCGCATCCCCGCCACCGCCGCGCGGCTGGGCCTCCCCCCGGCCACCGTCCGCGCCGTCAGCCGGGTCGCGTGCGCCGCCCTCAACTTCCCCGCGGCCTACCTCACCTGGGCCCTCTGCTCCGCCCGCTACACCCGCGACCTGTCGGTGAACACCCCGGCGGCTTCCTCCGCCGACCCCTGGACCACCGCCCCCGGCACCATGGGCCCACCGTCCGGGTGACCACTCCTTTCCCCTGAGGGCTCGCCGCACACGAACCACGCGTCCCACCGGAACCGGGACTGGGACTGGGACTGGGACTGGCGGCGGAGCCCGTGTCGCGTACGCTCATCTCCTGGTCGCGCAGGTGGAGGGCCATGGACGGCGGAGGGCGGCATGCCGGGAGTGGTGGCGCCCGCGCCGCCGATGGGACTCCAGCAGGCCGACGACTCCGCTTCCTGCCCGGTGAGGAGCCACGCCATGACCGCCCCGCACGCCTTCCCCCTGGAGCCCACCCCGATCCATGTGCCCGACGAGGTCCTCGACGACCTGCGGGCCCGTCTCGCACGGACCCGTCCGCCGCTGGACGAGGGGAACGAGGACTGGTCCTACGGTGTCCCCGACAGCTACCTCCGTGAACTGGTCGCCCACTGGCGGGACGGCTACGACTGGCGTCGCGCCGAGGCCGCCATCAACGCCTACGAGCACTACCGGGTGAACGTGGCCGGTATCCCCGTGCACTTCCTGCGCAAGCCAGGGCGCGGCCCCCGCCCGATCCCGCTGATCCTCACCCACGGCTGGCCGTGGACGTTCTGGCACTGGTCGAAGGTGATCGACCCGCTCGCCGACCCGGCCGCGTTCGGCGGTGACCCCGCCGACGCGTTCGACGTCATCGTGCCCTCCCTGCCCGGCTTCGGCTTCCCCGGTCCGCTCACCGGCTTTCCGGACGTCAACTTCTGGAAGGTCTCCGACCTCTGGCACACCCTGATGACCGAGACCCTCGGATACGAGAAGTACGCCGCCGGAGGCTGCGACATCGGCGGGATCGTCTCCAGCCAGCTCGGCCACAAGTACGCCGACGAGCTGTACGGCATCCACATCGGCTCCGGGCTGCCGCTGGACTTCTTCACCGGCCCCCGCGCCTGGGACTTCGCCCGGAACCGCCCCCTCACCGACGACCAGCCCGCCGACATCCGCGCCCGCGTCATCGAGCTGGACCACCGCTGGGCGTCCCACCTCGCCGTGCACACACTCGACGGCGCCACCCTGGCCCATGGGCTGAGCGACTCACCCGCCGGACTGCTCGCCTGGCTGCTGGAGCGCTGGCACGCCTGGAGCGACCACGGCGGCGCCGTCGAGTCCGTCTTCACCAGGGACGACCTGCTCACCCACGCCACGATCTACTGGGTGAACAACTCCGCCGCCACATCGATGCGTTACTACGCCAACGCCAACCGCTACCCCTGGGCCCCCGCCCACGACCGCACCCCGGTCGTGCAGGCCCCGGTCGGCCTCACCTTCGTCACCTACGAGAACCCGCCCGGCATCCACACCGCCGACGAGCGCGTCCGGGCGTTCACGAACGGCCCGCTCGCCGGTTGGTTCAACCACGTCAACGTCAACGCCCATGAGCACGGCGGGCACTTCATTCCCTGGGAGAACCCCGACGCGTGGGTGACCGACCTGCGCCGCACCTTTCGGGGGCGCAGGCCCTGAACGATCCCGTGGAGCCCGTCCGGCGGGGGAGGTCCCGTCCCTGAAGCAGGTGAACGAAAATGGCATGATCACGTGATAGCGTCCCAGGTCGCGAAGTGTCTGCCCCGCACGCGCGGGGGTCGTCCGGGTACGGAGTACGAGATCGACATGGGCGACGGGTCTGCCCCGCATGCGTGGGGGTCGTCCCCGAGCCACCCGCCGAGCAGCCCGAGCCAGGAAGTCTGCCCCGCATGCGCGGGGGTCGTCCCACGGCCTTGTCCACCTTGAGCGCACCGGAGTCGTCTGCCCCGTACGCGCGGGGGTCGTCCGGATGAGGACACGTGCCCCCCTCTCTGATCGTCTGCCCCGCACACGCGGGGGCCCCACCCACACCCCACCGCCCCCAACACCCCCTCACCCACACCGAAACCACGGTATGCGAGCCGGCCACCCCCACCCGTGCGCGAGGATGACGCCATGACAGAGGAGACGATCACCCCGCGCACCATCGCCGACCGTTACCTGGACCACGTGGCCGCTCACAACCCGCTGGAGGCCGCCTGGCTGGGGCTGCACCCGGGTGACGACCGGCAGCCGGATCTCTCCCCGGAGGGTTTCGAGGCGCTCGCGGACATCGCCCGTCGCACCCTCACCGCGCTCGACACGCTCGAAGCGCGCGCCGCCGCGCCGCCCGCCGACGAGGACCCCGCCGACCGGAACTGCGCGCGGCTGCTGAGGGAGCGCCTCACCGCCGAACTCGCCCTCCACGACACCGGTGAGAACTTCCGCCAGCTCCGTACCATCGGCGCACACGTCCACCAGGTGCGGGACATCTTCACCTTCATGCCGACCGCCACCGACGACGACTGGGCGGCGGTGGCCGGACGGCTGCGCAACCTCCCCGCCGCGCTCGACGGGTACCGCGCCACCCTCGCCGAGGGGATCTCCCGGGGCCTGACCGCCGCGCCCCGGCAGACGGCCGCAGTCGTCGACCAGCTCACCGCCTGGACCGGTGAGAACGCCGAAGGCGACGGCTCGGGATGGTTCGCGGGGTTTGTCGCACCCGGGCCCGAGGGGCTGCGCGGCGAACTGGACGCCGCCGCCCTCAAGGCCACCGCCGCCGTCGCCGGGTTCCGCGACTGGCTGCGCGACACCTACACCCCGGCCGCCGCCGACACCCCCGACGCCGTCGGCCGGGAACGCTACGGAATCGCCGTACGCCACCACACCGGCGCCGATCCCGACCTGGACGAGGCGTACACCTGGGCCTGGAGCGAGTTCCACCGCACGGTGGCCGAGATGCGCACCGAAGCCGACCGGGTGCTGCCCGGAGCGGGAGTCCAGGAGGCTATGGGCCATCTGGAGCGGCACGGTCACACCGTCATCGGCGAGGAAGCGATCCGGGACTGGCTCCAGCAGCTCATGGACGAGGCGATCACCGCCCTCGACGGCACCCACTTCGACCTCTCCGGCCCGCTGCGCCGGGTGGAGTCCCGTATCGCGCCCACCGGCAGCTCGGCGGCACCGTACTACCAGGGCCCCAGCCTCGACTTCAGCCGCCCCGGACGGACCTTCCTGCCCACCCTCGGCCGGGACACCTTCCCGACCTGGCAACTCGTCAGCACCTGGTACCACGAGGGAGTCCCCGGCCACCATCTGCAACTCGCCCGGTGGGTCTCCCTCGCCGACCGTCTCAGCCGCTACCAGACCACTCTGGGCATGGTCAGCGCCAACATCGAGGGCTGGGCCCTGTACGCCGAACGCCTCATGGACGATCTGGGCTTCCTCACCGACCCCGCCCGCCGCCTCGGCTTCCTCGACGAGCAGATGCTGCGCACCATCAGGGTGATCATCGACATCGGTATGCACCTGGGCTCGGCCATCCCCGCCGACGCGGGCTTCCACCCCGGTGAGCGCTGGACCCCGGCCCTCGCCACGGAGTTCCTGGCCACCTACACCGGCAGCTCCGCCGACATGCGGGACAGCGAGATCGTCCGCTACCTCGGCTGGCCCGGCCAGGCCATCGGCTACAAACTCGGCGAACGCGTCTGGCTCCAGGGCCGCGAGGCCGCGCGCCGCCGCCGGGGCACCTCGTTCGACCTCAAGACCTGGCACATGAAGGCGCTCTCGCAGGGCTCACTCGGCCTCGACGACCTGGCCGGTCGACTCGCCGTGCTCTAGCGGGACACCCCGCCGCGGCCCTGCCCCTCGCCGCCGGGTGCCGCCGGGTGCCGTCAGGTGCCGTCAGGTGTCGAAACGTTCAGGCACCCGCTCGATGGGGCCGAGCTGCCGGCGGGTTCCGTCGCAGTTGCCCTCGACCTCCGATCACCCCTGCTGACGGTTCGGCCGTTGATGGATTCTTGATGTGTCGGATGCCGTGGGACCTTTGATGATGAATAACTCCTTTTCGTTCGGAGGGCCTCGGACGGCAGCCGGAACGCGCATGACTTCAGCCGAATGACGCGAGGTGAAATTGTCCTTGCGTGGTGCAATAAGTTCTCTGTGGCATCACTCGGGGAACGGGCTCCGCGGCTGCGGCGCGCTCCGCCGAAGGGCGGCGCGGGCCACCGGGCGCGACCCGGGCGGCCCGGCCATGAGGGCGCCGGTGGTTTGCTTCAGCCAATGCGGTGTGATGTGGATTGCGGCGCCGTGGCGCGAGCCCGGTGCGGCCGGGCGCGTCATGCGGACGACAGGTGCGCGCGGTGCGGGCGGCGCGGGCGGCGAACCGTCCCAGGACCGGACCATGGCGGGCAGGCTGCGTACGGTCGGGACGGTCCCCGCGCCCGGCCCGCCCGCGCGGGCCGGGCGGGTGTGCGGAAGCGGACGTCTGCCGGTGGACGGAGCCTGCCGCGCGATGTCTGGGCACCGGGCGTCAGCCCTCCGATGCTTTGCTCACGTGTTGGAGGAAAGGACGGGATCGGGGCATCGGGCAGGGGGAGTGGGGGCACCTTCCACGGCCCCGGGTACTTCGGTCCGGCCACGCGCGGACAGGCCCGGAGGCGGACGGTTCGCGACGCGTCCACTTCTACGTCTGTGAAACAGGTTGCGTGTGGGGTTGCATGGGCTTCTCGCTCGGCGGCGTCCGGCCGCCGTCATCGACAGGGTGGACGAACGGCCGGTCACCGTCCCCGGCCGGGCCCGCCATCGGGCCGTCCGCGGTCTGCCGCCGTTCTGGAGGTGTACGTGCATGTCCGGCTCAGCCGTCCCTGATCGCGCGGTCGCCCCGGGCGGGGCGGACCCGTGTATCTCCGGCGCCACCGGCCCCCACGACAGGCCGCGGCAGCGCCACCTCCCCGGGCTCCGGCCCGGTTGAGCACCCGCTGAGCACTCGGTGAGCACCCGGTGACCGGCACTCGGTGACCGCCGAGGCCGCCGAGGTCCGGTGCCGACCGTTCCGACACCTCCGTCCGCGCGCCGGGCCGCCGTGGCCGCCGCCGTCCACCGGCACCATCCGCCCCGGGCGCGCGCCCGGGAGCGCCGCGCTTCCCGCGCCCCGGCGGCACGCCGTCACACCTCGTTCGAGGGGCGCCCGGTGCGCAGGGATGAACCGATGGAAGAGAGGGCACATCCGTGAACTCGACGCGCACATCCGAACTGCCGGCATCCGCGGCATCGGCGTCGGCCGGAGCGGGCAGACTGGCCAGCAGGCTGCTGTGCATCCTGCGCGCCGTCCGGACCAGCGGTGAGCCGGTCTCGCTCACCACGATCGTCCAGTCCACCGGCCTGGCCAAGAGCACCGCCCACCGTCTCCTGACCGAACTGCACGTCCTGGAGATGGTCCACCGGGACGGTGAGTTCTACAGCCTCGGCAAGGCCGTGCTGGACCTGTCCCGGCCGCGCGAGAGCGAACAGGTCCGGCTCCTGCGCCATCTGCTGAAGCCCGTGCTGCTCACGCTGTACGAGAGGACCCGCCACATCGTCGGCCTCAGCGTCCGCGACGGCACCACCGCCTGCTTCGTCGAACTGATCTACAGCCAGCGGTACAGCTCCGTCGTCGGGCGCCTCGAACAGCCCACGCCGCTGCACCGGACACCCGCGGGCAAGGTCATCCTCGCGCATACCGAGGCCGACCGGGCGCGACCCCCCGCGGGACCCGGGAACGGCTGGGCCGGGCCGGAACTGGCGATGGAGCTGGCGGGCATCCAGCGTTCCGGTATCTGCCTGGGCCCGCACGGCACCGCTCCGGGCGCCGCTTCGGGCATCGCCACGGCGGCGGTGCCGGTCCTCGGGGCCCAGGGGCAGATCCTGGCCGCGCTCAGCGCCGGGGGGCATCCGGAGGCGTTCGACCCCACCGCGGTGTGTGCTCTGCTGCGTCAGTGCGGAGCACACGCCCACCGCGTCCTGCGACACGTTCCGGAACCGGCGCGGGACTGAGACATCCCGCCCGGCCCTTCCCCGCCCGCCAGGCGCACGGCGGGACACGCCGGGCGGTCCGTCCCGGGCCGGTATCCGCGGGGCTACTGCCCGGCCGCCCGCCAGAAGGTGGCGAGATAGTCCCCCATCAGCCGGGCCGTGTCGACGGCCCGCTGGAGCTCGTACCCCTGGGCCACACCGTGCGCGATGACGTCCAGGGCCGCGTCCAGCACCTCGTCCGGGCGCTCCTCGTACGAGGCGAAGTACTCGACGACCTCGTGCGGGAGCCCGGGGTGCTTGCGCAGGACCGGTGTGAGGATGACGCACGCCTCGTGCCACAGGGTGATGTCCACATAGGCGATCAGCGCCATCGCCTCCGCGTCGGCGTGCACACAGGCCCAGTTGATGAATCCGGTGTAGCCGTAGGCGACCGGGTCCAGACGCTGCCCGGGGTACTCCTCCAGGGCCGTTCCGTAGGCGACGGCAGAGGCCCGGATGTTGGTGCGGTCGACGCTGACCATCCGGCCGATGTCGAGCATGAAGTCCATCGCGGGGGTGTTCCGGAACCGTGCCGCCGCCAGACCGATGGGGGCGGTCACGCCGTCGAGGGTCGCGTTCTCCAGCCGGACCAGGGCGGCGATGTCGTCGCCGGTCAGTTCACCGGCCCGGGCCTTGGCGACGTAGTCGTTGTCGGTGGCGGTGTGGCGCAGCCGGTCGACGAGCCGGTCGGCGGCCGAGCGCACGGCCGTGATCTGTACGTCGGTGGGGTTGCTGGTCATCGGGTCACCTTCTCTTGACGGGGGAATCCTCGGGGCGGGTGGTGGTGTCGGCGCGGGCGGAGGCGACGGCCTCGCGGATGACCCGCGCGGCCAGGGCGAGGTCCTCGGGCCGGTGCGCGCTGGAGAGCTGGAGCCGGTAGCGCGCCCGGCCCCGTGGGACGACCGGGAATTCGACGAGGTGGAGCAGGACGCCGTCGCGGCGTGCGACGCCCATCGCGGCGCGCCCCACGGCCAGGGAGTCGATCTCGACCGGCACGATGGGGGAGGGCACCCCGAGGACGGTGTACGGGGCGGGGCCCGAAGCCGTGCGGGCCAGCTCCCGGCGCAGGACCCCGGCGTTGCGCAGCAGCTCGTCCCGGAGCCGCTGCCCCTCGTCGGAGCGCATGATCCGCGCGGCGGCCAGGGCCCCCGCGGTCTGGAGCGGTGTCAGGGCCGAGGAGAACATATGGGTGCTCGCGAAGTAGCGCACATAGGCGGCGACGGAGGAGGAGTTGGTGGCGAGGTAGCCGCCGTTGGTGGCGAACGCCTTGCTCATCGACCCCACGACGACATCGAGCCGGCCGTGCATCCCCTGGCCCGCGGCCTGGCCCCGCCCCCCGGGGCCGAGCACGCCGATGTCGTGGGCCTGGTCGACCAGCAGCACCGCGTCGTACTCGTGACACGTCCGCTGGAGTGCGGCGAGGTCGGGCGTGTCGGAGTTCATCGAGAAGAGACTCTCGGTGATGACGAGGATGCCGTTGG
This sequence comes from Streptomyces clavuligerus, assembly GCF_005519465.1. Taxonomy (NCBI): domain Bacteria; kingdom Bacillati; phylum Actinomycetota; class Actinomycetes; order Kitasatosporales; family Streptomycetaceae; genus Streptomyces; species Streptomyces clavuligerus. The sequence goes on along the minus strand of NZ_CP027859.1, from coordinate 577,621 downwards.
CGGCGTCCTCGGCCCGGATGCGGCGCAGTGCCCGGTGTACGGCCCCGTGGTCCAGATGCGGTGTCCGGGTGATCCGGGTGGAGCGGCCGGCGGCGACGCCTTCGTGCACACAGGCGTGGACCAGCTCGTCCACGACGATGTGGTCGAAGCGGCGGGCGAGGGCGTTGACCGCGCCGAACCCGGCTGCCCAGCCGGTGGGGAAGAGCACGACATGGCGCATGCCCGTCAACTCGGCGAGCTGTCCGCACAACTCCTCGGCCAGTGGTGTGTCGCCCGCCGCGGCGGGGGAGCCCCCGCTGTGGGGGCCGTGGTCCCGCAGCGCCGCCGTGATCGCCTCGTGCACCGCGGGGTGGCTGCTGAGCGCGAGGTAGTCCTGTGTGAGGAGGTTGACGCCGCTCCCCTCGTCGCCGAACTCGTCGCGGGTACGGGCCCGGGGGGTGAACGGGTGGCTGAGCGTCTGCTGGTGGTAGCCCCAGACGCCCTGCTCGGCGTGGGGGCGCCGCCACTGTTCGAAGGGGGTGAGCCGGTCCAGGAGGTGTCGGCCCCGCAGGGAGGCGAAGGAACCCAGCGACCGTTCGTCCCCGCTGTGGGAGAGCCCGCCCTGGGAGAGCCCGCCGTGCGAGACGCGGGGGCGGGAGGCCCCGCCGGGAGGGGCGCCGCCGAGGGTATCGCCGGTGCGGGGACGATCCACGGGGATCTCCATCGGGATGCCCTTCCTGTGCGGATGACGCGGATGACGGGGAGCGGGCCACATGGCGGTGAGGACCAGGGAGGCGTTTGACGGGGAGTGGGTCGCACGGCGGTGACGACCAGGGAGGCGTTTGACGGGGAGTGGGTCACACGGTGGTGAGGACCAGGGAGGCGTTGTAGCCGCCGAAGCCGAAGGAATTACTCATCACCGCGTCCAGCCGGGCGCGGCGGGCTTGTGCCGCCACCAGGTCCACGGGGATGGACGGATCGGGATCGGTGAGGTTGGCCGTGGGCGGGATCAGCCCCTCGCGCAGGGCCAGGACCGCGTACGCCGCCTCCAGGGCGCCCGCGGCGCCGAAGGTGTGGCCCGTCACCCCCTTGGTGGAGCTGACGGCCACGCGGTCGCCGAAGACCTCGCCGATGGCGGTCCCCTCGACGGCGTCGTTGAGAAGGGTGGACGTGCCGTGGGCGTTGATGTGCCCCACCGAGCCCGGATCGAGATCCGCGTCGGCGAGCGCGCCGAGCATCGCGCGGCGGGCCCCGGAGCCGGTGGGGTCGGGCCGGACGGCGTGGTGGGCGTCGGCGGTGGCCGCGTGGCCCGCGACAACGGCCAGCAGCGGGGCCCGCCGAGCCCGGGCGTCGTCCTCGCGCTCCAGCACGAGAAAGCCCGCGCCCTCGCCGAGGACGAAGCCGTCCCGGGTCGCGGAGAAGGGCCGGGAGGCGCCGCGCGGGTCGTCGGCGCGCCGGGACAGGGCGCGCAGCCTGGCATAGGCGGCGGCGTTGAACGGCGTCAGCGGGGCGTCGGCGCCCCCGGCCAGGGCGATGTCGAGCGTACCGGCGCCCACCAGGTCCCGGGCCAGGCCGATCGCCTGGGTGCCCGAGGCGCACGCGGTCGCCACGGAGAGACAGGTGCCCCGCAGGCCGTGGCGCACACTGATGGCACCCGCGGCCGAACTCAGCAGCCCGAGGGGCATGGTGCGCCCGGCCACCGCCGTGGGGCCGCCGCGCTCCAGCCGTGCGGCCTGCTCCTCCAGCGTGCCCATGCCCCCGGCCACGCTGCCCAGCACGATCCCGCACCGGTCGGGGTCGCCGGGGGAGGCGGGCAGCCCCGCGGAGGCGAGGGCCTCCGCCGCGGCCACCATGGCCAACTGGGCATACCGGTCGAGGCGTTCCGCCTGCGGCCCGCCCGGACGCGGACCGGGGTCGAAATCCGGTACCCGGCAGGCGAAATCCACCGGACTGCCGAAGAGCACGGAATCCCGGGCCGCGGTGGGTTCGCCCGCCACCACCCGTTTCCAGTTCTCCTCGACACCTGTGCCCGCCGCGCTGATCACACCGATTCCGGTGACGACCACACGCGGTCCCCTCCGGGCGGTCCATGGCTCATTCGCTGTCCTGCGTGTAGGGGGCCTGTGTGTATTGCTCACGACCAGGTGCCCTGCCGCTGCTCGACCGTGTGCACGATATCGGCCAGTGTCGTCGGACCCCGCAACGCGGTTTCCGGGATCTGGATGTCGAAATGCTCCGCGAGGCGGTCGGCCAGCTCCACCTGGGCCAGTGAATCCAGCCCCAGATCCTCCAGGGAAGCGGTGGAGCCGACCGTTTCAGGACTGACGTCGAACACGGTGATCAGCAGTTCGGTGACGATTTCATAGACCATCGGGTTTCCTCGTCCTCTGACGCGGTCGCTTCGCGGGCAGGGCTTCCCGCGACATCGAAAAGGCCACCCGGGCCGGATCTCCGCCGCCGTTCCCACCGGGCATGCGGAGCACATTAGATCCTTCCCGACGCGTCGTCGACGGCCTGTCCCGCTGAGCGGAACCGCGGCTTACCTGACCCCGATCGCCGCCGTTACGGTCGCATTCAGCAGGCGACCGAAGAGGGGTCTCATGAATGCCGCACACGAGAAGCACCGGGCCGGTCATCACCCCGTCGGGAATCATTCCGCCGGGAATGGCCCGTCCGGGTCCGGCGGGAACGGAGCGGGCGGGAACGAGTCCGACGCGAACGGGGCGGGCTGGAGCGGGGACGACGCCCCGTGGAACGCCACCGGAACGTCCTACCCCCGCAATACGACGCTGTTCAGGCTTTTCGAGCGCCAGGTCCGCGCCACCCCCGACGCGCCCGCCGTCGACGACGGCGACACCCGGGTCACCTACCGCGGACTCGACCGGTGGGCCAACGCGGTCGCGCACCGTCTGCGGCGCCACGGGGTCCGCACCGGGGACCGGGTCGGTGTGGTCGCGCAACCCCGCGCCGAGGCCGTCGCCGCCCTGCTGGGCGTATTGAAGGCGGGCGGCGTCCAGGTACCGCTCGACCCCATCCACCCCGAGGCCCGTCTGGCGGGGATGGCCGAACAGGTCGGCCTGCGCGCCGCCGTGGACGATCCACGCCTGCCCGACCTGGCCATCGGCGTCAGGGTGCCCATGCCGCGTGTCACCGAGGGCGCCGGGCGACCGCCCGCCGCCGTCGAGGAACCCTCGGCGGCCGACCCCGCGTACATCATGTTCACCTCCGGTACCACCGGTCGCCCCAAGGCCGTCGCCGTCCCGCACCGTGCCCCCACCCGCCTGGTCCTCGACACCCCCCTGCTGCAAGCGGGCCCCGGCGACACCTGGCTGGCCACGAGCAGCCTCGCCTTCGACGTCTCCTGTTTCGAGATCTACGGCGCCCTCCTCAACGGTGCCCGCCTCGTCCTCGTCGACCGGCACACCCTCCTCTCGCCCGCCGCGCTCGCCCGCCGCATCCGCACCGAGCGGGCCACGGTCATGGTGCTCAGCGCCGGGGTCTTCCACGAGGCCGCCTCCCACGACCCCGGGATGTTCGCCTCCCTGACCCAGCTGTACGTCACCGCCGACGTGGTCAACCCCACCGCCGTCCGCGCCGTCCTGCGCCACGGCCCGCCCCGGCGGTTGATCAACGCCTACGGCCCCACCGAGAACGGGATCTTCTGCACGGCGCACGAGATCACCGGACTCGGCGACGAGGAGCAGACCGTCCCCATCGGGCTCCCGGCCGCCAACTCCACCGCCCATGTCCTGCGCCCCGACGGCACCCCCGCCGCGGACGGCGAACCGGGCGAACTGTGGGTCGGCGGCGACGGGCTCGCCCTCGGCTACCACGGCGACCCCGAACGGACCCGGGAGACCTTCCGCACCGGCGCGGACGGCACCCGCCTGTACCGCACCGGCGACCGGGTCCGCCGCGACGCCGGCGGTGTCCTGGACTTCCTCGGCCGTATCGACCGGCAGGTCAAGATCAACGGCTACCGCGTCGAACTCGCCGAGGTCGAAAGCGCCCTCGCCGCCCACCCCCAGCTCAGCGCCGCCGTCGCCGATGTCCGCACCACCCCCGCCGGACGTCGTCAGCTCATCGCCTGGGCCGTCCCCTCGGCCGACGTCCGCCGCCGCGCGAGCGCCGCTGCCGAAACCGCCTCCACGCAAGCCGCTTCCACGGAAGCCGCTCCGGCCGAAGCCGCCTCCGCCGACGCGACCTCCGCCGACGCGACCTCCGCCGACGGCGTCCGTGCCGATCGCGGCGGCACCCCCGGCGCCGCCGGGCGGAGCGCCCTCGCCCGTGGGCTGCGCTCCTTCCTGGCGGACCGCCTGCCACCCTTCATGGTTCCCGCCACCATCCACGTCGTCGACGAACTGCCGCACAACTCCAACGGCAAGGTGGACCGCCGGCAACTGCCCGACTCCCGCACCCGACCGGCGGGCCCGCCCCCCGCCACGAAGACCGAACGCCTGGTGGCCGAGGCATGGGGCGATCTGCTCGCCGTCCCCGACGCCGGGAGGGACGACGACTTCTTCGCCCTCGGCGGCGGCTCCCTCCTCGCGGTACGCGCCGTCGCCGCCGTCCGGAACCGGCTGGCCATGCCCGCCACCCACACCACCGCCCTGCTCACCCTGCTGCTCGCCGGGCCCACTGTGCGGGACTTCGCCCGCGCCGTCGACGCCCTCGCCGCCGACAGCGCCCCGGACGGCGAAACCGTCGACTTCACCGCGGAGACCCGGCTCGGGCCCGAGCCGCGCATCACCACCCGTACCTCCACCCGCACGGCTCCCCCCGCCCACATCCTGCTCACCGGTGCCACCGGCTTCCTCGGCACCCACCTCCTGCACCGTCTGCTGCGCCGCACGACCGCCACCGTCCACTGCCTCGTCCGCGCCGACGACACCGCACACGCCGAGCGCCGTCTCGAAACGGGCGCCCGGCGCCACGGCCTCACCCCCGACAGCACCTGGCAGCGTGTCGTCGCCGTCCCCGGCGATCTCACCGCCCCCGGGTTCGGCCTGTCCCCGGGCGCCTTCGACACCCTGGCCCGCACCGTCGACACCGTCGTCCACAACGCCGCACAGGTGAACTTCGCCTACCCCTACACGGCGCTGCGCCCCGCGAACGTCACCGGCACCCGCACCGTGCTGCTGCTGGCGGCCACCCACGGCCCCAAGCCGGTCCACTACGTCTCCACCGTCGACACGCTCGGCGGGGACGCCACGGCGGGCCGCACCGTTCTCGACGAGGACACCCCGCCCCAACACCCCGAGCGGCTGCGTACGGGCTACGCGCAGAGCAAGTGGGTGGCCGAGGGCCTGCTCCGCCGGGCGGCGGCCCGCGGGCTGCCCGTCGCCGTATACCGCCCGTACGACATCTCAGGGCCCGCCACCGGCGGTGTCTGGCCCACCAACATGCTGATCAGCGCGCTGATCAAGGCGATCGCCGACACCGGCACCGCCCCCGACGCGCGGCTGCCCCTCGATCTGGTCCCCGTGGACCACGCCGCCGACGCGCTCGTCCACCTGATCACCCATGAGCCGCCCGACGGCCGGACCTACCACCTCGCCAACCCCCGGCCCGCCGACTTCCGTCTCGTCGTGGACCGGCTCCGCGCCCGTGGCCACACCGTCCGCCGACTGCCCGCCGCGGAGTGGCTCGCCGCCATGGCCGCGCAGGCCGCCGAGACCCCTGACGCCCCGCTCACCCCGTTCCTGCCGATGCTCACCCCGCCGCCCGGTACGGACGGCCTGATGGACGACCTGAGCGGAATCCGGCGCGACAACGCCGACCGGGCCCTGCGCCGGACCGGCATCCTGTGCCCGCCCGTGGACGCCACCCTCGTCGACCGCTGTCTGGACCACCTCGAAACGACCGGTTTCCTGCACCGCGCCGAGGAGCGGACCACGACCGGGTGACAGCGGCCCCGTGCCCCCGGTCCACGGCTCCGCGCGGTGCCGCCGAAGTGCCCCGTCCGGCCTCAAGTCCCGGCAGATGAAGGTACTCTCGCAGGGCTCGCCCGGCCGCGACGACCTGGCCTGCCGACCCGCCCCGCCCCAGGAGGACCGGATGGACGAGGACCGGACGGACGACAGCGCGGGCCCGGGGCTGGAGGCGCTGGCGGATCTGGTGTCGGCCGGCGGCGTGGACGTGGCGCGGGAGGGGGACGACGACCTCTCCGGCGTTCCGGGGCCGGTCTCGCGGGAGGCGTACCGGATCATCCGCGAAGGGCTGGCGAACGCCCGGCGCCACTGCGGGGCGACCCCGGTGGTCCTGGCGATCCGGCTGCGCGACGGATGGCGGGACGACCGGAGGACCGGCTGGTGGCGGCGGATTGCGTGCCCCGGGCGCACGGTCGGCCCGGGACTGCGCGTACTGGAGATCCGGATGGACAATCTGGTGTTCCGGAGCCACCAGGGAGTGCGCCCCGGCCCCTACCGCGGCCTGCGGGAGATCCGCGATCGGGCCGCGCTGCTCGGCGGCCGGGCCGACGCGGGCATGGTGCCCACCGGACCCGGGGAGGCGGTCTGGCGGCTCCTGGTCCGGCTCCCGGTGGAGGACCGCGCCGGCCGGTGAGACCGCCGGGCCGGCGCCTCGCCGCCCTGCCGCGCGTGAACGCGTCGGCCCGCTCCGCCGAACGGCACGGTCCGGACGGGCGGGGCGACCGGAAAGGTGCCGCCGGGTGCCGTCAGGAGGTGCCGTCAGACGTCGAAACGTTCACGGGCCTGCTCGATATGACCGAGGTGCTGATGCGTCCAGCCGCAGATGACGTCGACCGCGGCGCGCAGGGCCCGGCCCGGTTCGGTGAGGGTGTACTCGACCCGCGGCGGCACGGTGGGATACACCGTCCGGTCGACCAGGCCATTGCGCTCCAGCATGCGCAGGTTCTGCGTGAGCATCTTGTGGCTGATGCCCTCGACCTCGTTCCGCAGCTCGCTGAAGCGCAGGGTGCGCTCGCCGAGCGCCTCGATGATCAGCAGCGCCCACTTGTTGGCGACGTCCGAGAAGATCTCCCGCGCCAGGGAGTCCGCGCGCCTCAGGTCGGCGTTCTCGGGCAGATCCTTGAGCAGATGTTGGGTCACCATCAGGTTCCTCAGTCACCAAAAAGTGCGTTCTTCCAGGTCAGCCCTCACTCTCCTACAGTTTCCCAGTAACCACAAGAGAGCGGATCGAAAGGGCGGGCACCATGGCCATCCTCGATGTCTTCAGCTTTGACATACCGGCCGAGAGCGACTTCGGCTATGTACAGGCGATCAGGTCCGGTGAGCTGATCCATGTCTCCGGACAGCTCTCCTTCGACGAGTCGGGGGACTTTGTCCACGCGGGCGACTTCGCCGCCCAGCTCCGGCGGACCCACGCCAACATGGACCGGGTCCTGGACCGCTTCGGCGCCACCCGGAAGCAGGTCGTCTCGCAGACCGTGTACGTGGTGGACCTGCCGCGGAACGCGGCGGCGACGGCGGAGGGCAATCTGGCGTACTTCGGCGACCACCGCCCCGCCGCCACGGTCGTGGGCGTCACCGACCTGACCCTCCCCGGCCAGGTCGTCGAGATCAGCTTCGTCATCGATGTCCGGCTGCCCGTGTGACATCGGCTCGCGTGGGTCGCGCGACGTCCGCTCGCGCGGGCCGTGCGGCGCCGGACCGGGCGCCGCACGGCGGTACTACTCCCCGGTCCCGGGGTACTGCGCGAGCGGTGCCTCCTGGGCGAAGAAGGTCTTGGCGCGGACCGCCGCCCGCTCGTCGTCGCGGACCTGTCCGGGCCGGGAGCCATTGCCCAGCAGGACGCCGCCGAAGCGCATCCGGAGATATCCCGCCGAGTTGTTGAGGGTGATGAGGAGCCCGTCGGCGATGCTCTCCTCACGTTCGGCCATGACGGTGACACCCCACAGGGTGCGGCCCGCCATCTGCCGCTGGAATCCGAGCTCACGGTCGCGGGCCCAGCCCGACCAGTAGTCGAGATAGCGCTTCATCTGCGCGGAGACCGTGTACCAGTACAGCGGGGTGACGAGGACGACATCGGTGGCCGCCAGTGTCAGTTCGCGCAGTTTCCGCTCGGCTTCGCCCACCGGCCAGGAGCCGTTCTCGTGCCGGCCGTCCTGGAAGTCGGGCAGATCCAGCTCCCGCAGATCCACCCACTCCTGTCGTACACCGGCGGGAAGTTGCGCGGCGGCGGCACGGGCCAGGATCTCGGTGTTGCCGTCGGCGCGCGAGCTGCCGAGGACGAAGAGGAAGGAGCGCTCGGCGCCGGCACCGGCGGAGACGCCGGCGGCGGGCTGCGGCTGCGGCTGGGATGAGAACGAGGACGGGGACTGGGACGGGGACAGGGACTGGGACTGGGTACCGGGGTGGGTATCTGAGCTCATGGTTCTCTCAACTTGCTTGCGAACGCCTGCTATTCCGTCCCGGGTTCCGGTGATAACCGCCCCGCGCGCACCCTCGGAAGGGGGTGGGGCGGGCCTGCCGAGCCCCCCTGGGGCGAGGACGGATCACCGTGTGATCGGCGGCAGGGCCCGGACGGTACTCCCCCGGCGAGGGCGGAGATCAGCTCCCCCCGGCCGTGAGACGCAGCAGGACCGCCTGAACGGGACAGAGGTCCACGGCCTCCCGGACGGCGTCCCACACCTGGGGGCCGGGGCGCGGGTCGACCACGACGACAACTCCGTCGTCGTCGTGGTCGAAGACGGCGGGAGCGCTGTAGACGCACTGGGCGGCGCCGATGCAGGCTCCCCGGTCGGCGGTGACCCGGGCCCCGTCCGGCCCGGTGGTGCTCACCAGGTCACCGGCAGCTCGTCGAAACCCTGGATGGCGCCGCTGCTCGGCGGCCTGGTGGGCAGCCGGTCGACGGGAACGGCCAGCCGCAGGGTGGGGATACGGGTGAAGAGGGCCGAGAACGCGATCTCCAGCTCCATCCGGGCCAGGCTCTGGCCGAGGCACTGGTGGATGCCGTAGCCGAAGGACAGATGGTGGCGTCCGGTGCGGTCGATGTCGAAGGTGTCCGGGTCTGTGTGGACGCGCCGGTCCCGGTTGGCCATCGTGCTGGACAGCAGAACGCCTTCACCGGCGCGAATGATCTGCCCGGCGACCGGGATGTCGGCGGTGGCGACCCTCACCCCCGCGAGATCGGTGACCGCGACACAGCGCAGGATCTCCTCCACCGCCCCCGGCACGGTGGCCGGATCGGACCGCATACGGGCGAGCTGCTCGGGGTGGTCGAGCAGGGTGACGGTGCCCAGCGTGATGGTGGACGCCGTGGTCTCGTGCCCGGCGAGCAGGATGACGAGGGCGATCCGTACCAGGTCGGCGTGGCTGAGCCGCCCCGTGGCGACCTCGTCATGGGCGAGCCGGGCGATCAGCCCGGGACCGGGCCCTTCGGGCGGCCGGGCGGTCAGGGCGCCGAGGTAGTCGCCGAGTTCGCGGGCGGCCTCCTGGGCGTCGTCGGCGCTGCCGGCCCGCAGCAGCCGGCCGGAGAGCCGCTGGAAGAGCTCCGTGTCCTCCGGGGGCAGCCCCAGCAGTTCGGAGATCACCCGGGACGGCACGGGCAGCGCGAAGTCGCGCAGGAGGTCGGCGGGCGGCCCCTGCTCCAGCATCCGGTCCAGATGGTCGTCCACGACGGACTGGACGACAGGCCGCAGGCTCGCGATCCGTTTGCGGCTGAAGTCCGGGTTGAGCAGCCGCCGGTACTCGCCGTGGACGGGCGCGTCCATGCTGAGGAGGATGAACCGCCGGGAGACCTCGGCCCGCAGACGGGGCGCGGTGATCGGGAACTCCGGGCGTTCACGGTCGGCGGATATCCGTGGGTCCGCGAGGAGCTGACGCGCCTCGGGATAGCCGGTGACGAACCAGACGGCGCGGCCGTCGAAGAGGGTGACCCGGGACAGCGGCGCCTGCGCGCCCAGACGCTCGTAGGCGGGCGGCGGTTGATAGGGGCAGGGCCTCGGCTGCGGGTAGGACGGTGCGTCGGACGGGCCCGGCGGGGCGGTGTCCACCATCGCGCTCCCTCGTGTGCGTCATGGGTACCGGCGGCGCGGGGTCGTGCGGCGGCGGCTCGCGTCCCCGCCGCCCGTGTCCTGTGCCGTCCCGCTCGCCGCGTCCTGTGGGCGGGGTCCCGGTGCGGGAGAGCCCCGTACCGGGGAAAGCTAGGAGACCGCGGGGCCGCACGGCAACCCCCGCTCCCGGGAGGGCGTGCGAGGTGTTCCCGCCCCCACCGCCGCCACCTGCGCTTCCGGGCCGCGCGGGCGGCCCGCGCCAAGGATTATTTGCCCCTGTGAACCATTCGGCGGGCCGGTCCGTGCTGTGGGGTGTGCCCTTCTGCGCCCTGGTACGCCCTCGTGACCCGGCTCCGGGCCTCCCCGGACCGGCTGATCGGACGGCAGGTCAGGGGCAGGTCTTCCGGTGGGGCAGATGCGGCAGATGGGTCCGCCACTCCTCCTCGCCGAGCCCGCCGCCGGACCGCGCGCAGACCACCGCCGCGGCGCGCGCGGGGTCCAGCGAGTGCGCCCGGTGGACCGAGTGGGCCGTGGTCACCCGCAGTTCGCCGCCGTCCGGGGAGAACGCCAGCGCCAGCACCGGGGCCCGGCCGGTGGTGACGACGAGGCCGGGCGAGCGCGGCGCGGCGGTGTCCCGGACGGTGATCCGGCCGGCCGTGTCCGCCAGGGCGACCCACCGGCTGTCCGGTGAGAAGGCCGGGGCGGGCGGCCGGCCCCGGAACGCTGCCGCCGGGTCGGCCGGAGCCAGCTCCGCCAGCGGGGCCCGGCCGCCGGAACGCCACAGGGTGACCCGGCCGTCGGCGCCGGTCAGCGCCGTGTGGGCGCCGTCCGGGCCGAAGGCCACCGCGTGGGCGTGCCCCGCCCCGGGCAGGACGGTACGGGCCCGCCCCGTCCGCGGCTCGATCAGCGTGCGCCGCCCGGTGAGGACGGCGTCCTCCGGGGTGGTGCCGAGTACCGGCCCGTGCACCCCGGCGAGCAGGGTGGACCACCCCCGCGAGCCGGACCCGCCGCGTTCCGGCAGCCGCAGCCGGTCCACCGACTTGTGGCCGGGGCCGGAGCGGGACGCCCTGATCTCCGTGCCACCGGCGCCGACCGAGAGACCTCCGTCGAACGAGGGCGGCGCGGGAGCCGACCGGGAGACACCCGTGACGAGGTCCCGCACGGTCAGCCGACCCGACGCGTCCGCGTAGCCGAAGTGCCGGCCGTCCGGGCTGAACGCCATGGGCACGCACTCGCCGCAGCCCACGGCCCCGCCGGGCCCGGGGAGCACCGCCAGGACCCGGCCGTCGGCGGCGTCCCGGACCCGGTAGGCACCGGCCCGGTGGGTTACAAGCCGGGTGCCGTCGGGGCTGTACGCCGCCCGCCCGAGTGGCGCCGCGCCGGGGCCTTGGGCGGCGGCACGGTCGTAGGCGAACGTCCAGAGTGTCAGCGACGGTTGGTACTCCAGTGAGCGGAGCGCACCGGTGTCGGGGTCGATCCGCAGCTCGGCCAGGTTCATGGCGCCCCGGGGGACCCGGAGCAGCGGACGGGGCGGGGCACCGGTGGTGAGCCGCCAGAGCCCGACCCCGGCGGAGTCGAGGGTGGCGAGCAGGGTCCCGTCCGAGCCGAACGCCGTGGTGGCCGATCCGCGGGCCGGTATCCGGTGGAGGGTCCGGCCGGTACGGGCGTCCCACACGCGGACGCCGCCTTCCGTGGAGACCGCGAACGACCGGCCGTCCGGCGCGGGCACCAGGGACTCCGCCGCACAGATACCGGACGCCCCGGGCGTGGCGAGCCGACGGCCCGAGCCGGTGTCCCACAGCTGAAGACGTCCGCCGCTCGGGCAGAAGGCGAGCAGCCCGTCGTCGGCGGAGAGGGTGACGAGCCGTACGGGCGTCTGTTTCCCGGGCACCGCGAGGAGCCGCCGTCCGGTACGGGTGTCCCACAGCGTCAGTCCCGCGCCGGGGCGGTAGGAGACGTAGAGACGGCCGCCGGGGCCGAACCAGCCCTCCTGGTGGCTGCCTCGGGGGCCGAAGGGGCCGCCGGTGGGCCGTCCCGCCGCCGTGTCCCAGATCCGGACGCCGTCCCGGTTCCCGTACGCCACCCGCCGCGCGTCGGGGTCGATCGCGAGCATCCGGTCGGCGGCGGCGCCGAGACCGGGCAGGTCGGGGAGTCGGGCGCGGGTGGCGGCGTCCCAGCGGGCGACCCGGTCGGGGCCGACGACGCTCACGGTGCGCCCGTCCGCCGAGAGCACCGGCCAGGAGGAGTTGTCGTCGTTCTCGTGGGGCTCCAGGTCGGCGGGTATCTCGGGGAGGTCGAACCGGTCGGTCAGCGGCTGGTCCGCCGCCTCGAAGAGGGCGCGCCGGGTCTCCGGCAGCTCGGCGAGGCGCCAGGCCGCGAGCCCGAGCCGCAGCGCGGTGCGCGGGTCGGAAGCGCGTACGCTGCGCGCCGTCTCGGCGATTCTGCGAGCCTCCGACTCGACCGCGCGCCGCTCGGCGACGGTGTTCTGCCGCTGGATGACCAGCCCTGCGACCGCGGTGAGACAGAGCAGGGCGGAGAGGGCGGCCGTCAGGAGGCGCAGGCGGCGTGCGGCCCGCTGGGCGGCGCGCAGCCGGTCGTCGTCGGCGCGCAGGGAGGCGGTGAGGAAGTCCCGTTCCCCGTCGGTCAGCGGGATCGCGGCGCCGTCGGGACCCCCGTCCACGGGGAGGGTCCGGCGGGTGCTCCCGGGGTGTGCCCGGTCTTCGGCGGTGCCGTCGGGGAACGGGGCGAACGCCTCCCGGGCCGCCGCGAGCTGGGCGCCCCGGTAGAGCGCGCCCTCGTCCCGGCCGAGGCGGTCCCAGGTGCGGGCCGCGTCGATGAGCCTGCGGTGCAGCCGGAGCCGGTCGCGGTCCCGCTCGATCCAGCCGCGCAGCCGGGGCCAGCCCCGGATCAGGGCCTCGTGGGCGAGGTCGACGGTGCCGTCGTCGACGGTGAGCAGCCGGGCCCGGACCAGCCGTTCCAGGACGTGCCCGGCGGCGGGGCCGGGCGGGAGTTCGGCGCGGGCGGCCGAGCGGCGGGTGTCCTCGGTGGCGTCGCCGGGGGAGATCAGCCGCAGCAGGAGGGCGCGGGCGGCCTGCCTCTCGTGCGGGCCGAGGGCGGTGAAGACCTCTTCGGCGGTGTGCGCGACGGCGCCCCGCATCCCGCCGATGGCCTCGTACGCCTCCGCCGTGAGGGTCCGTCCGCGCCGCCGTCGCCAGGTCTCCAGCAGGGCGTGGGACAGCAGGGGCAGCCCGCCGGGCTCCCCGGCGGCGTCGGCGACGATCCGGGCGGTCAGTTCCCGTTCCACGATCAGCCGTTCCGCCGTGGCGGGGCCGACGACGGCCGCCCGGAGCTGTTCCGGTGTCATCGGGCCGACGAGGAGGGCGGCCTCCCTGAGGGCGGCGGCGAGGGCGGGGTGTTCGGCGCACCGCCCGGAGAAGTCGGCGCGCACCGCGAGGACGGCCCGGCGGCCGGGACCGGTCAGCAGTCCGATGAAGGCGTCGCGTTCGGCGGGGTCCCGGCAGAGGGTGAAGACCTCCTCGAACTGGTCGACCAGGAGGAGCGCCCCGGGGGTCAGGAGCGCCTGATGGGTCCGGAACGGGGCCGGTCCCGGGGTGAGGATGCGGATGACGGCGGCGTCCGTGGCGGGGTCCTCCTGGACCGCGGGCACCAGACCGGCCCGCAGCAGGGAGGACTTGCCGCTGCCGGAGGCGCCGACCAGGGCGGCGACCGGGTGGTGCCGGGTCAGCTCCAGCAGATCGGCGACGAGTTCCTCCCGGCCGAAGAAGTGCGCGCGGTCCTCGGTGCCGTACCGGGCGAGCCCCGGGTAGGGGGCCCCGGTCCCGTCGTCGGGGGTGGTGGCGGACCCGTCGGCGGCTGCCTTCAGGCGGCGTTCGGTCCACGCGGCCTCGTCGCCGCCGCAGGCACGGACGAAGGCGAGGGTGACGGGGAGGGAGGGCAGCCGCTCGCCGGAGGCGGCGCCGGAGAGGGTGGGGGCCGAGTAGGGGGTGTCCTCGGCCATGGCCCGGTAGGTGGGGGAGCCCGCCGCCCGGCGCAGGGCGCGCAGCTCATGGGCGAACGCCTCGACGGGCCCGGCGGCGGGGTCGAGTGGTTTCTCCCGGCGTCCCACCGCGTCGCCCCGTCCCTCCCGGTGTGGTCCCGCTTTCGCGGGCTGTGCCGCCCGGCTTCTTCGGTCCGTCCCCGCGCGGGTCGTGGCATGCCCTCCGGACATGCCCTCTGAGCAGCCTAAAGTACCTGGTGGCGGAGGTGACGACGGGTGAGCCCCCGCCGCCTCCTGGGGAGAGGGGCGGGGGCTCGCGGCGCACGCGTTCCTACCGTGCTCAGAGCGCCCAGACGCTGCCGTACGGCGCGCACCACCACACCTTGCCCCACAGCCCCTCTCCGGCGCGGCCCTTCGCCTCGCACTCCGCCTTCGTCGCGCCGTAGCCGACGATGCGGAACGCGTTCGCCGCCGCGGCCGTCGTGGCCGAGGACTGGGCCGCGGCCGGGGCCGCCGTGGCAGTAGTAGATGAGACACCGAGCGCCAGAGCGGCACCCGCGAGAGTGATGGCAAGAGTTGTGGCTGTGCGTCTGAACATGTGGAACTCCCTTGTCAGAGGGGGAACATGAACAAAACGTGCGTCTTACGAGAGCCGCCGAGAGCGGCGGCCAAGGAGAAAACTAGCCATAACCAGGGAAGATCGACAAGAGGTCTACACCATCCAATGTGGCCCGGTGCCCGGTGCCCGGTGCCCGGGGGGTTGGGGGTCGGCCGTCGGCCGAGGCACCAGGCAGACCTCGAACGCGGTCGGCGCCGACGGGCGCACCGTGGTCTTCGAGTCGGACATCCTCGGCTCAGGCGCGGAAGGTCAGGCGGGGAGGCTCAGGACCGGAGGGCGTCGAGCGCCGCGCGGAGGTCCTGCACCGCGCTGTCCTGAACGGCGGTCAGATCGGTGGGCACGCCCGTCGGGTCGCTGCGGGTGGGCGCGCTTGTGGTGAGGCTGAGCGTGAGGGTGGCCTGACCGTCGAGGACATGGAGGGTGGCCGCCGAGGAATCGGCACCGTGGACGTACGCCCGCTCCCCGAGGCCGTCGACGGTCTCCAGCGCGGCCCCTGGCTTCTCCCGGTCGGCGCGGGCCTGGACGGCGGCCTCGAACTCCGGGCCCGGGTCGGTCCGCCGGTGCAGGGTGTAGACCAGATGGACACCCGGTCGATCGAAGCTCCCGTCCTTCCCCGGCGGCGGGAAGAGATACTGGCAGGCCGCGGTGGAGCGGTCGGGATGCGTGGTGGAGGTGGGCAGCCCCGGCTCCGGCATGCCGAGGATCGCGGTGATCGAGCGCAGCGGCACATCCGTGCAGAGATCGCGCGAAGCCCGGTAGCCACCGGTGTCCGGGGGACCCGCTTCGTACGCCCAGAGCCCCCCGGCCCAGATCGCGGAGGCGACGGCGCCACCGCCCACCGCCCAGAGCCAGCCCCGGACCCCGGGCCGCCCGGGAGACTCCCGCACCGCCCCGGGACCACGGTCCGGGCCGGGCCCATCAGGGGCCTGCCCGTCCAGGCCCTCCGCCCACCGTCCGCCGCCGCTGTCATCCGCACCGGCCAGCTCGGGTTCCGAGATCATCACTTCCCCTTCTCCACCGCCCTGTCAGGCGCACCGTACGGTCCACGGGACGACGGGGGCAATCTTCTCCCCGCCGCGGGCGGTGCCGGGGGTGCGCCCCTTCCGTCCGGCGGGGCCGTCGTGCGGCCGGGGCGCGCCGGTCCGCGCGGCGGGGCCACGGCGAAGGGAACCGGCTACTTCCCCGACCGTCCGAGCAGCCACAGCAGATACGGCGCCCCGACCAGCGCGGTGAGCGCGCCCACCGGAACCTCCAGCGGGGTCAGCACCGTACGGGCCGCGAGGTCGGCGGCGGTCAGGGTCACCGCGCCGACCAGCCCCGAACAGACCAGGGGGAGCTGTGGGGTGCGGGTGAGGCGCAGGGCGAGCTGCGGCGCGGTCAGCGCGACGAAGCCGATGGGGCCGGCCGCCCCGGTCGCGCTCGCGGCGAGGACCACACCGATGACGGTGAGCCCGAGCTGCGCCCGCTGGAGGGGGAAGCCGAGCGCGGTGGCCGTCTCCGCTCCGAGACCGAGCGGGCCCAGGGCGCGCGTCGCCCACAGCAGGGCGGGGAGGGTCAGCAGCAGCACCGCCGCGAGGGGCACCGCCTGGTCCCAGCCACGGCCGTTGAGGCTGCCGGTCAGCCAGAGCTTGACCAGCTCGGCCTGTTCCAGCTCGCTCTCGGTCAGATAGAGCTGGACCACGGCGGAGAGCACGACACCGATGCCGACCCCGGTCAGGACGAACCGGCTGGAGCGCAGGGAACCCCGCCAGGCGATCGCCCACACCGCGCCCGCGGCGACGAGGCCGCCTGCGACGGACACCAGCGGCAGCGCGTTCGGGGAGGCGGTGACCCCCGTCGCCAGGGCGAACACGGTGGCCGCGGCGGCACCGTGGCCGACACCGATCACATCCGGTGAGGCCAGGGGGTTGCGGGTGACGGACTGCACCAGCGCCCCGGCGAGCCCCAGGGCGGTGCCGACGAGGGCGCCGAGGACGATCCTCGGTACCCGCAACTCGGCCACCAGCAGTGTGCTGGGGCTGTCGGCGCCGCGCAGGACCGCGTACACCTCGCCCGGCGGCACCCAGGTCTGCCCGGCCGACGCGGACACCGTCATGACGGAGGCGAGCACCAGCAGGAGGACGGCGGCCACGGCGGCGGAACGCCGGTGCCACAGGAGCGAGAACCGGCCGACGCGCAGCACCCGCAGACCGTGGGCGGGCGACCGGCCGGAACGGGGCGGGGCAACGGCCCGCCCGGATGTCGTCGTCATGCGTCCCCCACTGTCCGCCGCCGCCGTACCAGCCAGATCAGCACGGGCACGCCGACCAGCGCGGTCATCACACCGGCCGGTACCTCGCCCGGGGGCCGCACCACCCGTCCGGCGACATCGGCGGTGAGCAGCAGACAGGCACCCAGCAGGGCGGACATCGGCAGCGTGTGGCGGTGGCCGTCCGGCACGAGACGGCGGGCCAGATGCGGGACGGCGAGGCCGACGAAGGCGATCGGGCCCGCCGCGGCGACGGCGGCGGCCGTCAGCAGGGTCGCGGCGAGCGCCGCCAGCACCCGGGTCCGCTGGACGCGGTGGCCGAGGGCGCGTGCCGTGTCGTCGCCGAGGGCGAGCCCGTCGAGACCGCGGGCGCAGCCGAGGAGCAGGACCGTTCCCACGGCGAGGGCGGGCAGCATCGCGACCACCGTCCCCGGGTCCCGGCCGTCGACGGCACCCACCTGCCAGAACCGGAACTGGTCGAGCGTGGCCGAACTGGAGGTCAGCGCGACCGTCGTGGCGCCCGTGATCATCGCGGACAGGGCCGAACCGGCGAGCGCGAGCCGCACCGGGTCCGCCCCGCCCCGCCCCCGGGCCGCGACCGCGTACACCAGACACGCGGCGAGCACCGCGCCCGTGAACGCGTACCAGACATATCCACTGAAGCCATCGGCCCGGCCGGTGGCGATGGCGAGGACGACACCGGCCGCGGCGCCCTGGCTGAGACCGAGGATGCCCGGGTCGGCGAGCGGGTTGCGGGTCACGGCCTGGAGCGCCGCCCCGGCGAGACCGAGCGCGGCCCCCGCGACCAGGGCGACGGCGGTCCGCGGCACCCGCAGGGACCGGACGACCAGGGCGTCCGGGTCGTCGGCCGACGCGCCGTGCAGCAGCGCGTCCAGCACGGCGGCGGGCGGCACCGGCCGGGCCCCGACGGCCAGGCTGAGCACGGCGGCGACGGTGGTGAGAACGAGGGCGAGGAGGGGGCCGAGGACATGCCGGACGGTGTGTCTCCCCGGTACGGAGGGGACACACCGCCCGGCCCCGGCGACGGGGGCCTTCATCGGTGGGCTGTCGGCTGCCGGTCGCTCAGCCGCCGAGCCGGTCGGTGAGTTCGTCGAGGACGAGACCGGCCGCCGTGGGGCCCGCGTTGAGGTACCACGGGTCGTCGTCGACCTGGATCGCCCGCTTGCCCTTGACGGCCTTCAGCGACTGCCACAGCGGCCCGGCGAGCACACTGCCCGCCTCCGTCTTCGCCGGGTCGCCCTGCACGGAGTAGAAGATCCACTCGCCGTCGGCGGCGTCGATCCGCTCGGCGCTGATGTCCTCCGACACCGCCAGGAACTCCTGGCTCTTCGGACGCTTCACCCCGAGGTCGACGGCGATGGAACCGGTGAAGGACGACACGCCGAACATCCTGGTACGGCCGGGGGTGAACCGCACCATGGAGACCTCGGCGTCCCGTGCGCCCAGCCGCGCGCCGCTCTCCCGGGCCTCATCGGCGAAGGCGTCGAGGACCTTCTGCGCCTGTCCTGCCTTGCCGATCGCCGCGCCGACCAGCAGCAGATCGGTCTTCCAGTTGATGCCCTGGCCCTTGGTGACGACGGTCGGCGCGATGGCCGAGAGCTTGGGGTAGAGGTCACCGAGGGAGGTGTTGGCGAGAATCAGATCGGGCTTGGCGCGGTCCAGCGACTCCAGGTTGGGCGCGGCCCGGGTCCCCGCGTCGGTCATCGCGCCGAGCTGCTTCTTGTGCGCGGGGAAGGCGTCGGCGAGGTAGTCCGGCACCAGCCCGGCGTTCTCGCCCCGGGTCGCGGCGACCGGAACGGTGCCCAGGGTCAGCAGGTCGTCGAGCTGCCCGGTGGAGAGGACGGCGATCCGCCGGGGCGCCTTCTTCAGCTCGGTCTTCCCCTGGAAGTGGCCGACGGTACGGGGGAACTCCCCGTCCCCGGCGTCCGTTCCCTTGCCGTCCGGCAGCGCGCTGGGCGCGGCGGAGGGGCCCTTGCCGTCCTTGGCGCCGGTGACGGCGCTCCGGGCGCTGTCACCGCCCTTCGCCGATCCGGCGGCGGAGTCCCCGTCCGATCCTGCGCACCCGGCGACCAGACCGCCGACGACCAACGCGGCCAGTACGGCCTTCACACTTCTGCCACGCACGGCGGGGCTCCCGATTCTGCCTACAACGAATAAGGTGAGCCTTACCTTAACCTGTGCTGATTTCGGGGTGATGTCGCCCCCCGCTCCGCCCCCGTCCCCGGCGTCCGTTCCGGGGACGGCGTGTTTCCCCGTACGGGGACGGGGCGGTGAACCGGGGGTGGCGCGGGCCCGTGGGGGTGGGTGCCCGGGACGCACCCGCGTCCGGGTTCCCACTCCGGAGGCCACGCATGCTCCAGCGAATCGGTTCGGCGGTCCTGATGGCCGCGGCCACCGCGATGTCCCTCGTGCTCTGCGCGGCGGGTACCGCCGACGCGGCACCCAGGGCCCAGCGGGTGGCCACCGTGTACGAACACGCGAACTACCAGGGTGCGTCCATCGACCTCTACGCGGACGAGTGCGTCTTCGTCTCCTCGCAGCGCAACCTCCCGTCCGCGTGGAACGACCGCATCAGCTCGATCCAGATGCACCAGCCGTGCGCGATGGTGGTCTTCGAGCACAGCGGGATCGCCGGGGCGTCCACCTGGTTCTGGGCCTCGCAGAACGGTCTCGGCCCCTGGAACGACCGGATCAGCTCCTACGCGTTCTCGAAGTAGGGCCGGCCGCGGGGCAGCCCCCGCGTGCTGAGCCGATCAGGAAAACCCCCAAGCAGAGGATCTCCGAGCATGAAGAACCTGAGGAGTCGGAAGAACGTGCGGACCTCGATGGAACAGCATGGCTCTCTCCGCTCCCGGCTGACCACTCTGGCCGGTGCCCTCACCCTCGTTCTGGCCGGTGCGACGGTTCAGGCCCCCGCGGCCTCGGCGAGCCTCGCCGACTGTCCGCCCCACCAGTTCTGTGCGTGGGAGCACATCAACTACGAGGGGTCGTTCATCGCGACGGACCACAGCGTGGCCTACGTCGGCCAGGTCTTCAACGACAAGGCCACCTCGCTCTGGAACCGCACCGACTGGTACGTCACCATCTACCCCGACGCGAACTACGGCGGCGGCTGCATGATCAACTCCATTGCGCCGGGAAGGCGTTCCATCTTCCTCGCGGACGCCAACGACAGGATGTCCTCGTTCGCCATCACCCCCGGCGCCCTCTGCTGAGACCGCCGGGACCGCCGGGAGGTCGGCGCCCGGTGGCGGGTTCGCCGAACCGGGCCAGTGCCAGCGCCCCCGTCACCGCGGCGCCGAACCCCACGAAGGCCAGCCACTGGAGACCGTCGCGGGGACGGTCGCCGAGCCACTCCAGGCCCA
The DNA here is from genome assembly GCF_005519465.1 of Streptomyces clavuligerus. NCBI lineage: Bacteria > Bacillati > Actinomycetota > Actinomycetes > Kitasatosporales > Streptomycetaceae > Streptomyces > Streptomyces clavuligerus. The sequence goes on along the minus strand of NZ_CP027859.1, from coordinate 557,416 downwards.
CCAGGGCGGGGCCGAGCGTCTCGGCGAGAACCATACCGGCGGTCGCCACCGTCACCGGCCCGTACCGGTAGGCCGAGGTGAGCAGCAGGAACCCGGTCACCCCACCGAGGACCACCGCGTACAGGGCCGGGTCGGCGAGGAGCCCCGGGAGGGCGAAGGAGTCGATCAGCCGCACCGCGACGGCCACGATGCCGAAGCCCACGCCCGCGCCGGTGCCCAGCAGCAGGGCGCGGCCGCGCTCCGGGAGCCGGTTCGCGAGGACCCCGGCGAGCAGGAGGACCAGAGCGGCGCCGATCAGGCACCCGCGCAGGGCGGCCGGGCCGGCCCCTGACCCGGCCGCCCCGGACGCGAGGCCGACCATCGTCAGCCCCGCGCAGACCGTGACCACCGCACCCCATTCGGCGCCGCTCAGCCGCAGGGCGAGCAGCCGGGTCGCGACCACCGCCGTGACCGCGAGGGAGGCGGCGAGGGCGGCGCTCACCGCGTAGAGGGGGATCGACCGCAGGGCGACGACCTGGAGCAGGAAACCGAGGGTGTCGAGCGCCAGCCCGAGGACATAGCCCCTGTTCCGCAGGGCGTGCACCAGCAGGACGGGGTCGACCCCGGCGCCGGAGCCGGGTTCCGCGTCGCGGGCGGCTGCGGCCTGGAGGACGGACGCCGTGCCGTAGCAGACCGCCGCGGCGAGCGCGTACACCATCCCCGGGGTCATGGGCGGGCCCCCGGGTCCGGCCCGGCGGCGGCACCGGCGGCCGGCGGCCCGGCGGAGCCGATGTAGGCGAGGGCCTTCTCGTCCGGGAGCCGCACGGACCGCGCCCAGTAGTAGATCAGCAGGCTGAAGGCCGCGACGACCGCCATGTCCCACCACAGGGGAAGCGCCCCGGTCGCGCCGCAGGACACCGCGGGAGTGGAACCCGTACTGCAATAGCGGCCCTGCCAGGAGATCAGTCCCAGGCCCAGGAGATACGCGGGCAGCCACTGCGCGGAGCGCCAGTCGGGGCGGGGCACCGCCGGATTGAGCCGGAGCAGGGCCGAGGCCCCCAGCAGCAGATAGCCGAGCACGATGGCGAGACCCAGCCGCCACAGGGTGTCCCAGCCGGCCCAGTAGATGATCAGATTGGACACGATGAAGGCGGCGGGGGCCCAGAACGCGGCCCCGCGCAGTAGGTAGGGGCGGTACCGGTCGGGGTCCTGCTCGCGCAGACAGCCGAGGGCGAGCGGTGCGCCCGCGTACATCAGCACACTCGCCGAGGTGACGAAACCGACCAGTTTCTGCCAGGTGGGGAACGGGAGGAAGAGGATGAGCCCCACGGTGAACGCGAAGAGCAGGCCGAACCAGGGAACCCCGCGTACGGTCGTCCGTTCGAAGACCGCGGGCACATAGCCGTTGCGGGAGAGGCCGTAGGAGACCCGGGAGGCGGCGGTGGTGTAGATCAGTCCGGTGCCGGTGGGGGAGACCACGGCGTCGATGTAGATCAGGGCCGCGAGCCAGCCGAGCCCGGCCGACAGGGCCAGCCCCGCGAACGGGCCCGCCTTGTCGGCGAAGGCCAGATCGGCCCAGCCGTGGGCGAAGGCCCCCGGCGGCAGCGCCGCGATGAAGGCCACCTGGAGCGCCAGATAGACCAGGGTGCCGAGCAGGATCGAGCCGATGACCGCCCGGGGGATGTCCCGTGCGGGATCGCGGCTCTCCCCGGCGAGCTGGTCGGCCTGTTCGAAGCCGAGCAGCGCGAAGATGACACCGCCGGTGCTGACGGCGGAGAGGACGCCCTGCGCGCCGAACGGGGCGAAGCCCTGGTGGCCGAAGTTGTCGGTGTGGAAGACGGTCGCCGTCAGAACCACCACGGTCACCACGGGGACGGCGATCTTCCACCAGGTCGCCAGGCTGTTGGTATGGGCCAGCCAGCGGACGCCGAGGAAGTTGACGACGACGAAGAAGGCCATGAAGGCGACGGCCAGGCCGTAACCGGCGGCGGTCAGATGATTCCTGTCCGTCTGGATCCATGGGGCGTGGACACTGAGGTAGTTGAGCGAGGCCATGACCTCGATGGGGGCCGTGGCGACGGCCTGGAGCCAGGAGAACCAGCCGAAGGACGCGCCGGCGACACTGCCGAAGGCGTAGTGCGGAAACCTCGCCGTACCGCCCGCGACCGGGTACATGGCCCCCAGCTCCGCGTGGACGAACGCCAGGACGGTGATCGCCAGTGCTCCGAAGGCCCAGGAGATCAGCGAGGCCGTTCCCGCCGCCTGCGCCGCGAACAGCGCGCCGAAGAGCCACCCCGAGCCGATAATCGATCCGACGGAGACCCAGGTCAGACCGATCGTTCCGATGTCCCGCCGAAGACCGGGGCGGCGGGGCCCCTCGGACACTGTCGGTCCCGACATGGTGCGGACCACCTCGTTCCGGTGGGGACGCGGCCCGGAGCGGCTCCGGCGCGTCCGCGGACTGTCCCTTCCTTGTCCCCGCCCGGCGCCGTCCACTTCGGCGGGGCGGGATCCTGCCCCGGACGGAGGGCGGGCCCGGGACGGGCCGCCCGGCGGGTCAGGGCCGCACCCCCGGCGGCCCGTTCCCGCCGTCCTCCTCCGGCCCGGTGCGCGGTCGCCGCCCGCGCAGGGCGGGGACGGCGCAGACGGCCAGCGCGGCCAGGACCGCCACCAGGTGCTCCCGGCCCGCCAGATTGGGCAGGACGACCGCCTCGACGATCACCGCGACGACCACCAGCGCACCGGTCAGCCAGGCCCGCAGACACACACAGACGCACACCGCGAGCCCGACCACCGCCGCCGAAGGACCGGTGTCGACGACACGGGCCGCCGAGGCGGGCAGCCCGAGGGGGCCGCCGGGGCCGATCGCGATCCCGATCCGGGCGTAGAACGTCCCGGCGAGGGTGCAGACATAGGCGATCAGCAGGGTGCGGCGCCACCCCAGGACGATCTCGGCGACACCGAACACCACCAGCACCTGGAGCAGCGCACCCCAGGGCGGCAGATCGGGCGCCGGGGCGAAGAGCGAGAGCGGGGTACGCGCGAGCGCGAGCCAGAGCGGGTCCTCGGCCCGGACGCCCCCCAGTACCTGCACGATGCCGCGGCCCCCGTCCGGACCCTGCGCGACCTGGACGATCTGGACGACCGCGATGAGCCCGACCGCGACGAGCGTCAGCGGGATCGCCCGCACGCCCCGGGCGGCCAGCGCCGCGCGCACGGTCGAGTACAGCGGCCCCCACTCACGCCGGGTGACGGCGCGCACCGTGGTCACGGGCGCTTCCCCAGCCGTCTGCGATTGAGCCATTTGGGCAGGCCCGGCGCCTCCAGGAAGCCTTCGGCGCGGGCGCTGGCGAGGGCGATGCGCGGCAGGTCGCCGCTGGTCTCGTAGAGGAGGTAGCGCGGTTCCCAGCGGGGCCGGTACTTGGCGTTGGCGTGGTAGAGCGATTCGATCTGCCACCAGCGGGAGAAGAAGCTCAGCAGCGAGCGCCACAGCCGCAGGACCGGGCCCGCGCCGAGCCGGGAGCCGCGTTCGAAGACGGACCGGAACACGGCGAAGTTCAGCGAGATCTGCTGGACACCCAGCTCCGCCGAGCGTTCGATCAGCTCCAGCACCATGAACTCGAACAACCCGTTGTCGGAGTCCCGGTCCCGCCGCATGAGGTCGAGGGAGAGACCATCGGTGCCCCAGGGGACAAAGCTGAGCAGGGCCCGGACACGGCCGTCGGCGTCCTGGCACTCCACCATCACACAGCGGCCGTCGGCCGGGTCGCCGAGGCGTCCGAGCGCCATGGAGAAGCCGCGTTCGGTCGCCCCGTCGCGCCAGTCGTCGGCGAGGGCGGTCAGCCGGGCCAGCTCCGGGGGCGGAATGTCCTCGTGATATCTGACGCGTACGGAGTAACCGGCGCGCCGGACCCGGTGGTGGGCCTGGCGCACATGGCGCATCGCACGGCCCTCCAGGGTGAACTCACGGGTGTCGACGACGGCCTCGTCGCCCAGTTCCAGGGCGTTCAGACCATGCCGGGTGTAGACGGTCGCGCCCTCCTCGCCCGCCCCGATCACCGCGGGGGCCCACCCGTGTTCACGGGCCTGCGTCAGCCAGCGGTCGATCGCCCCCGGCCATGCCTCCGGGTCCCCGATCGGGTCGGCGGAGGCGAGCGACACCCCGCCGGTGAGCCGGTAGGTGACGGCGGACTTCCCGGTCGGGGACCAGACCGCGCTCTTGTCGCGGCGCAGGGAGAAGTAGCCGAGGGAGTCGCGGTCGCCGTGTCGCGCCAGCAGGGCGCGGAGTCTCTCCTCGTCGTCCTCGGTGAGCGGGTCGACGGCCCGGTGGGAGCGGAACGCCACATACAGGACCAGCAGGATCAGTGCCGTACTCATGAGGTTGATGAGCACATTGGCCCAGCCGGGGGTGACGATGTCCTCGAAGCGGGCGTCGTCGTGGGCGAGTGAGAACATCCGCAGGACGCCGTAGTGCCAGCGCTCCAGGAAGTCGGAGCGCCCGGAGTGCGGGGCGGTGTTCGTCACCGAGACCATGGCGGCGGCCAGCAGGGAGCCCACCACCAGCCCGCACACACCGACCGCCGTCGCGAGCCGCGGATTGGAGCGGTCGCCGATCGCGTAGAAGGCGCGCCGCCCGACGAGCAGGGCGGCGACGAACAGCGCGGTCAGGGCCACCGCGATCCAGTTCTGCGGATGCCGCGGGAAGCCCGGCAGCGCCAGGGCCAGGGCGGTCAGGACCAGCGTCAGAGCGCTCAGGACGAGATTGAGCGTCCACGCGGCCCGTTTGCGCCGTCTCATGGTGACCGCGAGGAACAGCGACAGGACCCCCGAGAAGAAGCCCGCGGTCAGCAGATAGGGCCTGACCTCCTGGCCGTGCGGCCGTCCGATCTCGTTGCCGAGAGTCACCCATACGGCGCCGAGGAAGTTGAGCAGGGCCACGACACGCAGGTACCAGACCGCGAAGGCATACGAACGCCGCTGCCACGCGGTGAGCTGTACACCGGTCCGCAGACCCGGTCGGACACGCCCCATGAGGGGAATCTAGAGGCAACGGAGCGGGAAAGCGCGCACGTCGGCACGGTGGGCGCGGGGAGTGTCACCGGCGGGGGCGCCGCAGCGCCCGTACGAGGGTGTCCGCCGGGTTCCAGGCGGGCCCCCGGTGCCGGGTGAGGGGGTAGCAGGCCAGACCGATGAGGACGGAGGTGAAGTGGCCGAGGTCCGTGAAGGTCCTGCCACTGACGAGGGGGAGGCCGTAGACGAGCAGCACCCCCGCCAGATAGACGTACCGCCAGGGTGACGCGATGCGGTAGGTGAGCACGGCGACGACACCGGCGAGCGCGTAACTCACCCCGATGTCGAGCGTGTGCATGGCGGACTCCGGCGCGAGGCCGTGGCGGATCGCCCACAGCAGCGCGCCCTCGCTGATGAACGTGGCCAGGACATGGGCGAGCACGGCGACCGTCAGCCAGCGGAGGGTGCCGAGCCAGTGCTCGGCCGAGGCGTGGAAGACGGTGTAGAGCACCGCGTAGAACAGCCAGCTCCCCCCGTCGATCCACAGGGCGCTGGAGATCAGGACCCGTACCGGGTCGGTGGAGAGCTGCTGGATGTTCGTGGAGCGGCGGCGGAGGAAGTCCTCCTCGAACTCCGGTGACATGTGGTGCATGAGGACGGTGGTGACGAAGAGGATCGCCAGCCAGATATAGGTGCCGGGCGCGCCGCGGACATAGGCGAGGACCCGGGCGAAGGCGGTGCGGATCGCGCCCGCCGGGGCGGGGTCCGGCGCGGAGGGGTCTCTTCCCGCCGGGTGCTTTCCGGCCGGGCGGAAGAATCGCATGAGGAGATTCCCTCATGGACCGGGCGCGATCACGGTGATTGACGGGCGGGTCGCCCGCGCGGCGGCGCGGTGCGACGGCCCCGGGACCGCGGCCCGGAACCGCGCCCCGGTGCGGCGGCCCGGGGGCGGCCCTTCCCGCCGCGGGCCGCCCGTCACGACATGAGGTGTCCGTCATGGCATGACGGGCGGGGAACGGGGGAGATCAGACCCCGGCGCCCGCTCCCGCGCCCAGCCCCCGGTACCCGTGGGCGACCACCCGCTTCGCCGACTCCCGGTAGTAGGCCGCGTCCGGGATCCGCGTCGACAGCCCGCTCACATAGCGGTTGTACATGCAGAACGCGGACGCGATCAGCACTGTGTCATGGATCTCCGTGTCCCCCGCGCCCTCCGCGCGCGCCGCCGCCAGGGCCTCGTCGGAGACGGGGGCGGCAGCCGACTGGACCTCCGCAGCTATCCGCAGCAGGGCGCGTGTCAGCGGGGTGACCGGCGCGGTGTCCGGGTCGGCCAGGACGGCGGCCACCAGGGCCTCCCCGCCGCTGAGCTGGGCCGCCGCGAACGCGCCGTGCGACCCCGCGCAGAACGGGGTGGCGTTCAACCGCGAGACATAGGCCGCGATCAACTCGCGTTCCCCCCGGGGGAGCGGGGACGGACCCCGCAGCAGCACCTCCACGAGGTGCCCCAGCGGCTCCGCCGTGTCCGGGCGGTTCGCCAGCAGGCCGCTGATGCCGGGCAGGTCGTTGTCGAGGGCGATATGGGCCACAGGGACTCCTGGTCCAGAGGGAACGGGGCGGGGTTCGGGACCATCGTCGGCGCGCCCGCCGCCGGGCTCAACTTCCTCCGTGCTCAGGTGCCCCCGCGCGGCAACAGCGCACGGCAGAAGGTGGGATCGCCCGCCGGTGGACAGGACGATGACGCTCGCGCCACCTGCTCCTGTCCCCTGTCCCCGCACGGTCGAGACAAGGATCGCCATGTCGCAGACGCAGCACCGCAGGCCCTCCACAGCCGGTACGGACCACCCGGACGGCGCCCGCCCCGCCCCCGGCCGCTCGCCGTCGTTCTTCTTCAACGGGCACGTCCCCCGGCGCCGCGGCCTGGTCGCCGCCGTCGGCGCGCTGTTCGGCTTCGCGCTCACCGTGATCTGGTCCCACCAGTTCGTGGACCGGACCGTCGCGGGCAACGTCGCCGGGTTCCTGCTCGGCCACGACGCCGAGGCCACCCCCATCGGCGGGGTCCTCGCCGGAGCCGCCTTCGCCCTCGCCACCGGTGTCGCGGGCACCTTCACCGCCTGCAACATCGCCGTCTTCAGCGCCCTCGGCCCGCTCGCCGGACAGCCCGCCACCCGCCGGGGCCGGATGGCCGCGACCCTGAGACCGCTCGCCCTGATGGCCGTCGGCGCGGTCGCCGTCTCCGCCGGGTACGGGGTGGTCGTCGCCCTCGTCGGCACCGGGATGCCGCAGTTCGACGAGAGCGTGCCCGGCGCGGGCGGCTTCTCCGGCCGGCTGATCCAGGCCATGGTGGTGTACGGGGTGCTGGGCGCCGTGCTGATCTGGTTCGGCCTCGCCGCCCTCGGCGTGGTCCGCGACCCCGTCGCCCGGCTGACGGAACGCCTCCCCGCCGCGCCGATGCTGCTGATGGGCGCGCTGATCGGCGCCTTCCTCATCGGCCGCCCGTTCCCGCTCTTCCGCAAGCTCTTCCGGGACGCCGCCGAGAGCGGCAACGTCCTCTACGGAGCCGCCGCCTTCGGCCTCCAGGCCCTGGGCAACCTGGTCGTGATGGGCGTGGTCCTGCTGCTCGTCGCCGGACTCCTCGGGGAGCGGCTGCACCGCTGGTTCGCGGCCCGCCCCAGCCGCTCGGCGGCGGTGATGGCGGCGTCGATGCTCGCCGCCGGGGTCTTCATGGTCCTGTACTGGGACGTCCGGATCTTCGCGATGCGCGACATGATCTGGTACCCGCTGGCCCCCTGGGTCCGCTGACCGGCGCCCCTTCCTCCGTCCCGGGGCGCGCCCGCCGGCCCACGGGGGCGCGCCCCGGCCCGCCGGGCCCGGGGCACAGGCGCCCGGCTCCGGGGCCGTGTCCTCGTTCGGGTACCGGACGTCACCTCATGGGCCCGACCACCGCCGCTCCCGCACCAGACCCCGCGGGACCTGGGGGACCTGCGGGACGGGACCGGCATGGGCGGTGCCGGGCAGGGCCGTGGTCCGGTAGCGCGGGAGCGGATCGGTGTGCCGCAGCTCCGGGGACCAGTAGCACTTGACCCGGTGGCGGACCGGGCCGGACCGCAGGGCGAGGTAGTTGTGCAGGCCCAGCGCGTCGGCGAGCGGACGGCGCGCGACGGCGGCGAGGCAGCGGTCGTAGAGCACGGGGGAGACCCCGAGCCGGGACAGGACACGGTGCGTGCGCCGCTGGACCGTCGCGTCGTCGGGGGCCGAGACCCACAGCGGAACATACAGCGTGGCGGCATCCGGCCGACCGCCCGGCGCGGTGAAGGAGAGGCAGGTGACGGGTGGCTGACGGCTGAAGGCGGTCCCGCCCCCGGTCGCCAGGCGGCAGAACGCCGAGGTTTCCCCGGCGTCGAAACCGTGATCGGCGAGGAGCGCGGAGAGATCGTCCGGCCGGACCCCGTAGTGACGGAAGTAGATCTTCGTACGAGCGGTGGGACGGTCGGACAGGTCGAGGGAGAACAGGATGGGCCGGCACCCGGAGAAGTCGCCGCGCGCATGGCGCACCACCGCCGCCCAGGCCCCCGGGAGGCGCACCCGCCCCAGGGCCTCGCGCACGAGGGCCGGGGCCCGGTCCCCGCCGGTGCACCCGGGGTAGAACCACACCTTGCAGCCCGCCAGTCCCGCACCGGAGAACTCCGCCCCGTACATGGCCAGGTGCGGGCCGGTGGCCTCCTGGCACAGAAACAGGTCGGCGACGGCCGACCAGCGTTCGGCGGTGGCCCAGCCGCGGTGCGCCAGCCGGGCCATGACCGCGCGGGCGGCCCGCGCGCGGGCGTCCGGGCCCGGGTCCGCCGTCATCGGTTCGACGGCGAACTGCACCGACGGATCGCATCCGCCGATCCCGGCGGCGAACTCCACGGGGGAACCGTCGGCTGATACGTCCGAGGGCGGCAGGTCGGCGGCTGCCCGCGTGTTCCAGGGCGTGGTCATCTCGTGCAGTACGCGCACAGCCAGGTCCGCCTGCGCGGCCAGCCCCGTGCCCGCCGCCAGCCGGCGCAGTTGCCCACCGCTGATCTCCGCGACACTTCCTGCGCTCCCGGTCTCCACAGGTCCCTCCCCAGGCCGAGGCTTCACGAGCCAGGCCACCTTCCCGCACCCACCGGTCGGGCCTCCGCCGGTCCGCCCCACCGGTCGGGCCCTCCGCCGGTCCGCCGTGCCCGGCATTCTCCCGGCCCGGGCCGGCGCACGACAGAGCACGGTCGGCCTCGTCGTCCGGCGCGGCCGAGGACCTGGCCGGACAGGCGGGCGGGCGGGTCCGTCCACGCCGGGCGCACGCTCCCGCCGGGCGGGACGCCACCCGCGCTCCCCGGTCGGGGTGAAACCCGCCCGGCCGGGGTGTGCGGGCCCGCCGGAGGGCGATGCTGCGGACAGGAGCGGCCGGACGGCGGCCGCCGGTGAAGGTCGGGACACCCATGGCCAGTACGACGCCCATCCCCGTGACGGACTTCTGCCGTGAGGAGTACGGCATCCGGGAGATCTCCCCGGACTCCCTCCTCCGCTACGGGCTCGCCCTGCTCGTCATCGCGGGCGCCGACGGCGAGGTGGCTCCGGCGGAGCTGCGCTGGCTCCTCGACCACCAGCGCAAGGTCGGTGCCCCGCCGGAGATCCTCGCGGAGTACGAGAGCTTCGACGTCCGGGGCGCCGATCTCGCCGAGGTGTTCCAGGCCGTACGGGTGGACTCCACGTCCTGGCAGGGCGCCCGGCATCTGCTCTACCACGCGGCTCAGATGGCCTCATCCGACGGCGTCCTCCACACGGCGGAGCGGAACCGGGTGCTGGAAGCGGCGCGGTGGCTCGACGTCACCGAGGACATCGCCCTGGCGCTGATCGCCCTGGTCGAGCTGGAACGCTCGGCGACCGCGCTGAGGCAGTCGCTGTTCGGACTCCCGCGGGCGACGGCATCCCGTTGACGGGAACACGTCCCTACGACAGAACGCCCCTGCGGCAGGACGTACATCCGGTCGGCGCCACGGCCACGGCTCTCACGGTGATCGCTGCCGACCACCCGGCCCGTACGCCCGCCCTCGACGGGACGGTGTCCGGCCCGGAGCGAATCCCCTGTGCCGGTGAGGGCCGCGCCATGGGGCGCACAGCCACCGGCCCCCGGGCCGTGACCTCGTCTCACCAGGTGTTCTGGGCCCCGTTCCAGACATTGAACGCCTCGGTGCGGAACGACGACGCGGCCGCGGCCGCCCCGAAGCTGCCCGAGTAGGCGCCGGTCTGGGTCGCGGAGCCGTCGGGCTGGTAGTTCTCGATCCAGGCGCCACCGCTGGCACCGCCGGTCATGCCGTTGCAGTTGTTCATCAGGCGCTGGCCGTCGGGACCGGCGAACCCCTGGCCGCCGCACCAGACGGCGAAGTCCTTGCCCTCTCCGCCGGGGAGGCCGAGGATGCGCGCGTAGCCGCTGGTCCAGTTGAAACCGAGACCGGTGGAGCCGACGACGTCCTGGACGCGGCGGCCTCCCGGGGTGTCCAGGACGAGGAAGGCGTTGTCGTTCTCCTGGCCGCCTCCGGTGACCCAGCCCGCGCTGCGCCAGCCCCACCAGCCCTGAGGGGTCGCGCCCTTGTTGTAGCCGGGGGCGAAGCGGTAGTTGGTGCCGCCCTCGCCGAAGCCGCAGTGGCGGGCGGTGGCCACCACGGAGCGGTTGTTGCTGGTGACGACATTGGCGGAGCAGACGAAATTGCCCCTGCCGGGGACGCTGAAGTGCAGCCGTCCCACGGTGCCCCACACGCTGGACCGGGCCTTGGGCGCCCCGTCCGCCGTGGGCCGGGTCGCGGGGACGTGCACCGGCTTGCCGGTGGGCGCGGTCGCCGCGCGGGGGGTGGGGCGGGTGCCGGGGACGGCCTTGGGGGCGGGTGCCGGTTTGGCGGTGCGGAGGCGCTCGGGGGTCCAGTAGGCGTCGAGCTGGGCGCGGGAGAGGGTGTTGACGGCGGTGGCGGTCCCGGTGGGGGAGCCGGCCGGCCGTTCCTGGGCGACGGCGGTGGCCGGGGTCAGCACCGTGCACAGGGTCGCCGCCGCGGCAAGGGTGGTGAGGGTGATTCTGCCAGTGCGCATGGGAACCTTCCTGGTTCTGCGGGAGGTATGTCCGAACGCGCTCACCGTCACCGCGAAAGGTCTACGGGAGATCAACATCCGCTGAACGCCCCGGCACGCGACCGCCGACCCCGTGCGTACCCGTGCCCGCGCGGGCCTGTGCGGAAGGGGATCATCCGCACGTTCAGGCGGTCCCCAGGTTCACCCTCTGACTATATGTTCGATATTCGCGCCGGTTCTGCGTCTGCGCCTCGACGGTAAAATCAGACAGTAGTAACTATCGGTATCACCGTTAACTTCGCGAGACCGAAGAGCGACGGAACCCCGGGCCCTGAAATCGATCCACCGGCCAGATCCCGTGGATTCCTTTGAAATATCACCGAGCGCCGCTGAATTCATCCGTTACCCTGACTGCCCGCGTATTCCATCGCAGATGCGGGTACGCACGCCAACTGAACAGGGGAGTGTGAAGTGCGCACACAAAGGATGGCAGCCGCGTCGGCCGGTCTTCTGCTGACGGTGGGGCTTTCGGTGGCACAGGGAGGCACGGCGCAGGCGGCAGCCCCGTGCGGGGGCACCTATACGATCGTCGTCGGGGGCACTGGCAGCTCATGGAACAACGACGGCTTCTACGGCAACATTCAGCAGCACGTCGGGTACCCCACGCAAATCCCCAACGGCGCGAGCGCCCGGGCGGGTGTCAATGAGCTGAACCGGCTGGTCCGCAACCAGCGGTCCGCGTGCCCGGGGCAGCACGTGAAAATGGGCGGATACTCCCTGGGCGCCGCGGTGGTGCACATCTGGGTCACCGAGAACTGGCAGACGTTCGGCAATGTCAACGCCATTCTCATCGCCGACCCCAAGCGCCAGGCCCCTCCTGGTGCCAACGGCGGATCTGTACCGTACGGCGGTATCGTCGGCGCTCCGCTCGCCGGTGCCGACAGGTTCTTCGGCAACGTACCCGTCAAGTCGATCTGCCACTGGGACTACGTCTGCGACGAGTCCGCCGGAATTTGGACTTACCCGGAAAATCACGTCAAGAATTACCCCCATGACTTCAACATGGATCACCACAACGACAGCGCCAACGAGCAGTGGTACAACGGCGCCTGGTATCCGTGGTGACCTGACCTGACCTGACCTGACCTGACCTGACCGCACGGGTCGCCGGACCGCGCGCGGTTACAGGTCCCGCCATCCGGAGCGGGGCGGGCGCCCGCCCCACTCCGGAGGTCGTCAGGCGATGCCGTAGTAGTCGGCGAAGAGGTCCGTGATCCGGCCGATGTGCGGGGTCAGTTCGGGCAGTTGCCCGGCGACGGCCTCCCGCACCCGGCGGGACAGCTCCTCGCGGTTCTGGACCGCGGGGTCCACATACGGTTCGAGCCTCCGCACCAGCTCGTAGTTGCTGGCGATGTCCGTCGACCGCATGGCCCGTGCCAGGGGCGGCGCGGCCTCGGACATCAGCTCGGGCAGCTTGCGGCTGACGAAGGTGACCCGGTGCAGCACCCGCCAGCAGGGCGGCTTGTGGTCGGACTGGCGGGCCTGGCGCAGCGCGGCGGCGTTGGCGTCCGCGCCTTCGAGCCAGCCCCGGTGGACGACCTTGCCGAAGAAGTCCTCGAAGTTGGCCTTGTCGGAGTCCAGATAGAAGGTCATGAACCGGTAGGCGTCGACCCGGCCGGGGACCTGGACGGGGTTGCCGTCGGCGTCGTACTGGGGGTTGCCCCGGTCGTCGTACTTCTGCATGTCGCCCGGGGTGTCCAGGGTGACTTCGAGACCGAAGGAGCGCGTGGCCTCCTTGGCGCGGGCCCGGGTGCGGGTGAGTCCGCCGCCGAGGGCGGCGTCGAGCTGGAGCTGGGCGCCGACGCCGAAGACGTTGACGCCCGCGGTCAGGCCCATGGAGGCCATGCCGTTGAAGCGGTAGGAGCCGGTGGTGGTCTCGGTCACCACATCGGTGGTCTCGGTGGTCTCGGCGAAGAAGCCGCCGTCGGAGGACCACACATAGGTGTTGACGAGGTCCCTGCGGGCGAAGGCGTCGAGGTCCACCGCCGCGTCCGTCCGCTGGTCGCCGGGGCCGGGGACGGGGCCCATGAAGCTGCTGAGCAGGGCGCGGGCACGGTCGGCGGTGGGGTCGGTGGTGTGGGTCTCGACGGAGACACCCGCGTAGTACGCCTGGCGGCGCTGCTGATCCTCGGCGATACGGCGCTTGAGGGCGTACGCCTCACGCGGCTTGAAATAGCTGTACTCCTCGCCGTTGCCCGCGTTCGGATAGTCCGGGTCGGGCAGCGCCCCGGTGGTGGTGAGGCCGACGGTGCCGTCCAGACTGCCCTGTTTCACATAGTGGGGGTTGATCGGGAAGGGGATGAGGTTCCAGTCGCGGGGGATGTCGGGGTTGGGGAGCATCCGGTAGGCGACGACCGTTCCGGTGTGGGCGAGCCGCAGGGCGTAGACGTCGGCGGTCTCGGACTGGACGAGGGCGTAGCCGATGTTGGCGGGGAGGAAGCGGCGACCGCCCTCCGGGTGCACCTGCTTCGCGGGCTGGTCGGTCTCCCAGTTGCCGCCGAGGCCGACCAGGGTGGAACGGGCGGTCTCGGCGCTCTCGGACACCTCGGTCTGGTCGCCCCAGCCGTTGGTGTACTCCAGGCTGGTCCCGGCGCGCACCTCCACACCGCCGGTGACCACGGGCTTGGCGACGCCGAAGCCGAGCGGGGCGGTGATCATCAGGGTGTCGGCCTGGACCTCGTTGCTGAGCTGGGCGGTCAGCGTGGCGTCCACGCTGCGTTCGCCGCTGGAGGAGAGGGCCTGGACGACCCGGTCTGCCTGGCGGAACTCGACGGTGGCGGCGTTGAGATAGCTGAGGGACTCGGGGCGGCGGGTGGCCACGAGATTCTCGGACGGCACCGGCGGGGCGCCTTCCACATAGCCGATGAGCTGGGGGTCGAACTGGACCTGCCCCACCCACTCGGACCGCAGATCGCCCAGCTTGTGGCCGGTGATGAGCTGCCAGGTGCCATTCTGGACAGAGGTGTACGCCCGCTTCAGCACACCCCGGGTGGAGCCGTCGGGCTGCCGCTGGAGATCGGCGTACTCGGTGACCGCGGGTGCCGCCGCGACCGCCTGGGCGAAGGGCGGCGAACCGGCGATGAAGGCCGAGCGGACCTCGGGGGTGTCCGAGGAGATGGGCGCCGACGACGTCACCGCCGAGGGGCCCGGCGAGGTCAGCGCGAGGTGCAGTCCGCGCGGCCCGGCGTCGGCCAGCCGGGACGCCCCGGGAGCGGTGGAGTCGTCGTCGAAGGGGTAGTACGCGAGAAGGTCCTCGCTCTCCCCCGTGAGCCGCCCGAAGAGATTGTCGAGGAGCTGCTCCTCGGTACGGGCGGTGCGCCACACCCGTACCTCTTCGAGGGTCCCGGCGTAGGGCTCGGCGGTCCTGTTCCCGTCGGCACGCCCGCCCAGGGTGAACTGGGTACCGCTGCCGTAGGGGACCGCCGTGAGGGAACTGCTCCGGGTGGGCCGTCCGTCGAGGTAGAGACGGAAGGTGCTGCCCCGCGCGTCGGGGTTCTTCGTCCAGCCGGCGCCGTGCAGCCGGGCCGGGTGGGCGCGGGACTCGTCGTGGGTGGTGTTCCCCTCGTTCTCCTCGAACCTCCAGTGCGCGACCAGCCCCTTGGGGCGGGCGGTGCCCCCGCCGTCCTGCCACAGGGACAGGGTGGCGCCGAGGTCCGTCGCCGGGCGGGCGACATTCCAGACGCGTACCTCGCTGATCACCCCGGTGAAGGACTGCTCGCCGGTGCCGTTGCGGACCCGGCCGATCTCCAGCGGGCCGGGGTGGGAGAGGTCCGGGGCGTCCTCGTGCCGCCGGGTCCCCGCCTCCTTGCCGTTGAGGTAGAAGGTGATGTCGGACCACTGGCTCACCTGGACGGACTCGACGACCTCGACCGTGGTCAATTTGCCGCTGAGATCGATCTGGCGGCTGCCGCGCCGCTCCTGCCGGGACTCGCCGAGCCTTCGGACGACCCCGACTCGGCAGAACTCGTCGGTCGTGATCCTCCCGGTGGAGCTCACCCGGGTCTCGGAGCCGTCGCGGCCCTCGAAGGCGAAGGTCAGCCGCCCGTCGCTCTCCAGCGACAGTTGGTACGGGACCCGCCTGCCCCGGCCGTCGCCGACGCGCCCCTTGGCGAGCAGGCCCTGGGCGGTGCCGAGCCGGTCGGCCTTGAGGAACACCTCCAGGGTGAGATCGCGGGAGATGTCCAGGTCGTCCGCGTGCGGGGTCTCGGCGTAGGAGCCGCCCGTGAAGCGCAGCGCCCAGGACTGCTCGAACGCCGCCGCCACATGGGTCCAACGGCCGTTGGGCACGGTGCCCTGGCTGGCGGTGAAGCGGTTCCCGACCCCCGCGACCAGAGGCCGCCCGCCGTCCCCGGCCGGGGCGCCGAGGGCGAGGGTGTACTGGGAGTCGGCGTCGGCGTGGGCGTGCACGATCCGCGCGAGCGGCCCCCCGGGCTCGGGTTTGACCCATGCCTCCAGGGTGAGGTTGTCGGTGTGCCGGACCGAGGGCAGCAGAGCGGCGTCCAGCGCGGGCGGGCGGGTGTCCTTGGCGAACGACAGGGCGCGCCCGGGGAGATCGCCCCACCAGCGCGAAGGCCGTGCCTCGCCCTCGTCGGCCGCGGTGCCGTCCCGCACGGAGCCACCGGCGCCGATCAGGGCGGCGGTGACCAGCCGGGAGCCGAACACGGCCCCGGAGCCGGGCCGGCTGTGGGTGACGAGCGACGGGTCGTACGGGACGAGCTGGACGGCGGTGCCGGGCGCGATGTCCGGGGTGCCCGGCCGCCGCAGGACGGTGAGACCGGTGGCGCCCGCCCCGGCGGCCTTGGCGAGCGGGTACACCGTGCCGCCGATCGTGAGCAGATCGCCCGCGGCGAGGGCGCGGCGGCTGCCGGGGGCGGCCAGGGTGAGGGTGCCGCCGGTGGCGGAGGCCACGGTGCCGACGGGCGCGGGGGCGGCCCGCAGCCCGTTGACCGCGTCGGCGAGAGCACCGGCGTCACGGGGCAGCAGGGACCAGATCTCGGTGCCGGTGCCCCCGGGCGCCGCTCCCTGCCCGGAGGGGGTGTCCGTATCCGGCCAGGTGAGGGTGAGGGTGCAACGGCCGGGGAAGGGGCCGAGGGTGTCGGGGGCGACCGTCACCGTGGCCTGCGTCAGATCGACGGCGGCGTCGCGGGCGGTCAGATGGACGGTCGTGCCGCCGCCCGCGGTCAGCCTCTTGCCGGAGCGGCCGACGGTGGTGTCGTGGAAGAGCCCCGTCATCCAGCCCTGCTCATCGCGGTAGTACAGGCCGAGATGGCCGGTTCCGCTGTCCGCGGCGAACGGGGCGGAGGAGGTGCGCGCGAAGTCCAACAGGGCACCGGACCAGCCCAGTCCGCAGCGGTCCCGGCCGAGGTGGGCCATGGGCAGGACGAGATTGCTGCTGCCCCTGGCACCGGAGGTGAGCCGGCCCAGCTCCTCCTCCCGGTCCTTCAGCGTGTTCTCACGGTCGGTGACCCGCTGGGCGAAGGTCTGGAGGCCGTTGGGTGTGCTGCTGACGATCTCGATGCTGTGCGCCTTGCGGCAGCCCGCGGTGAACCGCTCGGTCTCCGCGCGGACCGTGTCGCCGGGCTGGACCGGTACGAGCATGACTCCCACTCTTCTGATGTCCTCGCCCCATCCGTGCGTTCGAGGGTCGTACATCACCGGGGTGTCGCCGACCAGCACCAGAGGGTGCCGAAGATCGCTGATGTCGCTGGACCGGTACCGATGGAACAGAACATCGCGATCGGGCTGATCGCGAAGGACGACGTTCGCGCCCTCCCGGCACAGCACCTGGCCTTTCGCCCCGTCCTTCAACACGGTCCCGGGGCCCGTACCGACGGCCTGCCACCGCGCTCCGGGGTCCGGGTCCACGGCGGCCGGGACGCCGGGAACGACCTTCAGCTCCGCCTGGCCCTGCCCGTCCCGGTGGACCGTCAGATGCCCGACCGTCAGCCCGGTCGCCCTGTTGTAGCGGTTCTCGATCAGGAGATAGACCCAGCAGTCGGTGACGGTTTCGGCCTTCTCCGGCACCCACGGTTTCCGGTCCTCCGAGAGCACGATGTCGCGGAGCGCCGCGAGGACCGTGTCCGGGTTGCCGACGTCCTCGGTCAGCGCCTCCAGCTCGCTCCTGGCCGCGGGGATCTCCCGTTCCAGCCGTGCGATGTCGTCCCGGAGCCAGGTCTCGCGTGCCGGGTCGGACGGCACCGCCTTGGTGCCGATCACCGGCAGGGTGAGGACATCGGGGAGCTGGGCGAGCCGCCCGTCCCGGCCCACGGCCACGTCCAGGGAGGCGATCCGCCCGGCCGTACCCGTACCCGTACCCGTGCCGGTGCCGGTGCCGGTGGCGCTCGCCGTCCAGGTGAGCAGCGTCCGGGCATGCCGCTTGAGGGGCCGCGGCTCGCCGCTGTGGCCCGCGACGCTCTCCTCCTGCTGGTGGTGGAGGACGGCGGAGAGACCGCCCACGACCGTACGGCCGCTCAGCCGGAAGGAGTCCCGCCGTACGCCGGGGTGGTCGGCCACGGGAGCCCCGGAGGCGACCCACACGGCGGACCCCCGCAGGGCCGCGTGCAGGGCGCGGTCGCCCTGGTCGTAGGCCGTCGGCCCGGTGCCCTCGTCGAAGCGGTGGTACGCGAGGAGCCCGGGCTCGTCGCCGATGAGCCGCTCCCCGCTCGTCGCCGCGATCCGCTCCGGGCGCCGGGCGCGGCCCCAGATCCGCACCTCGTCCAGGACTCCGGTCAGCCACCCGGTGACGGCACCCGCGGTGTCCGTGTCCGCACCGAGGAGCAGCCGGGGTCCGGCGGCCCCGGCGGCGGCCAGATCGCCCTCGCCGACGGACTCGCCGTTGATGTACAGCTGGGCGCGGACGCCGTCGTGGACCGCGGCGACATGGGTGTACACACCGGACGCGACGGTGGTGGAACCCGAGGTGACGGTGGCGTCCGACGGACCGCCGTGCCACAGGACCAGGGTGCCCCGGGCGTCGAGGGCGAGGGAGATGCCACCGGTGGCACCGTTCCGGGTGGAGAGGATGGTGCCACCGCCGCTGTCGGGATTCAGCCACGCCTCGACGGTGTACGCGCCCCTGCCGAGCCCCAGGGTCTCCGCGCCCGTGGTGACCTCGGCCCAACTGTCGCCCGGGAGTGAGAGCGCGGACTCGGCGAAGCGGGTGTCCGGCGCGACCGGGACGAGCGGCTCCTGGGTGAACGGGCAGACACCGGGGGCCCGTTCGAGGACGGAGTCCTGGTAGCGGGCGTCGGGGCTGGTGTAGAGACGGGTGCCCCGGGTGTGGAAGAGGCCGTCCGCGCCCTGCTCGACATTGATGGCGTCGATGCGTTCGGCCGCCGCGTCATGGGTGAAGAACTGCCAGCGCCGCAGGCCGGAAACGGCGCTGGGCAGCAGGAGCACGGCGAAACGGCCGCCGATGAGCCTGCCGGTGAAACCGAGGTGCAGGGTCGGCTCATGGAAGGGGTTGCCGTCCATGTCGGTGGTGCCCAGGCTGTCCTTGGCCGACTCCGGCAGGTCGCGGTGGCGGCTGCGGCGGTAGCGGACCTCCTGCACCGGCCTCAGCGCGCCCCCGGTGAGGAGGAAGCGGTCGCACAGCAGCCCGTCGGCCGCGATCGGCAGGGGGTTGCCGTCCGTGCCCGGCTGGACGTCCGTGCGGTTCCGGTCGCCGGACGAGCCGCCGTTTCGCAGATGGAACAGTGTGTCCTGGTGGTCCGCGCCGACGGCCTGCCGGAAGACGAGGACATATCTGCCGTCGGAGACCGCCTGGAAGGGGACGGCGGCCGACAGCCGGGCGGTACTGGACAGGAACGGGTCGGTCTCCTCCGGGGCGAATACCTCGCCCGGGCCCTGCTCGGCACGACCGCCCCGGCGCACCCTCGGCAGCGGGATCGCGCCACCGCCGGCGAAACCCACCCGGGCGATCTCCCGGGGGAAGGATAACTCCCTCGGCTCCTCGGACCAGTGGTGCACATCCAGGTCGGCCCGCCCGCCCGGCGCGTCCCCGGCCGCCGCCGCGGGGGCGGCGTCGAGATCCAGGACGCTGTAGTGGAGGCGGCGGGACTCGTCCATGGCCAGGGCGACCGTGGTGCCCTGGTGGCGGACGAGGGTGGTGTGGAGATAGACACGGTCACTGTAGACCTTGATCCGGCTGCTCGCCGGACGTTCCGCTTGCATGAACGGCAGTGCCCCTTACCGAGACCCGGGCGGTCTCCGCGGCGCACCCTGCCCACGAGGCCCACGACGTATACCGGGGCTCAGGAGGATGGCGCGAAAACCACCCCGTGCGGGTTCGGCGGCGCCGCTCCGGGAGGCATTCGGCCTCCGCGGCACCGCCCCCGGAATGTGACGGGGGCGAGCCGCCGCCCCGGCCGTTATGGCCGTGGGCGCATTCCCGTGTTCCCCGGCGGCGGAAACATCGGGAATTCTCAGGGAAGGGACAGAGCCTGGGGAGATGAGCGGTCTTTCTCAGCCGCCGTGCTCATCAATGGCACCGGGCCGGGACCAGCCGCTCGGCCCGGTGCCGCTGTGATGACCGGGCAATCAGCAGGTGGCTTTCGGGGTCTCGAACGTTCCCTGTCCCTCGACCTGGATCAAGCCCACATAATCCCGGGAGCACGGGTAGCTCATGTTCCAGATGTTGGCGGCTCGCTCGCTCAGCCTGATGTCCCGCCAGCCGGCCCAGTCAGTTCCGGAGGAACGAAAACCGAGGCGCGCCCGTATGGTTGAACCGCCCGTTTTGGTGTAGAAGACAACGATACGGGAAGGGTCCACTTCCAGGGAAATGCAGAGCTGCCCGTTGCTGAGCCTGGTGCATTCCACTCTGGCCCGCGCGCCCTGCTCTGCGGCCTGCTCCTTGACCGAGGCGGTGCCGGCCGGAGAGGCCGAAGCCGCCGATGCCGTGGCCATGGTGGCGCCCAGGGTGAGAAGCGTTGTGGCGAGAACGGTTGCCGTTTTGGGAAAGGACACGAATATCCTCCTGTGTTGATGATGGGTATCCGACACGGAGCGAAGTCAGCCTAGCTCTGCGGATTCCCGATGTCGCGGGTGCGCTGCGCGTGATATCCGAGATCCCCTCGTAATAACGGTGCGTCCACCATCGACATGGCCGGGGAAAGCCTGCCGGGCAGCTTCCGGGGGACGTCTGCACAAGACGCCGGATTCTTGGTCCTGTTGACGAAAAAAGGGTTTGTACGCCCGATTTCATCACGCGGGTCGCCGCTCGCGCCCCGGCGGCCCGTACCACCACGGGGCAGTGGGAGCGGCGCGGCAACGCCGACGGTGCGGTGACGGTACAGCGCGGCAATGGCTCCCTCTGTCGTCACGTCATGGAGACGATCCGGCGAACGCTCGCGGAAGCCTGGCAGCGAAGGGCCGTACGCCATGCCCTGCTCCACGGGGTGGGGCTGCCGTCCGTGGTGCTCTCGGAGGAGGAGTTGGCGGAGTGGGCCGGATCGACCCGGCGTGGGGCAGACGGTTCCGCGGCGGCGGTCCGGACGACGCGGACGTGCCCGAGGCGTGCGGGCGGGACCCGCTGGAGGAGCTGGCCTGGATCGCCGAGCCCCGGCGTGAGCAGGAACCGTACACGACCCTGTCCTTCTTCCGCGCGGCCCCGGGCGAACCGTGGCCGCCGGGCTCGGCCGTGTCAGGCGGTGCGGGAACGCAGGACGGTGCGCCGGGCGAGTTCTCCCAGCCGGGCCGTGGCGGGATGGCGGTGGGGCAGCAGGGGGCGCAGACGGTGCCAGGCCCCGTCGACCAGGAGCCTGGCCTCCTCCTCGCAGACGGCGGCGGCACCGCAGGAGAGCAGGGCGCGGCGCAGTTCCTCCACAGCCCGGCCGTCCGTCGCGGCCCGTCCGTCGCCCCCGTTGCCCGCCGCACGGCCGTCGTCGGCGCGGGCGCCGTCCCGCACCCGGCCCCACAGCGCCATGAGACGGTCGGCGGGAACACGCGCCGTGGCATGGGCGAGCGGCAGGGTGACCTTGGCACCCCGCAGATCCTCGGCGACGGTCTTGGTGGGACGGCCGTCGTGCGTGACGCCCTCCAGGTCGGCGGTGTCGTCGGTGATCTGATAGGCCGTGCCCAGGGCCATACCGAAGTCGGTGAGGGCGCCGACGAGCGCGGGAGGCGCACAGGTGACCAGGGCGGCCATGGTGAACCCGGCGGCGACGAGCGTGCCGGACTTGAGCCGGTGCGTGAGCCGGACACTGTGCAGGACCGGGGCGGACTCCCCGCTGGTGAGAGCGTGTTCCAGTTCCGGATGGTGGCCCTGGAGGTCCAGGGCCTGGCCCATATGGGCGGCGCGCAGAGCGGCGAGGAACAGGGCCCGCAGCTCCCCGGCGAGGTCGGAGTCGTCCGGCAGGGTGAGATCGATGGCCCGGTCGAAGGCGAAGTACGCGGCGGTGCCCGCGTTCAGCGCGACGGCGGTGCCGAAGGCCGCGTGGGCGGTGGGACGACCGCGCCGCACGGCGGAGCCGTCCTCGACGTCGTCCACCACCAGGGAGCCCGTATGGGCGAGCTCCAGCGCGGCGACCAACGGACCGAACCGTTCTGGCGCACCGCCCAGGAGTTCGATGGTGTGCGCCACCAGAGCGGGCCGCCAGCGTCTGCCGCCGTGGTCGATGAGATGCCGCACCGGTGCGACCAGGGCACGGTGCAGACGGTCCGCGACATGACCGTGGAGAGCCAGGTCGAGGCCGTCCCAGGGATTCCCCGGAAGAGGCCCGGCACCCCAGGGCGCCGGATCGCTCGGGTACTGGCCGTCGATATGGCTGTCGACCCACTGCCCGGCCCGGCGCGAGGACATACCGGTCACGAACGGGCGATGGCCTGCGTGCGGTCCCGGCGGGGTGGATACCGGATCGGTCACGGCGGTGCGCCTTTCTCGGTGAGGCGGCGCCGGACGGTGTCGTGCCGCGTCCCTCCCGGTGCCCCGGGACCGCCCTGGGCATCCCCCGGAAGGCTGCCCGGGCCGACCGCCGGACATACGGAACAGCGGCAGTGGACGGGTGCGCGCGGCCGGGCCGCGCACCCCTTCGGGCGGCTCCGGCGCCCGCCGCGGGACAGCCCGCGCACGCCCCGGGCGGCCGTTCCCCCTGCTCGCGGCCGATCAGCCCGCCGTACTCTTCCTGCCGGACGGCGAGACCCCCTCCGCCCCGAACCTCGACCAGAGGACTTTCTGCACGAGCAGGGTCAGCGTCCCCGCGATCACGATGCCCAGCAGATTCAGCAGCAACTGCTCGGTCGACCCCCATGCCTGCCGGTACTCCTGGAAGGAGAAGGCGACCGCCGCGTTGGCCGCCGCCGGAATCGTCGTCACCGAGATCGCCACGCCGACCAGCGCGCCGGAGCGGGACGAGGTCAGGGAGAGCATGCCCGCGATACCCGCCAGGATCGCCACCACGAACGAGAAGGCATCCGGCTGATAGATGAAATCGGTGTTGGGCCGCTCGGCTTCGAGGTCGCTGGGGTGGAAGAGGTCCATCAGCTCCATCAGATGGCTGAACCCCACGGTCGCCGCCATGGCGACCGCGAATCCGACGATCAGCGCGAGCGACGACCGCCAGGCCAGCCGGGGCGCGCGCTGGACCAGGGCCGCGCAGACACCGGCGAGCGGGCCGAACTCCGGACCCACCGCCATCGCGCCCACGATCAGGATCGCGTTGTCCAGCACCACACCACAGGCGGCGATCATCGTGGCCAGCGTCATGAAGGCGACATAGGTGACGGAGAGCGTCGACTCCTCACGGGTCTCCCCTTCCAGCCGCTCCCACAGCACCGCGTCCGCCGCCTCGCCCGGGGCGTCCTTCTCCGCCTGGTGGGCGCGGGTGGAGAGTTGGAAGCCGATGTCCTCGACGGCGATGGAACCGCATTCGTCGATGCCGAGCTTCCGCAGCCCGGAGATCAGCTGGTCGCCGGCCTCCCGTGCGACATCGCACATCACCACATCGCCCCGCGGATCGAGCGCGGCGCCGGGCACGACGGCGAGATGGGTCGTGCCGACGGTCTGTTCGATCAGTTCGATGACCTCGGCGGTGCGGTCGGCCGGGGTGATCAGACGCAGGTGCAGCACGACCGGTCCCTCCTCGGGGTGTTCGGTACGGCGCCGGGAGCGGCGGTACGGGGGGTATGGCCGCCTCATCGTACGGGCGCACACCCCGGCCTCCCCGCAGGGACCTGCGGATATGGGGTCCCGGGGGGCCGGTGGCACCGGTGCCACCGGCCCCCCGGCACGCGGCAATCATCACCGGGCCCTGACATGGCGGACGATACAGCGGCGCCCCAGCCCCGCCGTCTTCCCCGCCTCCGACGGCACTGGCTGACGGAGAGCCAGGAATCGTCGGCGGCGAACGCGGCCTCTCCCGCCAGGAGGGCCGGCGGAGCAGCCGCGCGATGATGTGCGGGGCCTCGCCGTCGGCCCCTTCCCGCGCGGCCCGCGACCTTGAGAACGGCAGTACCGTCGCCCTCGACGGCGGCGCTTCAGGCGCGCGCCGGGGGCCCGGAGGCGAAAGCGCGGGGGAGCCGGGGCACCACGCGGGTCATGAAGGCGTCCATCTGCTCGCACACCCTCTTGCTGTCCTGTGTGAAGAAGTCGAACCAGAGCATGAGCCGGTCCTGCGGATGGAACCGGGCACCGATCTGTTCCGCGATGTCGGCCGAGGTCCCGATCAGCGCGTTGTCGGCGGCGGCTGCGACCCGCGCGGGGTTCACCGTGCCCTCCATGGCCCGCCAGTACGCGGCCAGCCGCGCCTCGGCGTCGGCCCGCGCGTCGGACCGGTTGGCCCCGGCGGACCGGCCTCGGTGGTCGTGCAGGAAGACGAATACCGTGCGCGGCATGTACCCGCGCCGCCAGGGCCCGCCCGCGGGATGGTAGACCCGCTGGAGACGGGTGTGGGTGGCCTCGATCACCGAGGGCGGGGTGATGCTGAGGTTGAACACCTTCACCGGCCGAATGAGGTTCAGGCGGGCTTGCAGAGCCTGGTCCTGCGAGCCCACCACCAGTTCGAGGAGGTCCGGCCTGGCGATCTCCGGCACCGCTTTGACGGCCTCGAACTCCCACCGCCGGGGAAGCACCACCCGCCCCTCCACGGACCTGCCTTCCGCCAGCGCCCGCCGGTACATCTCCGGGTCGGGAAACGCCTCGGGCCCGAGTTCCGCCTCCGGTATGTCCTCGCTGGTCAGCGTCTCACCCGCGAGGAGCCTGACAAAGATCTCCGCGGCCTCCGCCGCGACAGCGGAGCGCACCCGCGGCCACGCCGCCTCCTCCCAGCCCGTCCGCGGGACCACTCCGCTGAGCCGGTTGATGTAGTCGAAGCGCCCGCCGGAGAATCCGATGTGCAGGGTCCTGCTCTCAGCGGGATCGAGGCCATGCCATCCCACCAGCGCGGCCACCCGTTCGGCCGCGGCCAGCGGGCCGCCCTGGCCGACGATGTTCATGACCGCGGAGCCGACCTCAATACG
This sequence comes from Streptomyces clavuligerus, assembly GCF_005519465.1. NCBI lineage: Bacteria > Bacillati > Actinomycetota > Actinomycetes > Kitasatosporales > Streptomycetaceae > Streptomyces > Streptomyces clavuligerus. The sequence continues at coordinate 532,837 of NZ_CP027859.1, read as the reverse complement.
CCGGGTACGGGTCAGGACCTGCCCCGCCAACTGGCAGAAGTCCGTGTTCAGCCCGATCTCGCCACGCCAGTTCGGGATCACCGGGCGACGGTGTCCCTGCTGCAACTCGCTGCTGAAATGGCTCCCGGCCACCCATATCGTGGCGAACCCGAGAGCGTCCGCCACCTGTGCCTGCTCCAGGAAGTTGGCCAGGACAGCCGCGTGCGGGGGCAGCCGCTCCGCCGGATGAGCCTGGGCGACACTACAGAAGATGTCGAACCGCATGACGCGCTCCTCGTCACTCCGGACCGTCCGGACCGTACTCGATCACCTGTAGGCAGCCGTCCACCCGCGCCGCGTCGGTCGATCCGGGGAGGAGTGCCGCGCCCGTCCGTGGGCATCGCGCCCGCGCCTGTGGATGAACCGGGGTCCCGATCACCGCAGTCCTCCACTCCGAGGGACGGGGACGGAGAAGAGGGAAGGACCGGAACACGGTCGACGCGGGCGTACGGCACGGGTGTCCGTACGGTGACCGGTGCCGCGCCTTGTGCATGTCGTGAGGCACACCCACCTCACGGACGCATGTGTTGACCGGTTCACCCCGGTCCTCGGTGTGCCCGGACCGCTGCCGGTGCCCTGCCCGTATGCGTCACGGAGCCCCGTCCGCGGCCACTGAGTGGAGCGGACGAGGCGGTCGTCACCGGGCGGGGGCGGCGGATGGGCCTATGCGCCCTGGGTCGCCGGGGCCCCCGCGGCGAGGGTGCCGCAGATCTGCCGGTAGAGCGCGATGGCCTCCTGGCAGACGAGCGCGTACTCGCGCAGCATGGCCGGCAGGTCCGGGTCCTCGTTCCGTTCCGCCTTGGTGAGGGGGGAGTCGATCTTCTCCATGGCCGACATCATCCCCTGGAGCCTTCCGAGGTCGGAGCCGAGCGCGGGAAGGCCCGCCGAGGCGGCGCGGCCGTCGTGGTCGGCGACGGCCGCCGTGAGCCTGCCCATCTCCTGGGCGAAGTGGGCGCGCCAGTTCTCCAGTTCGCGGGAGAGGGCTCCCGGCTGGAATTTCCGCAGGCCCCGGTCCCGGTTCAGCATGTTGTACTCGACTCCGAAATTGTGTGCCATGTCGAGTACTTCGTGCAGGGTGTGATAACCCCATTCGACCGTGTGGTCGTAGTCGAGGCGCCAGAAGGCGAACAGCGCCCACGCGGCGGCCTCCAGCTCCTGGTTATCGGCCCCGGCGAGCTTTCCGATTTTCATGATGCGCGAGGCCGTTTCCGACTGGCCCACCCACACGGGGACATTGTGCAGCCGGGCCAGCTTGGTCGAGGGGTCGTCCTCGTCCCGTGAGAGGAGCTTGAGGGGATTGTCTTTGTCTGTTCCCTTGGTGAGGCTCCCGATGGCCCGGCTGCCGTCCTTGTTGATCAGCGTGGTGGTCATGACCTCGTCGTCCGTGACCTCGGGGATGAGGTTGCTGCCCAGGGTCTCCGCGGCATGGCGGACGTGGTAGAAGTACTCCGTGACATCGTGCAGGACCACGACCTTGTCCCGCATGCTGTACTTGTCGGGTTTCGTCAGAACGGCGAGCATATTGCCGTCGAATTGGGTGGCGATCCCTGTCAGTGGCCTCGCCGCCGCCAGCTCCGGAGTTCTGGCGCTTGCCCTCTCCTCCGCCAGATCGATATCGAAGTAGTTCCGGTAGGTGCCGTACGCATCCCCGTCCACGATGCCGGTCTCCAGTTGCTCGACAAGCTCCTGGTACCGCTTCTCCGGACTGCGTGCGAAGATTTCCTGGAGCTTGACGATCTGCTGGGGAGTGAGCCCGGTGAACGGCTGGGTGTCGAGCGTTTGCAGCTCGGCGGGGCTCCGGCGGATCACGCTCTGGAGGTGGGCCACCTGGAAGGGGGCGAATCCGGTGAGCTTCATGGTGTCGAGTGAGGCGATGGCGCCGGGGGACTGCCCGAGGACCTGCCGGAGCTGGAGAATCTGATCGGCGCTGCGGTCGATGACACTCACGCCGTCGAGTACACCGATCAGCTCCTTGCTGGACTGTACCCAGCGGAGGATCTTCGCCAGCATGAGATCGAGCCGGATCTCAATTTCTTTGTTGCCCTTGACCTGATGGGCGATTTCCTTCTCGCGGTGGCGCTCGGGCTTCTGGGCCACCCAGCCGTACAGGCCGTCGTAGAGCTGATCGACCTGCGGGTATCCCTGGTTGTGCGCCTTGCGGCCGAATACCGGATGGCTCTTGCCCTCGGGGTTCGACCCGGCCCCCTTGTCGTTGACCCACTTGGCCAACTGGCGCTGCATTCCCTCCTCGTGCCGCGGGAAATTGAGCTGGGAATCGGCCCGGAGCGCCTCGCCCTGGAGGTCGGACCGGAGGTCGTCGGACCAGTCTGCCGCGTTATTGATCGACTCGGCCTGTTTGGCCGTCTTCACCTGGTCGCGTGCCCGGTTCAACTGGATCTGGAGCGCCTCGGCGTCACCCACCAGACGGTGGAGCGTCTCGGCCTGCTGGCGTGTCAGCTCGCGGATCTGTTCCTTGAGTCCGCTGCTGTCGTGTCCACCGGCGCCGACTTCCATCTCCTCGTCCTCGTCGACCTCCATGTCCTCGGCCTCGTTGGTCGCCTCGTCGATCAGCTCCTGGCGCTGCACGGCCCGGAGCACCTCCTCCCGGATCGCCGCGGCCGCTTCCCGGGCACCCCCGAGCAGGGTGTCCCGGAACTCGCCGTCGAGCCTCTTCCTCCCCAGCTCGGCCTGGAGCAGCCCGGCTGTCTCCGCCGCGTCCCCCAGCATGTCGACGCGGGCCGCCCTCTCCCAGCCGACCGCCTCCACATGCGCCCACAGCTTCTCGTGGTCCGGCTCCGCGTCGGCCCGCTTGCCGGAGTCGGAGTACACGTCGTCCCCGACCGTCACGGCCCGCTGCACGGACCCCCGCGCGCCCGCACGGCCGGGGGAGCCCGCCTCTTCGGCGCTCTCCGGCCGCTCGGGCACCGGACCGCTCATCACCGCGCGGGCGTTGGCCTCGGCCGCCCGCTCGAAGTGGTCCGAGGGGTCGCTGACCCGCAGGCCGGTCCCGTTGTCGGTACCGGCCACGGGCCCCTGGCGCTGCTGGACGACATGGGTCAGCTCATGGGCGAGGGTGTGCTTGTCGCCTCCGCCCTCGCCGATGACCACATGGCTGCCCGAGGTGTAGGCCCGGGCGCCCAGCTCCGCCGCCGAGCGCCGCGCGGTGGCGTCGTTGTGTAGCCGGACGTCCGAGAAGTCGGCACCGAGCCGTGACTCCATCTCCGACCGGGTGTCCTCGTCCATCGGCCGCCCCGGGCCCCGCAGGACATCATGGGCGGCCGATCGCTGCACCTCGGGAGCGCGCGCCGACTGCTCCTGGTACCCGCAGCCGGGGCCGTGCCGGTCCGCCCCCTCCGCCCACAGGTGACCGGCCCGGCGGAGCATCTGGACGACCCCGGCGTTCCCCACCGTGCTCTGCAGGGCCTCCAGCGGACGGTGCGGAGTCTCCCCGGAGGCCGGTGGGCGGGAGCGCCGGGCAGCGGAGTCGTGCCCGGTGGCGGAGTTTCTGTCCTTGCCCTGCGCGAAGGCCATGGAGGCTTCCTTCCGAGAAACCGAGAGTGATTCTTCCTAACCGGTGGGTGAGTCTGTTACCAGAAGCGCGGGGGCAGTGTGGCGTGTCCCGGTGGGCACCGGGCGGTGTCCGCCGGGGCCGCCGGAGCCGCCTGTACCAGGTCGGGACAGCCGATGACCGGACGGACACCGCCATCACCCGGCTCACCCGGCTCGGACGGCCACGGCGAACGCCGACGGCCCGCCCCCGGCAATGGTCTGCCGGGGACGGGCCGTTCGCAGCGCACCGAGGGACGATGTCAGCCGGGGGGCGTCGCCTCGGGCAGCTCTTTGGTGAACTCCCACCACTGCTGGATGGTCCACACGGCGACGCTGGAACGGTCGGTGGACATCCGCAGCCACACCTCCTCACCGCCGGGCATGAGCGCGAACTCCAGGTGCGGCTGCTCCCACGTCCCCATCGGGTACATCCAGTCGATGCCGTCGGGCCAGGTCCGCATCGCCGCCGTTCGCACGCTCAGCGCTGCGGCCATGGCGTCCAGGGCCGCACGCGGAATCCGTACCTCCGCCGGCTCGCCCTCGATCCCCGCCATCCGGACCTCCATCCTGCGGCGAGACGCGACAGCTCCCCGCATATCACAGCCTGTCAGACCCGGTATCGCCTGGGAACGCCCGCCGGCTCACGCATGGTCCGGTCGAACGCTCACCACTTCAGCAACTCGAACAGCGACAGGGTCTGTCGGTCCCGGGAGCCCCATACGGGTTCACCTGTCCCCAGCAGTTCCACTGCGGCCTGTCCGTTGATCGGCTGTGGACGTCGGCCCGGGAAAAATACGTCGATGGGTACCCGGTGCACTCCCTCAGGAACAACCACAGCGGCACGTGTCTTTCGGCGGATGCTGCGGGGACGGCGGACTGCTCGCGCGTTCAACGGGGACAGCTTCACGTGCCTGGCGATCCTGGACGGCGGAACGGCGGAACGGCGGAACGGCGGAACGGCGAAACGGCAGGACGGCGGAACGGCTGGACGGCGGATGCGGCACCGGCGATCGGACTCCTGGCCGTCCCCGGTTCGCCCGGCCAGCAGCGGAAGCCGCCCGTGCGTCCGCGTGACGTGGCATGCGAGTGGCAAGGCGACTGCAGGCGGTGATCGATACCGTCCGCCCGTTTGCATGTACGGGGCATCGATTTGTCGGGTTCGCGAGCCGTGGCCGGAGCCGATGCGCCCGTCAGGACACCATGGCTGTGGAAGCCAACAGGAGGAGCTTTGAGAAAGCACGTTCAACCTCGCGGCAGGGTTCTGCGCCGGATAGCCGGTGCTTCGCTCGTCTCCGTGCTGGCGATGGGCACCATGGCGGGAACCGCCCCCATCGCCGCGGCGGCGCCCGCGAGCGCGACCGGACCGTGGAGCACCCCGACGGCACTGACCGGCGGGGACGAGGCCGTCAACGTCATCGACGTGAAGACCGCCGCCAACGGCGATGTCGTCGCGGCCCTGTACCGCCAGGTCGACGGAACCGACGACCTGGAGGTCCGGGTGGCCGTCCGGCCCGCGAACAGCGCCACCTGGGGCGCGTCGACGCTCGTCGACACCATGGACGTGCGCAAGGGCCATCCGGCCGTGCGACTGCTCCCCGCGCCCGACGGCTCCGTCACCCTGACCTGGCTGCGGACGGGGCCCTCGTACACCATCCGCACCTCGGTGCTCGCCCCCGGCGCGACGGGCTGGTCGACCCCGGTCGACATCGTCCAGCACTCCTCCCCGATCATCCCGGCCATGGCGATCGGCCCGTCGGGCAGCGCCGTGATGGCCTGGCGGCAGTCGGCCTCCAGCCAGTCCTCCGAGATCCTCGTCACCCAGCGCGCCACCCCGGCCGGAGACTGGTCCACCCCCGAACGCCTCGACACCACCCCCGCCGACACCACCGAGGGGGACCAGCAGATCCTCGTCGCGGCGGACGGGTCGCTGACGGTCGTCTGGAACGAGAACGGTCCGCACACCAGCGCCGTCATGGCCGTCGACAAGCCGGCCGGCGCGGCAGGGTGGACCGCGCCCCGGGCGCTCTCCGCGCCTTCGTCCGAAGCGCACGCGGTCCAGGCCGGGCAGGGGCCCGACGGCAGGTCCGTGCTGCTGTGGACCAGCCCCGCCGACACGGTCGGCGGTCCCGACACGATGGCGATGACCGTCCGCGAGGCAGGCAGCACCCAGTGGGGTCCGGTCGAGACCGTCGCCGAGGTGCACTCGGCGGTCACGACCCGCCCGCTCGTCGCGCCCAACGGCGAGATCACCGTGGTCTGGGTCGACCACCGCACCATCGGTTTCGGCACCCGTGCGGTCACACGTTCCACCGCCGGTGCCTGGTCCCCGGTCCGGACGCTGTCGACGGATTACGTCCCCGAGCAGTTCGACGCGGAGATCGGCCCCGACGGTACCGTCCATGTGGGCTGGGTGCAGGAGGCGTCGCCGACCTGGGACACCGGACGGGTCTTCCGGCACGCCGCGCGGGTCGACGGCGTCTGGACCGCGCCGAAGACGCTCAGCCGGACACCGTCGGCGGTGGCCATCGGCCATGTCGCCGGAGGAGCGGCGGGCCAGGCCGCCGGTGTGTGGGAGGAGACCAGGTGGGATGAGCCGACGGGCCGTTACATCGGCCAGATCTGGTCGGCGGGAACCGGTCTGCCCGGGACGGCCGCCCGTCGCTGAACCCCTCGGTCGTGACCCGCGCCGACAGGGGACGGACACGGACACCCGGCGTCCCAGGTCGGCGCGGTCACCGCGACACCGACCCCGTCCGGTGATCTGAACGGCGGCGGTCCGCCCGTCCGGTCCGTTCGCGATCCGGCGGGGTGTGTCGGCCCGTTCGACCGTCCACACCGCCGGATCCAGACCGATGTCCGTGGCGACCTCCCGCGGACCCGGGTAACGGACGCCCGGATCATTCCGGTTCCACGACCACGGTGCGGCCGAGCCGTGGTCGACGACCAGCAGCCGTCCGCCCGGACGCAGTGCGCGCGTGGCCGAGCGCAGGACGGCTGCCCGGTCCAGATCGAAGGGGGTGTGCAGATAGTGGGCGCTGATCAGGTCGAATCCGCCCGACGGGAAGGACGTGCGCAGGTCGTGCCGCACGGCGGAGACCCGGCCGTCCAGGGCGTGCGCCCGGGCGAGCCCGGCGAGCCGCTCGACCGCCACGGCCGAGATGTCCACGGCGGTGACCCGCCACCCCTGACGGGCCAGCCACAGCGCGTCGCCGCCCGTGCCGCACCCGAGGTCCAGCGCGTCACCGGGCGGCAGCTCCGCCACCGTCCCGGTGAGCCGGACATTCGGCCGCGGGTCCATGGCCTCCGGCCGGTCCGCGTACACGCCGTCCCAGAACGCGACCGCGTCGGTGGTGCCCATCGGATCTCCTTGTGTCGGTGGGCGCCCAGTCTCACCGCGCACACCACGAACCGGCACGGAAACTTGCGGCAATGGCAAGATGCCCTCATGGACCGGACCACGGACGACGAGGTGCTCGACGCGGTGGGACCGCGCCTTCGCGCCCTGCGGCGGGACCGCGGCATCACCCTCGCCGATCTCGCGACGACGACCGGTGTGTCGGAGAGCACCCTGTCCCGGCTGGAGAACGGGCAGCGCCGGCCGACCCTGGAACTGCTGCTGCCCCTGGCCCGCACCTACAACGTTCCCCTGGACGACCTCGTCGGCGCCCCGCGCACCGGTGACCCCCGCGTCCATCTCAAGCCGGTCAGCCGGTTCGGCATCACCTTCGTGCCCCTGTCCCGCCGCCCGGGCGGGGTCCACGCGTTCAAGATGATCATCCCCGCCCGCCCGGGGCCGCTCGAACCCGCCCCGCGGACCCACGAGGGCTTCGAATGGCTCTATGTGCTCAGCGGCCGTCTGCGGCTCGTGCTCGGCGAGCGCGATCTGACCCTGCCGCCCGGTGAGGCCGCCGAGTTCGACACCTCCTTGCCGCACTGGCTGGGCACCGCCGACGGCGGCGCGGTCGAACTGCTCATCCTGTTCGGACCGCAGGGGCTGCGGGCCCATGTGCACCACGCGGGAGACACCGCGCCTGCCTCCGCCCGCATGGGGAACGTGCCTGCCTCCGTCCGCACGGGGAACGCGCCTTCCTCCGCCCGTACGGGGAAGGGGACTCCCGGCCCGCCCGTTTCCCTGTCCGCCGAGGCCGAGTCGGCACCCGGGAGGCGGCGGGGCGGACATCCCTGATCCGGTCGCTGTCCGGTGTCCGGTGTCCGCCGGAGCGCGGTCCGGCCCGTCGCGACTTCCGGGGCCCGCGCCCCCGCCGGTGCTGTTCCGCCGGGGGCGCGGCCCGGGGCCGGAAGGAGGGGCCGGGCCGCCGGAGGCCCGTGGACCCGTGGCGTCCCGGGCCGGTGGCCGTCGACGGGAGAGGGGCCCGCTCAGCGGATGGTCACCCGGAAGGTGCTGAGGACGGCCTTGTGGTCGGTCGGCCAGGTCCAGGTGGGTTCCCAGAACCTGTCCCTGCCCGATTCCTCCACCCGCTGATTGCGGACGATGGTGCTGGACGGCCCGACGATCACGCTGTCGAGCAGGTGGATTCGTCTGTCAGGGTGGTAGAAGACGAAGTCGATCCGGTCCCGTTCGTCGGCCTTCGGCGCCCAGGTGAGCTGACTGACGTCGGCGCCGGGGTTGTCGCTCGGCCAGGTGAAGCCCGGCCGCCGGACGGGGTCGGGGTGGATCACGCGATAGCTGTCGCGGAAACCGGCGTCCTCGATCGCCTTCGTCGTCGACCAGGTGACGACGGTGCCGTTGTGGTCGAACAGGTTCCGGGTCCGGTGGTTCCAGTCCCGGTGGGAGGGCTCGTTGAAGTCACCGGCCAGCAGCGTCAGCCGCCCCTTGGCCCGTTCCTCGGCGGCGTCCGCGAGTACCGTCCTGGTCACCTTCGTGCGTCCGGAGGCCGCGTTGAGCCGTGTGATCAGGCCGGTGTCGGTGATGGGACCGGTCGGGATCTCGCCCCAGCCGTACTCGGAGGTCTCCAGGGGCGACGGGGTGCCGCCGCCGTAGCCGCGCGGCAGGTAGTTGACGTAGTAGCGGTACTCCAGGTGCCCGGAGTAGGCCGCGACCTCGGTGCCGTCGACCGAGACGACCGCCTTTGACCAGTACGGGAAGGAGGCGTGCTCGATGATCGGGTAACGCGAGATCACCGCCGGGTCGACGGGGTTCTTGTTGTCGAAGTAGGTCAGCCCGCGCTCGGCGAGATCGGCCAGGAGATGGGCCACCCGCTCCGGGTTCGACTCGCTGAGCATCACCACGTCCGGTTCGACCGCGGCGATGGTGTCGGCGATACCCGCCCGGCCGCCCGGCACCCGGCTGCCGCCGAGCCAGATGTTGAACTGCATGACCTTGAGCTTCCGGTGCCGGGGCCCGCCGTGCTTCCGCCCGTCCCGCGGGGCGGCCTCGGCCGTGCCCATGCCCAGCACTCCCGCTCCGACGGCCGCGCCGACCATCCCCAGCAACTCACGCCGCTCGACCATCCATGACCTCCAGTAATCGCCTGCGTCCATGGCCCGGTCACGGTTCGACGCGGGCCGGGAGAAAGTTTTGAGGCCACTCGTGCACGACACATGAACCCAGGCGCAACGACAGATGCTGAATGATCAACAGCCGGGACCTGCGGCGTCGCCGCGCTCGCGCTGGACAGCGTGCGGGCGCCCGTGGGCTTCGAGACATCGACGGGGTGGAGCAGACCCGCTCCCTCCGGCTCCGGGTTGCCGAAGGCTCCGCGGGTGGAGCACCGGCAGCCCCCGGCGCCCGGGACGCCCTGCGGGGTGCCACCGTCCCGTACCGGCAGGCTCCCGGCACCCGCCGGAGTGCGCGGCGCCGGAGCGGCGACTGCCCGGAGGACGACCGGCCCAGCGGCCCGTCCCCTCCCGTTTCCTTGCGTCCCGTTTCCTTTCATCCGTCCGTCCCGTCCATCTGTCCTGTCCGTCCTGTCCGTCCCGTTCCGGGATAGTGATCACGGCATGACGCCGGCCCCGGACGCGACGACTTCGCCGGCGGCACCGCTGCGGGTCACCGCTCCAGGTCCTCGGCAAAGACGGCTCCCGGTCCACCAGGGCCCGCCCCCTGCCGTGGCCAGGATCGATACGGCAGGGGTATCGTCGCCGGTCATGGAGCTGCGCACCCTGCGGTACTTCGTGGCCGTGGCCGAGGAACTCCATTTCGGCCGGGCCGCCGCCCGGCTGCATATGAGTCAGCCTCCCCTCAGCCGGGCGATCAAGCAGTTGGAGTCCGGCCTCGGTACCCCATTGCTCCGCCGCTCCGCAGCAGGCGTGACGCTCACCCCCGCCGGGGCGACGCTCCTGACCGAGGCGCGTACCCTGCTCGCCCGGGCCGATCGGATACGGGTACGGGTGGCCGCGGCGGCGGGCACCGCGGTCCTCACCGTCGGACTGCTGGGCGACAGCACCGACCGGGGTGCCCAGCGGCTGGCCGCCGCGTACCGCCTGCGCCACCCGGACGTCGAGGTCCGCATCCGTGAGACCGACCTCACCGACCCGACCTGCGGGCTGCGGGCGGGACTGGTCGACGTCGCCCTGACCCGCGCACCGTTCGACGAGACCGGCCTGACGGTGCACAAGCTGCGTGCCGACCCGGTGGGCGCGGTGCTGCGCGCCGACGACCCGCTGGCCCGCCGCGACCATCTGGAACTGGCCGACCTGGCGGCCCGGCGCTGGTTCCGGTTCCCGGACGGCACCGACCCGCTCTGGCTCTCGTACTGGAACGGCGGCGAGCCCCGTGAGGGCCCGGTGGTGCGCGGCGTCCAGGAGTGCGTGCAGGCCGTGCTGTGGAACGGCACGGTCGGCATGGCCCCGCTCGGGCACGAGCTGTCCGGGGAGCTGGCCGTGGTCCCGTTGACCGACATGGAGCCGAGCCTGGTGGTGGCGGCGTGGAACGAGGGTGACGCGAACCCGTTGATCCGGCCGTTCGTACGGCTCGCGACGGCCGCCTACCGGCACTGAGGCAAACCTGCCATCGCGGCGCACCCGCCCGGCAGCCACCGCTGGGCGCGGCATGAACACCTCTGCCGGGAGCGGAAGTCCGTGAACACCCGGTGACCGGTTCGAGGCGGGCTCCGTGCGGCGCGCGGATCAGCCCGGTGGGGTCACCGAGGGCGGTCCGCGGTGCCGGTACCGCTATCGGCCGGGGGAGGCATCGGCCCGGCCCGGCACAGGGGGCGGCGGGAGGCCGCGAGGCCGTCCGGCCAGCCACCATACTCATCCGGTATCGGGCCTCCCGGATCGGTCTTGGACGCCGGACAGAGGTCATCCCCACAGTTGAGTCATGTCTCTTTCGCGACGAAGCGCCCTGGGCGCACTGGCGGGACTCTCGATCACCGCCGTCGGTCTGGCCGCGCCCCGCACCAGCGCGCGGGCCATGGGGGCCGCTGCCGATGGCCAGGACCATTGGCGGGCCGGAACACCGATGCCGCAGGCCCGCGCCGAGGTCGGGGCCGCCGCGCTCGACGGCCGCCTGTATGTCGTCGGCGGCACCCTCCAGCGTGACGACGCGGCACCGGTGTGGGCATCGGACGTGGTGACCAGCTACGACCCGCGCACTGACCGGTGGTCGTCACACGCGCCGCTGCCGCGCCCGCTCACCCACGTCGGGGTGGCCGCCCTCGACGGAAGGCTGTACGCCTTCGGCGGGTTCACCGACGCGGTGCACCTGAACCCGCAACCGGTGGCCTATGCCTACCACCCGGCCGGGGACCGGTGGAGCCGGTTGCCCGACATGCCCGAGAAGCTCGGATCGGTCGCCGTCGCCGCCGTGGACGACAGGCTTCACCTCATCGGCGGGCGTGCGTCGACGTCGGTCGTCACGATTCCGGACCCCCCGATCTCCCTGGGATACGGCACGGTGAACAGCCACCTCGTGTATGACCCGCGGCGGTGCCGATGGACCACCGCGCAGCCGCTGCCCGGCGCGGCCCGCGATCACGCGGGCGTCGCGGTCCTCGGCCGCGACATCCATGTGTTCGGCGGCAGGACGGCCGACGTGACCGACAACCTGGCCCGCCACGACGTGTACCGCACCGGCACGGGCCGCTGGGGCACGGCGGCGCCGCTCCCGGCCCCCCGGTCGGCCGGGGCCGCGGTCGTCCTCGACGGCCGGATCGTCTACGCCGGAGGCGAATGCGGCTCCGACGGAGGCACCTTCGGTGACGTGACTGTCTACGACCCCGAGTCCGACAACTGGTCCGCCGGGAGCCCCCTGCCCCGGAGCCGGCACGGATTCGGCGCCGGTGCGGTGCGCGGCCGTGCCTATTTCGCCGCGGGCGCTCCCACCTGCGGTGGCGGCGCCTCGAAGGAGCTGCTGGAGCTGCGTCTGAGGTAGTCCGCTGCCGGGCCCGGCGGCTGTCTGCCCGATGGAGGTACCCATCCGGCACGAACCGGGAGCCCGCGCCGCCCCGGCGACCCGGTGCGCACACACCCTGCCCGCCCCTCCTTCCCTGTCTCCACGTGATCCCACCCGCCCATCGGGGTTCCCGGGCAACCGTCCGGCAACTATTCAGACAGTGAGCCGGTGAGCCGGAGTATCGGCTGTCCGGAGGTGGGGGACCTTGACCAGTCCCCCGACGGGGGAGGGGCGTACAGGTGGGCGACGACGGGACGTGGCGTGGGCGGCGGGTGGGGCGGCCGGAGCGTCCGGTGCATCCGGACGCGGGGCCGGTGGCGCGGTTCGCCGGGGACCTGCGGCAGTTGCGGGCACAGGCCGGGGCGCCGAGCTATCGGCTGCTGGCCCGGCGCGCGCATTACTCGCCGAGCACCTTGGCCGAGGCCGCCAAGGGCCATCGGCTGCCCACGCTGGAGGTGGCGGTGGCCCTCGCCGCGGCGTGCGGTGGCGACCGCGACGAGTGGACCGCCCGCTGGCGGGCGGCGGCAGCGGCGCAGGCCCCGGCGAGTTCTTCGGCGTCCCCGAGGGGCGGGCCTCCGACGGCTGCGGGGAGCCTCGACCCCGGTCAGTGCCCCTACCCCGGGCTCGCGCCCTTCGGCGCGGAGGACGCCGCCTATTTCTTCGGTCGGGGCGCTCTCGTGGAGCAGTTGTCCACCATGGTGACCGCGACCGGGCAAACCGGCGCCTCCCATGGTCCGATCGCACTGTTCGGCGCCTCAGGGAGCGGTAAGTCCTCCCTGGTCCGCGCCGGTCTGCTGCCCGGCTTGGACAACACCGTCTGGCGCTGCGCCACGTTCACCCCGGGCCCTGACCCCTTGGGTGCCCTGGCCGGGTCGGTGGCCGCACTCACCGGGGTGGACGCGCGGGGCCTGCGGGAGGGTTTCGCCGCCACCGATCCGACCGCCGCCACCGATGCGACCGATGCGATCGATTCGCCCGGCCCGGCCCGGTCAGCCGCCCTCACCGCCTCCTCCATCACCTCCATCACATCCACGCCCCGTACGACCCCCACCACGTCCCTCCACCGGGCGCTGACCGGCAGCCTCCCGAGCGCCACCCGCGCACTCCTCGTCATCGACCAGTTCGAGGAGGTGTTCACCATGGGTGCCCCGGCCCGGGAACGGGACATCTTCGTGCGGCTGGTCGCGGAGGCCGCGCGGGGCTGTGGCGATCGGCTGCGGGTGCTGATCGTCGCGCGGTCGGACTTCTACACCCACTGCTCCCGGCACCCCCACCTGGTCGCCGCCCTGCGCGCGGGCAGCCATCTGCCCATCGGCCCGCCGACCGGTGACGAACTGCACGCCGCCATTGTCGGCCCGGCCCGTCTCGCCGGACTTACCGTCGAATCCGCGCTGGTCGGTGCCCTGCGGACCGACACCGCCGACCAACCCGGCGCCCTCGCCCTGCTGGCCCACGCGCTTCGCGAAACGTGTCTGCGCCGCACCGGCGACCGACTGAGCCTGGCCGACTACCACGCCACCGGCGGAGTGCGCGGCGCCGTGGCCCAGAGCGCCGAACTGCTGTACGCGCGACGCGGCCCCGCCGAACAGCGCCTCATGCGCGCCCTGTTCCTGCGGCTGACCGCCCTCGGCGACGGTACGGACGACACCCGCCGCCGGATCGACCGGCACGAACTGGAAGGGCTCGCCGCCCCGGCCGACCTCGACCGGCTGCTGGACGAACTCGCCCGCGCCCGGCTGGTGGTGCTGGGCAGCAGCGGCCATGCCACCACCCATACCACCCATGACGCCCAGGCCACCGGCGACGCCCGCACCGCCCCCACCGCCCGCACCGTCGACATCGCCCACGAGGCCGTGATCGCCGCCTGGCCGCGGCTGCGGCGCTGGCTGCTCGACGGCCGTGACGCGCTGCGCGTCCACCGCCGGGTCACCCAGGCCGCCGACCTCTGGCACGAGTCCGGCCAGGACCGCAGCACCCTGTACCGGGGCGGACAACTCGGCGCGGCCCTCACCTGGGCCCGCGAACACCCCGGCGACCTCAACGAACAGGAGACGGCGTTCCTCGCCGCCGGCCGCTCCGCGCACCGCCGCCGCCGCTGGGCCGCCCGCGCCCTGGTCGCCGTGGTGACCGCGCTCGCCCTGCTCGCCACCCTCCAGGCGGTGCTCGCCGAGCGCAGCGCACGGGAGGCGACCCGGCAGCGCGACCTCGCCCTCTCCCAGAGTGTCGCGGCACAGGCGTCCGCGCTGCGCGCCACCGACCCGGCGCTCTCCGCCCGACTGGGTCTGGCCGCCTACCGCGTGGCCCCCACCGTCGCGGCCCGCTCCACCCTGCTCAGCGGCTTCGCCGCACCGTACGCGACCCGGCTGACCGGTCACAGGGACCATGTGAACTCCGTGGCGTTCGCCCCCGCGGGACCGGGTGGTCCCGGCGGCACCCTGGCGGCGACCGCGTCCCGGGACCGCACGGCCGTCCTGTGGGACACCCGCGACCCGCACCGCCCGCACCGGCTCGGCACCCTGCGCGGGCACACCGCGAATGTCACCTCCGCGGTGTTCACCCCGGACGGCAACGGCCTGGCCACCACCGGCTGGGACGAGCGCACGCTGCTGTGGGACGTCACCCGGCCCGCCGCGCCCCGGGTCCGCGCGGAGCTGACAGGCCACACCGACGACGTGAACACCGCGGCGTTCTCTCCCGACGGCCGACTGCTCGCCACCGGCAGTACCGACAACACCGTGCGCGTGTGGGACCTGGAAGACCTGGAGGTATCGGCGGTATCGGAAGAATCAGAGAAACTAGATAAATCGGGGAAACCGGAGGAATGGGGAGACCCGGCCCGCACCGCACGACCCCGTCCCCTCGCCACGCTACGAGGCCACCGCGACACCGTCGTCTCCGCCGCGTTCGCCCCCGACGGCCACACGCTCGCGACCGGCGACTGGAAGGGAGGGGTACGCCTGTGGGACCTCTCCCGGCCCGCCGCGCCCCGGGCCCTCGCCGAGCTGCCCCCGGTCGGCGGCCCGGTGCGAGCAACCTTCGCCCCGGCCGGGAACCTCCTCGTCACAGCCGGGCAGGACCGCACCGTACGGCTCTGGGATCTCACCGACCCCCGGCACCCACGCCGCACCGCCGCCCTCGGCGGCCACACCGACACCGTGCGGGACCTGCGGGTGAGCCCCGACGGCACCCGTCTCGCCACGGTCGCCGCCGACCGCACCGTACGGCTCTGGCCGCTCCGGGACGGACGGGTCACCGGCGAGCCCAGGGTGCTGACCGGGCACACCAACGCGGTCGTCGCCGCGGACTTCAGCCCGGACGGCCGGTTCCTGGCCACGGCGAGCGACGACCGCACCGCCCGCGTCTGGGACCTCGCCAGCCTCGGCCTCACCGGGCACACCGACGCCGTGTACGGCGTGGCCCTGCACCCCGGCGGCAGGCTCGCCGCCACGGGGAGCTTCGACCGCACGGTCCGCCTCTGGTCCGTCACCGCCCCCGGCGACCACCGCCCCGGCGCCCGCCTCACCGGCCACGGCTCCGCCGTGAACGACGTGGCCTTCAACCGCACCGGCACCCTGCTGGCCTCGGCCTCCGCCGACCACACGGTACGGCTCTGGCACGCCACCGACCCCGCCCGGCCCCGCCCGGCCACCGTTCTGCGCGAGCACACCGACGCCGTCAACACCGCCGCCTTCGACAGCCAGGGGCGCGGCACCCTGCTGCTCACCGGCGGCACCGACCGCGCGGCCCGCCTCTGGGACACCGCCAACCCCGCCCATCCGCGCCTGCTGTCCCGGCTCACCGGCCACACCGACGGCATCGACGCCGCCCTGCTGCGCGGACCGCTCGCGGTCACCGCCTCGGCCGATCGCACCGTACGCCTGTGGGACGTGACCGATCCGGCCCGCCCGCGCCCCACGGCGGTGCTGCGCGCGCACGCCGACGCCGTGAAGTCGATCGCCCTCAGCCCGGACGGCCGCCACCTGGCCACCGCCTCGGCCGACGGAACCATCCGCCTGTGGGACCTCGGCGACCGGGCGCACCCCCGCCCGCCGCGCACACTCACCGGGCACACCGACACCGTCCACGCCGTGGCCTTCAGCGCGGACGGCCACCGGCTCGCCTCCGCCGGGGCCGACCACGCCGTACGGGTCTGGTCCCTGCGTACCGGCTCCGACCCACGCCCCTACGCCACCCTGACCGGCCACCGCGACACGGTCTACGCCCTCGCCTTCGCCGCCCGGGGCGACACCCTGCTCACCGGTGGCCAGGACGGGGTGGCGCTGCTGTGGACGCTGGACACGGGGGAGGCGTCCCGCTGGGTGTGCGAGACGGCGGTCGCCACGCAGCAGGAGAAGCAGGGGGTATGGCGCACCCATCTGCCGGAGACCGCCGTCCGTGCTCTGTGCTGAACCTCTGCGCTACGGGTCAGCAGCCGACCACTCGGCGGTGGGAGGCGTGGTCGTTGCCGTTCATACCGGCTTCGCAGGTCTCACCGGCGTCCGCGCACACCCCGGCCGCCGGGGGCCGGCACCCATGTAGGTCTGGCCGGAGTCGCCGTCGCTGAACAGCCATTCGGCCCGGTCGCCCCAGCCGACGCGGTGTCAGGTGTCGTCGTTGCCCGCCCAGCCCTGCCAGGTGCACTCGGAGCTGTCGCCCTCCCCGATGGGAATGTGCTCTTGACGGTGGTGCGGACGGCGCTGTGGCATCGGCGTGCCGACCGCGTACCGCGTACGGCTGTCATGCCGCCGGTCGCGGATTGCCGGCCAGTACGTCCTTGGCCCGGGGGAGCGCGGCCCGTTCAGCCGGGTCGGCTCCGTCCGCTCCTCGCGGCACTCGGCGTACAGCCGGTGCCGCCAGTCCTCCCCAACCGGCTGTGCTCGTCCGGACCGACGGGCGGACGCCGGTCACGGAGGCCAGGACGGTACTGCCCGGCTGGGGAGCGTCACCGACAACCGGCGGCGCACGCCGTACGCGGTGCTGACGGGCCACGACGACCGGGTGCACACGGTGGTGTTCACCCGGGGAGACGCCGCTGACCTCGGGCGAGGACCGTACCGCCCGGCTGTGGCCCACCCGGCCGGAACGAGCCGCCGCGCGCGTCCGCGAACCGGCCCACCCCGGACCATCGACGGCCATGGCAGCTCCACTTCCCCGGTGTCGACGACCGCCCGCCGTGCCCGGAGGGCGGTCGTCGATGACCGGACCGGGTCTGTCCACCGTGGGGACGGGCCCGGTGGCGTCTCAGCGCCAGATCCTCATCCGGTTCACGGCGTTGTCCAGTGTGGAACCGACCCAGTTCGCGTGCGATCCGAAGGTCCCGTTGCCCCGGTCACCGGTGAGGAAGGAGTTGTTGCAGCCGGACTCGTTGCTGAACGAGCTCAGCCGGACCTTCCACCAGGAACTCGCGGTCAGCCAGTAGCCGGTCCCGTCGCACGGCGCCGGTCCGTAGATGACGTCGTAGATGCCGGCCATGTTCGCGTGCTCGGCCCACACCGACAGCCGCACCTCGGCCGCCCGGTCGGCCGAGACGGCCCGGTCCAGCTCCTTCTTCGTGCGGTAGCAGCCGTGCGAGAGGACTTCTGACGCCGTTGCCTCCGCTGCGGCGGGAGCGACCACGGTCATGCAGTGCCGCTTGTCCAGGGAGTACGTCCGGGTGTCGGCCGGGGACGCGGACGCTTGTGCACCGGTGGAACCGAGAACTCCGGCGGTCAGCAGCGTCACCGCGGCGAGCCGGGCACCGGTACGGATATATGTGGTCATGGAATGGTTGCTCCTTGGCTGGGGAGTCATGGCTGGCAGTTCCGGAGGCCGAACGCGCTGGGGTTGGCGTCGAACGAACTGTGGGTGAAGACCCAGTCGGCCGGCACCCAGCCGGGCTCACCGTGGTCGGGAGTGGTGTGGTACCAGGTGGCGTTGCCACCGCCGTGCTGGCCGCCGTAGCTCCAGCAGTCGAACCAGCTGAACGTCGACGTCAGCAGCCCCCTGATGGGGCTCTCGTGGTACGGCCGCAACCGGGTGGGGAGATCTGCGTGGTTGCCGCACCACAGCCGGCGGTCCTGAGCCCGGACGCCGCACTCGGCCGCCGGAACGGCGGACTGCGAGCCCGCCGAGGGCGCCGCCTGTGCCACGGGAGCGGTGAGCCCTCCCGTCAGCACGGTGGCCAGGGCCGTGGCCACCAAGGCCATGCTGGCTTTCCGATGGAGACGCATCGGTGTTTCCCCATTTCCTTCTGTTGTTGACCGGCGGGCGGAACCCGCCTCGCCACCCGGGGGACCGGGCGGTGTGAACGACCATGGGACGGCCGCGAATTGTCCAGTAGGACCACCCTCCACATCCGGACAATCGTTCAACCCGGGCTTCCCCATGGCGGCCCTGACCTGCTCAGACATCACGAGCCGGTACGTGGGCGCGCCGACTGCGGTCCCGCAGGGGCGCTGTTCACGCGGAGGTGAGGCTCACCGCGATGCCGGAGAAGGACGCGGCGCTGGTGGCGGTCAAGCCTGTGATCACCTGTCGGCGGGACGCGATGGAGGCCGTCGAGGAGGTGCGGCGCGCGGTGGAGTCGGCTCCGTGCACGCGGGGGACGGCAGAGCGATCGATCTGATCCGGACCAGGTCCCTCCCTTCCTGGATGCAGGGCCCGAACCGGCCGGGTACAGCTGCCGCACCGGACCCCGCCTCGCCGCTGTTCAGCGAAGGCGCAGCCTTTCTCCGGCGCCGTTCACCGTGCCTGGTGGGGGCAGTGGCCCAGGGGCGGGGCGAGCCGTTCGAGGGCGCGGGCGGCCCGCTGGGGGACGGCGCCGTCGCCGAGAGCGGCGAGCTGCGTGGGGTGTCCCGGGCCGGGGGTGCCGGTGACCCAGCCGCGCGACAGGTCCTGCGTCCCCTCCGCGAACCGGGCGTTCAGGCGCCCCGCGCGGCCCACCGGGCGCGGGAACGCTGCTCCCGGCGCAGGGCCATCCCGGGAAGGACGGGGGCGGAGCGGACCCCGATGCACACGATCGGGTGATCCGCCGGGGAAGGGTCCGTGACGGGGCCGTGCGGTGACTACATTTCGGGCGTTGATGTGCTCCCGTCACAATGAATCGAGGCAGCCGTGCACTCCCGTGTTCTTCCCCCGGACCCCCGCCCGCCCCTATCGGTACGGGGCTTCGGACCGGCCCTGGCGGTGGTCCTGGTGATACTGCTCGCGGCGGCGGGCATCGCGGCCCCCGCCTCCGTCGCGGCCCCGGCGGCTCCCCACGCCGGCCCGGAGAACCCGACAGCCTATGTGGTCAACTACCGCGGGCGCAGTGTGACCGTGATCGACACGGTCACCGGTGCCACGACCGCCACCATCGATCTGGGGAAGACGACGACCAGCATCGCGATCACCCCCGACGGAACCCGCGCCTACGTCACCCACGGCGACGACAAGGCCATCTCGGAGATCGACACCGCGAGCAACACCGTCACCGCCACCTTCCCGTTCGGGACCTTCCCCTACGACATCGAGATCACCCCGGACGGCACCCGGGCCTATGTCGCCGACAACACCGGTGCCGCGGTGAGGGTCCTGGACCTGGCCACCCGTACCCAGACGGCCAGCATCCCCGCCGAGGGCGATCCGGTCGCCGTCGCCATCACCCCCGACGGCAAGGAGGTCTACGCCGGAAGCAACGGGAACGGCCTTGTGCGGGTGATCGACACCGCCACCGACACGGTCACCGCCACCATCGACGCCGGCGGCGATGGCGGCGCGACCTCGGCCCTCGCCATCGCCCCGGACGGCCGCCGCGCCTACGTCACGGACCCCCGCAGCGACAGGACCGCGGTCCTGGACACCGCCACCCGCACCCGCGTCGCCACGGTCCCCGGCAGCCGCCCCACCGCCGTCACCGTCTCCGCCGACAACGCCCGCGCCTACGTGGCCAACGGCAACGCGAGGACGGTCTCCGTCATCGACACCGCCACCAGCGCGATCACCGCCACCATCCCGGCCGGCGCCACGCCCCGGGGCCTCGCGCTCACCCCCGGCGGACAGGATCTGTACATCGCGAACGCGGGCAGTTGGAACGTCATGGTGGCCGACACCGCCACCAACACCGTCACCGCGACCCACACCACGGGCGCCGAACCGGTCAGCGTGGCGATCACCCCCGCCCCCGCGCCGCCGCCCGCCGCCGACCTCCAGGTCGCACTCGCCGCCACCCCCGCCCCCGGCCTGGCAGGCCGGATCGACTACACCCTCACCGTCACCAACCACGGCCCCGCCCCGCTCACCTCCGCCACCGTCACCACCACCCTCACCCCCGCCGGCAGGCCCACCACCACCGCACCCGGCTGCACCACCACACCCAACGCCGTGACCTGCTCCATCGACACCCTCGCCGCCGGAGCGAGCACGACCCGCGCCTTCCGCCTCCCCGTCGGGCTCCTCGCCCTCGGCGCCTCCTACCAGGCCACCGCCACCCGCACCACCAGCACCCCCACCGACCCCGACCCCGCCAACGACACCGCCACCCGCACCTGCACCGCCACCACCTCCCTCATCATCCGCTGCACCTGACACCCCACCCCCGGGGCGCGGGGGAGCACTCCCGCGCCCCCGGGGCCCTGACGACCACGACGGCACCGGCGCCGGGCGGGAGCCCCCCACCCGGCGCCAGTAGTGTCCTGGCCCAGCCTGCGAAGCCGGATCCGGGCCGGCACCGCGCGGTCTTCGGAGCCGGGGACGGGCGGGAACTCCCGCCGGAGAGTCGGGCGAAGGCACGGGCACCGCACGGACATGACCCGGGACCACTGCGAGCGGGTTCTCCGGGAGGACGCTCCGCTGCCCTGGAGGGCCGAAACCCGGGAAGCCCACGCCGTGACCGTCTGGGCCTCCCCCTTCCGGGGCTGTCGGCTCGTGCTGGAGCAAGCCCGGCCCGGGATTACCCAGCGATCACACCGCACGCAGCGACGGAAATCGCAAGGAACATCCGACCGGATCACCTACCCCTGGCCGGAACCCGCAGGACACCCTTTCGCATTCCGGACCGCTGTCGGCCCCGCCCGTGCGGGGTTCTCGGGTACGAGCGGTCATGGCTCCGGCCGTCGCCTGTCCGAGACCGTCGGAGCGGGCGGCGCCCACCGCCTTGGCGACGCGGAGTGGCCGGGCCGTGCGATCGCCCATCTGACATCGCGGAACCCGATCAACGGGCACGCCCTGCGCGAGGCGGCGGCCGAGGCCCTCGCGCTCCAGGTCGTGACCCCGCTCCGCGCTGGAGAACGGTTGGCGCGTCCCGCATGAAGCAGGCCGGCGCAGGGGAAGAGGCATCCAGGAGGTGTCCGCGTCGGCGGGGGGACTGCGATGGGCACGGTGACGGGCGGGAAGCGGGCCCCGCGGCCGGAGAGACTGCGGGTGCTGCTGCTGGCGGCCGCTCCGGAGGGCGACCTCCGCGTCGGACGGGAGCAGCAGCGGATCCGCGACGCCGTGCGGAGCGCCACCCTGCGGGAGCTGGTCGAGCTGGAAGTCCATCCGGCCGCGACGGTGGACGGCTTCCTGGACGCCCTGGTCCGGTTCCGTCCGCAGGTCGTGCACTTCTCCGGTCACAGCGCGCGGGATCTGATCGCCTTCGAGCGGGACGAGGACGACTTCCATGAGGGGGCCGTCGTCTCCGCCGGTGCCTTCGCCGACGCCGTCGCGGCCGTGGACGACCGTCCGCTGCTGGTGCTGCTCAACTCCTGCCGGTCCGCCGCCCAGCTCGAAGGGCTGGTCGGCGCGGTGCCGTTCGCCGTCGGCATGTCCGACCGCATGGGCGATATGGCCGCGATCGCCTACGGCGCCCGGTTCTACGCCGCCGTCGCCGAGGGACAGTCCGTCCGGGCCGCTCATCTGCTGGGCCGGGCGGCCGTCGCCCTGAACGGTCTGCCCGACCACGACATACCGGTCCTGGTCTGCGCCGCGGACGCCGACCCCGGCGCCACCAGGCTGGTGACGCCTCCCCGCGAGGGCGAGGGCGACGGCGGAGGTGGGAGCGCGGTGTCGCCCCCGGCCGCCGGGGGCGACACGCGGAATGTGTTCCTCGGGCCGACGGCGGTCCAGTCCGGCGAGGGCAGTGTCCAGGTGAACCGGTTCGGCTTCGGCCGGTGACCGGGGCCGGGGCCGCGGGGGACGGCGACCGGCCCGGGGACGACTCCGGTGGGAACGTCTTCCACGGCCCGGCCGGGGTGCAGCGCGGCAGCGGAAACCTCCAGGTGAACTTTCATGAGCATCGGGCGGGCGTCCTCTCCGCCTGCGCGGTCGCCCTGGTGTGCGTGGCCACCGTGGTCGTCGTCTGGGTGGGCGGCGGACCGGACGGCGGACCGGACACGCGCGGCGGGACCGCCGGCGTCACCCCCGGGAACACGGACCCGGCGACGGCCCCGGGCACCACGCCGCCCCGCTCCGACGGGGCGGATCCGCCGGCCCTCACCGGGCGGCTGGTCAACGTCGGCAGCGGTCTGTGCCTGCGGGTGCCCCACACCGCCGACGACGCCGTTCCGGTGCAGGACACCTGCACCGCCGCCGCCGACCGGACGTGGACGCTGACCCCGCGGAGCGCGTCCACCCACACCCTGCGCAACGCGCACAGTGGCCGGTGCCTGGCCGTGACAGGTCGGCAGAACCTCTCCCCCGCCCGCCAGCTCGGCTGCGCCGGCGGTCCCGAGGGGCGGCACTGGGAGCTGCTGTGGGGGACCGGCGACCGGGCGGGGCGCTTCATGCTGCGCGTCATCGGCGCCGCCAGGTGCCTGGTGGTGCAGGGCCCCGCGGCGGACCGGCCCGCGGCGCAGGTGTCCTGCGGTGAGGAGTACGACGACCAGTGGTGGCGCCTCTCCGCTCCGCAGGCCCGGTCCGGGCGAATTCCGGGCGTCGAACGACCGGGTTGACGCTGCCCAGTGTCTGCGTTCGCCGCCCGCGGGCACTGGGCAGGGCAGCGCCCGCGGCGACGGAAATCACCGCGGGCCGACCGCGTGCAGCTATCCGGCCGTCCCGGTGGTGATCCATACGTTTTCGGCCGTTGGAGGAGTGACCTCGCACGCGCATACGTGGAGTGGTGTCGATGGGTGCTCGTGCCCGGCTATCGGTAGGCGGCGACGATGGAGGCGGATTCGTTGATCATGCTCACGGCGTGGGCCTGGCCGTCCTGGCCGACGGGCTTGCCCAGCGGTTCACCATTGATGTTCAGATCCGGGTTGGAGAAGTACGGAACGACGGGGCACGACGTGCCTGCGTCCAGGCATGTGTCTTCGTAGGCCATGATGGTGCGCCACTTCTTGCTGGGCGCGACGTAGCCGCGGGCGTGGTCGTAGCCGTCTCCCGGATCCGGGCTGACGTGGCGGTCATGGTCGAGGCCGAGCAGGTGCCCCAGTTCATGGGCGAAGGTGTCCGGTTCCTTGCCGAGCAGATCGTGGCCGAGCACCATACTGGCACCCTCCATCCCCGGAGCCTCGGGCGGCAGCGGGCGTCCACGTTCGCCGATGTAGGCCATGCCGCCGAAATTATCGGGAATGATCGCGATCACGTCGGCACGGTGCCGGTCACGGAGCTTTGCCACTGACTTCGGGGTCGCGGAGAGGTAGTCGTAGATGCGGTCGTTGTCGTCTGCCCATGGTCCGAAGTCCGGGGCCCGCACGACACCCGTAATGCGGATCTCGGCGTTGGCCTCGCTGTTGTCGAAGGCATTGTTGGTGTAGTCGACGGATCGCTTGACGATGTCCCGTACCTTCTTCACCCCTCCGGCCTCCCGCTCCGCGTTCGAAGTGCAGAGCACCAGGACATTGATGACCGGCTTCTCCGCGGCCACCGCGCTGGGGGCGGAGGGGGTGAGGACGCCGAGGACGGCACAGGTGGCGATCACCGCACCGCACGTCTTGCGCATGAACTTTCGCTTCATGGCAGTCCAACGTAGGGACGCAAGTTGATGGTCTTGTGACCATTGGGTAATGAACGGTGGATCACTGCCCCGGTGCGAGTGGCCGTCGCGGTGACCCGGCGGACGGCCCGGGCGACCCCATGCATCCCACGAAGCGGCGAAGAGGGAACAGGTCCTCCCGTGCCGCCTCTCTCCCCCCACCGGCACCGTCGCCACGGCCCGGACCGTGATCGATACGTCCGATACCCGTCGGGCTGCTCCTGAGGGGTCCATTGCGAACGAGTCGGTCTGTCGCTGGATGCGTATCACGAGGCGATAGGCATCAACTTCCCCAGTACGGCGACCGGGGCGGCCTGCCCGGACCGTGGGACAGGCCGTCCCGGGTGCACAGCTCTTTCATGGAAGCAGAAAAAAATCCGATGCCACCACTCGCCCTGCAGATACTCAATTTCCCCTTGATTTTACAGGCGCAACATATGCAGACACGCGCCACACAAGTAAATCGACCAACAAATCACGAATATCGGTAGCCTCCACATCGAACTCTCGACAATGTAGGCTGGCGAATCGAAGATCGAAGATTGATCGGGGGAAGGTGAATCTTCAGATGGTGTCCACATTCAGTCGGCGGGGCGACTTGGCCCCGGAGCACTTCGTCCCTGTCGCTTGGCAACCATGGAAACTTCTCTGCTATGCAGCAATGCTGATCTTCGCGATAGCCGTCGGGTCGACGTATTCAGGTCCGCTCACCGTGCTCGTCAAGGTCGTCTTCGTGGTGTTCGGCGCTCTCCAGTTCATCGGAATCTTCGGGTTGATGCACGAGTCGGCACATGGGCATCTGGCCCGCAGCGGAAGGGCGAACCGACTGCTCGGGGAGGTGATTTCCGTAGTCGTCGGGACGTCATACCCGGGCTACCGCGCGGCGCACCTGACCCATCACTCCAGGTTCCGCACGGAAGCCGATCCCCAGGAGGTCATCTTTCCCCAGCGGTCCGCGCCGGTCACAATGGCCCTCCTCACGGCCGCGTCCGTCTTCGGCGCACCGATCTTCCTGCTGGTGCGCGCTCCGTTCATCGCTTTGAAGCACAACAACGTGGTCAGGTCGGTATGGGGACCGATCGCTGCGGTGGCGTTCTACGCGACGCTCTGCATGGTGCTGCCCAGCGCGCAATCGAGCTTCCTGTTGCTGACGATCGTGGCGGGGGCCGTCCTCGGCAGTCTGAACGACATCGTCTACCACCAGGGTTTGGTGGCGGACAACACCCTCCAGGCGTCCACTTCCTTCGACTGCGATGCCTTTGGTCAGATGTTCCTCAGTGGTGCCAATCGGCACGCCGAGCACCACGCTTATCCCGCGGTGCCCGGACCGAGGCTGGTCAAGGTGAGCAAGATTCTGCGCGATGATTTCCTCGCCCGTGGTGTTCCTTATGAGCGCAGCTTCACCATGGCCTTTGCCCGGCGTTTTGTCACCAACCCCCTGTTCCTCCCCGTGACGTGTAAGAGCGGGCCAGCCGGGGCCGAGAGGTGACCGGGTCAATGACAGCATTCCGGATGATGCCCGTTCAGCTTGATGTACTCGGAACCGGCGTCTCCATGCCGGGGTCGCCGGTGACGAACGACGACATGGTGCAATTCATCGCTCTGGGGAACGACAAGCACCGGTCCGAGTTCGTGGGGAAGATAGCGGACCAGCTGGGTGTGTACCAGCGATTTCTGTCCCGCGATCTCGCCGCCGCACGTGAGCTGCCCCGCGCGGGCGACACGAACCCGGAGCTGAGCGGGCGGGCGATTTGCTCCGCACTCGAACAGGCCGGGCTCACGATCGATGACGTGGACCTCCTCATCGGGCACACGACTTCACCACACACGCTGCTGCCGCCGAACGTCTCGTGGGTCGCCGATCTCCTCGGTTACTCCGGGCAGTACATGGAACTGCGGCAGGCCTGCACGGGCTTCGCCAACGCACTGATGATCGCTGGCTCGATGCTGACATCGATGGCGGCGGACTGCGTGTGCGTCGTCGGCAGCGAGACGGGGTCCGTGTTGTTCGACGTCGACGAAGCCGTCACGGACCGGGGCCAGTTGGTGAACGCGGCACAGATGGGTGACGGGGCCGGCGCGGTTGTCCTCTCCCGCTACACAGGGGGCGGCGCCCATCTCGCGAACACCTATTTCGGAACCCTCGGTCTGCGGAAGCCCTCCGGCTTCAGCCTTGCCACGGGTGGCTCCTCAAGGCCGGCACATGATACGGACCAGCCGGGTTCGAGAAACTTCATCAACGAGTACACACTGGCCCGTGAGGATGGCCTCGACCTGTTCCGCGCGGGCTTCGAGGCCCTGAGGTCGATCGGCCTGGACGAGCCGCAGGTCGATCGTTACCTGACGCATCAGGCGAACGGCCGCATGGGCGAATTGCTCGCTCCCATCCTGGGCATCCCGGCGAAGAAGTTCCACAACTGCGCCGCCGACTACGGGAACACCGGCTCCGCTTCGACGTGGATCGGGCTGCACAGCGTTCGCGAGCAGCACGTACTGGAGCCCGGACAGGTGCTCGGCGTACTCGGGGCGGAGGCAACCAAATTCATGTACGGCGGCTTCTCCTACGTGGAAGGCAGCCGGGAAAACCCCGTCCACGACACGCCGTCCGGATCGTCCGACGTGGGGGCGAGCCCATGCGACTGAGCCTGATGTTCTTCTCCGGCGCGCTTGAGCCGAACGCCGCGGACCAGTACCGGACCGTCCTTGAACTGGCCGAGTTCGCGGACCGGGAGGGATTCTCCGGAATCTGGCTGCCCGAGCGTCACTTCTCGACCTTCGGTGCCCCGTTCCCGAACCCGGTGCTGCTGCTGGCGGCCGTCGCGTCCCGTACGGAACACCTGACACTCCGTACGGGAAGTCTGGTCGCCACGCTGCACGACCCGCTGCGGATGGCCGAGGACCTGGCGGTCCTCGACAACCTCTGCCGAGGACGATTGGAAGTCGGGTTCGCCTCCGGCTGGTCGCCGGACGACTTCGCCTTCTTCCCCGATCGCTACGGACGGCGGCATGCCCTGCTCTTCGAACTGATCGACCACGTGCGAGCCCTGTGGCTCGGCGGTCCGCACGACGCCCGTTCGGGGACCGGTGAGGACATCAGGGTGCGAGCCTTGCCCCGTCCGGTGCGGCAGGACCTCCCGGTGTGGATCGCTGCCACGCAGAGCATCGAGACATTCCGCAGCGCCGGCCGCCGAGGAGACGGGGTGCTGACCCATATCCTCGACGGTAACCTGCAAAAGCTTCAGGAGAACATCACGGCCTACCGCCAGGAGTTCGCGGCGGCCGGTCACGCCCCCGCAGACGGCCGCGTCGCGCTCATGCTGCACACCTTCCTCGGCCAGGACCGGGACGAGGTGATCGATGTCGTCAGAGACCCCTACTGCGACTACCTCAAGACCATCGCACCACTGGCCCGAGGTCTGGCCACCGCGAGGAACCGCAGCGTCGACCTCGACCGGCTGAGCGCCCGCTACCTCGATGAGTTCGTACGGGCCCACTTCCAGCGCGCCCTTGACGGCCGGTCACTCATCGGCACGGTCGAGGACGCGCTTACGACGATCAAGACCGTGCGCGAGCTGGGCGTCGACGAGGTCGCCTGCCTTGTGGACTTCGGGCTGCGAAGCGAGCAGGTCCATCTGCAGTTGCCGTACCTCGCCGAGCTGAACGAGTCCGTCACCCAAGAGCCGATCAGGGGGAGCCAACGATGACCACGGGTTCACCACAAGTCCGGGTCGACGACGTCGAAGACGATCCGACCCGTATCCTCACCCCGCACTGGGAGAAGACACCCGCGTTTGAACCTCAACCGGGTGCGGCGATGCGTGCGGAGTGGTTCGTCCTGTCGTGGGGGCCGAGTCGGTGCGCCGACGCACTGGCCGCGACGCTGCGGGGGACCGCCCCGGGCGTCGGCGTCAGGCGCGTGGACGTGGCGACGGAGTCCGCGGAGTCCCATGACTACCGCGCCGGAGCCGATCAGCGTCATGTGTTCTTCGTGGACGAGACCGCGCCGCTGCGCGGACCCGATGTAGCCGACGACGCGAGCTGGGCGTGGGCCGACGCGGTGGTGCACGCATGCCAGACGGTGGCGTCCCGGCCGAGGGCGAGAGTGTGGATCGTGACGCGTACAGGACTCCACGGCTCGGGGACCCGCGATGTCGTCAGGCCCGAACATGACTTCGCCTGGGCACTGGGCCGGTGCCACGCCGCCGAGAGCCCCGACAGCTGGGGTGGCCTCGTCGACCTGGACGTCGAAGACCCGGCCACGGCCGGCCGAATGCTGTCGGACTACCTGCTCTCCGACTCGACGGAGGACGAGATCCTGCTCCAGGACGACGGCCCGCTCGTGGCCCGCCTGCGTGCCTCGTCGCTGCCGCCCACCGCGATCAACCAGAGCCTTTCGACGGAGCGCCTGCAGATCGTCAGTGGCGGGGCGGCGGGACTGAGCTTCGAGATCGAGCGCGGGCTCGCCCGCCGCGGGGCGAAGCGGCTGCTGATCCTCGGTCGAAGTCCGCTCGACGCCGAGCGCGAACGCAACATCCACCTGCTTGAGGAGCTGGGATGCGGCGTGGAGTACGAGGTCCTGGACATCGGGGACCCGGCGGCGGTGCGCACGCTCACGGCCCGCCTGCGGCAGCGCGGCGATGCCGTCGGAGGCGTGTTCCATCTCGCTTCGAACTGGCGAATGAACGGACGGTCATGCGTGTCCTCGCTGATGACCGCCACCGGTGAGCAGAATCGGGTGCTGCTCGCGACGAAGGCCGGCGGCGCGCTGCTCCTCAGCGAGCTGGCCGAGGACCTGGGTGCCGAAGCGATGGTTCTCTTCTCGTCCGCGGCCGCCACGCTCGGGTCCCCGGGACAGGCCAACTACGCGGCGGCGAACGCCGTGCTCGACGGCGTGGCACGTCGCCTGCACAGGGGCCGGGTCCGTGCCGTCAGCATCGCGTGGGGACCCGTCGGCGAGGTCGGCTTCGGCGCCACACCGGAGGGGGCGCGGCTCCACGACGTGTGGCAGCGGCTGGGCCTGCGGCGGCTGACCGTCGACCAGGTGCTCTCAGCCGTCGACATGGCGTTGTCCCAGGATCAGCCGAACCTCACCGTGGTCTCCTGGGACGACGCGGGAGCGGATGCGCTGCCATGGGTCGGAGCACGTCCCACGCTGGAGCCGCTCGCCGCAGCGCAGCCGCAGGGATTGGCCCTGGGGCGGTTGGGCGAGCTGGAGGGCGAAGAGCGCGTCGAGTGCATCATCGACGTGATACGCGGGAGCCTCGCACGGATCCTGTCGCGCGCGCCGGAGACCATAGATCCCGAGAGTTCGTTCGCGATGATGGGAGTCGATTCGCTCATCGCGCTCGAAGTGCTCTTCATCGTCGAACGCGAATTCGGCGTCAGGCTCGGACTGGACCAGGTCCTGCTCGGCATGGACTCCACCCTCGCCACGATGGCGAGCCAACTCGACCAGCACCTCCGCGAGGTCGCGACGCAGACGTCCGGGAGCCCTCGATGAAGGACGTCTGTGTCAGCGGGCTCGGGGCGCTGACTCCCCTGGGGGCGAGCCTGGAAGAGTTCTGGAGCGGCCTTGTCGAGCCGTCCCTGAAGTTCGCGCCGCCGTCCGGCTGCCCCCAGGTGGGGGTGCCGGTGGCGGAGATCCGCTCCTCGGAGTTCATCGCAGGATCGGCTGTCTCCCATCCCGCGTTGTGCGATCGGTCGGCACTGCTGGCCGTGGCGGCCACCCGGAGTGCGCTGGAGGACGCCGGCCTGACCACCGACTCCTGCGACCCTGGGCGGGTCGCCGTGATCGTCGGAAGCGGCGCGGCGGGTGTCGCCACCCTGGACGAGGAGTACGAGCGGTTCTACCGGCAGGGCCAGCTGCAACTCAGCCCGCTCACCGTGCCGAAGATGATGAGCAGTTCCGCGGCCAGCTGGATCTCCATGACGTTCGGATTCCGCGGACCTGCCTTCGTTGTCGCCAGTGCCTGTGCGTCGGGGACGCACTCGATCGGGATCGCCGCGCAGCTCATCGAGTCGGGTGTCGTCGACGTGGCTGTGTGCGGCGGCACCGATTCGTATCTCG
The DNA here is from genome assembly GCF_005519465.1 of Streptomyces clavuligerus. Taxonomy (NCBI): domain Bacteria; kingdom Bacillati; phylum Actinomycetota; class Actinomycetes; order Kitasatosporales; family Streptomycetaceae; genus Streptomyces; species Streptomyces clavuligerus. Next base: position 502,915 of record NZ_CP027859.1, on the reverse strand, counting down.
CTGAGGGTGCCCTGAGTGCCTGGCAGGCCATCGGCGTGTTGTCCGAGGACACCTGCCGGCCGTTCGCCGCGGGCCGCACCGGGCTTGTCCTCGCCGAGGGCGCGGGCGTGTTGGTGCTTGAGTCGGCTGAGCACGCGCGCGCAAGGGGGTTCGTACCCCGGGCACGGGTGCTCGGCGCCGGTTCGAGCGCGGACGCGGGTCATCTCACCCGGCCCTGTGCCGAAGGAATGGCCTCGGCCATGACTGGCGCTCTTCGCTCGGCGAGCGTCTCCCGGGCCGAGATCGACTACGTCAACGCCCATGGAACAGGCACGATCGCCAATGACCGGACCGAGACAGCGGCGCTCAAGACCGTTTTCGGGGTCGGCTCGGTACCCGTCATGTCCTCGACGAAAGGCACCACCGGTCACGCCCTCGGCGCCGCCGGTGGGATCGAGGCGCTGGCAGCCCTCCTGGCCCTCGAACACGGCGTGCTGCCCCCCACCGCCAACTTCGACGCGCCTGACCCCGCGTGCGATCTCGACTGTGTGCCGAACACCGCGCGGGAGCACCGGACCCGGACGGTGATGTCGAACTCGTTCGCGTTCGGGGGTCTCAACGCCTCAGTGGTGTTCGGGCGGCTCTGACTCACGGCGCACGATCCGGTGCTGGCCGGCACAAGACGGTGCCTTGCCGCTGGGACGCAAGGAATTCATCGAAAATCACCGCACAGTCGCACACAAGCAGCCTGGAAAGCAGGGGAACCATGGCCCAATCGGTTGCCGATCCAGCAGGAACGCTGGCCTATTTCGCCGGGGGAGTACTGGCGTGGACTCTTCTTGAGTGGCTCCTGCACGGGCAGGTCTTCCATTCCCGCCGGCTCCGCAACCCGTTCGCGAAAGAGCACGCACTCCACCACGCGAATCTGCTGCATATCGTCGGCTGGCCCCGCAAGCTCCTCACACTCGCCTTTGTGGTCGTCACCCTCATCGTGCTGCTCCGGCTCGCCCTCGGACATTTCGACGCTGTGGCATTCCCGTGCGGACTCGGTCTTGCCTACGTCGCCTATGAGGCACTTCACCGGATCATCCATCTGAGGCCGCCGCGTACGGCCTATGGACGGTGGATGCGACTGCACCACACCCAGCATCACTTCCATACCCCGCGACAAAATTTCGGCGTGACCACAACCGCTTGGGATCGCGTCTTCGGCACCTATGAGCCGTTCGAGACCCCCCTGGCGGTACCCGAGCGGCATGCGATGCCATGGCTGTTCGACCCCGAGACAGGGCAACTGGCCGACGCCTTCGCGGAGGACTACGTTCTGGTGCGCAGGGTGCGGGACGTTCGGGACTCCGCAGCGCCGTCCTCCCCACGGTGACGGCGTGCCCCGGGTACTGAGCTTCACTGTTGTAACCCGCGTTGCGGGCGTCGCGTATATCTCCTACCTGATCATGTCGAACGGTCCGCCGGTCTTCCGGCTGCTCCTCGGCGGGGTGGCAGCGGTGGTCGTCGCCATGTGTCACCGGTGGCGGGCCTTCGCGCTCTTCGCGTCCCCGTTGCTCATCCAGTTCCTCGTGTACGACAGGCAACGCGTGCTCTCACCTGCGGTAACAGGTGTGAGGATCAACGTCACCGGCCCCCGCGACTGGGAGTTGGCCTGGTTCGGTGTGCGGACGGATCATGGTCCGATGACACCGGCGGAGTGGATGCAGGACCACACGACACCGGTTCTCGACGCCCTCTGCGGTCTGGTCTACCTCTTGTTCATGGTCGGCTTCATCGCCCTGGCCGCCTGGTGGAGGTTCGGGGCGCGACGTGTGGAGGCACAGGCCATCACCTGGGCGCTGCTCGCGCTGCACCTCATCGGCTATACCATCCACCTCCTCCATCCGACGGCGCCGCCCTGGTACGTCGAGAGATACGGCACCGGCCCGGCCGTGGCCACCGCACCACCGGAGGCGGCCGGTGGCCTGCGGTTCGACCGGCTTCTGGGCATCTCGTGGTTCTCCTCGCAGTACAGCGGCAGTTCGAGCGTCTTCGGCGCGCTGCCATCCCTCCACGTAGGACAAACCTTCCTCGCGGCCCTGTTCGCGTGGAGATACCGCTCCCTCCGCGTCGTCACGGCGGGCTTCTTCGGCCTCGTTCTCCTGGCCTCGGTCTACCTCAACCATCACTACATCGTCGACGGGATCGTCGGCATGGCCATCGCCGGCCTTGTCTTCGCCACCACGGTCCACGTCGTGCGGCGCACAGGCGCTTCCCGATCGGGAGAGTCGCCCCCCGTCAGGCCGCCTCGGCGCGGTGCAGGTCCTCCGCCCGCCGACGGCGCGGCGTCCACCAGGTGAGGTCGCCGAGCAGCGCCATCGTCGCCGGGACAAGCAGACCGCGGACGACGGTCACATCGACAGCGATCGCGACCGCCATTCCGGTGCCGAACATCTTGATCGTCGGGTCGTTGTTGGACACGAACGCGAGAAACACCCCGATCATGATCATTGCCGCAGCGGTGATCACACCGCCGGTGGCCGTCAAACCCTCGCGCACCGATCTCAGGTTGTCCTTCGATATGTTCCAGCGCTGTTGGACGACGGACAGCAGGAACACCTCATAGTCCATCGACAGGCCGAACAACAGGGCAAACAGCATGAGTGGCACATAGCTCGGAATGGGCACCGGACCGGAGAGCCCGAGCCATGTCACGCCCCATCCCCAGGTGAACACGGCCGTCAGGGCACCGTAGGCCGCCCCGACAGAGACGACATCCATCACGGCAGCCTTGAGAGCGACCAGCGGCGCCCGGAAGGCCAGCAGCAAGACGGACACCGACAGCAGCAGCACGACTCCGATGACGACCGGCAGCTTGGACGTGACGCGTTCGGCGAGGTCCACACGCGCGGCGGTTGTCCCGCCGACATGCACCGCCACGCCTGGCACGGACAAGCCGCGCAACCGGTGGACGAGATCAGCCGTCGCCGAGTCACCGCCCGAAGCCGAGGAAATGGCCGACACGGTGACGACTCGCCCATCGCTGGACGACGTCACCGGCCCGACAAAGGCCACGCCCGGCTGGGTGCGCACCTCCGCCACGAACTGGGCAACGCGAGGGTCCCCGGCATCGGTGGCCGGCGTCGGCAGTCGGCCGAGCACAGTGAGCGGCGACCCCGTGCCCGGGCCGAACGCCTCCGAGATGACGTCGTCGGCTTGGCGGACCGCAGTGGACGACGGCGACGAACCGGCGTCGAGCTGGCCGAGCCGCAGGTCGGCCGCGGGTGCGGTGAGCAGGGCCAACAGCACGAGCGCGGAACCACCGGCGAGCCAGGGCCGACGAGTCACCCGGTCGGCCTGGCGTGCCCAGTAGCCGCCGTCGCCAGTGGATCCGGCTCGGCGACGGAGCCCCCGACTCAGCCGGTTGCACAGTACCCCTCCGCGGGCCAGCCGACGCCCGGCGAGCGACGTCAGCGCGGGGAGCAGGGTGAGTGTGGACAGAACGGCGAACAGCACCGCGATCCCGGATGTCCAGGCGAGCGTCTGAAGGAGTGGCACCTCAGTGAGGCCGAGCCCCGCAAGTGCCACCGCGACCGTCACACCAGCGAAGGCCACCGCCGTGCCCGAGTCGCCGAGCGCGCGTCCGATGGCCTCCGGTACCGGAAGGTCCGCCCGCGCCGACTCCCGGAACCGGCTGAGCACAAACAGCGCGTAGTCGATGCCGACGCCGAGGCCGACCATGGTCGCGATGGTCGTCGCCACGGTGGGGATCGAGGTGGCGTTCCCGGCGAGTCCTATGGTCGCCAACGTCGCGATCAGCGAGAGCGCCGAGGTCAGCAGGGGCAGTATCGCGCCGAGGAGCCCGCCGAGTGTGAAGAAGAGGACGAGTGCGGCCAGGGTCAGACCGAGGTACTCGGTGCGGTGGCCGCCCGAGCCATCGATGGCCTGGGCGAATGCCGCACCCGGCATCGGCCGCAGGCCGGCGTCGGCCGCAGGCCGGGCGGAATCCATGACGGCGCGTGCCCTCTGCTCGGTGAGGTCCGCCCGGCGGACATCCATACCGATCGTGAACCAGCCGGTGCGGCCGTCCGCCGCCAGCGAACCTTCTTTCGCCGAGGGCGGCTTCACCACGGTCACGTGCGCCACCCGCCGCAGGGAGGCGGCTGTCGCCGCCAGCGCACGGGAGCGGGTGCCGTCGTCCAGCCGCCCTGCCGGGGCCGTGACGATCACGATCCCGGATGTGGGCGGTGTCACGCTCAGGTCCCGCACGAGTTGGGAGTCAGTGCCCGGCAGACTGACGTCGTTGTCCGTCGGAGTGCCCAGCACTTTCGCGCCGGTCATCAGTGCCGCCACCACGAGCAGCCACGCACCGATCACGACGAACCTGTGCCGGACGCACGCCCGGCTCACCGCCGCGACGGCCCGTGCGGCCCGGCCGTCGTGCGTCGCTGCGCTCATGGGTCCCTCCCCGACCGCTCTCACCTCAGGGGCGGGCGGTGTTTGGTGAGCGGGCCACCGCTGCGGACGAGTCGACGCGGTGCGATGCGGGCCAGCCACACCAATGTCTTGTAGATCGGACTCGGCACGGAGATCACCGTGCCCTTGTCGACGTCGGCGAGGCAGTCACGGACGACCCGCCGCGCGTCGAGCCACAGGGGCCCGGGAAGCTTGTCGAGGCTGATCCGGGCTCGTCGGTGGAACTCCGTCCGTACGAAGCCCGGGCACAGCACCGTCACGGTGACCCCCGTGGCGGCCAGTTCGGACGCAAGCCCCTCGCTGAACGAGATGACCCACGACTTGGCCGCGGAGTACGTCCCTCCCGCGACCCAGCCCGCGGCGCTGGCCACGTTGACTATCGTGCCGTGGCCCCGGTCGCGCATGGAACGCCCCGCGGCATGACTGACGACGAGCACCGCGCGGCACAGGACGTCGAAGAGGGCCTCCTCAGCGGCACGCTCGTTGTTGAGGAACCACTTCTGGAGCCCGAAACCAGCGTTGTTGACGAGGAAGTCGACCGTGCGCGCGCGTTCCGCGACACGCTCGACGTCAGCCCGAACGGACAAGTCGGCGAGGACGGCCTCGGTCTCGACCCCGTATGTCTCGGAGAGTTCGCCGCAGACCCGCTGAAGAAGGTCGGCCTCGGGGGCGACAAGGACGAGATGGTGGCCGCGCGCGCCGAGTTGACATGCGAACTCCAACCCAATTCCCGATGTGGCTCCGGTAACGAGCGCAGTAGCCATATCACAGAGGGTATCCGAGAGAACCAGGGCTGTCAGTTCAATGGGACAGACGGGCCCGCGCGACAGATGTGCCGCTCCATCGCAGAAGGCGTCGGGGAGCCAAGCGCGCGGCGATGACGATTCCTTTGTAGAGCGGGCTCGGTAAAGAGATCACCTTGCGCCTGTCGGCGTCCCGCAGACAGGCGCGCACAACGGTCCGGGCGTCGAGCCAGGCTCGACCCGGGATCGCTCCAGTCTCTATTCCGGCACGCTGGTGGAACTCCGTACGGACGAAGCCGGGGCACAAAGCGGTGACGGTGACTCCGGAAGGGGCGAGTTCGCCCGCGAGACTCTCGCTGAAAACGGTGACCCACGATTTGGCCGCCGAGTACGTACCGGAGGCGAGCCAGCCGGCGACGCTGGACACATTGATGATCTGTCCCCTGCCGCGCTCTTTCATTGCCCGGCCCGCGGCATGACAGATGACGAGGACGGCGCTGCACAGGACATCGAACATCTCCTCTTCGACGGAGAGCTCATTGTCCAGGAATCGCTGTCGCGCACCGAACCCGGCGTTGTTCACCACCGTGTCGACGGTCCGGGCCCGCTCGGCGACCCGGTCGACATCGGCCCTATGGGCGAGGTCGGCGACGAGAACCTCGGCTGGGACGCCGTGGGCCGCCTGGAGTTCGTCGGCCACCTCCCGCAGACGGACTTCGGACCGGGCGACAAGGACCACCGCGTACCCGCGGGAGGCCAGTTGACGCGTGAATTCCAGCCCGATACCGGACGTGGCACCGGTGACGAGAGCGGTAGACATTTCACAACTGTAGCGAGAATGGGGGCCTTTCGAGGAGGAGATTCAGCCATCTCCCACGTGATCGACCGGGGTCGTTCTCGGGGCCTGTGTATCGCGGTTGCCGTTGTCGGGCTTGTCGCCCCCGGACTTGGCTGCGGCGCTCGGATCGGAAGACCGGGTGCGGTCGGGACCGATGCCGTCGTCCGGCGCGTCACTCTGCCGCACTGGACCGGTACCGTCAGCTTCGGCGGCGACGCGGAGCAGCGACTCCTCACGGCCGGGGTGCCGCCGCGCCGACAGCAAGGTGAGTGCGGTGGCCACCACCCCCACAATCATGGCGGTCCAGATGTTCAGGCGCAGGCCGAAGACATGGTTCGCCGAGTCGATGCGCAGCGCCTCGATCCACAACCGACCCAGTGTGTAGAGCGCCACATACATCCCGAAGACGCGGCCGTGCCCGAGCCGCCAACGGCGGTCCGCCCAGATCACGACGCTGGCCACGGCGAAGTTCCACAGCAACTCATAGAGGAACACGGGGTGGAACGTCCCGAGAATCTCCGGTCGGCCGTCCGGGCCGAGGACAGCACGGCCGACGGACTGGTCCCACTCGTGGATCCGCAGGCCCCAGGGCAGGTCCGTACGGCTTCCGTACACCTCGTTGTTGAACCAGTTCCCCAGGCGGCCGATTCCTTGTGCCAGTGCGATGCCTGGAGCGGCCGCGTCGGCCAGCGGCGGCAGCAGCACGCCGGCGCGTCGGGCGCCGATCCAGGCCCCGACCGCCCCCAGGCCGATGGCACCCCAGACGCCGAGACCACCCTCCCAGATGTACAGCGCGCTGATCGGATCGCCATCGGGACCGAAGTACGGCTGCCACGACGTCGCGACGTGATACAGCCGACCGCCGACGATTCCGAAAGGGATCGCCCAGACCACGATGTCGAAGACAACACCGGGCCTGCCACCGCGCTGCGCCCATCGCCGTTCGGTGAGCCACACTGCGACGAGGATGCCGATCAAGATGCAGATGGCATAGGCCCGTACTGGTACCGGTCCAAGGTGCCAGACGCCCTGGACCGGGCTCGGCATGGCCATGGTCGTCACTCGCATGAGAGCCCTCCCTAGAACCGCCACCGAGCGTAGCCTGCCAATCCCGCGGCGTCCTACGGAACGTGAAGGGAATCCACTGAGCATGGATATCACCACGGTGCAGCGCTCGATAGCGTCGTCTCTGCACGGCGCGAGGCGCGCCGACACCAAGGAAGGAACCGAGAACGAGCCGTCGCCCGATGGCGACAGCCGCTCTCACCGCTGCTCTGGTCGGAAGGCAGAGCCCGCGTGCTTCTCTTCGAGGTCCAGATTGGTCTCTGCGCAACCTCCGGCGGCGTGGAGGACACCGAACGGAGGGCTGCGGCGCGTTCTGGAGGAGCGGGCGGTCCGGTACGAGTTCGCCGTGCTGGACCAGGGCCGGACGACCGGGGGCGGGGATGACGCTCGCCGAGTTCTACGACGAGCTCCCCTCTCAGTGGACCGGCCACCGCCCCGGCGAGGACTCCGGCACCCGGAGGGTGCATGAGTTCCGCGTCGGCGTGCTGCTTCCGTCCCGCATGGAGGTGGACCGGCTCCGCGCAGATTTCGCCCGTGTCCTGTGCCCGGACCCCGGCCACGACGGGGCCTGTCCGATCCGCTGGTCCACCGGCTACGTCGACGGCCACCACGGAGAGTACGAGGAGAACGACCTGTACCTGCACGACATCTACGGCCGGCTCGAATCCGCCCCGGGGCCGTGGAAGCCGACTCGCGCCGCCCGCCGGACGACTGCCCGTGTCCAAGCCGGTTCCGTGAAGAACCGGTTGTCTCCTGACCGTTATCGGTCGTGTCGGGACAGCCGACATGCCCGCGGGCCCTGCTGCCTATGCTGCTGGTATGACGAGCGTGGAGGCCAAGAAGCCGCCCAGGGGACCCGTGATATCGACACCGCGCGGACGTCCGCCGGGCCCTGTGACGCCGGTCAAGAACCCCCCGGTCCCGCCGAATCCGCCGGCCCCGCCGACGGCTCCCGCGCAGTGACGGCAGGGCGCATCCGCTGGGCACAGCTTCCCCCCGCCGTGCTGGCGGTTGTCGGGGACCGGCTCGGTGTGCCGTTCACCGCGACGGACACCGAGCACTCGGCGGCGGCCGGGGTGGCCGCGCTGCTCAGTCTGTCCTCGGGGGACAGGGTCTTCGTGAAGGGGCAGCGCGAGCGCGGACCTGCCACGGGGACGGTCGCCGGGGACGAGGATGGGGACTGGTGGGGTCCGGACTGGTCGCCGGTGGACGAGCTCGACCTGGAGCAGGCGGTGAACCCGCATCTGCCCGCGAGCGCGCCGCGCATCCTGTGGCGGCTGGACGGCCACGGCTGGCACCTGCTCGCCTTCGAGGGCCTGCCGGGCCGGGACGCCGACTACACGCCCGGCTCGCCCGACCTGGCACCGGTCGCCGCAGCGCTGGCCGAGCTCGCGGCGCTGTCTGTACCTCTGGATGTACGGATGCCGTCCGCCTGGGACCGGTGGGGCTACTACTGCGCCCCGGGGGAGAAGGAACTGCTCCACGGGGCTCACCTCCTGCACACCGACCCCGCCTCGACCAACGTCCTCGTGGACGACGGTCGTGCACGTCTGGTCGACTGGTCGTGGGTCGCGGCCGGCCCGTCGTGGATCGACCCGGCGCTGTGGGGCATGCGCCTGATCTCCACGGGCAGACACTCCCCCGAACAGGCGTGGCGATGGGCGGCCCGCGTGCCGGGCTGGAGCACCGCCGATCCGAAAGCCCTGGCAGTGTTCGCCCGGGCCGAAGCCCGCCGGTGGCACGATCTCGCCACGGACCAGGTGCCCACGGCGGCCTCCATCGCCCGGGCCGCCGATGTCTGGACCGACTTCCTGACTCTGCGCGGCGGCGCCTGACCACTCGGCACCGCGCGGTCCGGGCACCGGGTGATGCCCGCGGCACCTGGAGAGGTCCGGTGTCACCCACCACCCGCGCGCACTCGATCGGGTGCACGCGGCGGACGCGATCCTGGCCCTGGAGTCGGCCGTCCGGGCCCTGCGGGGATGGAGGGTGCGAGGCGGGCGGTGTGGAGCGGGTTCCACCGGTAGGTGGGGCCCTCGCGTCGTAGTTCGACGAGTTCGGCCCGGTCGATGCTCAGCGGGACGGCGGGGAGGGTGCGGAGTTCGGCGACGGCGTCGATGACGGGGTGGGCGTCGCGTTCGCGGTTGTTGTAGGCGATCCCGAGGTGGGGGCGGAAGTGGGCGGTGGGGCGGCCGGCGGGTAGGCCGTGACGGCGGGCGGCGGCGGTCAGCACCGTGTGGAGACGGAGCAGCGGGGTCCAGGTGGTGAGGCTGTGGCGGACCGCGTCGCGGGAGCCGGTCAGCGGGCGGGCGGACAGGGTGAAGGCCCGCGGGGCGTGCTCGGAGACCGTACGGGCCAGCCCGGCCAACTGCTCGGGGGTGCCGTCGGTGCGGTTGCCGATCTTGGCCAGGGTGATGTGCAGGCCGCTGTCGGGGATGGGGTCGAGCCGGAGGGGGGCGAGGTGCTGCTGGCAGTGCCGGGTCAGGGCGGTGAGCTCCGGCGTGCGGGGCAGGAGCATCCAGTAGTAGGCGCGGTGGCCCGTGGTCCAGCGGGGCCGGTCCCAGTGATCGGCCATCCGCGCCAGGGCGGCGAACGCGCTCCAGTCGTTGGCGGTGATCGCCCGCGGGCGTGTGGCGTCGGTCGGCGGGGCGGTGGGGAACGACCGGTCGGCGGGCCTGGGGACGGGCGGCAACGATTTTCTCCTCGTTGGAGGTGCGCGGCGGGCGTGGCCGCGACGAGGGGCGCGGCCTGGGGCTGGGAGCGCCAGGTGCGCAGCATGTCGGCATAGTCCCGTACGGCGGGGGCGGTGTGCCGGCGGGCGGCGTGGTGGTGGAGTTCGCCGGCGCGCTGCCGGACGGAGCGGATGGGGGCGGTGGCCCCGGCGTTCAGGGCGGTACTCCCGAGGGCCATGGCCTGGTCGATGTCGGGCCGGTGCTGCTGGAGCAGGGCGGTGGCGACGTCGAGGCCGACAAGGGGCCCGGCTCCAGTCCGATGACGACGCGGTGAGGAGGGGGTTGATCTCGGCGGCGTGCCGCCGCCGCGATCGTCCGCCCGGCGGCCACCGTGAGCACGGCGCGCCGGTCGGTCCGCCAGGCCAGCCGGGTCGCCTGGGCGAGGAAGGCGGGCAGGCCGGTGGCGACGGCCCGGCTGGTCATCGACAGGGTGCGCCGCTGGTGCACGTCCAACGGCGGTGCGGGGGGCGGGGTCTGGTCGGTGGTCATGGGCACCATGTGTGCCGCACCCCGTACGGTGGTGGCACCGGCTTTTTCCGCGCCGCCGCGCCGCCCGCCGGAAGTCACACTGCGCCCGTCACACACAGTGGTTCACCCGTTCGGGTGGTCCCATCCGGTTCAGCTCTCCAGCGCGGGCAGACAGTGCCAGCCGTCCTCCAGATGCTCCCCGACCGGTTCCCCGCCGGGGGTCCGCACCAAGGCGTGCAACATGATCACGTCGGCGCCGGCTCGGCGGCTCTGGTGGCCGGGTTCGGGACTGGCTGGCCGGGGTGGTCGAGCCAGAGGGTGTCCCCGCCGGGGGTGGTGGTGAGGCCGAAGCGGTCGCGGGCGGGCCGGGCTTGCCCGGTCCACCAGTTCAGGGCGGTGACGGCTTCGTCCCACAGGGACCGCCGTCCGGTCTGGGCCACGCCCTCCGGATCAGCCCAGTGGTCGACGTGGACGGCGGCGGTACTGCCGTCCAGGGACCACAGGCGCAGCATCCGGTCCCCGCGGGCGGGGACCGGGTCGTAGGTGACGTCGGGGAGTTGCAGGCCGGTGGCCCAGCGGCCGGCGGGGGAGCGCAGCAGCTCGCGCGGGTCCACCGGTGACGCCGACATCCGCGCGTCGTCCTGGTCGGGCTCAGGCCAGTGGGGCTGCTGCCCGTGTTCCCACATGAAGGTGACCGCGGTGCGGCTGAAGTGCCCGGTGGCGCTGCCGTCGGTGTCACGGACGAGGCGGGCCAGGCCGGTGGGGGACCAGAGGGTGCCGTAGGGGGCGACGATGCGGGCCCCGGGTTCGGTGTGGATGAGCCAGGCGAGCGGTATCCGGCGGACGGCGAACCCGGCGTGCACCGCGTCGAACCCGTCCCCCAGGTCATGGTCCTGGACGGCGTCGCCGTGCACCGTTGTGACGCCCTCGTACCCGGCCAGCCGGACGGCGGCCTCGGCGGCGACGTGCGCGTCCGCCTCGACGGTCGTCACCCGGGCCCCGTACGCGGCCAGGAGGGCGGCCACCCACCCCGTGCCGGTACCCAGGTCGAGCACCCGGTCCCCGGGAGTCAGATCCAGCGCGGTGACCATCGCGGCGACCGCGGCCGGGGCCGACGACGAGGACGACGGGACCGGCAGACCGTCCACCGGCGACCGGCCCAGGCGGGTGACCACCGCCCCGGGAGAGGCCACCAGCTCCGCCCACCGGGCCCGCTGCCCGTCACGGGTGACCTCCTCGTACCGGCGCCCCGGACCGGGGACCTCGGCGTAGACGGTGTCCGGGGTGAACGCGGCCCGGTCGACCGCGGTGAACACGGCCGTCCACCGCCCGGCCAGCACACCGCGCTCCACCAGCCCCGCGACGGTGTCCCCCCCCAGGAAGTGGTCATGTCTCCTCGCCCTCCTCCGTGGGAGGGTCCTCGATCGGCATCCCGCCCAGATCCTCCTGCTCCTCCTCGGTCACCTGGCCATCCTTCGCCGCGTCCTCACGCGCCACCGGGCATCCCTCCTCCGGACAACCGGCTCCGTCCACCAGCACAACGGTGCGGTGCACGCGGACCCGCCCATGGTGCCGAGACCGGAGCGGCCTGTCACCACCACCCGTTCCCCGGGCACCGAGGCCGGAAGAGCGCCCCGCGCCGCAGGAACTGCCTCTACGGCAACCCGGTCCTGTTCCGGAGCGCGCCCTGTCCACCCGTTCGGATGGAGCGTGCGGTGAAGCGGTCCGGCACGAGACCTCGGCCCGCTATATTCCGGTGGTTTGCCCGGGTCTCAGGAGGTGCTCCTCATGGTGTTACCGCGGACGGCGGCTGCCCTCGCCGCCGCAACGGTCACTGCCGTCGCGGTCACCGGTTCCTCCTGCGCCACCACCACGGCGCCGGTCCGGCCGGCGCCGTGTGTCCGGGGCGAGTCCGAGACCCGGGAGGACTCCAGCGTCGACGAGGGGGAGATCCGCTGGACCGAGGCGACACTTTCGACGACGCGAGGAAGTGGGCTTCGTCGTCCTGGCCGGCGTCCGTCCGGATCGCTCCCGACACCGCGAGCACGGTCAATGACCTGGAGTGGAAGTGGTGACGATGGTGGCGCAGCGCACCCTGCTGGGCAGGAGGTCGCTCACCTGCTGGACACCCGCGGTGTTGTCCAGGACGACCAGCGTCCGCTGCCAGGCCAGCAGGGTGCGGTAGGGATGGACGCGGTCTGTCGGCTCTGTGGGCACGGCACCGCCCGGGGGCGCCGTGCCCGCAGAGGAAGGTGCCGAGCACGGTGAACGGCTCGGCCGGTTCGTCGCCGAAGCCCGCATATCCGCATGGAGCCGGCCGTCCGGGAAGCGGTCGGAGAGCAGATGCGCGGTCGGTACGGCGAAGGCGCGGGGCGGACCCGGTCGATACGGGCGGCCGTCGACCACAGCGGTGCCCCGGCCCGCCCCGGCTCCCGTTGCGACCCTCTTGCGAGCCGATCAACATCGCCCTAGAGTCCGCCGCGATCCAAGAACCCGCGTCCTATCAGGGAGTACTCCCGTGCGCAGAACCGTGTTACCCGTCATCACCGCGCTGTCCGTCTCGCTGCTGCTCCCGCAGCAGCCCGCGAGCGCGACCACCATCGACCAGCCCCTGGCCAACGGTGAGTTGCAGCAGATCGGCCCCGGTTCCTACCAGACCGCCGAGAGATCCTTCGAGATCGCTGAGACCGACGTCGCCGCGGGGGCCATCGGACGCAGGCACAGCGTCGTCCCTGACACCGGCGGCGTCGCCAGGCCGGAGTCGGCCCCCTCCTCCCGCACCGACATGGGCGTCTTCGGCCCCGGCTGGGAGGCAGAATTCCTCGGCGGTACGCTCAACCGCAAGCTGGTCCAGCAGGCGGACGCCATCGTGGTCACCGACCTCGACGCGGAGGAATCGCTGCGCTACACCCTCAGGAGCAGCGTCGACTTCCCGGCGGGCGGCGGCGTCAGGAAGTATCAGACGGTCGAGGGCGACCGGTTCACCGAGACCACCCGCTGGGACGCGGCGGCCGGCACCCTGGTCTCCTCCGCCGTCGAGACCATCGGCACGGACCTCGTGACGACCCGGCCGGGGGACGACACCTTCACGGACACCGCGGGCAACCCGATCCCCGCCGCCGACCTCCAGCCCACCTACACCTGGAAGCCGGTCGTCCCCGGCGGCGACCCCTGGCGGGTCACCGGTGTCGGCAGCACGGCCAACGGCACCGCCACCGTCGGATACGACACCCAGGGCCGGGTGAACGCGATCAGCGAACCGGCCTCCGACGACACCCCGGCACAGTCGCTGACGATCGGCTACGCGGGCGCCACCACGGCCACCGGATCGACCCTCGGAGACTTCACGGGCCGCGCCAAGGAGATCACCGTCACCACCGGCACCACGGTGCAGACACTCGCCCGCTACGCCTACGACGCCTCGGGCCTGCTGCGCACGGTTACCAACCCCGTCGAGAGCACCGACCCGCAGGCCACGTACGCGTACGACACCACCGGCCGGGTGTCCTCCCTCGCCTCGCCGACCAACGGCGCGTGGAATCTGGCCTTCGCGGCGGGTTCGGCCGCCCCGGCCGTCTCGCCGGTCGGCCCCGCGGGCCCGGACCCCCAGGCACCGATCGAGGGCGAGCCCGGGGTCAGCACCCTGGACGGCGTCGCCCCACCGGCGTCGGACTTCGTCGACGGGGAGATCTCCGACCCGCAGGCGTACCCGCGTCAGTGCAGCACCGCGGCATCCTGGATGTGGCGTCAGAAGACCGGTTGCGTCGCGAAGGTGGCGCACTACGGCTGGCGCAATCCGGGCTGGAGGACGACCCCCACCGGCTTCAAGGTGATGGGCATCAGGTACGACAAGTGCACCGATTCGCCCGACAGGCCGAGCGGCTTCAACTACGAGGCCGCGTGCGACATGCACGACTACGGTCTGGGCCTGATCGGCAACACCTACAAGGGCTACCGCTACTACCTCGACCGCAACAAGAAGTCGGCAGTGGACAGTGTCTTCTACACCACCCTCCGGGACAAGACCTGCCCGGCCTACGCCTCGAAGACCCGGTGCCGCGCCACCGCGTGGGTCTACTACCAGGGCGTCAAGCCCGGCAACCCCAGGAACGGTGCCGTCGCGACCTGACCGCGGTGTACGCCTGACGCTCCGCACCCGCGGTGAAGGCCGGGTGGCGAATCGATTCACCACCCGGCCTCCCCGGCCCTTCCCCGCCCGGGCCCGCCCGTAGGTCTCCCCGCGGACGGGCCCGGGCCCGTATCCCGGAGGCCCCTGTGAACAAACCCCTGTGGACCGCGTTCGTCACGGCAGTGCTGACCGTGGCCCTCGGCGCGGCACCGGCTCCTGCCGCTGAGCAGCCGAGCACCCCCGAGGCCGCCCCGCCTGCGGCGGCGCCGGTCGATCCGCCGCTGTACGAAAAGACGTCCGGCGGTGGCACCGTCCGCGTCAACGTCGTCACCCGGAGCCGCACGGACCTGGCCGCCGCGGCGACCGCCGGAAGCACGCTCCAGTCCTTCGACACACTGCCGGTCGTCACCCTCAAGGTCGGCAGGAGCGGCTTGGACGCGCTGGCGGCCCAGCCGGGCGTGGTCGGCGTCACCGAGGACACCCCGGTACCGCCGACGCTGGACCGGAGCGTCCCCCGCGTCGGCGCCGTCACCGCACATGTGAAGGGCAGAACCGGCACAGGAAGCGCGGTGGCGATCCTGGACACCGGCGTCGCCACCCGCCATCCGTTCCTGGCGGGCCGGATCATCGCCGAGGCCTGCTTCTCGCCGGTCGACCCCGACTACTCCGCTTCCAGCCTGTGCCCCGACGGCACTCAGCAGCAGGAGGGGCCCGGCACCGCCGACTCCGCGACCGGACCGTGTGCCGCCCTCGCCGGCTGCGACCACGGAACCCATGTGGCCGGAATCGCCGCAGGCAAAGGCACCGGCATTGCCGGGACCCCCGTATCCGGTGTCGCCCCCGGCGCCGATATCATCGGCCTACAGGTCTTCAGCAAGTTCACCTCCGAAGCATTCTGCGGCCCCGGTGCCGCACCGTGTGTGCTCAGCTTCACCAGCGCACAGTTGGCGGCGCTGGAGAAGGTGCTGCGGCTACGGCAGTCCGGGACACCCGTCATCGCCGCCAACCTCAGCCTCGGCACCGGCCGGCACACCATCGCCTGCGACAGCGACCCACGCAAACAGGCCATCGACAACCTGCTGACCGCGGGTGTCGCCACCGTGGTCGCGGCCGGGAACAACGGCTACACCGACGCCGTCGGCGCCCCCGCCTGTGTCTCCTCCGCCCTCGTGGTCGGCTCCACCACTGATGACGACCAGCTCTCCTCCTTCACCAACCGGGGTCCGCTGCTGGATCTCCTCGCCCCCGGCACCGGCATCGTCTCCTCCGTCCCCGGCGACGGCTACGCCGCGAAGAACGGCACCTCCATGGCGGCGCCGCATGTCACGGGTGCCCTCGCGATACTGCGGCAGGCACACCCCGACCAGAGCGTCATACAGCTCCAGTCGCTGTTGAGGACCACCGGGAAGCCCATCACCTACACGGGTGCCGTCACCCCCCGTATCGACATCGCCCAGACGCTCGGTGGCCCCGGCGGGAAACCGGGCACCGACTACAACAGCGACGGCCGCAGCGACATCGCCACCTGGTACGCGTACGCCGACGGCCGGAACAGCGTGCACCTGTGGACCGGCGGCGCGGACGGCAGACTCCAGGCGCCGACCACCGCCTACGCGGCCACCGCCGGCACCTGGCATGCCGCCCGTACCAAGCTGATCACCGGCGACTTCAACGGGGACGGCCGGGGCGACACCGGATTCTTCCACGGCTACAGCACTGGAGAGGTCAGACTCTTCACCCAGTTGGCCAAGGCGGACGGCACTCTCGCCGCACCGTCCGTGTCATGGACCGACACCGACTGGTCCTTCACTCTCATGAACCCCCGTACCGGCGACTTCAACGGGGACGGCCGGGACGACATCGCCGTCTGGTACGACTACGCCGACGGCAGCGACAAGATCTTCACCTTCCTCGCCCGCCCGGACGGCGGCTTCGCCAACCCGTTCTGGTCCTGGAACCGCACCACCGGCTGGACCTTCTCCAGCATGAAGCTGACCAGCGGCGATCACAACGGCGACGGTCGCGACGACCTGGCGGGCATGTACTTCTACGCCACCGGAGAGGTCAAACTCTTCACCTTCCCCGCGCTGGCGACGGGAGGCTTCGACAACGCCCAGCTCACCGGCTACACCAGCACCACCTGGGGCTCCAAGGAACAGACCAGCACGGTCTCCGGCGACTTCGACGGCGACGGCCGCGACGAGGTCGCCGCCTGGTACGACTACGGCGACGGCACCGACGCCGTGATCACCTTCTCCCCAGGGGCCAACGGCGCACTGGGCAGCCGCACCGTCGCCTGGCAGGCCGAGGCCGGCCGGTACACCCGCGACAACCTGACACTTACCAGCGGCGACTACGACGGCGACGGCCGCGACGACCTCGCCTGCCTGTACGGCTACAGCACCGGCGCAATCAAGATGATCACCTGGCTGGCCCAGCCCGCAGGGACCCTGAACGAACCCCAGCACGGGGCCGAGAGGACCACCGGCTGGGGCTACAGCCAGATGCGACTGTTCACTCCATGACTTCCCCCAAGCGGTAGCGGGTCCGGAACGGGCCCGCTACCGCAGGCTGTGGGAACGCATGATCACCCAGCCCCCGAAGACAAAAACGTCGCCCATGGGCCTGCATGCTGACCGGCCGCATCGGCCGTCGCCCCATCCGGCAGCTACGAGGACGACTCGTATCTGACCGCTGGACCAGGCTGGAAGTGCTGCCCGCGGTCAGGGGGTGTTCAGTGATCGGCGAATCCGATAGTCCAGGAGACGCCAGGTGAGCGGCACCATCATCGAGCAGATACCGGGCAGCGACCCAGCGCCGGCCGTGCCGGGGAGTGATGAGCAGCTGGCCGCGATGCTTCGTGAACCGGGCCGGCAACCGGAGTTTGCGGCCGGCTGGGGAGGGTGGGCTGCCGCAGCAGCTGCCCGAGCGGGTCCTGGGGTCCGCCCTGGAGGGCGAGATCACCGATCACCTCGGATACGGGAAGCGCGCCGCCGAGGACTGTGGCAGTCCGTAACGGGACGCGCGCGAGGCGGTGCTGGCCGATGTCGGCCCGGCCGCGGTCAGGGCCCGGGGGCGTGGCGGGCACGTTCGGGCCGACCGGCATCGAGAAGCGGCGGCGGCGTCTGTCCGGTGCGGACGAGATGGTGCTGTCGCTGTCGGCGAAGGGGCTGACACGCGGTGAGATCTCCGCCCGTCTGGCCGAGGTCTACGACGCGAGCGTGTCCGAGGCGGCCGTCTCCGCGATCACCGGCAAGGTGATGGACGGGAGGGCGGAATGGTCCAACCGCCCGCTGCACAGCGTCTGTCCGGTGCTGTTCGTGGACGTGATCAACGTGAAGATCCGTGTACTGGCGCCACCGTCGTGACCGACAGTTGGGGTGCTCGCCTGCGCCTGTCCGCCGACGTCCGCCGCACCTCGGCAGGCGCCGCTCCGGAAGCCCTGAACAGACGGCCGCAGGAACCGGGCCAGGTCATGAGGCGCCGGCCGGATCGCCCCGCTGTCGTGTCCGGGCAGGGCCGTGGACGGCCGGAGGCGCGAGGAACGCCCGTGGCCGGGCGAAGCGACAGGTCCCGGGAGCGGGGAGGCCAGCGGGTCCTGTGTGCGCACCCCGCTGGTGCCGCCGTGGGGACGGTGCCCTGATCACCCTGCTGAACATTCCCCGGGCAATGCTCGCCCTCCCTGCCGACCGGCTCGACCGGGGGCTCGGACGCAGTCTCTTTGCCGACCACGGCATCGGCGGCATCCTGCACCAGTTCCTCCTCTCCCTGAAGACCCATGCCATGTCATGCACCCCGCAGGAACTCCGTCTCCTCGAACGGACGGCGCTCGACCTCGCCTCCGGGCTGCTGGCCCGTCAGCTCGACATCTGGGAACGGCTCCCCGCCGAGAGCCGGGAACAGATCTGCCGCCGGCAGCCCAGGACCGGACAGACCAGCCGCCGTACGCGCAGGTGGTCGACGGCCTGGCGGCCGTCGACCGGCACGTCCGTCACCGTCCGGCCGTGGTACCCGTGCACCTTCGCCGTCAGCGTCCGGCACACCGGACACGGCACCGCCGCAACCGGAGTCCGAGCCGTGACCACCACCGCGTCACGACCGTCCGCCACGTCCTCGGCCACCAGCACCGGACGACCAGCACCGACAGCCCGGAAAACACCGTGCTGACGAGGGAGTTGACATCCATCACAAGGTCATGATCAAGGACGGCTGCCCGGCGTCACCACCGACTACGAGCCAGAGCCGAACGTCTTACAGTCCCGTGCCTGGCGGGTGTCTTCGGTCTGTTGTGCGGTGACGGGCCGGAGGGTCGAGGCCGGGCCCGGGTGGCCCCTGTCTGCCCCGTGGTGTGGCTGTCGGCGTCAGGTCGTGGTGCAGAGGGCGTAGGTGTGGGTGGTGGCCCGTTGGGAGGTGACGCTCCAGCCGTCGCCGGTGGGGGTGGGGTGTTCGGCGACGACGGCGTAGAGGGGGAGTCCGGAGAAGCCGGTGCGGGGTTCTTCGAGGTGGTAACCGCCGGTGACGAAGGTGGTGTCCTCGGGGCAGGCGGCGGTGTTCCGGGACAGGCCGTTTTCCTGGTCGATTTCGTCGAGTTCCTCGTCCTCGCCCAGGACCAGGGACAGAGTTCGGTCTGCGTCGGCCGGCCCGCAGAGGGTGTAGGTGACGGCGTTCGCCCACAGGGCGGTGACGGTCCAGCCGGTGGTGTCCTCGGTGGGGTGGTCGGAGGCGACCGCGAACTCGGGGATTCCGGAGTAGGTGCTGTCGGGTTCCTGGAGGCGGTAGCCGCGGCCGGTGACGCGGGTTCCGGTGGGGCAGGTGGCGGTGGAGTGGGAGAACCCGTCGTAGTCCTGGGTGCCGGGTTCGCCGGTCACGACGGTCGGGGCGTTTTCGTCGGCGGTGGGGGCGCAGAGGGCGTAGGCGACGGCGTCGGCGCCGAGGGCGGTGACGGTCCAGCCGGTGGCGTCGTCGGTGGGGTGGCTTGCGGTGATGGTGGACAGGGGCGTGTCCTGGAGGTCGGAGAGGGGTTCGGTGAGCCGGTAGCCGCCGCCGGTCGCGACCGCTCCCTCGGGGCAGGTCGCGGTACTGGTGGTGGTGCTCTCGGTCTCCAGGGTGGAGGTGGGCCCGACGACGACGGTCGCGCCGGTGGGATCGTCGTCGGTTGCCGGGGCCGCGTGGGCGGTGCCGGTGGTGAGGGCGCCGGCGAGGAGCGCGCCGACGGCCAGGAGGCGGGCGGAGGTGGACATGGGGTTCCTTCGGAAGTCCGGCCGGGAAGGGCCGCACGGCGCTGGGTGAACGAGTGGGGCGTGAAGACGAACGACGGTATCGCCCGGTTCCAGAATCATTGGTTCGTTTTCCGGACTCTTTCCGGCTTGATCTGATCTCCGGCTGTTCCGGGGGCGGGGGGTGCGGGAACGTCGGCCGTGGCGCGACAAACGATCTTGGAGGGCTCCGTCCGGCTCGGCCACCCCAGCCGGGCCCTGTCGCGCGGGGCCCGTCGAGCAGAGGGAGAGTCTCATGACGGCAACGGCCCGCGCGGTGATCGGGAGAGTCCTCGCGGTGCTGGTCGCGGGCGGTCTGCTGCTGGCCGCCCAGGCACCGGCCGGGGCCGCCGACACCCCGGCGGCCACCCCCTCGACCGTCGCGGCGACAAAGGGCATGTCCGTCCTGGGCGAGGCCACGTTCACGTTGCAGAGCACCACGTCGGGGGGTGAGCAGCAAACCCGCTGAACGACTCGACCTTGTTCGTCGCGGTGATCACATACCGGCCGAACGGGTGGGCGGGTTTCGGCTCGTTGCCGGAGGCCGGGCCAAAGCGCCGCCACCACTCCACCCCAGGACGGCTGGGAGGACCAGATCGGCGTGCTCGGCCTGGTCGAGAGTCTGAACGCCCAGGCGTGGGCCTCACTGTTGGGCCGCCGGGGAGCGTGCCGCAGCTCCAACCAGCGCCTGGAGAGTCTGCTCCGTGTTGTGTCTCGTGCCGACTGAAAGCAGTCGTGCGTGGGGAGGAGAGCCCGGTCTGCTCGTTCGTTCGGTGTGTCACCGTTGTGGGGAGGAGTGTCCGTGAGGTCTGGGGACCGTGGCGAGGCGGCCGTTGGAGGGCTGTGGGAGGTACCGGATTTCTGGGGTCTGTTCCCGAGCCGGATCAGTCCGCTGGCCGGGGAGGTCGAATCCGGTACCCGGGTCTGGCTCGACGGCTGGCGGCTGGTGGAGGAGGCGGGGCCGGGTGAGCGGCTGAAGGCCAGCAAGGTGGGGCGGTTGGTGGCCCTGGCCTATCCCGACGCCCCGGCGGACCTGTTGCGGTGGGCCGCCGACCTCTTCGCCTGGCTCACCGCCTTCGACGATGTCCACGTGGAGGCGCCCGGGGTCACCACCGCGGAACTCGGCCCCCACATGGCCTCCTTCGTCGGAGTCCTGGAGACCGGCACCGCTCCCGGGGCCGCGCCGACCCCCTTCCCCGCCGCCCTGGCCGAACTCCTCGACCGGGCACGGGAGCTGTTGACACCGCTCCAGGAGGAGCGGGTGCGGGCCCGGCTCGGCAAGGTGTTCGTCGCGATGCTGTGGGAGATCACCACGCGGGAGCGGACCGTCAGTACGGCGGAGTACGAGACGATGCGTCCGCACACCTTCTTCAGCGCGGTCGGTGCCGCCCTCGTCGAGCCGTGCGCCGGTCTCGACCTGTCCCACGGCGTCCGCGCCGACCCCGGGGTCCGGCGCCTGACCCAGGCCCTGGCCACTCTGTGGGAGCGGACGAACGACCTGTACTCCTTCGCGTACGAGCAGCGGGCGCTCGGTTCCGTACCGCGGACCCTGCCCTGGCTGATCGCACAGGAGCGCGGGCTACCGCTGGACGCGGCCTTCGCGGAGGCGGGCCGGTGGTGCGAGGAGGAGGCCGTCCTCGCGCACCGGCTCATCGGGGAGTTGTCCGCCTCGGCCCGGGAGGGCGTGCCGGAGTACGCCGGGGCGGTCGCTCACGCCATCGGGGGGACGCGACGGCTGTACGAGGTGAGCGACCGCTGGCGGGAGGAGTAGCCGCGACCGCGCGGGGTCAGTCGGCGGGCCCGGTCCGAGCGGCGTCGAAGCCGGGCGGGACGGGAGCCGGGGCGGGCAGTCGGCGGTCCAGCCGGCGCAGGGTGGACAGGACTTCCGCCCTGACGATGGCATCCGGCGCGAAGAGCGTCTTGTCGTGCCAGAGCGCGGGCGGCGGACCGTCGTCGTCCGCGCGGGCCGTCAGATGCGCGTGGGCACACCCGAGCACGTCCGTCGGGGGCTCCGGTGCGTCCAGCAGAATCTGGGCGGCGTACGCCGTCTCCTCGGCGGTGCCGCCCCAGATCCCCCACGATCCGTCCGTCCGCCGGGTCTCCCGCACCCAGCGGGCGGCGCGGCGCAGGGCGTCCGCCGCCTCGGGACCGCCGTGGCGGGAGAGCGCGGCCGTGACCTTCGCGGTGGCGTAGTAGGGGGAGGCGTGCCACTTGTCGTCCCAGTGACCGTCGCCGTGCTGCCGCTCCACCAACCAGCGGCCCAGGAGGCGGATCGTGTTCCCGTGGTCGGCGGTGTCGGGGTGGTGGCGCGTCCAGGTACCGAGGGCCAGGAGGACATGGGCGTTGGTGGAGACGGAGCCGGTGTCCTCGCCGAGGTAGCAGGCGAAGTGGTCGCCGGTGCGGAACGGGTCGAGGACCTCGGGTCGGTAGGGGACGCCGAGTTCCGTGGCGAGGTGGAGGGTGACGGCGGTGTCGTCGGCATCCGGCTCGAAGCCGGGTACGCCGGGTACGCCGCCGGGGGCCGCGAGGGCGCTCACCCAGCGGCGGGCCAGGGGCTCGAAGGTGGCCAGGAGTCCCGCCCGGTGGAGCGTGGTCAGCACCCACAGCCGTTCGAAGACGGTGATCCGCGCGGTCTCCGGGAACAGGCCGCCGTAGCGCGCGGCGGTGCTCCGCAGCAGGCGGTCGAGGCCCGGGGCGCCGGGGGCCGCGGTCGCGGTGGCGAGCCAGGCGGCGGTCGCGGCCGACGAACTGCCCAGCAGATGGTCCGGGCGCGCGGGGACCAGGCCGGGCGGGCAGACGGGAGCCAGAGCTTCGAAACAGTGGTGGAGTTTGACGGGCAGCCGGGCGAAGCGGGCGAGGCGCTCGGCGAGCCGGTGCCGCGGCAGGGCGGGTATCCCATGGACGGCGGTCAGCCGACGGCCGTGCGGCACGGGGGCAAGGGCTGGGTGCGCGGCCTCCGGGTCGATGGCGTCGAGGCGGTCGTTGACCTCGGTGATCAGTCCGGGTACGAGGAGTTCGACGGCCGCGGTGTCCGGCAGCGGGTCGTGGTGCGACAACCCGTGCAGCGTGTCGAGACCGGCGGCGACCGCGGCGGCGAGCCGACCGCCCAGCGAGGAATGGCCCGCCTCTGGATGCCGGTCGAGTTCGGCGAGGAGGGCGGTGACCGCCGCGAGGGTCGGCAGTACCTGGTACGCCGGCGGACCGTCGCCCCACAGACCGCCCGCCCGCTGCTGGTCGAGCAGCCAGGTGACGCGCCGGTCCCGGCCGGGCAGGTGCGGCGCCCAGGCGTGGACGCGGGCGGTTTCGTACACGGTCGGGCTGGTGCGGCCCCAGGGGTCACCGTCCACCGAGGCCAGCAGATGGGCGGCGGCGGAGACCGCCTCGCGCGGTGCCGGAGGCGGAAGGGTGCCGACGTCGACGGGCATGGGGGACCGGCCTTTCGGGGAGGCGTGAAGGGAAGGGCGGGGAAGGCTGGTGCTAGCGGGAACCGTCCGGGGCGGCGGCCGGGGTCACCGTGGCCATCAGCCGTGTCGGGTTGAGGGTCAGCGCGGGCAGGTGAGGTCGCTTCGGAGCGTCGGGCGCCGTACGGACGTCCCAGCGTGCCGTGATGGTGGCCAGCATCAGCACCCCTTCGATCAGGGCGTATTCGTCCCCGATGCACTTGCGCGCGCCGCCGCCGAAGACTCCGTCGGGGACCTTGGCGCCCATCGTCCCGGGCGCCCATCGCTCCGGTGCGAAGTGCTCAGGCTCCTCGTACCGGGCGGGCAGGCGACTCAGCAGATAGGCGCTGTAGACGATCGTGCTGCCGCGCGGGACGGCGTGGTCCCCCAGGCGGGCGTCGTCGGTCGTGGTGAGCCGGGTGATCAGCCAGCCCGGCGGGTTGAGCCGCAGCGCTTCCAGCAGGGTCTGCCGGGTGTACGGCAGGTGGGGCAAGTCCTCCCAGGTCGCGGCGCGGTGACCGAGGACGGATCGGCACTCGTCGGCCAGCCGCCGTCCGGCCTGTGGGTGCTGCGCCGCGAGGTGGAGCGCCCAGCACACGACGCCCGCGGTGGTCTCGGTGCCCGCCACGTACATGGTGATGGCCTGGTCGACGAGTTCCTCGTCGGTCATGGGGAGGTCGCCGGTGCCCGCGCCGTGTTGGTTGACCAGGGTCGCGAAGAGGCTGTCACCGCTCCCGTCTCCGGCGCGTACAGCGCGGATGAGGTCGGCCATCATCCCCCTCGCCCGGCGCCTGGCGCGCTGGTAGCGCAGGTTCGCCGGGGTGGGCAGGGCGCTCAGGGCCTCGGGCAGGACGGCCCGCCGCAGTCCGCCTCGCAGGATCGTTTCGAGGTCGCGGGCGAGTGCGTCGCGGGCCTCGGGGGCGAAGGCCGTACCGAACAGGGTGGTGAGCAGGACACTGCTTGCTATGGAGCGGGTCTCGTGGCAGAGGTCCACCTCCGGTCCGTCCCAGCCGCGGACGGCCTCGTCGATCACTTCCGTCATCGTCCGGGCGTAGCCGGGCAGCCGGGAGTGGTGGAAGGCGGGCTGGATCGTCCGGCGCTGACGGCGGTGGTCACGGCTGGGGCAGGTGGCGAGTCCGTTGCCGGCGGCCTCGCGCATTCGGTCGTAGATTGGTCCGCCCTTGTCGTAGACCCGGTCGCGCCGGAGCATCTCCTGCGTCAGGTCGGGGTCGCAGACGACCAGGACCCGCTTCCGCCCGAACCGGAGCTCCACCAGTTCCCCGTGCGCGGACAGGCCCTTGAGGAACTCCAGCGGGGACTTCAGGAACGCTCCGGTGTGACCGATCAGGGGCAGGGCGCCCGGGACCCGGGCGATGGTGCCACCGGTCATCGCCCACCGCCACGGCTGGTGGAGGTCCGGGGGAGGGCGGTCCGGCTTTGGGCGCGGCCGGGCCGGGTGGGCGGGGAAGCGGGGGCCGGGTGGCCGGGTGCGGGGGTGGGTGAGGGGTTCATCAGGCGTCTCCGGTCTCGGGGCCGTGCCGTTGTCCCACGGGTGCGTCGAAGGATCGTTTCGTCTTGCGCCCTACGCGTGGACGGCAGGGGTTCCGGGTGCGTCACGGCGCTCCGGGGCCCGCTGGGCCTCCTCGATCGGCTCGGCCGCCACCACTTCGACCGCTTCGGCGTCGCCCAGCAGGCCGGCCACGACATCCCGGACCGCTTCGGCGAGACGAGTGCACTGGCCCGCACTGAACCAGCTCCGCCCCAACCCCAGGTCGATGCCCAGCCCCTCCCACGAGGCGCTGACGAAGGCGATCGGGAACGGCCCCGGGGGCTGGCTGAAGAACCGCAGGCACCCGGCCCTGACGCCCGGTGGCAGTTCCAGCGAGAGCGGGCGGTGCGCCACGTTCGTCACGGCGAGGCTGATCGGCGCGGTCGTGAAGTGGGCCGCCGCCTGTTCGGCCGCGACGAGTTCCAGCTCCAGGTCCCCGGCGTCGACCGACCGGCGCAGCCGGGACCGGAACTCCGGTGCGACCTTGAGCGGATCGTCGTCCGGGGCGACATCGAGGGCCGTGTACGCGATGGACGCCGCATGCACCAGCCGTCCGGGCGGGACCCCGGGCGTCACCCGCCTGCGCAGGTCCACCGCTGACATGCAGGTGAGGGGCAGCGCCCCGCGCTCCGGGGCGATCTGCCCGCGCACCGCGACGAGCAGGGACGCGGAGAGCAGGGCGTGCAGGGAACCCCCGCACCGCTGCGCCAGCTCCCGCAGCCGCAGCGTCCCGGACGGTGTGATCGCCACCCGGCTCAGGTGCGAGCCGGTCCCAGCCCCCTCCCCCACGGGTAGGACGGCGGGGACCACCGAGGCCGTGAACACGGCCCTGCGGGCGAGGAAGGCGTCGATCTCCGCCCTGTCGTGCCGGTCGACCAGCCACTGCTCGACCGGGGTGGGGAGTCCGTCCTGGGCCTCCGTCGCCTCCGGTTCCCGGCCGGTGACCAGCGCCGTGTACGTCCCCCACAGGGCGCGCGTCAGTTCCAGGACGCTGACGCCGTCGCTCACCGCGTGGTGCACCGCCACGACGACCGTATGCGCACCGTCCATGCGAGGCAGCACGGTGACCCGCAGCAGCGGCTCACCGGGGGCGAACCCCCTGATCGCCCCGTCGAAATCCCCGCCGGTCACCACCCGTACGTCCTGGGGAGCGGGCGCCTCCAGCCGGAACCGGAGTCCGCCCTCGGCCACGACCGTCGCCGAGAGCACCGGCTGGGCTCGGCACAGCCGGTCCACCGCCGTACGCAGGACCGTCGTCTCCAGCGGGCCGTCGATTGTCACGGCGACCACGACCTGCTGCTCCAGCGCCGCGAGCACGGACTCGCTCACGGACAGCAGCCGGTGGACCGGTTCGGCATGCGGCATGGGGCATTTCCAGGTCGTGGTGGAACGCGTTCGGGGCGGCTTGCCCGCGGCGGGCAAGCTGAGGCTCATCGGGTGGCGCACGAGCGGCGGGCCGGGGGCGGGTGCCCCGGGCGACGGGTTCCGTGGTCACGGCATCCCGTTTCTTGATCAGGTGCCGCAGGAGGCTGCCCTGGGCGGGCCCGGGTAAACCCACCGCCGTGGACGGGCCTGGGCTGCCGGATTCCGGGGCGGGGCCGACGCGCGGCGCTCCGGGCGGGGCTCGACCGCGGGCTCTCACCGCGCCGGGAGACTGTATTGACTCGCGCATATCAAGAATGCGATCGTCGCTCCCGCCAGACCTGGCGATCATGGCCAACCACCGCGCGCCTGACCTCTTCCGGGGGGAATCGAGCGATATGTCTGATGTGTTGATGCACAGCGGAGCAGCAGCGGGCACACCACCATGCACCTGGCTCCCCGCCGAGTACCGCGCGGCCGTCGAAGCCCACCTGACCGCGTTCCTGAACGCCAAGGAGCGCTCGGCCGCCGCCGGGGGGCCGGTTCCACAGGATGTGCCCGCGCTGCTGCGGGAGTTCATCGGCGCCGGGGGGGGGGGAAGCGGATCCGTCCGCTGCTGTGCATCGCGGCTGGCAGGCCGGCGGCGGAACAGGACTGCCGGACGAGGTGGTGTCCACAGCGGCGGCGCTGGAGATGTTCCACGCGTTCGCGCTGATCCACGACGACATCATGGATGACTCCGCGACCAGGCGCGGCAGCCCGACGGTGCACCGGGCACTCGCCGACCGGCTCGGCGCCGCTCTCGACCCCGACCAAGCCGGACAACTGGGGGTGAGCACGGCGATCCTCGTCGGGGACCTCGCCCTGACCTGGTCGGACGAACTGCTGTACGCTCCCCTGACCCCCCACCGGCTGGCCGCGGTACTGCCCCTGGTCACGGCCATGCGCGCGGAAACGGTCCACGGCCAGTACCTGGACATCACCTCCGCCCGCCGGCCCGGCACGGACACCTCACTGGCGCTGCGAATCGCGCGCTACAAAACCGCTGCTTACACCATGGAACGCCCCCTGCACATCGGAGCAGCGCTCGCCGGCGCACGACCGGAACTCCTGGCAGGGCTCAGCGCCTACGCGCTGCCGGCGGGCGAGGCATTCCAGCTCGCCGACGACCTCCTGGGAGTGTTCGGCGATCCACGGAGAACCGGCAAACCCGACCTCGACGACCTCCGCGGCGGCAAGCACACCGTCCTCGTGGCCCTCGCCCGGGAACACGCCACACCTGAACAGCGGCACACCCTGGACACCCTGCTCGGCACACCAGGCCTCGACCGGCAGGGCGCGTCCCGGCTGCGCTGCGTCCTCGTCGCCACCGGGGCCCGGGCGGAAGCCGAACGCCTGATCACCGAACGGCGCGACCAGGCCCTCACCGCGCTCAACGCCCTGACACTGCCCCCACCGCTCGCCGAGGCACTCGCCCGCCTCACCCTCGGGAGTACCGCACACCCGGCCTGACACGGCCGACACCACCGACGAACCACGCCGTCGCACAGAGCAAACGAACCGGCCCTTTCTCCCCCACCGAATCGGGAAGAAGGGACGCGGCACGCCGGTGGCCACCCAGGTGGTGAACAACCGCGCGTCGGGAACCAGGCGCTCCTTCGAGCCGGTCCGTCGTTGCCCGACCTGGCCGCCGGTCAGTGATGTTCACGGACGCAGTGGTCATGGGTGTTCCCCCGGCTTCTGTGTGGATGGACGAGTGGTCGGTCATGGGGTGAGCAGCCGGTCGGTGCCGGGCCCCGGGAAGAGGCCCGTCCACAGCAGCCTCTCGAACCAGCGGACGAGCGGCGCGGCCTCCCGGTGGGTCTCCTCGGTGAAGGCGTGTACCGCGTCGGCGCGTTCCCGGGGGCCGTGTGCCAGGCGCTCGCGCAGGGCTTCGGCGGCCCCGGGGGCGAGCAGCAGGGTGTGTTCGCCCGTGGCCTCCTTCAGCGGCGAGCCGGGACAGAGGACAGGCCATCCGCTGCTGTTCCGCAGGTGGTGGCGGGGTGGACAGGGCGAGAGCCAGCGCTCCCGCAGTGGGCAGGATCCCGGCGCTGGTCAGGATGCGGCTCATGAGGAAAGTCTCTGCGAGCCCTTAGGTCCGGTACGGAAGCCAGAGATCGCCATTTACGATCTTGGCTTGCGGGCTGCTGGAGAGGTCCCAGACGATCGACTGGGCCGGAACGTGGCCCTTGTTCGAGGTGACCTTGATGTTGCACATCTTGAGGTACTCCTCGGCTGGATACTGGTCCCCATCGGGATCGCCGAATGCTTCGATGTACTGACAGATCCCCGACACTGGTTCAGGCCACGTCTGCTCACACGCCGTCTGGGGCGGGTATTCCGTGCCGTCCTCGCGTTCGAAGAACACCCGGTACGTGTACTTTCCATCTGATGTGATCTCCTTGAGCTTGATCACACCGACGATGGTGTCACCGACCTCAACATCGTAGTCTTCGCCCTTGACGCTCTCGTCTCCGTGGATGGCGTACGCATGCAGATACCACTTGGGATATCCGGCATGGAAGGCGAGCACAGGCTGAAGAACGGAACCGGCCCCGGGCCAGAGATAGATAAAGACTTTGCGGTTGCTCACATCCTTCGGGACGCTGGGGACGACCCATGTCGTCCGCATCTCTGTCAGGTACTCGCCCTTCGGAAGCTTCGCCCAAGCGTGATGGTGATTTTCTCCGGCAATATCGGGGGCACTGACCGGTGCTGCCGAACGGTCGTTCATCTTCTACTCCTCACATGAGATCAGAAAGACGCTGAAGCGCAGCATGGGCACCTTCGCCACGACTTCTGGGGTCTTTAGTGACGCACGCGCTAGATTGTCGGCGTCTGCCGTATGAGCACGGCGCGAAACGCGAAAGAAGGAACTCGATCGAGTGACAACGACGCCGGACCGCCACCTCTCGTGCCGTACCGCGGCGAGCGTCGAGCCGCTGCTGCGCCCGCATCCGGGGCCGGCCCAGCCTGGCAGCGAACAGGCGAACCGCCGGCACAGCGCCGACGCCGAGCCGCAGGGCCCGGAGAACTGGGGCCGGCCGCTGCCGGTAGGTTCCCGGGCATGGTGTCGTACGCGAAGGACGAACGGTGTGTGGCGCTGGCGAAGGTCCTGGTGCCGCTTCTGGAACGCAGCGGGCCCGAGAGCGCCGGCGGCTACGGTGGAACGTTCCAGGTGCACGTGCCCAGCGAGACGGCCGCCCAGCTGGGCGGCTTGGACCTCATCCGGGCCGCGCTGCGGAAGGCCGCTCGTGAGCTCGGCTGGACGTTCGGCACATACGGTTTCGACGGCGGCCCGGAAGGGGCGACGCTCATCGGCATCCACGACAAGCGTGAGGCCCCCGAGCCGTACGCGAAGGCCGTGGAAGAACACCGGCAGCGGCAGATGCGTGCCGCAGTCGACCGTGCGTCCGCGAGGTACTCGGCTCTGAGCGGCCCGGCACCGGCGCCGAGCCCGCCCTTGCCCGGAACACCAGTGGTACAGACGAAGGAGTTCCTGGCGGCAGTCGCCGACCACGGCTTGCTGGCATAGCTCGGTGACCACGCCTGCGGGACCGCCGAACCGCCGGTCACCACAGCATCGTCCTGGCAGGCTGGTCCGCAACAGGCCGAGAACCTGACCGTGCTGGATGAGGCCCTCGCGTACCTCCCCGGAACCAATTTGCTGACCCTGCTGCGCGTCGCCCTCGGCTCCCCGGCCTGCGCCCGCTTCCACAACCATCTCCTGCCCGCCTGGACCGCGCCCTCCGGCCGGGACGGCCGGTCCGCCCGCGCTGGTGACCCGCCCGCGACCCTGCTGGCCGCGGTGCAGTCCGCGGACCAGGGGATCACCACGGCCCGCAAGCCGAACCCCGGTCCGGTTCACCCTCGGCGGTCACCGCTATCTGGTGCACCCCGGCGAACTCGACCACCGGGTCGTGGCGCGAGGTTCCGGCGGCGCACCACGCTCGTTCCGTCTCGGAGGTCCGGTCCGGCCGGTGCGTCCCGGCGGCGGCGACCGGCTTGTTCGCGGTGTCGGTTCAGGCGGCCAGGACGGTGTGGGCGCGTTCGGAGAAGTCGCGGGCGGCAGCGAAGGGGGAGAGGGCGAGATCGTCCGCGATGGCGAGGAGCGGGTTGGTGGTGCGGTGGGAGCTGATGGTCTCGGTGAGGTCGAGGGCGGTGTTCGCGGTGGCGGTGGCGTGGTCGATGTGGCCCTGCGCGAGCTGGGCCTCGGCCTGGCGGGAGAGGTAGAGCGCTCGGTCGCGGACGGCGCCGGAGGGGAACAGGCCCGTCGCGTGCCTGAAGAGGTGTTCGGCCTGCTGGTGTTCGCCGAGGTCGCGGTGGCTGGAGGCGCGGGCGCTGAGGATTTCGGCGCGGTCGAACCAGTACGACCAGTCCGGTCCGGGTTCGCCGCGTTCGTCGGCCTGGTCGAGAAGGGTTTCGGCACGGTCGAAGTCATGCTGGCAGCGCGCGTCACCGAGGTGGGCGCGGGCCCGGCCTCGGCGGGTGATGACCAGGGCCTCGATGCGGGGGTGGGTGCCGCGGACGGCCGCGAGCGCGGTCGTGGCCATCGTTTCGGCGTCCTGGAGGCGGCCGGTGTTGTAGGCACTGACGGTCCAGAAGGCGAGCGCGTTGGCGCCGAGGGCCTGGTCGCCGGCGGCGTGGGCGGTGCGCAGGGCGGTGTCGAAGGCGGTGTCGGCGCAGGTGCCGTGGATGTCGAAGGCGGCGGCTGCGTGCTGGCGGGCGAGGTCGGAGGCGGCGGCGTAGAGGCGGGCGCCCTGGGTGGTGCTGTAGGTGCGGGTGCGGATCAGTCCGCGGACGAGGGAGAGGGCTGCGGCGGCTTCGGCGAGGACGGCGCCGCCGCCGTCGGTGTCGTCCGTGCGGCGCAGGGTCCGTACCCGGTCCTCGATCCGGGTGACGGCGGCGTCTCCGATGCGGCGGCCGGTGGTGAGCTGGCCGGCGGCGACGGGGTCGGCGGTGATCCAGGCGAGGAGGGACGCGGTGAGGGTGGAGCCGGCGATCAGGACGAGGTCTCTGCGTGTGGTGTCCACGGCACTCCCGGGTACGGCGGCGAGTTCGGTGAGGGACTGCGCGGCGCCGGGAAGCGTCCACGGCCTGGGGGCGGGCCGTTGGGCGGGGTCCTCGGACAGCCACTGGGGCCATGGTCGCTCATCCACGGCCCCCGGTGGAATACCGAGCAGCTCGGCGATGAGGAGCTGGGTGAAGAGGTCGGGGGCCCGCTGGTTCTCCCAGTGGCTGACGCCGTCGCGGCCGGTGCGCAGCGGGCGTCCGCGGGTGAGGCTGAGGGCGCACAGGCGGCGGGCGAGTTCGGTCTGGGTCCACCCGCGTGCGGTCCGGGCGCGGGTGAGGAGGTAGCCGCGGGGCTGGGGTAAGGCGGTGGGGTGTCGGGGTGGCGGCATCGGTGGCCCCCTGCGTGTCGGTGCCTCGCATGGTCACCTGGACCGTAGCGCGCGCCCGGGGGCGGTGAGGCGGGTTTCGGGTGTTGCTCGTTGTTGCTCGGCGCCGCAACAGGGAGCAACAGCCCGGGTACTGGCCGTCGCTTCGAGGCCTCCGGCACCGTGGTGCTCCCGCCCCGCGGCCGGGCCCGGATACGGCGGGCCGCCGTCGGCCGCTGGCTGTGTCGCGGCCCGGGGCAGGGGTTCCGAATTCCGCGTGTTTTCCTGGGGGTTGACCATGCATGTCGATGTGGCTGTCGCGGGCGCCGGGCCGGCCGGTCTCGCGTGCGCTCGCACGCTGTTGAACGAGCAGCCGGGGCTGCGGGTCCTGCTGCTGGAGGCGGGCCGCGCCTACCGGCGGCGGCCGTGCCCGGTTGACTGCGGGTTCCACTGCACGGGGTGCGCCGGGGTGTGCAACGTGATCAGCGGGTTCGGCGGCAGCATGCACTACGGGGACGGGGCCAAGCTCTCCCAGCTTCCCTCGGGTCGCCGGCTGACCGACCACCTCGGCGGCCTGCGCGCCGATGAGCTGTGCCAGCAGGCGTACGGGTGGCTCACCGGGGCGCTCACCGTGCCGCCGGTGCTGGTGGGGCAGGCCGTCTCCCCGGGGGCGGTGGCCGCATTCGCGGCGGACGGGCTCGCGCTGCGGGAGTACCCGGTCGCCGTGCTGTCCGAGAGCGGTCTGCGGACCGTGATCGAGTCCCTGCACACCGAGCTCGACGGCCGGGCCATCTTGTGGCACGGCAGCGAACTGACGGGGGCGGAGCTGGACCGGGCGGGGATGCGGCTGACGGTCCGCAACGTCGCCGGGGTACGGCAGGTCACCGCCGGGCGCCTGGTGCTGGCCACCGGCCGCCGGGGCGTCACCGCCACCACCCGCCTCCTCGACACCCTCGGCATCCCCTCCCAGCCGCCGGACATGTCGGTCGGGATCCGGCTGGAGATGCCCGCGCCCCTGCTGGCCGCGATCGGCGCCGAGCACCCCGACGTCAAGGTCACCCAGCACCTGGACGGGCGCCAGAAGGTCAAGACGTTCTGCTTCTGCGGCGGCCCGAACGGCGGCCGGATCAAGTTCACCCACTACCACGACGCCTTCGGTCCCGGCGGGCCGGTGATCACCCTCGACGGCCACGAAACCCTCGAACGCCACCAGCCGGACGGTCACCGGCATCTCGCGGCGAACTTCGGCCTCCTGTGCCAGGCCACCGGCCGCGGCACACCCGCAGCGGCCCTCGGCTCCTTCCTCACCGGCTACCGCGAGCTCAGCGGCGGACGGCCCCTCGTCCAGAGCCTGCGCGCCTTCCTCACCCGCACCGACACCCCCGCCTCGTGGGAGGAGATCCGCACCCGCCTGTCGTTCGACCCGTCGGTCGCCGACCTCGTCGCGGGCCGGGTCGACCGCCTGTTCGCCGACGCCGAGCACGCCGCGCTCGCCACCGGCTTCCGGCGGCTCATGGACTCCATCCTCCGCCACTCCGGGACGCTGCTGCCCGACTCCGGACTCGACGACATCCTCGTGATCGGGCCCGAGCTGGAGTCCCTGTGGGCCACCCCGCCGCTCGACGACGGCTTCCAGGTGCCCCGGGGGCTGCCCCTCCACGTCACCGGGGACGCCGCCGGCATCGCCCAGGGCATCGTCCAGGCCGCCATGACCGGCATCGCCGCCGCGAACGCCATCACCCGCACCCACACGCTCGCCGGAGCCACCAGGTGACCCCCTCCCGTACGGGGCTGGACGCCCTGTACCCGGACGGGGCCTGGGACCTGCCCGTCAGCCCGCACCTGCCCGTGCCCCGGCGCGCGGCCCCGCCGCCCGAGCGCCACAACACCCGCGGACGAGGACCTGCCGACGAACTCCTACTACGGTGACGGCGCCCCCATCCCCGACGACGTCGTGGCCCACCTGCGCCAGTGCTACCGCGACGCCTCCACCCGCTTCGACTGGCAGCGCCACGACATCCTGGTGGTGGACAACATGCTCGCCGCCCACGCCCGTGAGCCGTTCACCGGCCCGCGCAGGATCGCGGTGGCGATGGCCGAGCCGTCGCAGCTGGCGGCAGGCTGAGCCATCGTCCGTCCGCGTGTTCCGCCGGCCTCACGGGGAGGAGGCCAGCGGGGCCAGCACGCGCGGGCGCCGGCAGTGGTGCACGAAGGCCGGCGGCAGACAATCCCATGCCGTGCGGCCGGCCACCACCTCCTCGAAGGACACCCCGAGCATCCGCCGGAAGTGCCGTTCCTCCGCCCGGAACCGCGCGTACAGCGGGCCGGGCGCGGTGAACGCCCCTTCGGGGCTCAGCACCTCGCGGACCGCGGCGAGGGAGGCTCGCCGCTCCGCATGCGGCAGGCCCGCCCAGGACCGTCCGGCGATCACCACGTCCGCCACCGCGATCCCCCGCCCGGCAAGCACACCGGGCAGGGACGCGGCGTCGGCGGTGACGACCTCGACGTCCGGGAAGCACAGGCTCAGGCGGGCGGCCCGCACCGGGTCGGGCTCGACGGCAAGGTGCCGCCCCCGACCGCCCAGCAGCTCCCGGACCAGGGCGGTCACCTCGCCCTCGTACGGGTCCAGCTCCACGACCACGGCCTGTCCCGACTCGGGCACCGGCGCGGTCAGGGCCATGGCGATCCGGCGGGGGCCGGACGCCGCGGTGCGGGCCCGGGGCCCTCGGCGCCGGAGCCCGCCGGGCAGGATGGCTCGATCGCTGATCACAGCGCTGGCCTCTCGCGTTGTAAGGGAGTGGGCGCGGGGTGCCGGGGCACGGCGGGGCATGCCCCGGTACCGGGCGGTCACTCGCGCATGCCCGCCAGTTCGACCGGCCGGACGCGCAGCGCGAACGACGCGGGCAGCACGGAGGCCACTGTCGCGAGCAGGGCGCTCACGCCGATCACCGCGGCGACCGTGCCCCAGGGCACGACGACGTCGGACCAGACGTCGAGCAGGCCGAGGGCGCTCCACACTCCGAGCAGGTTCACTCCGGCGATCA
Source organism: Streptomyces clavuligerus (assembly GCF_005519465.1). Lineage (NCBI taxonomy): Bacteria > Bacillati > Actinomycetota > Actinomycetes > Kitasatosporales > Streptomycetaceae > Streptomyces > Streptomyces clavuligerus. The sequence goes on along the minus strand of NZ_CP027859.1, from coordinate 468,430 downwards.
CCGCCCCGAGCACCGCGCCGACCGCGACCACCACCAGGGCCTCGGCCCCGACGAGCCGCAGCACCTGCGCCTTCGTGGCTCCCATCAGTCGCAGCGAGGCGAGTTCGCGGACCCGGTCCGACGTCGCCATCATCAGGGTGTTGGCGAGCGCGATGCCCGTGTAGACCAGGGCGATGCCGAGGATCATCCACAGGCCGAGCCGGGTGTTCTCGCTGGAGCGCGGGTAGTGGGCCTCAACCCACCGGTCGCCCGTCAGGAGCTGGACTCCGGTCGCCTTCGCGGCGGCGTCGAGTGCGGCCGCCGCGCTGTCCGCGCCGTCCCGGGGCAGCGCGAGGTCGACGCGGTCGACAGGGGCGCCGGCGGCGTTGCGCTCGGTGAGGTAGACGCCGTTGCTGCCGGTGCCGGTGGAGAGCACCGCCGCGATGCGCAGGTCCGCCTTGCGGCCGTCGCCCAGCCAGACGGAAACGGTGTCCCCCACCTTCGTGGTCAGCCACTCCTCGTTGACGACGATGCTGTCGTCGTCGAGGTCGGCGAGACGGCCCGCGACGACCGGCAGGTGGGAGACGACCGCGTGCGTCTTCGGATCGACCCCCTTGGCCTCGGACTTGACGAGGGCGACCCCCTCCTCCAGGACGGTCACCCCGGTGGACCGGGTGGCGCTGACGGTCACGCCGGGGACGGCCCCGGCGCGCCGGACGAACTCGTCGGGCAGCGCGCGGCCCTCCCCGCCCGCCGTGGCGATCAGGTCCGCGGTGATCTGCTCTCGCGCCTCGTCGGCCTTCGCCTCGCTGATCGTGGCGGTGGTGCCCATCAGGGAGGCGGCGAGGGCCACCGTGATGATGACCGGGGCGGCGACGGCGGCGGTCCTGCGGATCCCGGCGGACGCGTTCTCCCGGGCCAGCATCCCGGTCGGACCGGGCAACCGGGCCGGCAGCCAGGTCAGCAGCCGGATCAGCGGCTTGACCAGGACCGGCGCGAACAGGGTGAACCCGACGATCAGCAGCATCGGCTGGGTGATGTAGGTCTTCCGCTTCAGGACGTCGCCCGGGCTGTCCAGCAGGGCCAGGGAGAGCAGCCCGAGGCCGGTCGCGAGGACCGCGCCGCCGATCAGCCAGCGGCTGACCGGCATCGCCCGGGCGTCGACCGCGGACTCGCGCAGCGCCTCCGTCGGACCGACCCGGCCGGCCCGCCACGAGGAGACGACCACCCCGCTCAGGGCGACGAACAGGCCCGTCCAGAACGCGGTGTGCAGCGGCCACGTCTGCTCGCCGATCCGGAACCAGGCGGGGGCGATGCCGGCGTCGGCCATCCAGGCGGCGAGCCGGGGCGCGCCCGCCGCGCCGAGCCAGCAGCCGGCCGCCGAGGCGAGCGCCCCGATGACGAACGCCTCGATGAACACCATCCGCCGCACCTGGGAGGGGGTGGCACCGGCGGTGCGCAGCAGTCCGAACTCGCGGCGTCGCTGGGCGACCGCGAAGGAGAAGGTCGAGGCGACGACGAACACCGAGACGAAGCCGGTGACGCCCGCGGCCGTGCCGAGGAGCGCGTTCACCGAGACCAGTGCCTCCTCGTCCCGGTCGGGGTCCGGGTCGGCGCGCCGGCGTCCGTCGCCGGTCAGTACGTCGAACCCGGCGCCCACGGCCGCCTCGACCCGGTCGGCCGGGGCGTGCACGGCGACGGCGTCCACGTCGGGGGAGATCCGCGCGGCCTCGGCGTCGGTGAAGAACAGTGCGTTCTCGAATCCGGCCGACGCGACCGTCCCGACGACGGTGATCTGCTCGGACCCGCGGGCGGTGGCGGCCTGCACCCGGGTGCCGGGCCGCAGCGCGTCCCCGGTGGCGACGGCTTCGCCGGGCGCTGAGGGGGCGCGTCCGGTGGTCAGTGTGTACGGGGTGAGCGCGGCGACCGACCAGGGGTGGCCGACCGTGTCCTCGCCGAGTCCGGGGCCCGACACGGGGAAGCTGCGGTCCTCGACGACCTTGCCGAGCGCCGCGAGCTTCTCGGTGACGGCGGCCGGGACCGGCGCGGGGTCGGTGATCGTCTGCGTACGTTCCCCGATGGGTGTGTCGGCACGGACGAGGTCGGAGGTCTTCACTACGACCGGCGCCTTCACGAGCCGCTCGGGCCCGCGGTCCGGAGCGCTGAAGGTCGCCGCGAGGGCGAGCCCCGTGGTGGCGATGAGGCCGACGCCGAGGGCGAGGGCGATGAACGAGCCGATGAACGTGACCCAGCGGGTCCGCATTCCCTGCAGAGTGAGCTTCAGCACGGGAGGGCCGCCAGTCCGGTCATGTGCGCGGCGACCTGATCGGCCGTCGGGGCGAACAGCTCGTCGTGGACCCGGCCGTCGGTGAGGAAGAGCACCCGGTCCGCGAAGGAGGCGGCCACCGGGTCGTGCGTCACCATGATGACGGTCTGTCCCTGGTCGACCATCTGCCGCAGCAGCGTGAGGACTTCACGGCTGGTGGTGGTGTCCAGGGCGCCGGTCGGCTCGTCGCCGAAGAGCACTTCCGGCCGGGTGACCAGGGCGCGGGCGAGCGCCACCCGCTGCTGCTGGCCGCCGGACATCTCACTGGGCCGGTGCCCGGCGCGTTCGCGCAGGCCCACCTTCTCCAGTACGTCCAGGACGTCGCTCCGCCCGGGGCGGCGGCCGGCGAGCCGCAGCGGCAGTGCCACGTTCTGCTCGGCGGTGAGCGAGGGCAGCAGGTTGAACGCCTGGAAGACGAAGCCGATGCGGTCCCGCCGCAGCAGCGTGAGCTTCTTCTCGCTCAGCTTGCTCAGGTCGGTCTCCCCGAGCAGCACCTGGCCGCTGGTCGGCCGGTCCAGGCCCGCGGTGCACTGGAGGAAGGTCGACTTGCCGGAGCCCGAGGGCCCCATGACGGCGGTGAACGTACCCCGGGGAATGTCCAGGGAGACGTTGTCCAGGGCGGTCACGGCGCTGGCGCCCTTGCCGTAGGAGCGAGTGACCGAACGGAGTCGGACGGCTGCTTGATTCATGGTGTCCACTCAATCGGGCCCGGAGCTGGCGCACATCGCAGCCGGGCGGAGTCTTCGGGGTGGAGATAGCTCCACCCTTCTGTGCACGGTGGCCGCCCCGGGCGGGAAGGGCGGTACCCGAAGGCGACAGGAACTTGCGTGGGCAGGCTCCTGCCGTCGGCCCGGGCGGAACACCGCGGCGCCGGCCTGCACCATGGAGGAACGGACACGGCCACCGCAGGTGGCGGGAGGGCGGCTCGGAATGACGGTCATCAGCAGGGGAACCGGGGAAAAGTGGTTCCGGAGGTACCCGGCGCGGAGCGGGGCGCCCCGGCTGCGCCTGGTCTGCCTGCCGCACGCCGGCGGCACCGCGACCCTGTTCCACGGCTGGGCGGGGCTGCTGCCCGGCGGGGTGGAGGTGCTGGCCACCCAGTACCCCGGCCGCCAGGAACGGTTGGGCGAGCCGTGCGCCTCGTCCATGACGGAGCTCGCCGACGCGATCACCGACGCCCTGGAGCCCGAACTCGACGCCCCGGTGGTCCTCTTCGGCCACAGTCTCGGCTCGGCCGTCGCCTACGAGGTGGCCCGCCGCCTTGAGGACCGCCACGACGTCGTCGCCGAACGGGTGGTCGTCTCGGGCCGGGGAGCCCCGCACACCGAGCGGGCCGGCGGCACCGTGCACCTGCTCGACGATGAGCACCTGGTGGCCGCGGCCCGCCGGCTCGGCGACATGGGCTCCGTCGTCTACGACGACCCCGACCTGCGTCCGCTGCTGCTGCCGTCGCTGCGCGGCGACTTCCGGATCATCGAGTCCTACCAGCCGCTCGACGTGACCCCGCTGCACGCTCCGGTGACGGCCGTCGGCGGCACGGCCGACCCGGGCTGCACCCTTCCCGAGCTGCTGTCCTGGTCGGCGCTGACTACAGCGTCGTACGAGCACCGGCTGTTCCCCGGGGACCACTTCTACCTGGTCCCGCAGGAAGAGGCGCTGGTGCGCTTCCTCGCCGAGCGGCTGTGACCCGGACGTCGCCGGCCACGGCGGGCCCGCCCGAAGAGCCCTGGACAGGCCCCTCTGCGGCACGGGCGGCCCGGGTGTGCTCGCTGCGGGCCGTGAGCAGCAGCGGCAGCGACGTGGTCAGCAGCAGCACGACCGACGCGCAGGCCAGCACACCCGAACCGCCCCACTTCTCCCAGGAGCTCCCGGCGAGCAGCCCCATCCCCACACAGCAGGGCGACCACAGCAGCGCGGCCAGCACCGACCACCCCAGGTACGGGCGCCAGGGCACCTGTACGGAGCCGCACAGCGCCGGGACCAGGGTGCGCAGGCCCCCGTTGAACCGGCCGAGCAGCACCGCCCGGCCGTGCCGGGCGCCCACCGTGGCCAGCGCCAGCCGGTAGGACCGCGAGCCGGTAAGCCTTCCGGGGAGGGCGCCCTCCAGCCGGTCCCCCCAGCGCCGGCCCACCCCGTACCCGAGCGCATTGCCCGCCAGAGCCCCGGCCACCGCCAGCGCGAACACCCCCGCCACCGGCAGCACCCCGTGGTGCACGAGCACCCCGCTCGCCACCAGGGCGGTCTGCGAAGGGAACAGCATGCCCACCACCGGTACCGCGGGCTCCACCGCGGGCAGCAGGAACACGATCACCAGCGTCAGCCAGACGGGCACGACCGCGAACATGGCCTCCGGCGAGAACATCCCGGTCCCCTCCCCCTTGTACAGGAGCGGGCGGCTGCCCACTGCCCCCATCCGACCCCGCGGCACCCCTCGCGCACATTGCACCTGGTGGCCGTCCTTACGGGGAGCCCGCTACCGGTCCGATGGTGGAGCTGGCTGGGTGGTCCGGCGCGATACGGGCCTCATATCGTGCCCCCATGCACTCACCCAGCCTCTGGCAGGCCCTGCACCAGCGCCGGTACCTCCGGAGCGGCTGGCCCTGGCGCTGCGCCCTGTACTTCCTGACCAGCGTGCCGCTGGGCGCCGCTCTGCTGGCCTGCCTGCTCGTCCTCGCGCTGGCCGGCAGCCTGCTGACCGTGGTCCTCGTCGGGGTGCCTCTTTTGCTGACACTGGTCCTCGCCGGGCTGCCGGTCGCGCATGTGGAGCGGCGCCGGCTGCGCCTGATCGACCCGGCCGTACCGCTGGCCGACGCCCACCAGGACCCGCCACGCACCGGGCCCGCCGCCTGGCTGCGCACCCGCCTCCAGGAGCGTTCCACCTGGCGGGAGTTGGGATACGCCCTCCTGTTCGGCTGCCTCCTGTGGCCCTTGGAGGCAGCGGTCATCGGCACGGTCCTCGGTGTGAGCGGGGGGCTGATCTCCACCCCCCTGGTCATGGCCACGGCCGGCGGCGGCGAGGAGGCGCGGGTCATCAAGCTGTGGCTGGTCCACTCCTACCCGGCGGCGTTCGCCGTCGCCCTGGCCGGGCTGCTCCTGCTCCCCCTGCTGGCCTACCCGCTCGGCCTGCTCGCCGTGGGACGCGCGCAGCTCACCCGCCTCCTGTTGGACGTGTCACCCCCTCAGGACGACCTGCGAGTGCGGGAGTTGAGCCGTTCACGGATGCGTCTGGTGACCGCCTTCGAGGCCGAGCGCCGCCGTATCGAACGCGACCTGCACGACGGCGCCCAGCAGCGGCTGGTCTCCCTGTCGATGCGGCTGGGCCTGGCGCGCCTCGACGCCCGCGAGGAGCCCCTCGCGGGGCTCCTGGCCCAGGCCCACGGTGAGGCCCAAGCCGCCCTGGTAGAGCTGCGGGAGCTGATCCAGGGCATCCATCCCCGGGTGCTCACCGACCGAGGTCTGGCTGCGGCCATCGAGGACATCGCCGACCGCTCCCCGGTCCCCGTCGACCTCGATCTCGACCTGCCCCACCGGTTCCTGGAAGCGGTCGAGTCCGCCGTCTACTTCGCGGTGTGCGAGGCGCTGGCGAACGTCGCCAAGCACAGCCGCGCCACCCGGGCCACCGTCGACGCCCGCGTCGACCAGGGCCAACTCGTCGTCCGAGTACGGGACAACGGTGTCGGAGGCGCGGATGAGGCCGACGGCACAGGGCTGGAGGGGGTCGCGGATCGCATCTCGGTCCTGGGCGGGCATTTGCTAGTGTCCTCACCGTCCGGCGGGCCCACGGTCTTCCGCCTCCTCGTGCCCTGCACCCCGGCTCCGGACCGCCGACTCGACGCCCCGCCGGCCCGATAGCCCGATAGAGGAACCAGATGTTGCGCATCGTGTTGGCCGAGGACAGCGTGCTGCTGCGCGAGGGCCTCGTCGGGATCATGGAGCGCTTCGGCCACCAGGTCCTCGCCGGTGTCGGTACGGCCGACGAACTCATCGCAGCCGTCGCGGAACACGACCCCGACATCGTCGTCACCGATGTGCGGATGCCGCCCGGCTTCTCCGACGAGGGGCTGCGGGCCGCACTGCGGCTGCGCGAGAAGAACCACCGCATGCCCATCCTCGTCCTCAGCCAGTACGTCCAGCGCGCCTACGCCGAGGAGCTGCTCGACTCCTCCGACGGCACACACGTCGGCTACCTCCTCAAGGAACGCGTCGGAAACGTCGAGGAGTTCGTGGAAGCCCTCCAACGGGTGGCCGCCGGCGCGACCGTCGTCGACCCCGAAGTGGTGCGCCAGCTCCTGCGCCACCGCCGCGACCCCCTGGCCAAACTGACCCCCCGTGAGCAGGAAGTCCTCGCGCTGATGGCCGAGGGCCAGTCCAACGCGTCCGTCGCCGCGTCCCTGCACGTCAGCGAGGGCACCGTCAGCAAGCACTTCGGTTCCATCCTCACCAAACTGGACCTGAGCCTGTCCGACGCCACCAACCGCCGGGTACTGGCCGTCCTGGCCTACCTGCGCGGCTGACCTTCCGGGACAGCATGACAGTGGCCCCGTCGTCCGGGTCCGCTCAGTCGACGAGCCAGCCCCGCTCGGCCGCCAGCGCACCCAGTTGGAAGCGGCTACGGGCCCCCAGACGGTTCATCAGCGCCGCCGTCACCCGGCGGCTGGTGCGCACCGACACCCCCAGCTTGCGGGCGATCACCTCGTCGGTGAGGCCGGCCGCGAGCAGTCCGAGCACCGCGCTCTCCTGGTCGGCGAGCGCCCCGTCCCGCTCCCGGTCCCGCTCCTCGCCGAACCGCGCTGCCCGCTGCCACACCTGCTCGAACAAGGACTGCAGCGCGGCCACCGGCCCCGGGCTGGACAGCAGGAAGGCTCCCGCGTCCGGTGCGGCCGGGTCGATCGGCACGAGCGCCGTGCGCCGATCCCAGATGATCACCCGGAGCGGCAGATGCGGAACCGTCCTGACCTCGGCCCCCTGCTCGACCAGCCACTGCGCGTACTCGCTGGTGGGCCGGTCGTTGCGGATGCTGCCCTGGTAGACGTAGCTGACCCGGGCCGACCGTTCCAGGAGCAGCAGATCGAGCGGCTGGGACGAGGCGAGGACGTCGCCGGGCTGCGCGCCACCGGGCACGAACACCTGGATCTCCTCCCGGCACTCATGACACGCCTTTTCCACACAGGTCTGCACGGCGTCGATCCCGCGCAGTTCCCGCACGGATGACACCGGCCCGCTCTCCGATGCACTGCGGTATTCGTCGACCAGGTTCTCCGCCGCGAGTTTCGTCTGCGTGAGAATCTGCTGCCGCCGGAGCAATTCCCTTTCCTGTGCGTCGATCAGAGTTTGCAGTCCGACTTCAGGATCCACCAGCCGCCGACTGTCCCGGTGCTCGTGCGAGGGCCGCACGAGAGAGAGGCAGAAGAGTTCATCGAGGGCGTTCGAGGCCCGGTCGGCCGACCAGCCGAGGCGTGCGGCGAGCGCGCCCGTCTCCGCTCGCGGCTCCTTCAGCAGAGCGCGGTACACGCACGCGGCGTCCGTGCCGAGCCCGATCTCCGTGAGCACTCCGGCCTCCAGTCGTCGATTGGTACGCGCAGCGTATGCCGACCTCCTTTTCACCCATTTTCACGAGCATTTCCGTGCTTCGAAATCGAGGAAAAATAGGCTCGAAAGTCCAGCTCCGTAAGGTTCAGCTCAGAAAACGAAACAGCATGAACGGCCGATGCGGCGTTCAACGAGGGGGAAAAATCCAGATGCGTAACAAGAGCGCGTTCCTTGCGGCGGCGACCGGTGCAATCCTGCTGAACGTCCTGCTGCTGGCCAATCCGGCCGCCGCCGCCGACGGCGGGAACGAGCGCGACCTTCCCTGGACTGCACCGCCGGCGCGCCCGGTGGAGCTGGTGCTCGACACCGCCCTGGACGTCGTCGCCCCCCTGAGCGGCGAGGTCGACGGCGACCTGCCCTGGACCCGCTGATCGGCGACGGCTGAGCCGGCGGCGCAGAAGCGGCGCGTGATCGCCAAGCTGAAGCAGGCCCTGGGGACGCGCGGCCCGAGCCGGTGGTCCATGCCCACCGCCTTCGCTACCATCTCCACGTCCCCGCCCGTCAGCTCGCAGAGGGTGGCGATCTCGTTGATGAAGCTGATCTTCGTCGCCAACAAGGCGTTCGCCGCCATCTTCGACATCTCCGCCGACTCGACGTCCATCACCACCACCGGACCGTCCACCCCGGCGTGCAGCTCCCCGATCAGCCGGGCGGTCTCCGCATCGGAGGACCCGATCACCACCCGGTCCGGCGCCAGGAAGTCCTCCACCGCCCGTCCCTCCGCGGTGAACTCCGGATTCGACGCGTACCCGACATGCCCGAGACCCGCCCGGTCCAGCGCCGCCCGCACCCGTGCCCCCGTCCCCACCGGCACGGTCGACTTCACCACCACCGCCCGCAGATGCCCGGCCCCCGCCAGCGAGTCCACCACCGACCACACCCGCGACAGATCCGCGTCCCCGGCCGCGGACGGCGGCGTGTCCACGCAGACGTAGGCCACCTCCGCCCCCGCCAGCGTCTCCTCCAGCCCGGTGGTGAAGACCAGCCGCTCCTTGTTCCGCGCGATCAGGTCCCCCAGCCCCGGCTCGTGGATCGGCACCTCGCCCGACCGCAGCAGCCGCACCCGCTCCGGCTGGATGTCCCGCACCACCACCTCGTGCCCCAGCTGCGCCAGGCACGCCCCGGTCACCAGACCGATGTACCCGGCACCGAACACGGCGATCTTCCGCTGCTGAACTTCCCTCTGCACCACTTCGGCAAATCCGATCTCACGACGATGGAAAACGGGCGAAAACACTCGCCGCTCGGGCGTCGCTGCCCGGCGGATACCCGCCCCGGCCCGGCGAGCGTACCGGCCCGCGACGACCCGCAGCAGGAACACGGCCGACCACCGTCGAACGTCTGTGCGGGGGATGAGCCCGGCCCGGGAACACCCCGTAGACCCTGACGGCGATGACACACTGACGCAAGTCAACTGCACGGTAAAACAAGGGACGATGACCCGATGAACGCCACACCCGACACGGTGGCCGTCCGGACCGGCGGCTGCCACTGCGGGCAGATCTAATTCACCGCCAAGGGCGCGCCGGACTACCCGCACACCTGCAGTTGTCCCGACTGCCCAAAACGCGGCGGCTGCCCGATGATGTCGTGGGTCGCCTTCCCCCTCGACGGGTTCGCCTGGACCGGCGAGGGTGGTGAGCCGAAGTGGTACGACACCTTCCCTGGCCAGACCCGGCGTGGCTTCTGCCCCGACTGCGGCAGCCACATCGCCGCCTTCGACTACGGCGATGTCCGGATGGGCGTCAACCTGCCCGCCCTCGACCACCCCGACGGCGACGATCTCGTACCCGTCAACCAGTCCTTCCGCGACACCGCGGTGTCCTGGCTGCCCCAGGTTCCCGACACCCAGCGCACCACCACCGGCTGACCCGGCCCGGCCTCCGGACCCGGACCGGACGGGCACAGCCACAGGCAACAGGCACCGGATGGTCAGAGCTCCCCAAGACGACCGGCGCCGCCACCGGGGGCGAGCTTGATGCGGGTGTAGAACTCGGTGCCGAGAATCCGGGCCCGGACCGGCTCGCCGAGACGGTCCAGGAGAGCGGGAAGAGGTCTTGGCCGCTCCAGCTGGCTGCGGTGCGCGCGGATCGCCGCCCACTTCCGGCCCATCTGCGGCGTCACGTCGACCGTGGCGGTGACGTACGCGTCGGGCACCGTCAGCAGGCTCTTGCCCACCCCGGCGAGCAGCGGCGCGAGGTCGCTGACACCGGAGTCCGGGTGGGTCACCGCGTACAGCGCGCCGACCGTCCACGGCTTTCCGGCCTCCGGGTGAAGGCCCGGGAGTGCTGCGGCTTCGACGGCGAGGACGGTCGCCTGGTGGGTGCGCCGGTGGTCGGGGTGCCCGGTCATCTGTCCGAGCGCGTCGTGCCCGATGACGATGTCAGGCTGGAACTGCCGGATCTCGGCGACGAGCCGGGCGATCACTTCGTCGAGCGGTGCGTCGACCAGCCGGACCCGGCCCGGTGCGGCGTCCGGGTTGCGGGCGTCGCCGTAGCCGAGCATCCGCGGCAGGCTGGCGCCGAGCACGGCGAGGGCGTCGGCGAGCTCGGCCGCGCGAGGGCTGTCCGATGCCCAGGTGGCGGTGACAACCGCGGTGCGGCCCCCGGAGGCCGCGTTCCTGGCCAGGACACCCTCGGGGAGCAGCGCTTCGTCATCGGGATGGGCGAACACCCCAGCACCGACGGCATGGGCAGGGACGGTGGCGGGGTGGTGGCGGTCATGGCGAAGGGATCCTCTCCGGACAGCGTTCGGGAACTGGGGCGTGCCGGTTCGGGGACGGCGAGTGGGCCGGATGCATGCTTCGCGTGGACGGTACCGGTCAGCCGGTGGTGTGGAGTGGTGGAGGGCGGCCTGGAGGGTCTGCCCCGGGGATGCGGAAGCCGGTGTCGATGACGTGTCCGCGCGCGTGCCCCCAGTCGGTGGCGGACCGCTGGCAGTCGTCGGCGCCGGTACGTCCGGGCGGCCTCGCTGCGCACCGGATCATCGGGATACTCCCGGCCGTCCTTGATCCGGGTGCTGCGTCCGGACCTGTGCCGGGCATGTGGACGGTGTGCACGAGGCGGAGGCCGGCGGGGCCGGAGACGAGCCCGGCCTCTTGCGGGCCTCGTGGACGACGCAGGCCCGGACCGATTCGGCCGCACTCGGTGCGGGCGGCGAGGATGTGCCGCAGCCCGCAGCCCGCAGCCCGCAGCCCGCAGCCCGCAGCCCGCAGCCCGCAGCCCGCAGCCCGCAGCCCGCAGCCCGGGTGCCCGCCGCCGAATGCGGCGTCCGCCCGCCCACCGACCTTTGGGGCTGATCATCCAGCGCGCCTCGGACCGGGAACCCCCGCAGGCCGTGCCCGGCGCCGATGTGTACCCCCGTAGCACATCGGCGCCGTCCGCGGCCGGCCCTGGTACGGGCAGGGCAGCGCTCCGTCCCGTACCGGACACCCCGATCCAACCGTGGTGTCCTCTGCGTCGCCAGGAAGTCTTCACCGGCAGACCCAGCGGCGTAATTCTGCCGGGAAACACCGACCCCGGCCGCCGGGGCGGACAGTACGGTAAGGACCGAGCCGGACACCCAGGGAGCCGGGCACGGCTTCGGCACGACCGCACGGATCGAGGGGGCACGGCCATGGACACCAGGCCACCGGCAGTAGGGGAGCTGGGGCGGGAGTTACGCGCGTTACGTCTGCGTGCCGCACTCAGCCAGGAGGAACTGGCCCATACCGCCGGACTGAGCGTACGTGCGGTCGCCGATCTGGAGCGAGGCCGTTCCCGGGGCCCCCACCGGCGGACGGTACTGGCCCTCGCCAAGGCCCTGGAACTCGACACCACCGCCGCCGGGCGGCTGGAGGAAGCCGCGCACAGGGGCCACGCCCGGCGGGCCGACCTCCGCACCGCCGACGCGGAAGGCCCGCCCCACGCGCCGCGCACTGCTCCCCCTTTTCAGTTGCCGCCCGCCATGGCCGACTTCACGGGCCGCGCTGCCCTGGTGCGGGAGCTGAGCGAGCATCTCACCGCCGCCGGGACGGCGATAAACACGGTGACCATCACCGGCACCGGCGGTATCGGCAAGACGACCCTGGCCGTCCAGGTAGCCCACCGGGTGCGTGAGCACTTCCCCGGCGGACAGCTCTACACAGACCTCCAGGGCGCGGGAAACCAGCCCGTGGCAGCGGCCGCGGCGCTGGGCTCGTTCCTGCGCGCGCTCGGCGTCCGCGACGATGCGATCCCCGACTCCCTGGAGGACCGCACGGCCCTCTACCGCTCCCTGCTGGCGGGCCGCCGCACCCTCGTCCTCCTCGACAACGCCCGCGACGCCGCCCAGGTCCGGCCGCTGCTTCCCGGTACTGCCAACTGCGCCGTCCTGGTGACCAGCCGGGCCAGGATGACCGGCCTGGAAGGCGCCCGGCCGGTGGACCTGGAGGTACTCACCCCCGGCGAAGCCCTGACGCTCTTCACCCGGATCACCGGCCGGGACCGGGTGGCCGCCGAGCCGGAGGCCGCCCGTGCCACCGCCGCCGCCTGCGGCTTCCTGCCGCTGGCGATCCGGATCGCGGCCTCCCGGCTGGCCGCCCGCCGCACCTGGACCGTCTCCGTCCTCGCCGCGAAGCTCGCCGACGAGCACCGCAGAATAGACGAACTGGCCACCGGGGACCTGGCCGTCCACGCCACCTTCACCGTCGGATACAGCCAGCTGGAACCGGAAACCGCCCGCGCCTTCCGGCTCCTCAGCCTCCCCGACGGCCCCGACATCTCCCTCGACGCCGCCTCCGCGCTGCTCGCCCTGCAGCCCCCGGCCGCCGAGGCCCTGCTGGAATCCCTGGTCGACACCTCACTCCTGGAACCCGCCGCCCCCGGCCGCTACCGCTTCCACGACCTCGTCCGCCTCTACGCCCGCTCCCGCGCCGAACAGGACGAACCAACCGACACCACCAGAGCCGCGCTCCTGCGACTGCTCGCCTTCTACCTGGCCACCGCCACCCACGTCTACACCGCCGAGGAGCCCGGCTGCTGGCTGCCACGCCACCTGGAGCACGCCGACCACCGCGGACTGCCCTTCCCCGGCCGGCACGAAGCCCTGGACTGGCTCTGGGCCGAGGCGGACACCATCCTGGCCTGCGCCCGCCAGTCCGCGGCCGACGGGCACCTCCGCCACGCCGCCGACCTGCTCTGGGCCGCCCATAAACTCGCCGAATCAGGCACCAGCTCCCTCCAGTACGAAACCGCCGCACGCGCCGTCCTCACCGCCGCCCGCACTGCAGGCGACCTGCGCAGCCAGGGCCGCGCCCACACCGCTCTCGCGGCCGTCCATATGACGGCGGGCCGCTACGGGGAGGCCGACGAGCACGCACGAGCGGCCGAGTCCCTCGCCCGGCACGCGGATGACCCGACGTGCCTCTACTGGGCCGTCAACGACCAGGGAATCAGCGCCTTCAACCAGGGGCGGATCGACGACGCCGGACACTTCTTCCGGAAATCTCTCGACCACTACCGCACGACGGGCAACAAGGTGTCTGAGGGTAACCTCCTGTGCAATCTCTCCCGCGTGAACCTCACTCAGGGCCAAACGGACGAAGCCCTCCAGCTGGCCCGGCGAGGACTCGGCATCCTGCTCCAGCAGGGAACCCATCTGCGCGTCGCGAATGCCCGCTACTCCCTCGGCATCGCGCTGATTAAGGCAGGCCGGCACACACAAGCCCTTGAACAGCTCCAGCAAGCACTGAAGGGTTTCCAGGACAGCCGGGAACGACTCTGGGAAGGCACCACCCACGTCCGCATCGCCCAGGCCCACCTCCCGCACAACCCCAAGAACGCACTCCACCACGCCGAGACAGCCCTCACCCTCGGCTGCGTCGGCGGCGACACCATCCACGCCTGCGCCCTCCTCACCCTGGGGCACGCCCTGGACTCCCTCGGCCACCCGGCCCCCGCCCGCGCCCGCTGGCGGGAGGCCCTGGCTCTGTGCGCGGGCCTCGGCACCCCCGAGGAGGCGGAGGCCTGCGCCCTGCTGGCGGACAGCGGGCGAGGCACCCCTGGTTGAGCTGATTCCTCCTGCTCCATGGCAACGGCACGCGTTACGGCATGGAGCTTTTACCCGAGGGCATCACACTTGCCGACATGTGGTCTGTGCCGAGATCACATACCGAGAAGAGACGCTTGCCACCGGTACCCCGGGTCCGCTCCGGGCCGCTGCCCGGCGCGGTGGCCCGTCCGGCTGGACCGGCTGCCGAAGCCGTCCCGTTCCGTGTGCCTTGGCCGCGCGGAGCGGCTCCAGCCCGCCCCCTCCGGGTGCCCTTCCTGGGGCATGGCGGTGCCTCACCTCCGGTACTCCAGGGCAGGTATCTCCCTTCCCGGTAACGTGCGGCATTCCGCTGATCCGCCATGGAATGGCCATGACCTGCGGGTGCATGGCTGAATTGGGCTGGTTTATACGGGACGGTATTACCTCTTCGGGTGAAGTCTGATCAGAGGTGTTCTGGGTGAACGTCACTGCGGGTGACGATGCCTGGTGTATATGACTCGAACCCGGCAGGCGCGGAGGATGCCGGAACCCGGGGCCGTGGACAGTGGGGGAATGCCGCTGCACTGAATCTGTCGGCCGCCAGGGGCGGCTCGGTCATCGGGCGGCACCTTGGTGCCGAATTCCGCCACCGGAAGGATCCGTCATGGCGGCGATGCAGGTTTGGGGAACCGTCAACGGCGACGGCACCATCGCGTCCGGAACGGGATTCACGGTCACGAAGACCGGCGCGGGAGAGTACGTCATCACCTTCAACGCGAAGTTCGAGAACCAGCCCGCGCCCACCACGACTCTCTACGGGGCTACCAGATCCGGGCTAACTCGGTCATCCGCAGCATCACGAAGGAATCGTTCAAGGTCGCCACGGGAGACGCCGAGAACAACCAGAACGACCGGGCGTTCACGTTCATTGTGATCGGGTAGGAAGTCCGGCCTCAGCGGCCCGCGCGCCCGGCATCGGCGGACCGCCGCTGCCCGTTTCACCGTGAAGGAGTGATGCCCATGAGAACGGTCGTGAAGGTCACCGACGCGGACTTCGACGCGAAGGTGGTCAGGGCCGCCGGGCCGGTCCTCGCCGTCTTCCGTGCCGAGTGGAGTGACGTGTGCCGGGTGACGTCCATGTTGGCGGCGAGCATCAGGGCCCGGAGTTGCGGCGGAGGCAGTGAAGAAGGATGGGGGGAGCTCGGCCTCGGCGATGAGGCGGCTGGGTTCCCGCCGGACCGGCCGAGCCGGGCGGACAGGTTGAGCCGTAGTCGTGGCCAGGTCGAGACCGGCATGGCCCGGTTGTCGCGGGGGTATCGCCCGGTGTGGATCGGTTCCCAGTCTGTTTCATGGGGAGGCAACGAGTGAGTGACATTCGGTTCGCCTGGCTGGAGATCACGGGGAAGTGCCAACTTCTCTGCGAGCACTGTTATGCCGACTCCGGCCCTCACGGTAGCCACGGGAGTATGAGGCTGGAGGACTGGCGCCGGGTGATCGGGCAGCTCTCCGCCCAGGGCGTCACTGCGGTGCAGTTCATCGGTGGCGAGCCCATGCTTCACCCCGGCCTTCCCGGCCTGATCGGGTACGCGCTCGACCGCGGGCTGCGGGTGGAGGTGTTCTCCAACCTCGTCCACGTCCCCGAAGGGCTCTGGCCGGTACTGGAGCGGGACGGGGTCTCCCTGGCGACCAGCTACTACTCGGATGACCCGGCCGAGCACGCCGCCGTCACCGGCCGTCCGAGCCACGCCCGGACCCGGGCGAACATCGCCGAGGCCGTCCGCCGGGAGATCCCCCTGCGAGCGGGCGTCATCGACGTACGCGAAGGACAGCGGACCGTCGCCGCCCAGCGGGAGCTGGAGACGATCGGGGTCCGGCAGATCGGCACGGACCGGCTGCGACAGGTCGGCCGAGGCGGACGTGAGTGCACGCCCGACACCTCCCAGCTCTGCGGTCACTGCGTCTCCGGGGTGATCGCCGTGTCCCCCGACGGCTCGGTGTGGCCGTGCGTGTTCTCCCGCTGGCTGCCCGTCGGGAACGTGATGGACACCGCCCTGGCCGATATCCTGGCCAGCCCCGGAGCCCAGCGGGTACGGGAGGAGCTGGCGGCCGACTTTGCCGCCCGCGAGGTGACCATGGCGGACGGGAAACCGAAGCCCCCGCCGCCGTGCGACCCGAAATGCGGGCCGGCCTGCGGACCTGCCTGCAACCCCTCCTGCTGGCCCACCGGAGCGGGTCCCTGTACGCCAAAAGGGGGCTGCCAGCCGAACTACGACTAGGAGCAACGTGTTTGTCGACCGGGTCTTCGTACCGCACGGGCTGGCCCCGGACCGCGCTGAGCGTGCTCGGTGGCCGTTCACGGTGCCTGCGGTCGCGCAGCTCCTCAACGAGGGGCTGACCTTCATGCGGCCGGTGACGTTCCTGGTCGGGGACAACGGCTCGGGGAAGTCCACGCTGGTCGAGGCCATCGCGGAGAGCTTCAAGCTGGACGCGTACGGCGGGCGCCTGGCCCGGGTCCACGGGCGGCCCGATCCGACGAGGACCCCGCTGGGTGAAGTGTTGCGCGCGGACACAACCCGGGCCGGGGCCCGGATGCTCGCCGGCCCTCGCCGGAGCAAGAAGGGCTTCTTCCTCCGGGCCGAGACCGCGTTCGACATGACCGAGAACCTCGGCGGCGTCCCCGGGTACTGGGACGAGGACACCAGCGCCATGAGCCACGGCGAGGGCTTTCTCACCATGTTCCGGGCCATGTTCGACGCTCCCGGCTTCTACGTCATGGACGAGCCCGAGGCCGCGCTGTCGTTCACCGCGTGCCTCCAGCTCGTCGGGCTGATGCACCAGCTCGGCGAGCGCAGTGCCCAGGTTGTCTGCGCCACACACTCGCCCATCCTGGCCGCCACGCCTGGCGCGGACGTTATCGAGGTCGGCGACCACGGCTTCCGCCGCACCGCGTGGGAGGACCTGGAGCTGGTCGACCACTGGCGCCGCTACCTGGGCAACCCCAACGCCTACCTCCGCCACATCGTCCCGTGACCACCACCCCGGGCCCCGACGACGTCACCGAAGCCGACCGGCGCTTCCGCGTCTGGATGCGCCAGAATCTCGACCGCGCCGCCGCCCACTTCGGCCTCACCGTCACCGGCGAGCCGGGCTTCGGCTGGCGCGACCGCTCGATCAGCGCTCCCACTCACAGCCCGGACGGGCCCCGCTGGCTCCGCGTCGTCTCCGAGCAGACCCAGTGGGCACACGGACACGGCTGGACGGGCAACACCGACGCGAACGCACTGGAAGGACTGCCCAAACCCCACGTCCTCGGCATCTACGAATGGGATGAAGCGGACTGGCGCCGACAACGCGCCGAGGTCATGACCCTCATGCCTGGAACGCCCTGCTCACCCACCGACACCGCACCACCCGGACTCGACCCGCCCAGCACCTGGTGGACCGACCTCCGCCAGGCGCTTCAGCATCTGGCCGCGACCACAACCGACCGGATCAGCACCGATCAGGACAAGATCGACCACCGGGTCCGCGCCGCCTTCGGCGAGGACGTCGAGATCCGGATCGATCGGTGGGAGACGGTCCACGGCGACCTGCACTGGGCGAACCTCCTCAGCCCTCTCACCATCCTCGACTGGGAACTCTGGGGGCGGGGCCCGGCCGGCACCGACCCGGCCACCCTCTACTGCTACAGCCTCACCAACCCGGCCCTCGCCCAGCGGGTGCGCGAACACTTCCCCGTCCTCGACACCCCGGACGGCCACCGTGCCCAGCTCTACGCTGCAGCCCGTCTCCTCCACCGGGCCCAACTCGGCGACCACCCCCACCTCGGCCCTCCGCTCAAGGACCACGCACAGCGGCTTCTGCGTGGGTATGTCTAAAAGATCGCGTAAGTTCGTTATGTGAAAGTCTGGCCGGGGCGCGTCGATGCTGGGCTCGTGGCCGCGCTGAACGACGGCGGGTGGGTGCGCCGGGCCGGGCCGCGGTGAGCTGCCGGGACGCCCACCGTCCGGAGTTCCCTGGCTGCGGACCCGTCCGGGCAGCCGTCTTCCATCGTGCTCGGGGGCCGGGTTCACCGGCGCGGGCGGTGGCGTGGCCGGGCGCGGCGGGTGCGAAGATCTTCACCGGCTGTCTCCGGTGCCGCCCCTGTCGGGGGGTGGGGCTGTCGGCCCCGGCCTGCTGGGCCTGCTGCCTGCCTGTGTCCGTTCATGCCCTTGGGGGGGTCTTCTGTGTCTGCCGTTGTGCCGCGTGTGTCCCGCGCTCTCGTATCCGTTCTCGCCGTCGCTGCTCTCGGCAGCGCCGGGTGCGGCGCGGACACCCCGGACCCCGGGAAGCCGGAGGAACGCCGGGAGGAGAACCAGGGCGGAAACGCGGAGAAGGCGGGCGGGGAAGAGCCGGGCACTGCGGTCACCGCCGCGCTGACGGCCTTCCACCGGGCCCCGTCGGTCACCATGGACATCACCATGGACACCGGTACACACAAGCTCCGCGGCACGGTACGGGCGGCCCGGGACGGGCAGTACCTGATCAAGATCGCCTACGGGGGCCAGGGAACCCTTCAGATGATCAGGACCCGCGGCGGCAGTGCCTATATGAAGATGGACGAGGCACAGATCAGGGCCGCCGCGCGGGAGCGCCGCCGCAGCCCGGGGGAGACGGAGTCGGATGTGGCGAGGGTCGCGGACCGCTGGATCGTGGGCAAGCGGTCGTCGCCCGCCTTCCGCAAGGGCATCCAGCTGTGCGGCCTGTCCGCCACGGTGCCGAAACCGCAGGACGCGGCGGAGGGGAATCCCGAGCCCGAAAAGGTGACCATGGACGGTCGGCGGCTCCTGGCCTTCACCGAACGCGACGGGGACGGGAACTTCGGGATCTACATCACCGAGGCGGGACCGGTGGTGTACAAGGTGGAGGGGACCGGCGGCGGGGAATCTTTCAGTGTTGTCTTCTCCCGGTACGGGCAGCCGGTGAAGGCGTTCCATCCCCCGGCCGGTGCTGTCCTGACGGAGGACGACCTCCCGGCCGCGGACCGGCAGTTCATTACCGGCACCGGCATCTGACCCGCACCACACGGCTGGCTCCTGTCCCGGTGTCCGGCCTGCGGTCCCGGCCATTCGGCCCTGCGCTCCGGCCCTTACGCATCTGTCGGCTGTCCGGGACGGCGGCCGGGGAAAGTGCGGTGGTGAACTCCGTCCGGGAGAGGGGCAGGGCCGGTCAGGGCTGCCTGTGGTTGAGGAAGGCGGTGAGCTGCTGCGCGTTGGGCAGATGGTCGGGGAACTCGACATCCCCGTCCCTGGCACGGCCGACTCGGCCGCCCGGTCACCCCGGTCGGCATCGGCATGGGCGCGCCGGACCCCGATCACGCCGAGGTGGGGCTTGAATTCCCCCGGGACCCCCCAGCACGCCCTCGATGCCGCCGCCTCCTACTGGAGCACCGTGGACCGCCGCACTCTCCTGAACACTCCGTTCGCGGTCGGTGCCTTCACCGGCCCCGCCCTGCGCTGGCTTGCCACCCCCGCAGACCCCGCCCCACCCCGGAGCCGCACCGGGCGCCGTGTCGGCCGCACCGACCTGGACCGGCTCTGCATGGCCGCCGAGACCGCCCGCCACGCCGACGCCCGCTACGACGGCGGCACCCCCACCGCCGTCCTGAACTGCCTCAAGAACGCGATGCCCCTGCTCCACGGCACCGGGCAGCATGGTCAGGACCACTTACCGCGGCGGACCCCCGGGTACGTCCCGGGCTCCCGGACCGCTCCGGGGCACAGGGCTGGCCCGCCCGCACTGTCCCGGAAGGGCACTGGCCCCACGGGGGTGAAGTACTCGGTCCCCAGGATCCGGGCCCGCACCGGCCTGTCCAGGCGGGACAGCAGGGCCGGCAGCGCCCGCGCGCCGGCCAGCTGGCTCCGGTGGGAGCAGATGGCCGCCCACTTCCGGTTGAGGTACTGCGTCACGTCGACCGTGGCGGTGACGTATGCGTCGGGCACCGTCAGCAGGCTCTTGTCCACCCCGGCGAGCAGCGGCGCGAGGTCGCTGACACCGGAGTCCGGGTGGGTCGCCGCGTACAGCGCGCCCACCGACCACGGCTCCCCGGCCTCCGGATGGAGACCCGGGAGTGCGGCGGCCTCGACGGCGAGGACGGTCGCCTGGTGGGTGCGCCTGTGGTCCGCGTGCCCGGTCATCTGGCCCAGAGCGTCGTGCCCGATGACGATGTCAGGCTGGAACTGCTGGATCTCGGCGACGAGCCGGGCGATCACTTCGTCGAGCGGCGCGTCGACCAGCCGGACCCGGCCGGGGCGGCGGCCGGGTTGCGGGAGTCCCGTAGCCGAGCATCCGCGGCGGGCCGGCACCGAGCACGGTGAGGGCGTCGGTGAGCTCGGCCGCGCGGGGGCTGTCCGATGCCCAGGTGGCGGTGACGACGCCGGTGCGCGCACCGCGGTCGGCGTGCCGGGCGAGAACGCCGCCGGCGAGGAGGGATTCGTCGTCGGGGTGCGCGAACACGGGATGGTGGCGGTCATGGCCAAGGGGGTCCTCTCCGGAGAGCGTGGGGGTGGGCCGACGGGGCGGCACCGGTCAGTCGGTGGTGTGAAGGTGGTGGAGGGCGGCCTGGAGGGTCTGCCCGGGGGTGAGGAAACTGGTGTCGATGACGTGCCCGTGCGCGTGCATCCACCCGGCGGCGGCCTGCTGGTAGTCACCGGCGCGACGGCGCCGGAACGCCCGGGCGGCCTCGCTGCGCACCAGGTCACCGGGGTACTCCCGGCTGGCCTCGATGCGCGCGCGGAGTTCGGCGGGCCCGGTGTGGAGGACGAGGTGGTGGAACGGCGCGGGGCGCCGGTGCAGCGGGGTGAAGAGCTCGGTGGCGTACACGGGGTCGAGAACGGTCATCGGGACGATGACGGGGCCGCGGGTGTGGTCGGCGAGTGCGGTGACGAACGCGAGGGTGAGGCTCCGCCAGGGCGGCAGGTCCTGGTAGTCGCGGGCGGCGCGGTTGTGGCCGCGCAGCGTGGTGCGCAGGAGGTCGCCGACGGCTTCGGGGTCGGCGGTCACCGCACCGGGCAGCGCGCCCATGAGTCCGGTGGCGAGGGTGCTCTTCCCGGCGCCGAATGCGCCGTTGATCCAGATGATCACGCGTACTCCGCAGTGGCGATCGGGTAGGAGGTCACCGGCGGCAGGCTGGGGACGATTCCGGGCCAGACCGCGTCGAGGCTGTGCAGCGCCGGGGTGAACACCTGCCCGATACATGCCAGATTATCCGGATGGTGCCATTCCCATCGGGTGAACAGGTGCGGCTCGGGGTTCGTGAGGGTCCCGGACCAGGCGGTGATCCGGACCACCACGGTGAGCCGGGGCACCCCCTGGAAGGCGTCGTGCAGGGGCGCGATCACTTCCGTGTCCGCGGCCCGCGCGACGAGGCCCGTCTCTTCCGCGAGTTCACGGACGGCCGCGGCGGCGAAGTCCTCCGCTCCGTCGATCTTCCCGCACGGGGCCTCCCACATGCCCCGGCGCGAGCGGCCGAGCAGGACCCGGCCCGCCCCGTCGGTCACCACCGCCAGCGCGGCGGCCAGCGCCGGACCGCTGACCACCCCCCGCCGCTCCACCGCCTGCGTGTGCCGGTGACGCGGCCCGCGCAGCACCAGCATGACCAGCCCGTCCGCGTCCAGCCGCTCCACCCTCTCCCAGCCCTCCGCCAGCAGGGTGATCTCGTCCTCGTCGAGCGCGATCGACCGCTGTTCGGGCCGGGTGGCGGCGGCGAGCGGGGTGATGACGACGAGCACGCCCCCGGGCGCGAGACGCTTCCCGAGCCCGTGCAGGGTCCGGGTGCGGTCCCCGATGAACGCAACCACAAGTCGCAGGGTGATCAGGGCGTAGGCGGGTTCGAGTTCGGACCAGTCGCCGTGCTCGATGTCCAGCGTCAGCCGGCGCACCCGGCCGTCGCCGGGGTGCTCGTCCTCGGCGCGCGCGTGCGCGGCGTCGGCGTAGTCGACGGCGTCCACCCGGTAGCCGGTGGCGGCGAGATGCGCGGCCAGCTCCCCGGTCCCGGCGCCGACGTCCAGCGCCCGCCCACCCCCCTCCGGCACCGGGACATGCCCTGCCAGCAGGGCCCGTTCACCGTCTCCGAGCGGGCGGAAGCCCTTGCCCTGGGCGAAGTGTTCTTCCCATGCGGTCTGCGTGACGTAGCCCATGGCGCTCTCCTCGTGGTCGGTGTGGCGGGTGTGGGGTTCAGGCGGTCCGGCCGGGAACGGGGTAGTCCCAGCCGAGTTCCGTGTACGGGGGGCTGTGGGTGATGGCGTCGATCGCGGCGCGGGTGTAGGGGACGGTGCCGGCGGGGAGCGCTTCGCGCGGCCACCACTCCCATCCCGTGCAGCACTCCGGCTCCAGGACCCGCGGCTCCCCGGCCCACCGGGCGGCGGTGAAGAAGAGCTGGAGCCTGGGCGCCGCGCCCGGACCGGCGCCGGGCATGTGGACGGTGTGCACGAGGTGGAGATCGGCGGGGTCGAGGACGAGTCCGGCTTCCTCGCGGGCCTCGCGCACGACGCAGGCCCTCACCGACTCCCCGGGCTCGGTGTGGCCGGCGAGGGTGTGCCACAGCCCTCCGCCGAACACGACGTCCGGATGGCGCCGTCCCAGGAGGGCCAGGCCGTCGCGCTCCAGGTAGAGGTGGCCGCCGACCACGGCGGGCGCGGCGCTCACCGTGCGCCGCCTTCCGGTCCGGTACCGGACGGGGCGGCACCGTCCGGCTCTGCGGCCGGCGGCGGGACAGCGGCACCGGCACGCTCACCCCCAGGGGCGGAAGGGGTGTCGGCCGGGCCGGAGGCGGGCGGCATTCGGCGCAGGCCGCGCAGCGGGGAACGCGCGAGGGCAAGGAAGGGGACGGCGAGCGGTCGGGCGACGGCGCACAGCCAGGTGGAGACGGCCTGCATGCGGGCCTGCATCGCGGGCTCCGCCACCAGCTGACGGACCGTCCTCTGGGTGACCCCGGCGGCGCCCGCGCACGCCATGTGGACGAACTGGGCGGCGCCGAGGGCGGTCTGCCAGGGGGCGCCGGGCCCGGCGAACAGCAGGGGGATCTGGGTGAGGAGGGTGAGCGCGAGGGCCGCGAGCATCATCGGCCCCGGCCCGTAGCGGCGGGCGAGGCGTGGGGCGAGCAGCGCGCCGGTCGCGGCGCCGAGCGCCCCGGCGCCCAGGATCATCCCGAAGACCGTGCCGGGCATGGCGAGGGTGCGCAGCGCGTACAGCGGCCACAGGGTGACCAGGACGCCGACGCCGACGCCGACGGCGATCGTCGCGTTGACGAGGGTGAGGGTGGCGAGGGTGGGGTGCCGGGCGACGTAGCGCAGTCCGTCGCGGATCTGCCCGCCCAGCGGCTCCCGCACCGGGGCGGGCAGGGGCGGCGGGCCGGGGGTGTGGATGCGGGTGGTGCACCAGATGCTGACGAGGTAGGACAGGGCGTCGCCGGTCAGCGCGCGGGCCGGGCCGGTCAGGGCGGCGAGTGCGGCGCCGAGGTGGTTCCCGGTCGCGCCCGCGACGGCGAACACTCCGCCGATCCTCGCGTTCCCCTGCTGCAGGAGCGACCGGTCGACCAGCTCCGGCAGGTAGCTGATGGCCGCCGCGTCGTGGACCACCTGCCCCGGCGCCCTGGACCGCGGCGACCGTCATGAGCAGCGGCAGGGTCAGCGTGCCGGTCGCGGCGGCGGCCGGGACGCAGGCCAGGGCGGTGGCGCAGGCCAGGTCCCCGGCGATCATCTGGCGTCGTTTCGGCACCCGGTCGGCGAGGGCCCCGGCGTGGAGGGCCCGGCGCCCGGGCCCTTCACGGGGCACCCGTATTCGTGTCCCGCCCGCCACCGGCCCCGCGTACGGGGGCGTACCGGCCGGCGGCGGGAAGACGGCGGTTGTGGGGCGGCTGTCGCCGGGGGTGTTCATGGGGCCTCCGGAACGGGGCAGGGGTTGGTGCACTGACGGGCCCGGGGCGCGGTCCCGGCCCGGGCGGGCTGCCGGGGGTGTTGCGGCCCGCCTGGGCAGGTCACCGGTTGCCCGTCCAGACGACCCGGCAGCCGGACCCGCCCCGTTCGTGGTCATGACACCTCCTCGGCGGGCAGACTGCTTGATCCGCCCGCAGGCGGAACGGCCACGTGGCATCGTGGCGTCGCCACGCCCTTCGTCATAGTCGTGGGCCTCACGGGCTTCTCCTCATCCGGCCTGGTGACACGTAGGGAAAGGGTCTCCGGTGCACAGGGTGCCGCCCCTGGCGAGGGCCGCACCCGGAACAACGAGACAGCCGGCGGTTTCGAACACACGTTGCTCGGCCGGACCCTGTCTGGGCGCCGGTGCGGGTCACTGAGGGTGCCCGGACACGGCTGCGACCGAGATTTTTACTTGGCGGACGAGCGCAGTAGTTGGCGGATCTTGCTTCGGTAGCGCTGTGTTGTGGTCAGTTCCGAAGATCGGGCCTTGTCGCGATGCGGGTGGTGATGCTCTGGGTGAGTGAGCGAGGTAGCCAGGGCAAGGATCCGGTCGGACTCGAGTCGCCTCGACGAGCTGGTCGCGGGGTACAGCGGGGATGCCGTATTTCGGGATGAACTTGATCTCGCGGACGGCTGGATTTGTCGGTGGAGTTCGGCGTGGCGGGTGGGTGCCGGTGAGGTCTGCTGGCCGGTCCGCGACATGGCTCATGTTCCGGTGCTGTCGTCGCGGCCGATGCGGGGGTTCACCTGGCGGGCGAAGCAGCGGCACCGGCCCGGGCTGGAGGTGATGGCGTCCACGGGCAGGGGGCACGGTTTCGAGTCGCTGGAGGAAGTGCGGCTGCTGGTCGCGCTGGACTTCGTGGGGGCGTCGGAGGTGCTGTCGCAGCCGTTCCGGCTGGACTTCGGACACAGGGGCGGGTCGTCCTGGCGCATTCCGGACTATTTGGCCGTGATCGGTGGCGGGATGTGGCTGATGGACGTACGCCCGATGGGACTGATCAAGGACGAGGACGCGCTGAAGTTCGCGGCGGCCAGGGAGATAGCGGCGGCTTGCGGCTGGCAGTACTCGGTGATCGCGGGCTGGCGCCCGCACGTCTGGAGCGTTCTTGACCACTTGTCGTCGCGTCGTCGGCCGGTGAGGGATCTGCTGGGCATGCGGGACCAGTTGCTGACGATCATCGGCGGCCGGGAGGGGCGCGTGATGACGTTCTCCGCGCTGGCGGACGCGACCAGCGTGCCTTCCGTCGGACGGGCCAACATCGTCAGGCTGCTCTGGCAGCGCGAGCTTGGCGTTGATCTGGGCAGTCCCTTGCGCTGGATCCCCGTCGCGACCTCAAGAACGGAGACTTGCCGGCCACGCTGCGACTCTTGGCGCAGCACGTCCTTGGCCAGGAGAAGGCCGATTACCGGGCCCGCCGCATGCAGTTCTCCCGCTGGTCCATCGACGACAGGACATGGGACGAGCTCTGCCGACAACGTCCTCCAGGCCGAGGCCGGAAGCCGAACGAGCACACCCGAGAGTGCGCATCCGCTTTCGTCTGGAGCTACATCACGGGAAGCGAGTTCGCCCTCGCACCAGTCTTCCAGCCACCGATGCGGCCCCACGACCGAACGCTCTCGCTGGACATGCCGCACCTGACGAAGCTCAGGCGCTGGGAATCGAAAGAACCGCCCGTCCCCGCCTCCTGGCTCTGCACGGCCCTCGAAGGCCACGCCAGACAGGTCATCGCGACCATCAGTCACACATCGTGATTACCGCCCGGGACAACCGTCTAGTGACCAGCCGCGAACCCAGCCCGCTGATCGGTCAGATGTCAGAGTCGCCGACGGCGTCACCTCATCCATGTTGTCTACTACAAGCCTTGTTCATGTTGCATTTGGTTGTCAGGAGGTCTGGAAGATGGGCGAGCTGTACCCGCCGGTCGAGCCGTACGAGAAGGGGATGCTCGACGTCGGCGACGGCAACCTTGTGTACTGGGAGGCCTGCGGCAACCCGGACGGCAAGCCGGCACTCGTCGTCCACGGCGGGCCGGGATCCGGATGCGGGACCGGGGCACGCCAGATCTTCGACCCGGACCGCTACCGGGTCGTCCTGTTCGACCAGCGCGGCTGCGGCCGCAGTATTCCCCACGCAAGCGAACCCACGACCGATATGCGCCACAACACCACCCAGCACCTGATCGCCGACATGGAGCGGCTCCGCGATCACCTGGGTATCGACCGCTGGCTGCTCTACGGGGGCTCGTGGGGCTCCACGCTGATCCTGGCCTATGCCGAGACGTACCCGGAGCGGGTGTCGGAGATCGTCATCGCCGCCGTCACGACCACCCGGCGCTCCGAGATCGACTGGCTCTACCGGGGTGCGGGGCGGTTCTTCCCCGAGCAGTGGGAACGCTTCCTCGAAGGAGCCGGCAGTACACCACGAGACGGTGCCATCGTCGCGGCCTACGCACGCTTGATGGAGCATCCGGACCCCGCGGTACGGGAGAAGGCCACGGCCGACTGGTGCGCCTGGGAGGACGCGGTCCTGTCCGGGGAAACGAACGGCGCCTCCAACCCGTACGGTGACCGCCCGCCGGTCGCGCAACTGGCCCTGGTCCGCATCTGCTCGCACTACTTCGCCCACGGAGCGTGGCTGGAGGAAGGCGCACTCCTGCGCGATGCGCACCGCCTGGCCGGCATCCCGGGCGTGCTGGTCCACGGCAGGCTCGACCTGGCCGGCCCACTCGATACCGCATGGGAACTCGCCCGCGCCTGGCCCGATGCCGAGCTGACCGTCGTCGACAACGCGGGCCACCTGGGCAGCGACACGACCCGCGCCCATGTACTCAAGGCCCTCGACAGATTCGCTCACCAGAGATGAGTCCAGACCGCCCGCCGATCCAGAGTCACTGACACCTCACGTGTCGCCGACCGCTGACATACCCATGTCGTCCGGCTGGCCAAGCACGCCGTGTGGCGGATCATGACGTTCGACCGGCGGCCAAAGGCCTCACCTGCGGCGATGAACTGCCGCTGTATCCTTGCCTCGGCGTGATCCGCCAGCTATCGCTCTCAAGATCCGCCAACTAGCTTCCTCCGCATACCTGTGAGCTGTGCCTGATGCGGAGGTGATCCGCCAACTACGATGCTCGGTCACAACGGCGCCCGGGGGACAGCCGGGCCGTCGGCGGGGCTGGTGGCGGGGTGGCGCCGGTACCGCCGGGGAAGGATGCCCCCGGGAGGGGGCGTTGACGGTGCTCGTGTCTCAGTGTCCCGGGGGCGTGATGTGGTGTACGGGAGGGCGGCTGGCCTGGGTGTCCTCGGCACCACTGTGGGGGTGGGCGGGGCCGGTGGGTCAGGTGGGCCATCGCATGCCGATGCCGGTGAGGGCCTTGATGCGCTGCACCGAGAGCTTTCCCGCTCTGAAGTCGGCCCGCTGGCGGCTGATCCAGTTACCGAGGCGCAGTTCTTCCGGGGCGCCGGTGACGTACTTGACGGGGATCCGCAGATGGTGGTGTGTGCGGTAGTATCGCTGGGCGGCGGTGTAGTACTCCTGCCAGGTCACTTCGTGGACGTCCCAGACCATGTCCAGGGCGTCGAGTTCTGAGATCCTCTCGCCGGTCAGCTGCCCGCGGCTGTGGCGGTCGCGGACCTTCGAGAGCCATTTCCCCAGGCTGACCTTCTCCCCGCCGGGACTGTGCGTGGTGTGGCTCGCGGGAACGTTCAGATGGCCGAATTCAGCGTGGAAGGCACGGGCGGCGGTGATGCCCGTCTGCCAGAACCGTTCATGGGCTCCCGTCAGGTTCACGCCCAGAGCGTCGAGTGCCGCGGTACGTTCGGCGCTGAGGGTACCGGCCTTCATCTCGGCACGCTGCCGGGACAGCCAGCTGCCCAGGTCGGCCTCCACGCCGTCCGCGAGCCGTACGGTCTGCCGTTTCGGCAGATCGAGGTGGCCGTGGCGGGCGTGATGGGCGCGTGCCGCTTCGAAATAGCGGCGCCAGGTGTCCTCCCACGGGTTCCAGACCATCCCCAGCGCGTCGAGTTCGGCGGTCCTGTCCGCGGTCAGATGTTTGCGCTGGTCGCGTTTGCGGGCCAGCCACAGCCCCAGGGCGAACCCCTCCGAACCCCTGCCGTCTGCTTCGGTGTGGCCGGGAGGGACACGGAGGTGGCCCTCCCGCTGACGGTAGGCCCGTGCCGCCTCCACGCCCTGTTCCCAGTCCTGGGCGAACACCGCCCAGACCATGCCCAACGCGTCCAGCGCCTCCCGCTGCCCGGCGGACAGCCGGTCCCTGCGGGACCGGACATTCGCGATCCACGCACCGAGCGCAAACCCACCGGGGCCGGGAACGGTATAGCCGCGCGGAACGCGCAAATGGCCGTGCTCGGCACGGTAGGCCGCGGCGGCTTCGAGACAGCGGCTGAAGTTCTCATCCAGAACGTCCCACACCATCCCCAGCTCATCCAGCCGGGCACGCCGCGCCTGCGAGAGTTTGCCGTCGCTGTGGAGCTGGCGGACCCAGCGGATCCACTGCCCGAGCGCCAGTCCCGACACGGTGACGAAATCCTTCCGCACCAGCAGATCACCGTGCTCCTCCGCGTAGCCGGCCGCGGCACCGAGATTCTCTTCCCACGAGGATGTGGTGGAACGGACCGTCGCCACCGTGATCGCCTCCGCGAACCGCGGCGGCACGGGAACACCGTTGAACCGCAGCCACCCCGGCAACTCCCGTAGCGAACCCTCCCGTCCCGGGGAACGGTACCGGCCCAGATCATGCCGCCGGGCATCCAGCTCCGCCCCCAGAGCCTCGTCATGAGCGGCCAGAGCACTCACCACCTGCCACACCGGACCGTACGCGGAACCCTGCAAAGCACCCACAGGGTCCTGACCGGGCTCCAACACCACCGGAACAAAAATATGCGCCATCTTGTCCCGCCTCCCGCCCAGCCGCAGCGCCCGCCCGACCGCCTGCACCGTATCGATCGCCGACTTCCGCGCATCGATGAACGCCACCGCATCCACCGCCGGAGCGTCATACCCCTCCGACAACACCCGCGCATTGGAGACCACCACCCGCCCCAGACTGCCGTCCACCAGCTTCGCCAACTCCGCGCGCCGCTGCGCCCGCGGCTGGGACCCGTGCACGAAGCCTGTGGTCAGACCGGCCGGCTGTCCCAGCAGTTCACCGGTACGGGGCAGTGTCCGGGAGAACCAGCGCGCATCAGAGACCGTGCGGTGATAGGTCAGCATCCGCCCCACCCCATAGGTGTCGGCCGCCCGCAGGACCGCGACCTGACGCGCCAGCATGGACGCGGCCACCGCGGTCGACCCGACCTGCAAAAACGTACGGCCGTCACCGTCGGACTCCGTGGCGAGACGGTGCATCTCCCCGTCCGTGACCACACAGACCACCACCCGGTAACCGGCCAGCAGCCCCCGCTCCCGGGCCCGCGCGAAACTCAGCCGGTGCGCCACACGGCCGAAGACCTTCTCATCGTCCATGCTGACCACCTCGGACGCGTCCCCGTCCCCCGCACGCACCAGCCGCGGCGTCGCGGTCATGTACAGACGCCTGACCGCGGGCACCCGCACATCGTCATGGACCACCGACCACTGCCGGCCCCCGCGCCCCGCCGAACGGTGCGCCTCGTCGACGACGATCAGCCCCCACGGCCGCACTCCGCGGACCTCGTGCGCCGCGACCAGCTTGGGCAGACTCTGATACGTGATCGCCACCGTGAGGCGCCCGTGGTCTGTGCGCAGGATGCCGGCGAGGTGGCCGGGGTCCGAGACGACGGTGACCTGGTGACGGCCGAGGTCGTCGGACACGTCCCGGTCCATGACCTCCTTGTCGCCGCAGACGGCGACGACCCGGCCCAGAGCCTCGCGTCCGACGCCCTCCCGCCAGGCGGTGAGGGTCTGGGCGACCAGATCGAGGGTGGGGACCACGATCAGCACCGGCCCGTCCGGCGACACGAGCCGGGCCACTTCGGCCCCCACCCGGGTCTTCCCCGTCCCGCACGCCATCACGTTGGTGGCACGGCTCTCAGAGGCGAGCGCCGCCCCGAGATCCTTCAACGCCTCGCGCTGGTGCGGCCACAAGGGCTTTGCTGTCACAACCACGTTCGCTTTCTCCGCTTTCTGATGTCCGGTGCAGGAGGAGTCATGCGGGGTGCTGTTCCTGTCCGCCCGTTCCCCGGGCGATGGGCCGGGGAAGAGCGTTCAGCGTCCGCCCGGGCGGCGCGCGTGAGTGCCGTGACCGGTGACTGGCACCCGGTCCGAAACAGCCCCGGCGCGGGGGCCGTAAGGGGCTTTCATCCGAGGGCTGTTCTACGTACGGGCCGCCAGGTCCTTCAGAGCCTGCAGATCGGGGGCGTCCAGAAAGGACGGGCAAGCGATGTGACTCGGCAGCCGGGCATCGGACGTGTCCAGAATCTCCTCCAGGGCTTGCACCGGTGTCAGGCCCCGGCGTTTCGCGTTACGGAGGGCTGCGACCCACCGCTGTCCCAGGTTGAACGCGTGCCCTCCCTGCGATTCCCGGCGGCACCAGCCCGCGGCACGGTCCTCGTCGTTCGCCCACAGGTAACCGATGACGTCCCCGTGCTCGCAGACGACGATCAGATATTTCACCGGCCTGTCCGTGCTCCTGGCGTAGCGCGGCGGACCGGACACGAGCCGCAACTCGAGATCCTCGTCAAATCGGGAAGAGGTATGGTGCGGGCGGCCGGCGGGTGCTGTTTCCTTCTGCCCGGCCGGGCCCGCTGTCTCCCGCGTCCCGGCGCGCTGGGGCCGGTCGCCGGGAGGAACACTGGTGGTGTCCGGGGCGGGTTCGGGGAGGCCGGCCTGGTGGCGGATGTGTGCGGCCTCGGTGGGCCGGAAGCGGTCGTAGACGGCCGCGGCCCGCTCGTACCAGGGCCGTGCGATGGCGGGGGCGTCGCCGCGCCGGGTGTGTGTCGCGGCGGTGAACTCCAGGGCCCGGGCCTTTTCCAGCGGACCGCCACCGCCGTGGTTGAGGACGTCCCGGGCCCGGGAGAGATCCTCCAGAGCCTGGCGGTGGTATCCGGCCAGGGAACGGGCATGGCCGCGCAGCGCGAGAGCACAGGCAGCATGGTGGGAGTCTTCCTCGGCGGTGAGGGTCTCGTGTGCCCGGGTCAGGTGGCGGATGGCCTGCTCGGGGTCCTGGGGGAGGGAGCACCCGGCCAGCGCGGTCAGCGCCAGCGACACGCCGCGCTCGTGACCGCACTGGGTCCAGCGCACGATGGCCTTGCGCAGCAGGGGTGCGGCCTTGGCGGGGTGGCCGCTGTCGAGGCGGGCGGTGCCGAGCCCGAGGAGTGCCCGGCCCTCGTCCCGCTGGTCACCGGCCGCGCGGGCGGCCGCCTGCGCGCGGGTGTACCCGTCGACGGCCTCGCCGTGGTTGCCGGAGGCGGCGTGCCCCGCGGCGCCGGCAAGCAGCATCTGCCGTTCGGCGGCCGGATGGCCGGTGCGGCAGACGGCGACCAGGGCACGGGTGTGGGCGGCGGTCCACAGCTCGTAGGGGTGGCACCGGTGAAAGTACGGCCAGAACGCGTCCGTGAGGCGCCAGACCATGGTGTGCTTCTCGTGTCCGGTCAGGGCGTCGAGGAGCGGCAGGAGATTGTCGTGCTGGCCCTCCAGCCACGCCAGAGCCCCGGTGGCATCGGTGAACGGCACCGGGGGCGCGGGAGGGACGGGCAGGGTCCGGGCGAGAGCGGCCTGCGCCGGGGTGAGCAGATCCTGGGCAGCGCGTGCGCACGCCAGCGTCCAGTCCGCGAGCCGCTCCAGGGCCACCGAGCACACCCGCTCGTCAGCGGCGGGGAGTTGCCGGGCGTGGAGGCGCGCGGCCTGCGGGAACCGGTAGCACGGCACGAGTGCCCTGTC
This sequence comes from Streptomyces clavuligerus, assembly GCF_005519465.1. Classification (NCBI taxonomy): domain Bacteria; kingdom Bacillati; phylum Actinomycetota; class Actinomycetes; order Kitasatosporales; family Streptomycetaceae; genus Streptomyces; species Streptomyces clavuligerus. Next base: position 436,716 of record NZ_CP027859.1, on the reverse strand, counting down.
GGGAGAGGCGGTGGTGAGGAGGCGGGCCTGTGCGAGTTCCTCCAGATGCTGCGCGGCCGTACCGGGCTCCATCGCGCAGGCCGCGGCCGTCAGGGCGGGTGTGATGCTGCGGGCCGGTCCGCGTCCCAGCAGCCGGTACACCTCCCGCGCGGCAGGCTTGAGACGGGCACAGGCGGCGTCGATGTCCGCGGTGGTGACAGGGGTCATGGCGTGGTCTTCTCTCGGTGACGGGGGCCCGGTACACGGGTCCGGCCTCTGACAGGGGGCAGCGGCGGGCTGGGGGTCGCCTGGGGGCTGGCCAGGAACGAGTACGGCCGGCGGGCCCCGTGAGCAGGGCGGTGTGCCGTGACGGCCGGAGCCGTCTCACCTTCGCGCCCGGTGCCGGAAGAGCGCGCGGAAGTCATGCGGTCAGGGACAGGGTCTCGGCGAGCCTGCGGCGGGAGAGGGTGATCAGCAGGGCGTGGTGGTCGCTCAGCCCGGCGCAGTCGACAACGGTGAAATCCTCCACCGCTGTGAGGATGCCGTCGGAGGCGTAGGCGCGGTCGATCCGGCACGCGCGCCGCTCCCCGCCCTGGTCGGCGTAGCCGGGGGTGGTGGGGGCCAGGACACCGGTGCGGCCGTTCTCGGTGAGGTGGCGGGCGACATCCTGCAGGCCGGCCGCGCGCAGGGTGCGGTCGCTGGTGGTGTCGGGCACCCACTCGCCGGTCCCGGTCGGGGTGAAGCGGTGGGTGAGGTGGGTGCGGTCCTGGATGTCGGCGGGGCGGGGGATCGGGACGTCGCCGGGCAGGCCGGGTTCGGGGTAGGAGTTGGTGTCGAGGGTGAGGAGGGCTTCGCGGGGGCGGCCGTTGGGGTAGCGGGCGGTGCGGTCCCTGGGGTCGCGCCGGTCCGCGAGCCTCGTGAGTTCCTGGGCTTCGAGGGCGCGTGCGGGCGGGGAGGCGTAGCTGTGGTGGGCGGCGGTGAACGTCAACTCCCGGAAGCAGTCCGGGTCCCCGGGGTACGGCGTGAGGCGCAGGGTGACGCAGGTGGGAGGGCACCCTGTCGGGTCGCCGATACTTCCGGCGCTCACCGGGGTGAAGACGTCGGTGCGGACGAACGCGGCGGTACGGAACTCGCCGACGGCCTGGGCGCCGATGAAACCCCGCAGGCGCAGCCACGGCCGACCCTCGGGCGTGAGCGCGGCCTCGGCGTCCAGCAGCCGCCTCTGGCCGTTGCCCGGTCCGGCCAGGAACTCGGCCCTTCCCACCAGATGCGGATCGTGTGCCCTCAGCAGCCTGTAGAAGGCCGCCAGCTTCTGCTCGTCGCCGCGTCCGTCGAGTTCGAAGTTCGAGAAGATCACGCGGATCTGGTCGGGCGGTGTACCGGGCACAGGGGTTTCTCCGATCGATGAGAGTGATGGAGGCGTTGTGGCTGGGAGATGAAGCGGTGACGGATGCCCGGCCGGGGAAGACCCGCCGGGGCGGCCTGCGGCCCACCCCCTGGGGGGCGCGGGGCCTTGGAGCCGGGGCGAGACGGGGGCCTGGTGCGGGTGCGGCCATCACGGAGAAGAAAGGGAGGAGGCGTTCCGTGTGCGGGCCTGTTCCAGCAGCGTGAGGCTCTCGCTGATGCTGCAGGCGTGGCGGAGCGCGGTGCTGATGGTCTGCCGGGCGTGACGGCTTCCGGGGCCGGCCGAGTAGACGACCCCGATGGTGGTCTCCTCGGCATACAGGGTCCGGTCCCCGCCGATCTCGGTGAGGCTGCCGTACGGCAGCGCGAGCAGACGGCGCTGGGGAACGATCCGGATCTCCGCCCGGCCCGACTCCGTCAGGTCGATCAGGTGCTGCAGCTGCTGTGCCATCACGGCATGTCCCGCCGCACCCGGCAGCCCGCGTGTCAGGACGGACCCGCACAGCACCGCCGTCACCCGGGCGTGACCGTCGGTCAGGGGGCGGGTTGCTGCCTGCGGGTGCTCGGTGGTGCCGGTGCGGGCCAGGACGTGGGTACAGAGGGGGCTGCGCAGGAGCGGGGGGATGTGTCGGCCGGAGCAGACGGTGATCCGCCCGGCGGCGGCCTCGATGGCGGCGAGCCGCTCCGGCCACCGGGCGTCCTCGTCACGGACCACGTCCCCGCCCGGCTCACCACTCAGACGAACGAGCACACTCGCCCGCTCCGCGGGATCGGGGAGCCGGTAGAGGCCCATCAGGCGCTGCGCCGTGATCGGGTCCAGGCGCGTCTGCGCGGCCTCGATCGCCTCGATATGGCCCGTTCGCAGGCCGATGGCCTGGCATACGTCCTCCACCCGCAGGCCGCGGCGCCGGCGCAGCGCGGTGAGATACGTGGCCGTCACGAGACGCCCGGCCGGAACCGGGCACCCGGTCCCGGCCGCGAGCAGCGGCGGTGGCACGGCACGGCCGGGCAGACCGACGAGCGGCACGGACGGCGCGGACGGTAAGGGCGGATCACCGGACGGACCAGCGGACCGGGCAGGACAGGCGGGGTGCGGCAGGACAGGGGCCGGACCCGGACGGACAGACACGGAAAGAACGCCTCTCAACTGGTGCAACGAGCGGAAGACGAACAAGGCGAGGAAGAAAGGGGAGCGAGGGCCGTGCGGCCGGAGCAGCAGGGGGGAGCGCGTGCCGGACGGGGACGTCGGCTGCGCCGGGGCCGGGGTCGGGGTTGGCGGGTTACGGCGTGAGACCGGGCACGGGTCTGGGGTTGAGGAGGCGGTGAAGGGATGCGCAGAGCCTGGGGAGGTAGGCGGTCAGTGCGGTGGGGGAGACCCAGGCGACGTCGGCGATGCCCCGGCCGGGGGGCACGTACGCGACTCCGGCTGTCACGGTGCACACCATGTGGATCTGGCGGCATTCGGCCCGGGCCCCGGTGTGCTCCAGCCGGACATCGGGGTCGACGCGGACCCCGGTGTCGTCCAGGGCGGCGCGGCGCGCGGCGGCGGCCGCGGTCTCCCCCGAGCGGATGCCGCTGGTGGGGAGCTGCCAGCGCAGTGCGCCTCCGGGGCCGCGGCGGGCGACCAGCAGGACCTCCCCGCGGCCGGGCCGGGTGATGACCGCGGTGACGCGGCCGGGAGATCTGTGAGAGGCGGTGAACCCGGCTGCCGGGTGCACGGCGGCCGAGGGGGCGGTACGGAGCATGAAGGGGTACCTCGCGGTCTGCCGGGATCAACCGGCCAGGGTCGGGTCGGAGCACGTAAGACCACGTCAGACCGGATCGGAACTGCTCCGGACCGGGCGGAGGGGGTGAGGTGCTGGTGGTCATGAGGCCGGGAGTCCGCGGGGGTTGTGGCTGGTGGTGGGGTTGGTGGTGAGGGGGGCGAAGAGCCAGGTGTGCTGTGTGGTGGTGTGGGTGCGGCCGGGGGCGGCGGCCGGGGTCAGGTAGGGGTGGGCGGCCAGGGCCTGGAGCAGCGTGGTGGTCTGGGCCCTGGCCAGTGCGGTGGCGGTGGGACAGTGCGAGCCGGGGAGGCGGGGGTTGGTGCGGGGGCGGTGGATGTCGAAGCTGTCGGCGGTGGGGCCCCACTGGGCGGGGTCGCGGCCCGCCGCGCGGTGCAGGAGCCAGACCTCGTCCCCGGCCGCCACCTCCACCCCGCTCAGCAGCACGGTGGCCGCCGCGGTGAACACCTGGTGCGGCTGGGGTGGCTGGAGCCTGAGGGCTTCGTGGAGGGCTGCCGGGGCGAGACGGCTCGGCTGGGCGCGGACCCGGGTCCACTGGTCAGGGTGGTGGGCGAGCTGCCAGAGCGTCTCGGTGAGCCCCGCGGCGGTGACGTCCGCGTGCGCCAGCGCGCACCGCACCACCGGGGACAGGCCCTTCCCGGCCCCATCCGGCCGGGCGCCGGGCCCGGCCGGCCGGGTTTTCGGCCGGGTGGGGGGTGGTGTGGGGTGGAGGAGGGCGGCCAGGGCAGCGGTGACGGGTTTGCGGGCGGGGAGGCGCAGGGGGGCCGGCCGGGGGGTGCCGGCCAGGGCGAGGACCGTGCGTGCGGTCAGGTGCCGTGCCGCGGCGGCGGCGTCGGTGACTCCGGCGTGGGTGTGCCCGGCGAGTACCTCCCGCGCCTGCCGGAGCACGGTCTGCACCGCCCGGACTGCGGCGGTGTCTGGCCGCGGGTGGTGTCCGGGGCAGGCGGGGGTGCTGCTGTCGGCGGGGCGCGGGATGAGGATGCCGGTGGTGAGGGCTTCCTCGACGGCCTGGTGGTGGGTGATCGCCCAGGCGTGGTGGCGGGCGAGCCGGACGACCGGCCCGACGGCCCGCAGCGCCGCGTGCACAGGACAGGGATCGGCCAGGACCCGCTCATCGAGCAGATCGACGCTGGAAGACGGAAAGGACACGGGGCAACACCCTCGGAGAACAGGACCGGTTCGGGCAGCGGCAGCCAGACGGAGACGGGGCGGAAGTGGCAGTGGAGGCGGCGGGTCAGAGGTGGGTTTCGGGCCGGAGGAGGAACAGTGCGCCGCCGGTGTCCCGGATGCGGTCCAGTTCCCGCGCGTAGAGGGCGGGGTGGGCACTGACGGTCACCTGGCTGACGGCGGCGACGGCATGGGCCCGGCCGTCGGCCAGCGCCCGGACAGCGCGCGCCCACCCCGGCCGCACGGCGGGGTCGGTACCGCCGCAGTCGTCACTCTCCGCGCCGCACAGCCGCCACCCCTGGTGGTCCGCGAGCTGCCGGAGCTCGGCGAGATGGCCCTCGCGGCCGTGGCCGGGGCGGGTGAGGACGTAGGGGACGACGACCAGATGCCCGGCGGGCACACGGGCTTCGAGGGCACGGTTCATCACGGCCCGGCGCTCCCGCAGCGCCGACGGCGTCGTCTCCGGCAGGGCGATGGGCATGGGGGGCGTGCGGCAGTTCCTGTCTGCGGGTGAAGACGGCGGGGCGGTGACCGTGCGGACCGGCTCCCGGACGGCGTCGCACGGCCCGGCCATCGCGGAATCAGGGGCGGGCAGGGTGGCGTGTGTGGTCATGCGGGTGTCCCGAGAGGTGGGTGGTGACACGGCGGGCGGGGCAGGGCGTCGGCCGGGCTGGTGGTCAGGCTGTGTGGGCGAGGAGGGTGTCCGGGGCCGGGGCCGGGGCCGGGGTGAGGGGGCGGGCGAACCGCTGGGACCACGGTCGGTGCCGGCCGGGGGTGAGGGCTTCCTCGGCGAGGCGGTGGCGCTGGATGTCGCTGGTGCCGGCGGGGGGTTCGAGGCACAGGGCGTCGCGGTGGAACCGTTCCATGGGCACGCTGGTGAGGAGGCCTGTGGCGCCATGGGTTCGCATGCCGAGGCGGGTGGCGTGCTGGGCGGCTTCGACGGCGTGGAGTTTCGCGGTGATGAGGTCCTGGTCGCAGGGCTCGCCGCGGTCGAGGCTGCGGGCGGCGTGGTAGACGGCGAGCTCGGCCATCTTTACGTGGGCGGTGATGTCGCCGAGACGGTCGCGGACGACGCCCAGGCCGGTGATCCGGTCACGGCCGGAGATGAAGGCTGTGGTCTGTGCGAGGGTCGCGCGCAGGATTCCGAGGGCGACGGCCCCGAGGTTGAGCCTCCCGTACAGCACGCTGGACGAGTAGGCGACGGCGAGTCCGTCGCCGATGTCGCCGATGCGGTGGCTGTCGGAAACGTGGACGGCGTCGAGGTGCAGTTCGCCGAAGGAGAACCCTTTGAGGCCGATACGGGGCGGGTGGGGCGGTGCGCTGACTCCTTTGCGGTCGTGTTCGACGAGGAACGCGGTCAGTCCGCCCGGTCCTTCGCCGGTGCGGACGACGACTCCGTGCAGGTGGCCGATCGCGCTGTTGCCGACGAACACCTTCCGTCCGTCGAGGACCCAGCCCCTGCCCTTGCGGCGGGCGGTGGAGGCCATGCCGAGGACGTGCCCGCCCGATTCGGCCTCGGTGACCGCGATCGTCGGCAGCAGGGTGCCCTCTGCGATCGGCGGCAGCCACTCCCGTTTCTGTTCCTCGGTCCCGAAGTGGTCGATCTTCGCCACACCGAGGATCGACGCCTGCGCGGCGGCCCCCATCGCTGCGCTGTGCAGCGAAAGTTCGTCTACCACCACGGTCTTGGCCTCGTGGCCGGCGCCCATGCCGCCGTAGGCGGTAGGGATGGTGACGCCGATCCAGCCCCGGGCGCCCATGTCCTTGACGAGACCGGTCTCGATGTCGCCGGAGTTCTCCATGCGGGGTATGCGGGGTGTTATCTCGGATTCGGCGAAGGCACGGACCTGGGCGCGCAGGTCCTCATGGGTGTCGGACAGCATCGGTCTCCGCTTTCGGTGACAGGGAAATTGGGGGGTGGGGTCAGGGGGTCGCGGGGAGGGCGGGGTGGAAGAGGCGGGGGTTGAGTTCGTCGCGGCGGGTTTTGATGAGGTGGAGCTGGTCGTGCTCGGTTTTCTGCGGGAGGGCGGTGGTGTTGATGAAGCAGAGGGTGGCCAGGGTGATGCCGGTGGCGGGGTCGATCAGGGGGGCGCCGACGTAGGAGCGGATGCCGAGCTGGTCCACGACGGCGTTCGACCGCAGCCGGGGGTGGTCGTGGACGTCGGTCAGGACCAGGGCCAGGCCGCCGCGGGCGGTGAGGGCGGGGCAGAACCCGTCGGTCAGGGGCATGGTGCGGGGGATGAGCGGCAGGTGGGGCCTCGGTGCCCGGTACAGGCCGGCGAACCACTGCCCGTCCTGGGTGAGGATGTTGACCATCGCGTAGTCGGCGTCCGCGGCACGGCCCAGGGCGGTGGCGGCTTCGTCGAGGTCGGGCCGCGGGCGCCGGTCGAGCCCGAGTTCGGCCAGCCGCCCGGCCCGCACGGCGGGCGGCCCGGGCAGGACCGGAACACCGCCAGGGACCTGGACCTGGGTGTTGGGGTGGGGTGCAGCGGGGTGGGTCACAGTGATGCTCCGCGGGGCGATGGGGGGCGGGTCAGGCTGGTGAGCAGGGCGGTCAGGACCCGGGCGACCGAGGCGGGGTCGCGGGCGTCGCACGTGATCACGGGGACGTCGGCGGTGAGGTCGAGGGCGTCGCGGACTTCCTGGGGGGTGTAGTGGTTGGGGTCGTGGGCGAACTGGTTGACGGCGACGGCGAAGGGGATGCCGAGCTTCTCGGCGAAGGTGAGGCTGGGGAAGGAGATCTCCAGGCGGGAGGTGTCGACCAGGACGACGGTGCCGAGGGCGCCGTGGGCGATGCTGTTCCAGCCGTGGGCGAAGCGCTCCTGTCCGGGGGTGCCGAAGAAGAACACCTTCACCGGCGGATCGGCGTCGGGGAAGGTGAGGCGGCCGAAGTCCAGGGCCACCGTGGTGGTCGTCTTCCCCTCCACACCGGTGAGGACATCGGTGGTGGTGCCGGCCTGGGTGAGGACGGCTTCGGTCCGCAGCGGGGTGATCTCGCTGACCGCGCCGATCAGCGTCGTCTTCCCGGTGCCGAAACCGCCGGTCACCACCAGCTTCACCAGGCATTCAGCATCCGGCATCGCTGGTCACCTCCCACCGCGCCTGAAGGCCCGCGAGAAAGGCGTTGATCATCGCGGTCCGGTGGTCCCCGTCGGAGGGGTGGGGGATGACCATGCGCAGCGCGCGGTCCTTGAGGAGGTCGGAGACCATGACCATGACCAGCGGCACGGGAAGGTGGAGGGTCCCGGCCAGCTCGGCGATCGACCGGTCGGCCCCCTCGCACAGGTCGAGCAACTGCTGCGGCTCGGGCGGCAGATCTGTCACCGTGTGCGCGGGCAGGGTGCGGACCTGGGTGTCCAGCCGCAGCGTCAGCTCGGGGACGGTGCGCCCGCCGGTCAGGGCGTAGAGGGGGATGCGGGTGGCGGGTTCCCACCCGGACTGTGTGTCCATGTCACTGGTCTTCCGGCAGGGCGCGGGCGGGGGTGGTGAGGTGTTCGCCGACGCGCTGGATCAGTTCGGTCATCTCGTGTCCGACGCGGCCGGGGTCGGCCTGGGGGTCGGTGGCGACGGTGAGGAGGCTGCCCGCTCCGGCGGCCATCACGAACACCAGGCAGGCCGGGTGCTCGATGATCATCTGCTGCACGTCCCCGCCCGCCGGGTCGCCGCTTGCGGCCTGGACGGTGGCCCTGCCGAGGCTGAGCAGACCGGCGGCGGAGGCGCAGAGACGGGCGCGGTCGTCGTCGGACAGCGGGCCGGTCGCGGAGGCGATCAGTCCGTCCTGCGAGGCGAGAACCGCGCGCACGTTGTGCCCGACCCGGGCCGCGAAGCCGTCCAGCAGCCAGCCCAGGTCCTTGAGCTTCCACACCGGCACGGTGGTGTCCTGACCGTTCATCAAACACTCCTCAGATCGGAGGAAAGGAGAAAGAGGGACAAGAGGTGGGGGGAGGGGAAGAGCGCAGCGGGCAGGTCAGAGAGACGGCGGCCCGTCGGCAGCCTCGGTGGCTTCAGCGGTTTCGGTGTTCCTGGCGGTTTCAGCGGTTTCGGTGGGTGTGTGGGTGCGGACGGCGGTGAGGAAGGCGCCCGCGAGTCCGGGCGACGGCCCGGGGCTGGTGCCGCCGGCGGGCCCGGAGCGGTCGTGCTCCAGCCCGGCCGGGCCGGGCGCGTTGCGGGTGCGGCGGGGGAGCCGGGGCCGCCCGCCCCCCGCCTCCGCAGCCACTCCCGAAGCCGCCTCCGCATCCGTTCCCGGGGTCGGGGCGGGTGCTGGTTGTGTGGCGCCGGGGTCAGCGGCGGCATGGGTGGGTGGCTGTGGGGTGCGGCGCGGCAGTCCGGAACGGTCATCGCCGTCCGCGGGCGGGGTGGCGGAGACCAGCGGGGCGGCGGGCACCGGGGCGGGGCGGGGGTGCGGCGGCCGGTCGGCGGTGGACCGGTCGGCGGTCGGCAGTTGCGTCCCGGTGAGGAGCAGCCGGTCGGGCAGCAGGACGGTGGCGATGATGCCCTGCTCCGGTTCGGTTTTCACCCGGAGGTGGACGGTGATGCGGTGGGCGGCGGCCAGGCGTGCGGCCACGGCGAGGCCGATCCGTCCGTCCCGCAGCCGTTCCAGGACCCGCTGTGGGTCCGGGTCGGCGAGCAGGCCGTTCGCCGCCGCGAGGGCTTCGGGGCCCATGGCCAGGCCCTGGTCCTCGATCTCGATCAGCAGCCCGTCCGGCCGCCGGGTCACCCTCACCTCGACCTCTTTCTCCGGCGGGCTGAAGTGGAGTGCGTTGTCGATCAGCGCGCTGAGGAGGTGTGTCACGGCCGGGCCCGCGTACTTGACCAGCCACAGGTCCCGGTCCAGCGGCCCGGTGATCCGCGCCCGCCGGTGGTGCATGGTCTCCGCCGCGGCCTGCCGCGTCACCGTGCCCAGCGCCACCGGCTCCCGGCTCGCCCCGAACGGCTTCCCGCCCAGCACCATCAGGCTCTCGCAGTAGCGGCGTGCCAGTGTGGCGAACAGCTCCGCCTGGAACGTCGTCCGCAGCAGCGTGGGGTCCTCGATCGTGTGCTCCAGCTCCTCCAGTACCTCCAGCAGCTGGCTGATCGTGAGGTGCATCCGGGGGGCGACGCTTCCCACGACCTGGGCCTCCCGGCTCCATGCCGTGTCCCGGCCCAGTTGCGCCACCGCGCCGACCGCGTCCCGCAGCACCTCCGGAAGCGCCTGACCGACCACCCGGAACGGATCGCGCTCCCCGGGTGCCAGCGGTCCGGGCGCGGCGCGGCCGAGCACGGCGTACAGCGAGGCCCGGCCCTCGGTGAGCAGAATGCCGTACCGCGAGGCACACGCGTACGCGTCCTCCAGAGCGTCCTGCAGCCGTTCGGCCTGCTCCTTGAGCACGGCCCCTTCGGCGGCGGTCCTCTCGGCCTGTTCCCTGAGCACGGCCTGTTCGGCGGCGAGTTTCGCCGTGTCACCGCGGGCACACCGTCCGCACAGCAGCACGATGACCGCTCCGCCCGCGACCGCCCCGACGGCCGTGACCGGCCAGGACAGGACGCCGGCCTCGTGTACGGCCCACACCCCGGACGGCACCGCCGCGCCGCCGAGCGCGTGGGCGAGATTCCGGGCGCGCAGCCGCGACCGCCAGCGGCGTATCCCGCGCGCGGCCGACGGAACATCCCCGTGTTCCGGGCCACCGCTTGCGGACCGGCGTAAGAACAACGTCGGCAGGGACAGGTTCATGGACCCTCAACAGTCAACAGTGCGTACAGAACAGGTGGTTGGCGAATGCGGCGGGCCAACAGGGCAGACAGGCTCGGCAACAGCAGACCGGCTCGCGGTGCCCGGCCCGGGGGCTGCCACTGGTGCAGGCCCTGTTCCCTGTTCACCCGCCGATCTGTGCAGCAGGGCGGGCAGGGCCCCCGGGTCAGGCGGCGGCGGTGCCGCCGGAGGGTCTGTGAAGGAGGGCGCCGGGGTGGGGTGCGAGCCCTGCTCCGGCTCGCCGTTCGGGCAGGAGGCCGGGTTCGTCGACCGGCCACAGGACCGGTGTCCCGTCCGGGCCGGGGCGCTGCTGGGTCCCGTACCGCTGGGGACGGCCGTCCGCGACACACACCCGGTCGAAGAGCAGGGCCTGATGGTGCCGCGGGGCACGGCCGCGGGTGACCGCCGTGGCCAGGTGCCGCAGCAGGGTACGCAGGAACGGCAGCCCGTCGCACGTCAGGGCGATCTCCAGCGCGGCCTGCGCCCCCTCCCGCCCGACCAGGAACTGGTCCGGCCACCCGTGCGAGGCGATCACCCGGTGCAACGCCCGCGCGTTCGACCCCTCCAGCAACGGGTCCGGGAACCCCGCACCCGGCCCCACCGCTACCGCTGCGGCATGCCAGGCCGCCGCGCGGGCGGCCAGGTCCCGGGCCAGCACCGGCAGCACCGGCGCCCCCTCCCACCACTGCGCCCCGGGCCACTCCCGCAGCACATCCTCCCGGCACGCCCCCCACCGCACCGGCACCACGAACTCCACCGGCATTGCAAGGACCCCAGCACCCGCGCCCAGCGCGGTGGCGGTGGGCTCCGGGACACGGTGAACCCGCTCCTCGTGCCCGGCTGCCTTGCGGGGCATCAGTCCGCGCAGGCGGCTGCCCACCGCTCGCAGTGCGGTCACCGCCGTCCCGCTGCGGGCGGTCCGGTGGTGTCCGCCGTGCGGCGCGGGCCCCGTGGCCCCCGCCATACCGTGCGACCCGGCGGAGGGGGCTGCCAGGTTGGGGGTGGGGAGGGCGTGGCGTCCGGCTCCGGGCGGCGGGATGATCCAACCGCCGTCCCCGGACGCCACCGTGACCCGGTCCCGCGCCGCCCGGTACCCAGTGTCGGGGAGGACGAGGAAGGTCACCGAATCCAGCCCCGTCCTGAACGACGGCACCACCGCGCCGCGACGGGTGAGGCGGGCCTCGGCGAGCCGTCCCAGCCCGTAGGGGCAGGTGACGGCGTCGAACCGCCTGCACACGGTCATCAGCTCCGCATAGGGGTCGCCGGAGACCAGGTGGACGGCGTCGTCCCCGGTCAGGGGCAGGCCGCGGTAGGAGAACTCCCAGCCCAGCACCGTCACACAGGCATGGACAAGAGCGGCCGCGGCTTCCGCATCGGGATCGGACAGGGGTCCGGGCAATCCAGTCATGAGAAAGAGGGGGTTCCTTACCGGGGGAGAACGGAACACGGGGGACAAGCACAAGCGCCCGGAGCCGGGCCCAGGAGGGACGGCGGACGGCGCCCGCCCGGGGCGCGGGGCTACGGGTCCTGCGGGGCGTGGCGGAAGAGTTCCGCGCCGTGGGGGAGGGGGAGGGGGAGGGGGCCGGGCCGGAGGGGGTCCCAGGGCGGGGTTCTCCAGGAGTGGCCGGGTGTGGGCGGCAGGCGCAGGACATCGCCGGGCCCGGACAGAACCAGCCCTCCGCAGCGCACGGCGAGGTGTCCGGTTCCCGGGAGGGTGAGGAACACGAGGCGCTCCCCGCCGATGTCGATCGCGGGGCGCACCGCGGGTCCCCGGTCCTCGCCGAGGCAGAGGACACCGACGGCGTGCGGCAGGACGACCGCGTCGAACAGGGTGCACCGCACACTCGTCGGCTCGTCCGGTCCGGCTCCGGGGGTGAGGGGCCAGCCCAGCACGTTCCGGTAGGTGTGCAGGAGGGCCTGGCGGTCGAGGGGGCCGGGAGGCCACGGAACAGACGACGACGATGATGAGGGTGGGGTCACGGCATGCTCCAGATGCTTCAGCAGGCGTGGATCGGGCACCCCGCACCGCAGAGCGGGGCAGGCGGGGGGAGGGGTCAGGCTGCCTGGCGCCGGGGGTGGTCCGGAACGTCGGGGAGTGGACCCGCCGGTCCGGTGTCCGGGCTGGTCAGTGCGGTGATGAGGTCGTCCACCTGGTAGGGCTGGTGGGTGGGCGGGGTGGGCCAGTGGATGTCCGGGCCGCCGACCGCGACCGCGGGCGGTATCTCCACGGTCGCGCCGGGGCGCAGGAACCGGGTCCGGGGCACCGTCCACTGCCCGGGCCGGGTGCCGCGCGGCAGGAGGAAGACGGCGATCCGGGCGAACGGGTTGATCACGACGGGACCGTGCGCCAGGTCCGGGTGGTCCTCCAGGACCTTGAGGGCCCTCTCGTAGGGGACGCGGACGGCCTGGAAGTACCGCCCGTTGGGCACGCGGCTGACGCGCGTGCGGCGGATCCAGTTCGGGAGGAAAACGGCCGGCGGGACCGTAGCGGGTGAGCGCATCAGGGGATCTGCCTTCCCGGCCTGTGAGACCGGAGCGGAGCGAAAAGTGACGGAGAACGGGGGCGGGGGGCTGCGGGGCGGTCCGTGACGCGTCACGCCACGGCGGCGGAGACGGAAGCGGAGGCGGGGCGGGGGTTCATGCCGCCACGGCGGCGGGTGCGGGCCGGTGGGGTGTGATGACCGTGCCGTCGGGGTGCAGTCCGCCGGTGTCGTCGAAGACCAGGACGCCGTTGCACAAGAAGCTCCAGCCCTGTTCCGGGTGGGCGCAGACGCTCCGGGCGGCCTCGCGGTCGGCGGAGTGGGCCCCGGGGCAGACGGGGGAGTGGGAGCAGGGCCGGGTGTCCGTCATCGGGCACCGCCCGCCATGGCGTGCAGGCGACCGGCCCCCGCAAACACAGGCGCGGACGCGGGCGCAGGTGTGGGCGGGAGGAGGGGGAGGAGGTCTTTCACGGCTTCGGTGAGCTGCACGAGCGCGACCAGGGCGGCCATGTCCCCGGGGTCCACCGCCCGGCGGGCCTTCATACGGGTTTGCGCGGCCAGCCGGGCCACGCCCCCGTCATCGTCGTTCTTCTCGTGCTGTCTGAGCGTGCTGTGCTGGAGTAAGAGTTCGGTGACCGAGGCGAGGAGGCGGAGGAAGCCACGGGCGTGACCGGGCGCGATGGGCAGCGGGCCGTCCTCGTTCTCCAGCAGGAACCGCACGACCCGTGCGGCCAGGTCGGAGAGGAAAGCCAGGACGCCGTGCTCCGGCGGACGGTGCACAGGGTTCCCGTCCCCCGTGTCCTCCGCCCGCAGAACACCGGTCCCGGCGACAAGAGATGGAAAGGCCGGGGGTGTGCCGGGGCCGGGCGGTCCGGCGGGGGCCAGGACGGCGACAGCGGTCGTATTCGCCACAGAAGTTCACTCCAGTCACAGGGAAAGCAGGGGAGAAGGAAGGAAGAGGAGAGGGATGTGCCCCGAAGGGGCAGCGGGAGCCGGGGTCAGATGGTGCTGGTGAAGTACCGCGGGCGGGGCGGCAGACGGTGCGAGACGCTCATCCACACGGTCTTGCCCGGCCCGGCGGGGCGTCTGCTGACGCCGACGGCGTGGGCGATCCCGGCCGCGATGCCCAGACCGCGGCCCGAGCAGGCACCGGACCCGGCGTGCCGGGGGCGCGGCAGCTGCGGGGAGCGGTCCTCGACCGTGACATCCAGGAGCTGCTCACCCCACGTGAGGGTGAGGATCACCGGGTCGCCCGGCCGGGAGCCGTGGTGCGCGGCGTTGGCGACCAGTTCGTGGACGGCCAGTGCCACCTCGTCCGCGTCCCACCGGCACCCGTCCGTGGGCCGGGCCTTGAGGAAGGCGCGCACCAGCAGCCGTGCTGCGGCCACCTGGACCCGTCCGGCGGGGAAGGCCGAACACCACACCAGCACTCCCGGCCTCCCCACCCCCACGACCCCAGCCGTCGTCTGCGCCGTCGTGTCCGTCCGCGGGACGGAGGACAGCAGGGCAGGGGCGGGGGACGGCAGGGCAGAAGCGGGGGTCAGTTCGACCACGCTCCCGGTATCCGGGCAGGGGCCCAGCTCCCGGCGGGAGGCGACCACCACCACAGGCCGGGCGCCGCCGGTCAGGTTGCGGAGCCGGGACCACCCCGGCCGCGAGGCGGGCAGGCCGCTCGGCTCGACCGCGTCGCACACCGCGCCGCGCACGGTGTAGCCGCGGGCCTCGGCCGCGGCGGACAGGGAAGCCAGAGTCCCTATCGCCGCAGGTCCGCAGGCGTAGACGACAGCGGACGGCGCACAGCTGTTCACGGCAGACCTCCTGGACAACGCGTCGACAAGGGAAACGGTCTTCGGAAAGGGGGATCGGGGCCGGGGCCTTGAGAGGCGGCGGCTTCCGGGGTGCGGCAGTTGGGAGGCCGGGGCCGTCCCGGGGCGCCTCCGTACCCGTGGCCACGGGGCAGCCTCCGGGGCCGGAATGAGGGGGGCGCGCCCCGGGACGGCCGTCTGCAGGCCAGGGCTCACGGCCCCCGGCCGAAACGCCACCACCGGCCCGCGCGCCGGGGATGCTCACCGGTGACGGGAACTGCACCTGCGGCTGAGCGGCAGTCCGACAGCATCGGCGCCTCCGGGAGCGCAGCGGTGGTTCCCGGCGACGGCCGCCGCCCGGGTGGTGCACTGATGGGTGGCAAAGCCAACCGGCGATCCCTGTCGTGATCCAGGGCCGATCCGCCGGGCGGATCACGGTATGCGTCCGGCGGATCACCGCTACGCGGTGGCGTGGGATGCTGCCTACTGTGGGGAATCACAACGTCGACTGGCACGCCTTCGGGGACCTCAAGGACGCTGCCGGGCAGGGGAATTACGGTGCGGTGATCCGCCGGGTCCGGCAGATCCTCGGCCTGGGCCAGCGGGAGTTCGCCGACCGCTGCGGCCTGTCCCAGGCGGCGCTCTCCCGGCTGGAGAACCGGGGTGGCCGGGGCGGCTACGACATGGACATCCTGGCCCGCGTCGCCACGGCCGCCGGGCTTCCGCACGACCTGGTGGGCCTGGCCCACCCGACAGGGGGTGAAGGACCCGTGCTGCGACGCGACCTCCTCACCGCGGCCGCCGCCGCGGCGGTCCCGCTGCTGCCCGGAGCCACCCCCCACCACACTCCGGATGAACCCGGCATACTGCGCCAGGTCACCTCCGCCTACCGGCGCCTCGACGCCACCACACCCTCGCGGGACCTTGCCGAAGCCGCCCACCCCCACCTGCGGCTCATCCAGACCCTGACCGCCCGCACCACCGACCCCGCCCACCACCAGCGCATGTCCGCCGCCGCCTCCGAAGCCGCCTCCTTCACCGCCTGGCTCGCCTGGGACACCGCCGACCACGGCTCCGCCCGCCACTGGTACGGCACCGCCATCACCACCGCCCAGCACACCGGCAACGAACTCCTCACCGCCTACCAGCTCGGCAGCCTCGCCTCCTTCGACGCCGAAACCGGCCACCCCCACACCGCGCTGCGCCGCATCGAAGGCGCCCGCCGACAGTTCACCGGCCCCCTCCCGCCGCTCGCCGCGGCCTGGCTCGCCTCCATCGAGGCCCTCGCCCACGCCGCCGGACAGGACCACGCCGCCTGCGACCGCGCTCTCACCGCTTGCGCCCGCCACACCGGCCGCATCCCCCAGGCCGACCCGGCCGCCTGGCCCTGGATCTTCACCTTCGACGAACGCAAGCTCAGCGCCTGCCGCCTCGCCTGCGCCGCGCGCCTCCCGCACAGCCCGCGCATCCGCATCACCGACCACGACCTCACGACCGCGGTCACCGGCGGCCACGACAAACAGCGCGCCCTGATCACCCTGAACGCCGCCACCACCCACCTGACCCGCGACCGCGATCCCGAGGCGGCCTTCGCCCTCGCCACCCGCGCCCTGCACGCCGGACTGCGCCTGTCCTCCGGACGTGTCGCCGACCGGGCCCGTATTTTCCGCCGCACCGCCGGACGCCACGGCACTGCTGGCGGGTACGCGGACGAGTTCGACACCCTCCTGCACACCGCCTACCTCTAGAGAACGGACCCGCCCATGCCCCTGCGTATCGGCATCACCGGCCACCGCGGCCTCCCCGGACCCGTCGCCCGGGACGTACGCCGCCGCCTGGCCGTGCTGGCGGCGGCGTACGATCCGGCCGGGCTGATCGCGGTGAGCTGCCTCGCGGACGGCCCCGACACCTGGTGGGCACAGGAAGTCCTCGCCGCCGGGGGCCGCCTGGAAGCCGTCGTCCCGGCCGGGGAATACCGGGCCGGGCTCCCCGACTGGCACCACCACGACTACGACACCCTCCTCAACCAGGCCACGACCGTGCACCGGACCGGACTCGCCGAGTCCACATCGCAGGCGCACCAGGCCGGCAGCGAACTCCTCATCGACCGGTGCGACAAACTGCTCGCGGTGTGGGACGGGCTGCCCGCCCGCGGCTTCGGCGGCACCGCCGACGCCGTCGCCTACGCCCACCGCACCAACACCCCGGTCACCGTCCTGTGGCCCGAGGGCGCCAGCCGGTAACAGCACCCGGCCGAGCAGGAGCCCAGCGCGACGGCCCATCCGGCGGCACCCGGACTCACCACGGCCCACAGGAGTGCAGGGCAGAGAAGCCGGTGTCCCTGTCGCCGCAGGTCCGCAGGCGCAGACGGCGGACGGCGCGCAGCTGTTCACGGCAGACCTCCAGCGGATGAAGGGAACGGCATCGGCGGGCCTCTGCGGCACCGGGTGTGTGTGCAGCGCGTCTGACCGGCGGGAGAGGGACGCCAGGTTCACCGACCGGTGCGGCGATGGACAACCGCGACTTCTCACCGATGGGTCCGTGGCCCGTGCACAGTCACGGAACCCGTCGCGCGTTCCGTGAGAAGTCACGGAAAACCGTCGGGGGTTCACACCCGTTTCACTACACTCGGCGCACGTACCGTTCGCGGAGGTGACCTCATGGCCGACCGACGGCATCCGTCCTCCTGCGCCGCCCGGACGCGGGAGCAGGCCCGCACCGAGGGGTGGTCCGGTGACCGGACCGCCGCCGCCATCGCACGGTGCTGCGCGGTGAGTCTCCTGCGCGGCCACCGCCTGGCCCGGGGCTGGACGCTCCAGCAGGCCGTGGACGCCTACCGCGACATGACCCGGAACATGCCCGGGGCCGCCCGCGTCGACCAGGACCAGCTGCGGATCTGGGAGACCAGCCCCGGGCGGCGTCCCCGGGCGCAGACCATCGACCTGCTGTGCCGCCTGTACGGGACGAGCGCCGGGGGCCTGGGACTGAGCGGCGACTACACGCCCACCACCGCCCCGGCCACAGTGCACCCGGGCCGCCCCGCCCAGGACAGCCCCGCACACAGCCCGGCGGCTGTTGCCCACGGCGATGCGCTCGACCAGGTCCTCGACCGGACCCGTCACCGTGTGGACCGCACCCTGGCCCGCGCCACCGTCAGCCCCGGCCAGCTCGACCTCCTGGACGAACGCCTCCTGGACCTGCGCCGCCAGTACCTCGTCACCGCACCGGTCCCCATGCTCGGCCACCTGCTCCCCGAACTCGACGAGATCCGGACGCTGGCCGCCGAACGGCAGCCCGCCACCGCACAGATGCGACTGTCGGAAATGACCGCCGTCCTCGCCACCCTCACCGCCGACGCCCTGATGAAACTCGGCCGCCTGCGCCACTCCCGCGCCTGGTACGCCACCGCCCGCACCGCCGCCGACGACAGCACCGACACCGACCTGCGCGCCCGCGTCCGGGCCCAGGCCGCGATGCTCCCCTACTACTACGGCCCGCTCACCTCCGCGGTCACGCTCGCCCGCGAGGCGCGGATACTGGCCCGCCACCGCACCACCCCCACCGCCGCGTTCGCCGCCGCCGCCGAAGCCCGCGCACTCGCCCGCCACGGCGACACCACCCGCGCCCGCGAAGCCATCCACCGCGCCCGCGACACCTTCGACCGCGCCGCACCGGGCGACCCGGACGACGCTTTCGCTTTCCCTGAACGCCGCCTGCTCCTCTACCTCAGCGGCGCCCTCACCTACCTCGGCGACACCCGGGAAGCCGACCGCGTCCGCAGCCGGGCCCTCACCCTCTACGGCGACCACCCGGGCATCGACCCCGCACTCCTCCACCTCGAACAGGCCATCTGCCTCGCCCGCGACCGGCACCCCGCCGAAGCCTGCCGTCTTGCCACCAGCGCCTACCTCGAACTCCCCGCCGCGCAGCGCACCGACCTGATCGGCGCCCGCGCCCACGACGTCCTCACCGCCATCCCGCAACGACTGCGGTCGGCCCCCGCCGCCCGCGCACTCGGCGACGCCCTCGCACTCCCCACCACCGAGACGTGACAGAAACCCCCCATGCCCCCCAGCCTGGAAGACATGACCGACCCCCACCTGCCCGGCGGCTACACCGGTGACGAACTGACCACCCTGATCACCCACGCGTGCCGGGAACTGGGCCTCGACGGCACCAGCCCCCGGATGCTCCGCGGCCACACCAACGCCGTCGTCCGCCTCGGCGACACCGTCCTCAAGATCGCCCGCAAGGGAACCGCCCCGCAGACCGTGGAACGCACCGTCGCACTCGTGCGCTGGCTCCAGGACCACAACTTCCCCACCGTCCCCCTCCACCCCCGCACACCACAGCCCGCCCGCCTCACCGGCGAAGCCCTCGCCACCGTCTGGACCTACTACCCCCAGCCCGCCGAACCCGTCACCGCCGCCGACCTCGCAGCACCCCTCGCCACCCTCCACCGGCTGCCCGCCCCGCGGATACCGGTCAGACAGCTCGACAACCTCACCGCCATCCGCCGCTCCCTCACCGCAATCAACACCCTCGACCCCGAAACCCTGCACTTCCTCACCACCAGGGCCGACCGCCTCGAACACGCCCTGAGCAAGGTCGAATACGCCCTCGAACCCGGCATCGTCCAGGGCGACCCCCAGCACCGCAACGCCCTCCACGACCCGGCCGGCGGCCGCACCGTACTGTGCGACTGGGACACCATCGCCCACGGCCAGCCCGAATGGGACCTGGTCACCGTCGAGATCCACTGCCGCCGCTTCGGCCACGGCCACCGCCACTGGACCGACTTCGCCACCGCCTACGGACTCGACATCACCGCCTGGCCCGGCTACCCCGTCCTCCGCGACATCCGCGAACTCCGCATGATCACCACCAACGCCCGCAAAGCCGCCCACACCCCGGGCTCCCTCTGCGAAGTCCAGCGCCGCATCAAAGGCATGCGAGAGAACGAGGACGGACTGCTCTGGAACATCCTGTGACCCCACCCCGGCACCCACCGGAGTCCGGCGTCCGCCCCCGGCACGCCGCAGGCAGCACCCCCACACCAACGGCCCCACGACCCCGCCGCCCACCGCGCCGCCCACCACGCCGGGCACGGCCGGACGGACCGGGCGGGGCGGCTGCATCCCGGCCGCGAGACCACAGGACCGGGCGGTGGCGGCGGAAAGCGCCGGACTGGTCATCTTCCAGAACCTCAACATCTCTCAAACCAGTGGATAAGGGACGGTTGTGGGGCAGGGGGCAACAAGACGCAAGGGACAGCAGGGGGCGGTGGAAAGTGGGTGGGGGACCGGCTGCCCGCAGGGTGCTGTCCCCGCGGGCAGCCGGGAGGCCGCGACAGGGGCCACCCGGGCCGCGGTCTCACCCCGACCCCAGGGGGAATGGGGTTCCGGTGCGGTGGAGGTCAGCCACCCCACCGGCCCGCATCCCCCGGGGTCGGGGCCCGGGGCCGTCCCGGGGCGCCTCCGTACCCGTGGCCACGGGGGCAGCCTCCGGGGCCGGAACGAGGGGGGCGCGCCCCGGGACGGCCGTCTGCAGGCCAGGGCTCACGGACCCCGGCCGGAGCGGAGGCCGCCGTCGCCTACAGTCCCGGGCGGGGAACCCGCCCCGGGGGCACGGCCGACCACACCCCAGGCTGCCGCCCCCGACGGACACAGCGGACCCGGCGCGGCGGGGGAGTCCGGGCGCCAGCGCGTGACGTCACCCAGGCCGGGCGGCCCGATGTGCAGGGGTGCGGCGTACCGGCCGAGGTCCCCGGGCGTAGCCATGCGGCCCCACCGGCCGCCGGTCGCCCCGGTCATGACCGCGGTGACCGTCTCACGGACACCGGCGTCAGCGCAGACCATCTGCTGGATCACCACCGGACTGCCGGAAGGGAGAACAGCGGCCCAATCCCGGACAACACCTGCCGGACCGTCCGGATCGTCCGCTCCGTCGGCGGGCAGGCAGTCCAGCACGTTGGCCATCAGGACGGCGACGGGCCGGTCCCAGTCGAAGAAGCCCCCGATCGCCTCCCGGATCGCACCGGGGTGCCGGATGTCGCCCCCGACGATCAGAGTGTCCGCGTTGTCGTCCAGCGTGGTGAACGCGTGAGCCAGGACCACCGGATCGACATCGACGTAGACGACCCGGGTCCCCGGACAGGCCGCCTGGGAGACCTCGTGGACGTTGCCGTCCAGGACCGGGAGCCCACAGCCCAGATCCAGGAACTGCCCGATACCCGCCTCCCCGGCCAGAAGCCCCACGGCGCGCCGCAGGAAGGCCCGGCCGCTGTGGGCGAGCTGCCGCGCCCCGGGCACCACCTCCACCAGCGCCGCACCGGCCGCCCGGTCGGGGGCATAGTTCTCCACGCCGCCCAGCAGCCAGTCGTGCACCCGCGCGGACCGTGCGACCGTCGTGTCCTGGAGCGCCGGCCGGACCTCACTGCCCGACCCGCCGCCACCGGGCTCACCGGGGGAGGTCATCCTCATCGAACCTCGCGACGCCGGGAATGCCCGGACGGGGGCGGCCTGAGCCGCTGTTGTACGCGGGGCCGCGGTCACCGGCGTGCATCCGGCGCGGTGGCGGCGAGCCGTTCGACGAGCATGTCCCCATCCGGCAGTTCCACCGCCACCGGCTCGGTACGGCTCCACGGCGGTGTCTCCCACCGCAGTTCCGGCGACGACGGCAGTACCAGCCGCTGTTCCCCGGACAGCACCTGCACACCGCCCGCCGTGGGGATGTCCCGCGCGCTGCCGGCCCGGACCAGGAAGAACCGCTTCTCGCCGCCGAGGAGACACGGCAGCACCGCCCCGTCGACAGCTTGTTCCAGGTCCCGTTCGATCAGCAGCGCCAACTCCCGCCCCAGCCGCGCCGGAACGGCCACCACGTCGAACCGCTGCCCGCACAGCACCGACCACACCGCCCGTGGCGAGCGCTCCCGCACCCGCTCCACGTCCGCAGCCTCGACCGGGGCGCCGTCCGCCGACAGCGGCCAGCCCAGAACAGTGGTGTATGCGGACAGCACCGTGGTGGGTGAGCTGGAGCGAGGGGGCCAGGAGAGGGTCATGTGCGTCACGTCCTTGTGAGCAGGGGGAGGGCTGGTGCCGGACGCCGGGTCCGGCGGGAGCGCCCGTGCGCGGGAGGAAAGGGGAGGTCCCTGCCGTGGGGGCAGGGTCCGGCCGGCGGGCGCGGGCAGCGCGGGACCATCCTCCGTGTTCCACAGAGCGTGTCCCGATGGTGACCAGGAGACAGCACCGGGGGTGGGGGAGGGAAGGAAGTCCTGAAGAAGTTGACCCGTCAGTAATGCCGGTTCGGGTGCGGTGGGCGGCGGGTGTGGTGACATGCTGGACGCCATGACCCTTCTCAATGAACAGCCCGCGACCGCCGCCGACTTGCTGCCCCTGGCACTGACCTCGTACGGCCACTTCACGTCCATGCGGGCCGACGCCGACCGCCGCATCCGCGGCCTGTCGCTCCACCTCGAACGGCTCGCCCGGGACAGCGAAACCGTCTTCGGTACAACCGTGGACCCCGCCCGCGTCCGCCGGCTCGTCGCCACCGCACTGGACGGCACACCGGGCCCCTGCGTCGTCCGGGTCACCCACTACGACCCCGCCGTGAACCTGGCCCGCCCCGCCGACGCCACCACACCCCAGCTGCTGGTCACCGCCCGCCCCGCAGCCGACCTGCCCCCGCCCCCGCTCACCGCCCAGACCATCACCTACGAACGCGACCTGCCCCAGGTCAAACACTGCGGCCTCTTCGGCGCCCTCCACGCCCGCCGCACCGCCCAGCTCAACGGCTTCGACGACGCCCTCTTCACCGGCACGGACGGCCTCGTCTCCGAAGGCGGCACCTGGAACATCGGATTCATCGACACCGACAACACCATCGTGTGGCCCCAGGCCCCCGTCCTCCCCGGCGTCACCATGGCCCTCCTCCAGGAACACACCGCACACACCGTCGCCCCCGTCACCGCCGAACAGGCCAGAGGCATGACCGCCGCCTTCGCCACCAACACCTCCATCGGCGTCCGCGCGCTGGCCGCCATCGACGACCACCCCCTGGACACCGCCCACCCCGCCCTCACCGCACTGCGCGACACCTACCTCAAGATCCCCGGCGAAGACCTGTAGGAGACCACGATGGGAGTGAACCGCTGGACCGGCAGCGAAGTCGCCCTCCTGCGCCAGGCCCTGCGCAAAACAACCCGCGACTTCGCCGCCCTCGTCCCCGTCAGCCAGCGCCAGCTCACCACCTGGGAACACCGCGGCCCGACCATCACCCTGCGCCCCGGCAACCAGGAAGCCCTCGACACCCTCCTCGCCCGCGCCGGACACCCCGCCCAGGAACGCTTCGCCGCCCTCCTGACCGAACGCGCCGCCGCCGACCACGACGAACGCACCGAACAACTCCTGCGCCGCCACCCCCGCACCGTCACCCACCCCGCCGACGGCAAACTCATGGTCCCCGTCGACGTCCACCCGACCACGAACCGCGACTACACACGCTTCGTCCGCGCCACCGGACACCCCCCGCCACCCCACTGGACCGCAGGCCACTACCCCGCCGCCCTGGCCGACCACCCCGTGGTGTGGGTGTCCTGGCACGACGCCACCGCCTACGCCCACTGGGCCGGCAAACAACTCCCCACCGCCCGCCAGTGGGAGAAAGCCGCCCGCGGACCCAACGGACGCCACTACCCGTGGGGAGACGAACCCACCGCCGCCAAATGCAACGTCGCCGAAGCCGGCATAGGAACCACCACCCCCGTCACCCGCTACCAGTCCGGCATCAGCCCCTACGGAGCCTTCGACCTCTGCGGCAACTGCTGGGAATGGTGCTCCACCGAGGAACACCCCCCAGCCAACCCACGCCGCTACGAACTGAAGGGCTCCGCCTTCACCTCCCCCTTCGAACGCGCACTGCCCTCGCTCCAGAACACGGCCAACGCCGGCATGCGCGACAACGACACCACCTTCCGATGCGTCAGCCCCCCATGAGAACAACCCACCCCCACCGGGAAACACGCGACCGGACACCATCCCGACCAGGCCACGACGGTGTACCGGACCAGCCTGACCGAGCCCACCCCCCAGGCGCGCCAGGCCGGGAACGAACTCCTCGTTGACCGGTGCGACGAACTCGTGGCGGTGTGGGACGGGCTGCCCGCCCGCGGCTTCGGCGGCACCGCCGACGCCGTCGCCTACGCCCGCCGCACCAACACCCCGGTCACCGTCCTGTGGCCCGAGGGCGCCAGCCGGTAGCCCGGCCTCCGGGTTCGGCGTGCCGAGCGGGGTCATGAGGGTGCCGGGTACCGGGCGTACGGTGGGGTCCCGGCTGAGGGTTGTGAGTGCTTCCTCGCCGTGGGGGAGCGATGGGTCAGGGTCCAGCGGGAGGCCGGTGACGGTTGCGACCCGGCTGGACGGCACCGGCGCGCAAACGCGCTTCCGCTTCCGGGCAGCCGTCAGCGGTGCGCTCCCCCGGGGCCGCAGGTGCCCGGGACGCCGGAGGGCGCCGCCCGGTCGAGCGGTCTGGGCGATGGTGGTGCGCAGCCGGCGGCCCGGAGCCGCAGGGCGAGTGTGCCGATGTCCGGCAGCGTCACCGGCACCGGTTCGGTTCAGGCAGCCGGTCTCCCGACAGGTGATCTCGCTGGGCTGTCCCGGCGACCCGGCAAGGCCCGGGCCTTGCCCACGTCGTGCATGTGCACTGGCCATTGTTGTGCGCTCCCCGGCGGGTGTGTTCCGCGTTGGCGTCCTCGTGCAAGAGAAAACCCCGGGCGGGTCCGGAGCGGCGGACTTTCGACCGGACTTTCAGCCGGACTCTTCGCCGAGTCGGGTCTCCCACCCCTCCAAGAGCCGCTACGCTCGCGAACGTTGAGTTAGCCGGAGGTGACGATGTGGCTGCTTCTACCCCCTTCGAGGATGCTTGCCGACTGCACGGATGGGAACGTCCGGCGGACTTCCTGCGGGCATTCCACGCCGCTGCCGATGTTTTGGGCGAATCGGTCACGCTGACCGACCGCCAGTTCCGCCGGTGGCGTCAGCCACTGCCTCCCACGCCGAGAGCCCGTGCGTGGCGGGTATTGCACGCGATGTTCGGCACCTGCCCGACCGAACTCGGGTTCCATGACCCACCGCTTGGTGTCACTGTGGGGAGTGCAGAATCCCCCTCACAGAGAGGCGATCCAGGCGTGAATCGTCGTGCGTTCGTTGCCGACACCTTTGGCGCGGCAGCCGGAATGAGGCTGCCACCTCAGGGGCGGCCGGTGCCCGGACCGGGTCCGTCCGGTGTCATCGGCACATCCCATCTCCTTGAACTCCGGGCCGGCCTGCGAGGCCTCTTCCAGCTCGACAACGCCTTCGGCGGCGGCGACGTACGTTCCCTTGCCGTACGACACCTGCGGCGTGTCCGCCGCATCATCAACACCAGCGACTTCCCCGACACGATCGGCCGCCAGCTCCACCTCCTCGCAGGCGAGATAGCCGAACACTGCGGATGGCTCTACTACGACGCCGACGACCAGAACAACGCACGCCGCTACTGGGGCGAAGCCCTGACCACGGCAACCATGCTGCGCGACGTCAACCTGGAGATCATCATCTTCTCGTCGATGAGTCTCCAGGCCTGCCACGAGGAACGCTTCCGCGACGGCCTCGACCTCGCACGAGCGGCCCAGGAACGCGCCACCCGGCTCGGCTCGCCCACCGTCCAGTCACTCATCGCCGCCCGGGAAGCCCGTGCGCTCGCTCTGATGGGCGACAGCAAGGCAGCCGGCCGGCGCATGGCCGACGCCATCCGCCTCATCGACCGTGACGGACGGGGACGCCCCGCCCCCGAGTGGACCAGCTTCCACGGACCGGCCGAGCTGGACTACTTCCAGGGACTGCTCTACTCCGACCTCGGCCACCACCACGCCGGCGCCCACTTCCTCCGCGCAGCCCTCGCCCATCACGACAGCATCTACGGACGCAACCGGGCGCTGTACCGGCTCACCGCCGCAGACATCCTCCTCAAAGCCGGAGAAGCCGAAGAAGCCGCCGCCTGCGCCATGGAGGGTGTACAGCACCTCGACGAGGTCGAATCCGGCCGGGTCACCCGCAAACTCGACAGCGTCACCACCTCGCTGCGCACCATCGGCACCACAGGCGCGCAGGACGCCGCCGACAGTCTGACCGAACGTCTGAGGACCGGGGACGTGGCATGACCACCAGCCCGAGGTATGACAGGTATGAGGGACAGGACGCCGCCGCGCAGCTCGACACCTTCCTCGCCGTCTACGAAGAGGTCTACGCCGAACCTCCCTACTCGGAAGGCCCCAGCGATGTCCGGCAGTTCATCGACCACTATGACCATCACACCCGGCGCCCGGGAATGCGCCTGATCCTGGCACGCACCGACAACGGGATCGCGGGCTTCGCCTACGGCTTTCTCCTCCCGGCCGACACCCGGTGGTGGGCCAACGTCCAGGAGCCGCTTCCCTGCGACCTCACCCGTGAGGACGGCCGCCGCACCTGGGTCATCATCGAACTGGCCGTACGCAAGGAAGCACGCCGCCGGGGAATCGCCACCGCCCTCCACACCGCGCTCCTCGAAGGGCTGCCCGTGGAGCGGGTCACACTCACGGTCCGGCCCGAACCGGAAGCGGCCCCGGCACGGTCCGCCTACGAGGCGTGGGGCTACCGCACCGTGGGCCTCTCCCACCCCTGGGACGAGGCCCCCTATTACAACGCGATGATCCTCGACCTCGGCAGCACCTCCTGAACCAGCGCCCGGTCCCGCCCCTGGAAGTCAGAAAGGATTCCCCAGCGGCATGCAGGCCGGCAGGAAGGAGGTCCCTGACACCCGGTCGGCCTGTCAGCGACACGGTCACCTGAATCCAGGCGGCCCAGCCGCGGCTCCGGAGAACGATGTGCCTTCCGGCGCCCGGCCGGGCGGTGCAGCCGGGGGCGCACTCGCCGTGCGGTCTGTGCGCCCGCCGGAAGGTGAACCGCCGGCGAACACCCCTCAGAAGGGTATGCGGTTGCGCTCTGATCGCGGGTGTCGGCCAGGCCCTGAACCCGGGAGTGCGATCGTGACCCGTTTCCTCACCGCCGCCGTGCTGTTCGCGCTCGTCGCCGCCCCACTGCCGGCGGCTACCGCGGCGCAGGCCGCTCCGGCGGCGCGGAAGGTGGCCTGCGGCGCCAAGGGCGCCTCGCCGCACAAGTCCAGGGGACAGGAGAAGCAGTACGGCCGGAAGGTGATCATCGCGAAGGCCACCGCCGTCTGCGCCGGCAACCGGCCCGTCAGCAAACTGGTCATCGACACGAAGCTCCAGAAGAAGACCCGCGGCACCTGGCGGAACGCCACCAGGAACCGCCCCCAGCCGTACACTCCCGTCAAACTCGGCAAGAAGTACGTCGCCTGGACGCACTACACCAAGTGCCAGAAAGGCACCTACCGCATCATGTTCCGTGTATCAGGAAAGGTGGACGGAAAAATGCGCTACGGAAACTGGGGAGCCGGAGACCCGCGGAAGAACCCCTGTGACTGACAGCACCGACCCCCCGATCCACCCCGTGCGGGCGATCTTCCGCAGAGCCGCCACCACCTACAACGCCCACCTGGTCGAGTCCGACGACTTCTGCGTCCTCCTCGCCACCGGCAACGCCACCACCGACCTCACCGCCGTCATCCTCCCCGGCACCACCCTCCTCTCCGTCAGCGGCATCACCTGGAGCGAATACGACTGGGAACCCGGCGACGAGAACGAACTGGCACAACTGGAAGAAGACATCGCGGCCGTCCAGCGCGGCGACGGCGCCCTGTACTTCCGCGCCCGCGACGGAGAGCTGGAATACACCGGCGGCCGGATCGGACACCGCGGCATCAACCCCCCGTTCAACCCGGACAAGGCACTGCACCGCACCTTCACCCCGTGGGAACAACGCCCCGCATAGACCAGCATCCGTGTCGGGCCTCGCCTGCGACTCACCGCCCGCGTGCAACACCCACGCGGCCAACGGTGCCGGAACCGCCCGGTCCGGCCACTCTGACAGACCGGTTCGGGACCATCCGGTCCGGGTGATCAAGTAAGAGGTTTCGCGGCCGGGGTGGTGAGTCCGACCTGGCCCGGCCTGCCCGAGCTGACCCGCATACGGGACCTCCGCACCCCCGGCTCCTTCATCCGCCGCGCCGACCACCAGGACCCTGGCGCCGGCCGCGAACTCCACCACCGCCTTCACACCCTCCAGACCGGCCACCGCACCGCCCGCTGGGGAATCCACTGAGCGGCGAACACCCCGAGGGGCAGGGGTGTCCGTCACAGTCCCAGCCTGTGATGGGCGACGGGTTCAAACCACCCGCGTGGTTAGGGCGGCCGTCGGCGGCCCTAACCAACCTCAACCCCGTCGAAGGGATCTGGTCCCTCCTGCGACGCGGCCGGCTCTCCAACGTCGCCTTCCACACCCCCGAACACCTCGTCCAGCGCATCCGCCGCGGCCTACGGCACATCCAGTACCGCAGCGACCTCATAGACGGCTGCCTCGCCGAGACCGGCCTGACCATCAGATCCACTTGAGCAACCCAGCGACATCACGAGTTCAACCTCAGTAATAATGGCCAAATTTCATTATTGTGTAGTCTGGTGCGCCGTGCTAACTTCGCTGTCGCATTAATAGTTCGGTTAGATTTGACGGATTAACTTCCAGTCTGAAATCGCCGCCGTGACCCGCCTTGCGCGGGCCGCGAGGTAGTTAGTGCGGAGCTTTTCATCTGCGTGGCTGCGAGAGGTGAGTATGTCTGACGTTCGCTCGGTCGACCGGATCTATGACCAGACCGACCAGACGGCAAAAATAGTCAACCAGGAGAGTCCTGCGAAGCCCGGAAACCAGCTCGTGCTGGACGCCGGCAACAACAACACCTGCACCATGTGGACGCCCTGGTGTGACAGCCAGGCCGAAATGAACGAGAGCCACTACATCGAGGTCACCATCGGACCTGATGACCCGGCCAACCGGCTGCAGATTTTCCAGAGCGGCGACTACGTCTGGTACACGACCCAACTGGACTACAGCCTCCGCCAGCACGTGCAGGGAGACAACGCCTCCGGTAAAGGTGAATACAATATGTACATCCAGTCCGACAGGACCATCAGGTACGAGAAGTTCGCCTGACCCGGAATGATGAGCTGACCTCCGGCACCTACGGGATCTGCCTGCACGGCGGAGTGTCTGCACAAAGTGCCCATGCCAGCAGATTGCTCCGACGGGGTACAGATCCGCTTTCAAACGGATCGCGCCCAGAGCAGGATTGACGCAAGACTGACCGCCACTTAACACGAAGTGGCGGTCTTGTCATATCTGGTGGGTGTGCCACGAGGCGGTGCGTCGTGAGGCGGGGTGAACCGAAGGAGGTGCAAGACCTCCTCGCCAGACTGTGGCAGCAGCCTGGCGAGGAGCTGAGCGCAGTCTGACCCGGGAGACGTCGGGAAGGGCGGGGAGCAGCACTGATAAAGCCGGGACTGCTCGAAACTACCAGACGAGCCGGGTCCGGCGAGCGAGATCAGAGGGTGTACGAGAGGAATCAGTGATAAGGCTCCGTAAGCGCGGCACAGGCTCAGATCTGGGTCTCGGCGTGTGCGAGGAGGGGCTTCTCGTGCTTCATGTCCGTGAGCCGCCCGGGGGGCGTCCCGGTCAAGGGAGCCCGGGTGAGCTGTTCCACGATGACGACGGCGGCGTTCAGACAGTCGGCGAGCTGGTGGAGCTCCGTGACGACGTCGGCCATTACCGCCGCCCGGTCGACGGCCAGGGTGCGCGGTGGTGTGTTCTTCAGGTCGAGGTAGTCGACGACGGCGACGGTGGGGGTGCTGCTGTCGCCGCTGAAGGAGAGCAGACGGATGCCGTCTTGGTTGCGGAAGGTGAAGTCCCGGGTCCGTTCCTTCTCGGTGGCCGCCGCAGCCCTGCCCCTGGCCCACGTCACCGAGATCGCCGCCCGCACCCGCGCCGCACACACCGGCCGCACCGTCGGCATGGCCGAAGTCGCGGCCGTCCGCGACATGGTCACCGCGTTCTCCGCCATGGACGAACGCCACGGCGGCGCCCACGGCCGCACCGCCCTGGTCCAGTACCTCCGCGACGACATCGCCACCCTGTGCCGCGCCCGGCACCGCACCGAAGAAGTCCGTGCCCAGATGCTGTCCGCCGCCGGCCGTGCCGGCCTCGACCTCACCCGGGTCCAGTGGACCGTCTCCTCCCACAGCGGAGGCGGAGGCCACTGCATCCGGATCGGCGCCCTCGACGGACACATCCTCATCGGCGACACCAAGAACCCCGACCGCACCCCGCACATCTTCACCCCCACCGAGCTGCGGGCCTTCCTCCTCGGCGTACGGGACGGCGAGTTCGACCACCTCGTCCAGCCCAGCTGACCCACCGCGCCCGGAGCCGAGCACCAGACCCATAGCCAACGTCCTCGCCGCGCCCCCCGGCGGAACTCCCGCGACCGTGTCTGGGCGAGGCCTGCGCGCGGGCGTTCAGCTCCGCACACGACTGTGGTCCACTCACCCCGGGTGAGTGGACCACAGACATCTACAGCCGCCCTTGGCACGGCGCAGGCACCATCCGGACCACCGTGATCTTCACGACGTTCTCCGCGACGTAGAAGCGGATGAAAACCCCCGCGACGGTCGCCTCACGGCGGTCACGCTCGCCTCCGACCGCCCTGGAACCGTGCCCGTACGGGTCACGGCCCAGCGTCGACGCCATCGCCGTACGAAAGCCCCGCTCCCCGGCGTACTGCTTGAGCGTCGCCTCGGCCACCGGGGCATACGCGATCTCGTACCGGCTCACGCGGCACCCCGGTTCTCCGCCTCAAGCCGGGCGAACTCGTCCTCGTCCTCCGGACCGGACGCAAGGTCGAGAACCCAGTGCCGCACCACGTCGGCGACGGTCTCCACCGTCGCCCGCCCCAGCTCCTCCTCGAACCGCCGCCGCTGCTCCTCGGGCAGCGCGGCCCGGATGCCGTCCACCGTGGCCGGGACCTCCACCCGCTCCTCGTGCCGGACGGTCCATCTCATCGAACTGTGCTCAGGCATACCGGAAGGTCCTCCCATCTCCGCCGACACGGCCACCACCGTGCGCATGACCTGGCCAAGCGTAGGCCCAAGCGCCCACCCGAAGACGCTGAAAGAGGGGGCGCGCAGCAGCTCAGGGGCCTTCACCGGAGCCATGCGCGCCGCCCGGAAGAGGGACCTCGCCCTTCACACCGGCAGGCTCATCCGGTGCGCAAGCCCGGCGAGGACGCGACGTTCGGAGGCGGCACGGGCGCCGGTGACGAGGTGGGCGGTGTCCTGGGCGATGGGATCGACATGGATCTATTGGGGCGCCGACGCTTCCGTGTCCAGCAGGTGTCGCACGGCGTGTTCCCGGTGCCGGGGGAGCTGGGCGTACGCGCGGGCGAGGTCGGTGTGGAACACGGAACGCCGCCGGGCGGTGGCGATCTGCCGCGGCTCCGCCCTGGTGCCGGCCTCAAGTACGTGACACTGTGCGGTTTCTCAACTACGTGCTGTGGAGTGCGGTGGTGGCTGTGCGGAGAGGCTTGGGCCGAGTGATTGCGGGCCGGCTCCGGAGGAACGGGTTTCCGGGGCTGGTGACGAGCTGGGCTGAGGTGGTGGGAGGGGCGGTGATCCGGTGGCCGGTGGTGTGGAATCGGCACTGAGGCGGGCCCGGCTGGCGCGGAACATGACGCTGGACGAGGCGGCTGACGCGCTGAACGCGATTACGGGCGGGGCGACGGACGCGAGTCTGATGAGTGCGTGGGAGTCCGGCAGGCGCCGTACAGGGTTACGGAACCGGGCCGGCTTGTGCGAGTTGTACGGGGCGCGGCCGGAGGTGCTGTTCGCGCATCAGGACGGCACGGTGGCCGGTGCGCTGGAGACGTCCGGTCCGGCGGCGGTGGTCAGGGTGCTGACCCGCTGGTCGGATCTGGTCGAGGCGATGATCTCGGTGGTGTCGGGGGCGCGGGAGCAGCTGGTGGTGACCGGGTCGCGTTCCCGGGAGCGGGCGTATCTGGCGGCGATCGAGAACATGGTGGCCCAGCGGCCGGACGTGGTGCATTACCGGGTACTGTACGGGCCGCCGCGCCACCGGGTACTCGCCGATCACCTGGTGCGGTTGCTGGAGCTGCGGGACCCGTCTGCGCGCCGTAACGGCGTGAAGACACTGCACATCGGGCTCGTGGAGCCGGCCGAGGTACTGGAGCGGTTCTTCGTCGCCTCCGAATCGGCCGCGGTGGTGCCGCTGCCGAGCCTGCACGGGCAGGACGCCTTCGACTGCGGGGTCCTGCTCAGCCGTGAAGGGGCGGTGGGGCTGGTCCACCATGGGCGGGAGGCGTGCGCGTCCGCGCGGCCGGTGGAGACGATCGAGGCCGTCCGCGCACTGCCGGTACGGCACACCTGAGATGTCGTGGGGAGAACCGATGAGCGAGGATCTTCAGCCGACTGTCCGCACCCGGATGGCGTCGGTGGTCGAGCTGGCGAGCGAGCTGATCCGGCGTCCGAGCCGGGGAGGGATCGACCCGTACGGGCCGGTGCTGGGCGTGCTGGAGGGCTGGCTGTCCGTCCGCGGCCTGCCGCACCGCCGTCTGCACGACAGTGCCGGGGAACTGGTCGGGCTCCTGGTGGAGATCCGCGGCGGGCTGCCCGGCCCGTGGTGGACGCTGGACGCCTGCGTGGACACCGCCCCCTACGGGGACGAGGCCGCGTGGTCGTTCCCCCCGGACTGCGGGGACGTGGTGGACGGATGGCTGCGTGGCCGTGGTGCGGCCGATTCCAAGCTCGCCGCGTCGGTGTTCTGCCACATCGCCGCCGACCTCGCCCCCCGAGCCGCGTCTCTGCGCGGCGGGCTCGCGGTGCTGCTGGACGTGGACGAGCACACCGGAGGGTTCGGCGGCGCCCGCGCCTACCTCGCGGACCCGGCCGCGGTCCGTCCGGCGGGGGTGATGATCGGCTACCCCGGTATGGACGAGGTCGTGGTCGGCGGACGGGGACTGTGGCGGGCCGCCCTCACCGTTCACGCCCCGTCCGGCCATTCCGGGTCCAGCAGAAACGTCGTCGGCGCCGTCTCCCGGGCCGCGCACCTCGTCCGCCTCCTCGACGCCGCCGAACTCCCCGGCGTCGACTGCTCGTCGGGTTTTCCGCTGCCGCCGAAGCTGTCGGTCACCGCCTTCCACGGCGGCGAGGGCTTCTCCGCCGTTCCCGACCGGTGCGATCTCCACATCGACGTCCGCACCACCCCCCATTTCGGGGCGCACGACGCCGAGGCGCTGGTCCGCAAGGCCGTCGCCGAACTGGACACCGGCCTGCCCGGTCCGCGGCCCACCGAGGTCACCCCGGTCGCGGCCTGGCCCCCGTTCCGCCTCGCCGAGGACGAGCAGCCCGCCGCCGCCCTCCTGGCCGCCGCCACCGAGGCGGGTCTCACGGTGAGAGCGAAGACCGCGGGACCGTCGAACATCGGCAACCTCCTCGCAGGGGAGGGCATCCCCGCGACTGCCGGGTTCGGCGTGCCGTATGAGGGCCTGCACGGCATCGACGAACGGGCCCATCTGGCCGGACTCCCCACGGTGTACGGCGTCTACCACCAGGCTGTCCTCGACCTCCTGGACGGCTGACGTCCCATACGCGTCCCAGATTCTCCCCAGACCGGCTCCCAGGAACAGCTCAGCCGTGTCTCTGGCGACCGGGCCGCGGCCGCGGTGACATGGAGACAGCACCACCGCACGCATCCACCGACCACAAAGGGGAGGCCGGTCATGGCCGAGCAGTTCACCCGTACCCGCCCGCCCGGTGCCGCGGACACGCAGTCCGCGGCACCGGGAACCGACAGTTCCACTCCGCTCCTCGCGCTGCCTGAGTCCTTCCCCATCGAGGGATCGACCCTCGGGCGTCTGCCGAACGACGACGCGGACAAGTCAGGCGCCATGTACTTCACGTGAGCCCGATGAGCAGGTGAAACCTCCACGGGGGCCGGCTGGTGTCGCCGGCCCCCGTGGTCCGTCACGGCAGACACGAGGGAGCGGTTCGTGAGCGAGGAGTGGATCAGCGGCGGCCCGGCATTCCGCAGCCCCGGTAAAGTGGTGGACCCGCTGCGAGGCATCACGGTCGGTTCCGGCTGCCGGGTGCACGTGCTGGCCGGCGAGGAAGCACAGATCGTTCTCGCGGGCGACGTCCGCACCCCCGGAGACAGGACGCGGGCGCTGCTGGACGCCGCCCGGCGAGGACGCTGGGCGGCACTGACCGCACTGGACGGCTCATACTGGGTCGTCGCACAGAACCCCCGGGCGCGGTTCGTGTGCGGAGACGTGTCCGGGCTCCGCAGCGTCTTCCACACCACGGACAGTGATGGGGGCACTCTGTGGTCCACCAGTGCCCGCCGACTCGCCACCGGCACCGGGGCGCAGCCCGACCTGACGTTGCTGGCCGCACGGCTCACCGCCGGGGCCGAGCACTGGCCCCACCGCACCGCCTACCGCAACATCCGAGCGGTCCCCGGCGGCTTCGGGCTCCTGCTGGCCGCAGACGGCTCACAGCGGCTGATCGACGTGAGCGGCATCCACCCGCACCTCACCCTCACCGACGGCGCTCCCGCATTCGCTGCCGCCCTGGAGCGCGCCGTGCACAGCCGCGTGAAAGCGGCCGGGATTGTGGGGGCCGATGTGTCCGGGGGCCTGGACTCCTCCACGCTGGCCATCCTCGCCGCCGAAGCGGGCACCCTCCGCGCTGTCACCTACACCGACCCCCACACCAGTGCCGAAGACCTGCGTCACGCGCGCCGGGTCAGCGACCACATCCAAACCCCCCTCCACGTGAGCGAGGGTGGGCCGGGCGAGCTGCCGTTCGCCTGGCCGTCCGGACAGCCGGTGACCGAACAGCCTGCCGCCGCGAGCCTGGACGCCGCTCAGCACGCCCTCTACCTGCGGCCTGCGGCCGGGCTGCCGCTCCACCTCACCGGGCACGGTGGGGACGTCGTCCTCGACGGCTCCAGCGCCGTGTGGACCGCCATGGTCCAGGACGGCCGGCGCCGCGCGGCGCGCCGGGAGGTGACCGGCTGGGCCCGGAGCCGCAACCGGTCCCCGCGCGAGCTGTGGTCCGTGATCACCCAGGCCGCCGCCACCGGATACCCCGGGGCACTCCTGGAGGCCGCCGAACGCCTCGAAACCGGTATCACCGACCCCCGAAGGCCGGGTGTGTGGACCTGGTGCCACCTGGGACACGCCGCCCGCTGGCTCACACCTGACGCCCGCCACCAGGTCGCCGCCCTGCTGCGCGAAGCCGCCCGTACCGCGGACACCGCCGCACGCGCGGACCTTGCCGAGCAGCAGTCCTCGCTCCGGCTGATCGCCGCCGACGCCCGCGACACCGTCCCGCTGGAGGCGTCCTGGAATGTGCGCCTGGTCCACCCCTACCTCGACAGCCAGGTCGTCCGCTCCGCGTTCGCCATCATCCCGGCCGAACGGCACGGCACCACCGTCTTCAAACCTCTGCTGGGCGCGGCGCTGCCCCGGCTCCCGGGCTGGCTGACCCGGCGGACGACCAAAGGCAGCTTCACCCGTCAGCTCCTCACCGGACTCCTACACCATCAGCACCAAGTGGCCCGCCTCATCGCCACGGGGCCGCTCGTCACCGCAGGTCTCCTCGACCCCCGGCCCGCCCTCCAGACCCTGGCCCGGACCGGAACCCGTGGCGAGGCCCTGTACGACCTCCACCGCCTCACGATGACCAGCCAGTGGCTCACCGCCCACACCAACGACCGCCGGACGGAGGAAGCGTGCTGACCCCGCCCGCGCACGTCCACTGGGCCGCATGCGGCCCCACCACCACAGTGGTCCTCAACCTGCACGGCGACTGGACCATCCTCGACGGCGACGGCCACCGCATCTGGCAGACGCTCACCACCCGCGGCGACCTGAACGCACTCGTCCACAACATCGCCTCCCGCACCGGAACCACCCCGGACCACGCCCACGCCGCGGTCAACACCTACCTGAACCACCTGTGCACCCTCTGCCTCCTCACCCCCAACCCCCGCTCCCGGCCACGCTGGTGGAGGCGACACCGATGACCCGGATGACCACAGCTCCCCCCGCTTCCACAAAGGGCCTCCCGCGACCTGCTGCTGCCCTCGCCCTGTGCATCGCGCTCACCGTCCGTGCCCTGCCCACCCGCCACCGGATGCGGGCCCGGATCACCCTCGCCCGCGCCACCCGGTTCCTCCCGCCCTCGCCCGGTGACCGGGTCGTCCGCGCCTATGCGGCGGTGACGGCCCGCCAGCCCTCCTGGTGGCCTGGACAGATCGACTGCAAGGAACGCGCCCTGGCCACCGTCCTGGCGACCGCCCTCACCGGCCGCAGCTGCCACCTGGTGCTCGGCGCCCGCACCCTCCCGGCCGCCTTCCACGCCTGGGCCGTAGCAGCCGACGGCACACCGGCCGGCGCCGACGAAGCCGGAGGCACCGACCACCCGTGGACCCCCGTCCACACCACCCGCTGAACCCACACCACCGACCACCCCCACTACACGGTGGAGACAAACGCCGTGAACGATCCTGCGCCATTCACCCGAACGCGCGAACCTTCCACGCGCCATCCAATCCCGGCACCGCCCTGACCAGCCCACCCACCCACCAGCCCGGGAAAGCCGGTTGAGACACACCACCACCACCCCTGCCAATGGGGACCGTGACCCTCACCCCGACCACCGATTCCACCAACACGACCGCCCCGGAAATCCCTGCTCCCGCTCCCGGCCCACCACCCGCGTACCGCTTCCAGACCGACGCCCACACCGATCAGACCACCACCGTCACCACCCGCGCCATCGCCGCCCAACTACCCGCCACCCTCCACCGCGCCTGGCTCCTGAGCTGGCACGCCGACCGCCCCGCAGTCCTCACCCTCACCGCCTGCACCCTCGCCTACGCCCTCCTCACCGCCACCGCCCTCCACAGCACCAACACGCTCCTCACCGCCCTCCTCGCTCCCGGCACCCCCTCCGCCCGTCTCACCGAAGCGCTCCCCGCCCTCGTTCTCCTCACCGCCACCGCCGGCACCGCCTACCTCGCCGACGCCGCCGCCCGCCTCACCGCCGCCCGCCTCGCCCCCCAGGTCCACCGCGAAGCAGACCTCGCCGTCATCACCACCGCCACCCAAGCCGAACTCGGCGCCTACCACGACCCCGCCTTCGAGGACACCCGCTTCGCCGCCACCACCGGCGCCGAGAAGACCCCCGAACTCATCACCCAGACCCAGCACCTCACCCTCACCTGCGCCCAGTTCACCGCCGCCACTGTCATCACCGCCACCCTCAACCCCCTCCTCCTGCCCCTGCTCCTCCTCGCCGCCGCACCCCGCATCTGGGGAGCCGTCCGCGCCGCCCGCATCGACCACATCGCCGCCCACCGCACCCTCGCCGACACCCGCCTGCGCCGCTCCCTCGCCCAGTACGCCACCGACAGCGCCACCGCCGCAGAAATCCGCGCGGGCACCATGGCCGGCTTTCTCACCCGCCAGTACCGCACCGTCTCCCGCCGTCTGGAGACCGAACAGCACCATGCCGCCCGCCGAGCGACGCTCACCCAGGGCACCGGCGACCTTCTGGCCACCCTCGCGATGGCCGCGCTCTGGGGCGGCACCGCCTACCTCGTCCTCACCGGACGGATGACCGTCGCCACCGCCGCGACCACCGCCCTCGTCGTCCGCACCGCCAACGCCGCCCTCACCGCAAGCGTCCGCGCCGCAGCCAACCTGTTCACCACCAGCCTCTACATCACCGACTGGACCACCTTCCTCGACCAGGCCGACACCTGGACCATCCGCCGCGGCACCACCCCCGTCCCCGCCGGCGGGCCCCAGCGGATCACCGCCCGCAGCCTCACCTACACCTACCCCGGCGCCACCACCCCCGCCGTCGACAGCGTCGACCTCGACATCCGGCGCGGCGAAGTCATCGCCCTCGTCGGCGAGAACGGCTCCGGCAAAACCACCCTCGCCAAGCTTCTCGCCGGCCTCTACCTCCCCACCCACGGCACCCTCACCTGGGACGACATCCCCCTCACCGACCTTGACCCCCACCATGTGTGGCAGACCACCAGCGTCGTCCCCCAGGACTACACCCGCTGGCAATTCGCCGCCCGCGAGAACATCACCCTCGGCCAGCCCCGCCCCACCGGCGACCAGGCCGTCCACGAAGCAGCCCGCCAAGCCGGAGCCGACACCGTCATCGACAAACTCCCCCACGGCCTCGACACCAGCCTCGCCCGCTCCTTCTGGGGCGGCCACGACCTCTCCGGAGGCCAGTGGCAACGCCTCGCCCTCGCCCGCGGCTTCCACCGCGACGCACCCCTCATCGTCCTCGACGAACCCACCTCCGCCCTTGACGCCCGCGCCGAACACCAGATCCTCACCCGCCTGCGCGACCTCGCGGCCGGCCGCACCGCCCTCTTCATCACCCACCGCCTCGCCAGCACCCGAACCGCCGACCGCATCCTCGTCCTCGACCACGGACGCCTCATCCAGTCCGGTACCTACACACAACTCCTCAACGAAGACGGCGGGCTCTACCAAGAGCTTCACCGACTTCAGGAAGGCCGCGAGAACTGACATCACGCTCATGTAGGTTCCGCGTTCTGATGGACAGCAGAGCCGTGAAATGGGCAATGGATGGGCAATTTCACGGTTCCGTGGTCACTGACTCCTCTGAGTGACTACGGTCCTGTGCATGGCAATCACGGGTTCAACCCCTCCCGGCCGGAAGCATGTCTTGGCTATGACGTCGATCAGGTACGACGACGCGTCGGTGCGCGAGGTACCCGTCCGCGACCTGCGGTTGGCGGATTTCACCTGGTCGATGCCGTGGCGGAGCTTTCGTTCCGTCCAGGGTCAAACGCATTACTCGGGGCGCTATGCATCGGCTACGACAGCGGGGCCTGTGGTCTATGAGAGTCGGTTGGAGCTCGCCCGGCTCCTTCTGGCCGATATGGATCCTGCGGTACGCGGTATCTACGCTCAGCCGTGCCGTCTGACTGCTCGCGTCGGCGGGCGGGTGCGTCAGCACGTGCCGGACTTCTTGCTGGCGATGGCCTCGGGGACGGTGCGGGTAGTCAACGTCAAACCAGCGGACCGGCTCGCCGATCCGAAGATCGTGGAGGCCCTGGCCTGGCCTGGAGAGTTGATCGAGCGGCATGGCTGGGAGTACGAAGTGTGGTCCGGAGTGGATCGCACGGTGCTGGAGAATGTCCGTTTCCTGGCGGCTTATCGCCGTCCGGACGTGGTCCCAGCAGCGGTCATTGAGCGAGCTTGGCGGAGCGTCCAGGACGGGGACCGGCTGGCCGAAGCTGAGCGGCGGTTAGCGGCCGGACGGCCTGACCATGAGGCACGGCCGCCGGTTCTGGCTCTGTTGTGGTCGGGGCGGCTGACCACCGACCTGTCCCGTCCGCTGAGTGGTGACTGGGTTCTGAGGAGGTCGGCGTGAATGTCTGGACCACGCCGCTTCGGACGGGGCTTCCGTTGCTCTATGACGGTCAGCAGTTCACGATCGCGGAGATCGAGGGCCGCCGTATCCTCCTGCAGCATTTCTCGGCCGACGGCCGTCCCAGCTGGCGGCAGGTCGACCTGTCGGCGTTGATGGCCCACCCATCCACCGAGTTCCTGGTGGAAGCTCCGCCTGCACAGCCGGCGATCGGGACATCGCTGAGCGAGCTCAGTGGTGCGGAGGACGATGCACTCACCACCCGGTTCCGGCATGTCCAGGAGGTGCGTTTCAGCTATCAGCTGGGCTCCTCGGAACTGGCGCTGGAGGGTGAACCGCGGCCTGATTACGCGCCGGAAGTGCCTTTGATGCACCGGTACAGGGCGAAGGCCGCGGAACTCGGCGTCAGCGTGACGACGGTACGGCGGTGGGTGGCTCTGGTCGAGGAGTCGGGACCAGCCGGTCTGGTGAGCAAGCGCGAGCCAACCAGCGTGCTGGATCGCGCTGATCCGCGCTGGCTGGATATGGCCCGTTCAGTGATCGGAAGTCTGGAGAGGTCCAGTCGCCCTGTCCGCGGCCTGGTGCTGATGGAGATCGAAGAACGCGTGGTCAAGAAGTACGGCCGCGACGTGGTGAGCATTCCGAAGCAGACCACGGGATACGCGCTGCTCAAGGAACTCAGCCGGGGGACGAACGCGTTCGAGGGCAGCACGAAGGGAAAGCGGTCCATCGCGAACCGCCCGCAGGGCGTCTTCGGCCGGCTGCGGGCAACGCGGCCGGGCGAGTACATCGTGCTGGACACCAACAGCCTGGACGTCTTCGCGATGGAGCCGGTGACCTGCCGGTGGGTACAGTGCGAGCTCACCGTCGCCATGGACCTCTACAGCAAGGTGATCACGGGGCTTCGGCTGACACCGGTGTCGACGAAGTCGACCGATGTGGCCGGCGTCCTGTTCGAGACGATCCGTCCCCGGGAAGTGCCGTCCGGCGGAACGGGTGAGCCGCTTCCGTACTGCGGGGTTCCCTCCACGGTGGTGTTCGACGCGGAGAAGCTGGTGGACGCGCACGGCCAGCCGCTGCTGCCCGCGGTCGCGGCGGAGACGATCGTCTACGACCACGGCAAAATCTACGTCTCGAACCACATCGCGAGCGTCAGCGCGAAGCTCGGCCTCTCTTTGCAGCCGGCTCGCCCTCATACGCCGACCGACAAGCCGGTGGAGCGGTGGTTCAAGACGTTGAACCAGGGGCTGCTGGCCGCTCTGCCCGGCTACAAGGGACCGGATGTCCACAGCCGGGGAGAGAAGGTGGAGGAGGAGGCGTATTTCTTCCTCGACGAGCTGGAAATGATCATCCGTGAGTGGATCACCCTGATCTACCACAGGCGGCACCACCGGGGGTTGACGGTTCCGGAGGTCCCGGGGCTGAAGCTGAGCCCGCTGGAGATGTTCGAGCACGGGGTGACACGAGCGGGTCCGTTGCGGATTCCGTCCAGGCCGGGTCTCGCCTTCGAGTTCCTGGAAGAGGAGTGGTGCCCCGTCCACCA
Source organism: Streptomyces clavuligerus (assembly GCF_005519465.1). Taxonomy (NCBI): domain Bacteria; kingdom Bacillati; phylum Actinomycetota; class Actinomycetes; order Kitasatosporales; family Streptomycetaceae; genus Streptomyces; species Streptomyces clavuligerus. Next base: position 396,336 of record NZ_CP027859.1, on the reverse strand, counting down.
CTACGGGGTGGAGGTGAACGGGCTCCGCTACAACGGCGCCGGGCTCGACGACTACCGCAATCGGATCAGCCCTCACCGGGGCGAACAGGCCGGCAAGTGGCCGGTCGCCGTCGATCGTGCCGATATCAGGAAGATCTACTTCCAGGATCCGCAGCAGCCTCACCTGTGGCACACCCTCGACTGGGAGCATGCCCCAGCCCTCAACGGGCCGGCCAGTCTGGAGGCGCTGAAGTACGCCCGCCGGATCGCCGCCAGGACACATCGATTCCCGGACACCAAACGGGCCCTGATCGAGTTGCTGGACCGCTGGGGCGCCGGGCTGACCGAGGACAGAACCGAACGGCGCATGGCGGTCCGCTTGTCGCAGGACCGGCTGCGGCTGGTCGGCGAGGAGCCCGCGGAAGGCGGCGAGGTCTCCGAGCTTCCTTCCGTGCGCCGCCTGGCCGCTCTGAGTGCACCGGACGAAACTGCTGGCGGGAAGGCCGCGCCAGACCTGCACGTGGTGGCGGCCGAAACCGCGGACCTGGGCGGAGACGACGACGAGGACGAAGAGTGCGAGGCCGTCTCGCCGGACGAGGAGGGCGCCTTCCTCATCGACGAGGATGACTATTACGCCGATGTCTGGGAGACCCGTTGAACACGGCGGAGGGCCCCGCGCCGTTCGAGGGCGATGACCGGCAGTACTCACCCACCCGCTTGGACGGCTGGCTTCAGGAGGTCAACGGCCCGGACCGGCAGCGGCCCGAGCACTACACCCGCGCTCAGCTGGCCCAGATGTCACCGGGGCCGCTCCTGGTCCACAACGACCGGCGGGAGGTATGGCACGCCAACCTCGGCCCGATCGATACTCCCCAGTTGCTGGCCCTGCATGAGGATCTGGCGGAGGTCGTGGAGTCGAACCGGCAGGACGGGGACAAGACCAAGCCCGCCGCCCTGGTGGACGCATACCCCGGACTCGGCAAGAGCACAGCAGTGCGGGCCTACGGCCGCGCCCTGTTCCGCAAGCAGATCGCTCTGCGCGGGGAATCCGCGCCCAGAGGGGATCGCCGCGTTCCGGTGATCTACATCGCGCTCACCGGGAACACCCAGATCCGCGGGCTGAACGCGGCGATCTGCCGCTTCTACGGACTGCCGACCTCGGGAAACGCCGACACTCTCGCCGAACGGGCGGTGGACGCGGTGCTGAGCATGAAGACCATCGCGATCATCATCGACGATGTGCACTTCCTGGCCGGCTCGCACAGCAACCAGACCCGCATGGCCAACCAGCTGAAGTACCTGGCCAACGTCTTCCCCGTCACGCTGATCTATGTCGGGGTGGGCGTCCAGAGTCGCGGGCTGCTGCGCGAAGGATTCACTGACCACCAGGCTCTGCTCGCTCAATTCGGGCGACGCACCACCCCGCTGACGCTGCTGCCCTTCCAGGTCGAGGACGAGAGTGGACGACAGCAGTGGCGCACGCTGTTGAAGACGATCGAGAAGAACCTTGTCCTGGCGGACAAACACCCAGGCATGCTCGCCGACGACCTGTCCGACTACCTCTACGCCCGCTCCACCGGACATTTTGCCTCCCTTATGGCGCTGATCAACCGTGGCTGCCTGCGTGCGATCCGCTCTGGTCATGAACGTCTTGACATCGATCTGATGAATCAGGTGAAGAACGATGCTGCCGCGGAGGGGGCTCGCACGGAACTCGAAGCCTCCATCAAATCCGGCTTACTCACCACTCACCCGGCGTCCTCGTCGCAGCGCCGCAGGAAGTCGGCATGACGCAATGGACCAACGAGCGGATCCCGATCTGGCTTGCCCCCGTTGAGGGTGAAGCCCTTGACAGCTGGTTGGAGGCATACGCACGCAGACTCAGGGTGACCACGTTTACGTTCTTGCACTTCGTTGGACTTGAGCGCTCCCGCCTTTCTCAGATGGTTCTGCGTCTCAACGATCGGCAGCGACACCGGCTGCACCAGGTCACCGGTGTCAGTCAACAGGCCCTGACAGAGATGACGCTGGAGCCGTTTGATGGCATCACCGTCAATTTCCACCCCTACAAGCACGGCATGGGCCGGCCGTCGACCTGGCGGGCCTACGGAAGCCACAGCCGCTTCTGCCCACGCTGTCTCAGTGACAACGCGGGCCGGTGGCCCCTGGCCTGGCGGCAGCCGTGGGTATTCGCATGTACGTCGCACCGATGTCTGCTGCTGGAGCGGTGTCCAGGCTGCGAGCAACCGGTCCGCGCGCACGGAACCCGTCTCGGCGGTCCGACCCAGCCGACACTCTGCACCAGGGGGCACCACAAGACCGAGGGGCGGCGACGCCTCCGCATCGCCTGCGGATACCCACTCGGCGAGGCGACTGCTCCCGGGCTGCCAGCGCACGGTCTCGTGATGGCCTCTCAGCAGCACGTCACCGGTCTGCTCGACGAAGCCCGCCTCCACCCCAACCGCATCCGGCCCAAACTGCTGGACCTCTACGCCTTGGGATGGCGATCTCTCGCCGCCATCGCGGCCGACCCGGGATCCACACCACCGATCGTGAACCAGGTAATCGAGGAGACTGGCGGGCAGCTTCCCTCTCAGACCAGCACGCAGGACGCTACCGACGCCCACAGCATTGCCACCGCGACCGCCATCGCCCGGCTTGCGCTCCCCGGCTCCGACGTGCGACAACAACCGGAGGTCCTCGCTTGGATCATGCGCTCGGACCACCGCCTCTTCCCGAACGCCAGTCCAAACCAGCGAGCCTTCAACTGGCAGCGGACGAGCCCTCGACTAGCCGGTCTGGCTCTCTCTCATAGCGATGCTGACCTCACCCTTCTGCCCCGCCTCCGTTACGGCACCGCATCTCCCCAGCCCTTCTGGAAGAAGCTGGCAGACGAGGATGTCCACAGACGGGCCGCTTCAGTCCCTTCCAAGCTCTGGCCCTCGTGGACAATGCGCCTACTCAGTCCCAATCTCGCCAACTACAGATCGGTCGACCGGTTTCGAAAAGCTGTCAGCACTCTGATCATGTTTCCCGGGAGTCAAATGGACTACGGCCCCGCCGCATCCCTGCTCGGTCAGCAGCTCTCCCGAAACGAACGGATCGCCGCGATTCGCTCGTTCGACTGTTACTCCCCATCTTCCCTCACTTCCCTTGCCGCAGCTATTACCCAGATCGCCTGGGCCCTGGACGAGAACGGTGCACCTATTGATTACGCTCGCCGACGCAAAGTATTCCACTCCGATTCCATCTGCATGGACGAGCCTGCTTTGCTGCACGCCTGCCGCCAAGCAGGCTGGAATGACCCCTCTCCGGCCGTAACCGAACGACTCCGGTGGATATTGCTGTCCCTGCTGGGAGTCGAACCGGAAATTGAATCAGGAAAGCTCTCCTCCTTTCATCATTTTCGGCAGCATCTGCCCACTCAGGTCAGAGAATTTCTTTACCTCCAAGCCGAATCTGCCCTGGAGCAACACGGCATCGACGAGCCGTTGCGGTGGGAGCCACCCGCTCGCTGGGCAGAAAACCCGGGCTGGCCCGGCTTCGACGAGGCAGCGGTGAACCTGGCCCAGGCATCCGAACTCGCCTCCCACTCTCCGGTCGAACAGCAACTAGCGAAGGAGCTGGGGCTCACCACGACGCACTTGCGGCTCTACTTCGAAAGTCGCGACCTTTCCATCCCCACTCCACCTCCAACCCCTCGCCGACCACGGAAACGACGCGCTTCTCCAAGTCCTCGACGCAAAGCAATTCCTCGTATTGGTCCACTCGCTCCTGCTCAGCTTCGCCAGCTCTATCAAGCCCAAGGAAGGACACTTGGGCAGATTGCGGTGATGGCAGGATGCAGCGTCACCACCGTGAGCCTCGCTATCAATGAGGCCGGAATTCCTAAACGGTCACGCAGACCGGCCCGCTTCCTCGAAAGGACCGTCTCCCGCGAATGGCTGGAGGTCGAGTACCACCACAAGGGCAGGAGCTCGCCCGATATTGCCCGCGAGCTGGGCGTCCGTAAAGGCTCCGTCATGAAGCTGGTCAAGAAATGGGAGATCCCGAAGCACTCCGCAGGTCAGTACAACAGCTCCTTCGCGCAGCTTCATGTCGCCATTTCGCCCGCCATGCAATCAGTGAGCCGGACAAAGAACTGCATTCAGCGTCTGCAGCACATCACCACGCTATCCGAGCACGCCACCCTCCAGTCCGCCGCCCGCACGCTGGGAGTCAGATGGAATGTTCTCAACTATCAGCTGAAGCAGATCGAGCGGACGGCTGGCTTCACCATCATCGACAGGCGATCCCGACCACTCACCGTCACCAGGGCGGGCCGCAGCTTCCTCGACGAAGCCGCACGACTCCTCGCTCTCCTGGAGGGTCATGCAACGTGACCGCGAAACCAGCGCAGGAGCGAGGAAATGCTCATCTCTAGCCGACACAAGCAGTGCTCATCACTCGCGGATTCCAACGTTTCCGCAGGACGCAGTGCTCATGAATCCGCGGAACCGACACCCTTGTAGGTTCCGCGTTTGAGTGCGCAATGGTCGCACGAGATGCGCAATTTCGCGATCTGGTGCGCAATGACTGCGAATAGTAACTACGCTCTTACGTACGCCTGTTCAGAGTCCAGTCCGCCGGCGTGGAGAGCTCGAACAGCCCATGGTGTCGATCCGGCACGACGACGTTTCGGTGCGGAAGATCCCCTTCAGGGATCTGCGGTTGGCGGATTTCACCGGGTCGGTGCCGTGGCGGAGGTTTCGCTCCGTCCATGGCCAGGCGCATCACTCGGGACGGTACTTCGGCGACGACGGCCGGTTCGGTCAGATGCCGGTCCTGGTGGTGATCCAGGTCCGGTAGGCGCCGGTGTTGGTGTAGACGGAGGGGGTCTGTCCGTTGCAGGTGGTGGCGCCCCAGCTGACGATGCCGATCACCCGGCCGTCGCGGGCGAGGGGGCCGCCGCTGTCGCCCTCGCACGCGGACAGGCCCGCTTCCCTGTCGAAGGTGCACAGGTGGTTGAGCGGGTGCAGGTTGTGGCCGGGCCAGCGCAGCCGGCAGGTGGCCACGGGCAGGACGGTGACCGTGGCGTGCTGGAGGGTTTCCGGTGTGGGGCCGTTGCCGTGGAGCCGTCCCCAGCCGGTGAGGGTCGCGCTGCCGCCGGAGAGTTCCGGCAGGTCGGGGAGGGCGATCGGCTGGACCAGCGGGGTGAAGGCGATGGGCGTGGCCAGTTTCAGCAGCCCGATGTCGTTCGGACTGCCGGCGGCGCGGGGGTTGTAGTTCTCGTGGGTGATCGTCTCCTGCGCCGGGTAGGTGGTGCCGCCGGGGACGAAGAGGTTGTTCGCCCCGACCCACGCCCGTATCCGGCCGGCAGGGGTCCCGGTCAGGCAGTGGGCCGCGGTCAGCACCCACCGGGCGTCGATGACCGACCCGCCGCAGACGTGGTACCAGCCGAAGTCTCTCTGGACCTGCAGCGAGACCTGATAGGGATAGGCGCCCGCGGGGGCGTCCGTGCCGCCCACCACCAGCACGCCCGGCGGCGGCACCGGGACCGCCACCGCGCTCCCGGCCGACCCGGCGGCCAGCACCATCCCCAGTACCACCGGAACAACCCGCCGCAACCAGCCACCCGTACCTGCCATGCCGGCTTCCCCTCTGCCGGTGGTCGCGCTCCGGCCAGGACGCGACCGCCCCGGAGCCCGGCCGTGTGTGCCGAACCGGCCAAGTCCCGAACAGGCCGTTCCCGGATCCGCTCGCGCCGGAGTTCTCACTGTGATGGTGCGTGTCCTCTACGGCCCGGTCCCGCTGTGAGCCGAGGCGGCCGGCCGGCTCGGGCCGGTACCGAGGTCGAGGACGAAGATGTGCCGCACGGTGACGCCGTAGGTCAGCGCCACGGCCGTGGCCGCACTCCGGGCCCGGGTGCGGTCCGGGACCGGGTCTGCGGCTGTGATCGTGGTGAGGGCGAGTACGGCGGTCATGACCGCCGCGACCCGGCGGACTTCGCGGTGTGAGGCGGGACAACGGGGTGGGTTCACGGAGACTCCTTGCCACCAATCCTGGGCGAATGTCCCGGGCAGGGAACCGACCCCAGGGGGCGCTGCGAGAGAAACGGGGGCTGGTCACTGGAACAGCGGGACGAGGAGCGGCCCCAGAGCCTCAATGATCTTGATGAGTTCGGCAATGTCCGTGATCGGCTCCCCGGTGTGAGAGGGCGCGGCGGTTGTTCGCGAGCCGCGCCCGGCTGGGAAATGAGTGTGGGCGGGGCGGATGGCCGGGAGGCAGCCCCGCGACGTGAAGATCACCCGATCGGGTGATGGTGACCCGCAGGGAGGCCGTCGCCTCGGGGGCGGGCTGCCCGGTTGTGGCGGGGGTGGTCAGGCGGGGGTGAAGTGGAGGGTGTCGTTCTGTCCGCCCGCTCCGCTGGAGTTGCAGGGGTGCTGGATCAGTGGGGCGTCGTCGGCGGCGGAGGCGTCACGGATGTGGAGGCAGTTCCAGTACTTCGGGCGGGTGGTGTGCGTCCGCAGCATGTGGCCCGTCCAGGGGTGGCGGTCGCCGTAGGCGGTGAAAACCTCGTTGGACCACGGTCCGCAGGGCCACTGGATGATCGGGGTGCCCTGGTGGTGAAGGCCGTCCTTGACGTTCCAGCACAGCCCGGCGGCGGTGCGGACGAAGAAGCTGTTCGGCGGGATGTCGCCCCCGGCGGTGATCAGGGTGACCCTCTGGGAGGGGCGGCCGTCGCAGGGCTGCTGCACGACCGCCTCCCCGCCGGCACTGCCGTCGCCCTGGGGGCCGAGGCACTTGCCAGCGTGCGCGGTGCGGACGGTGTAGGTGCCGGCCTCCAGCGGCGGGCTGCCCGCGGACGCCGACGGCACCGTGGCCGCCGACAGCAGCAGAGCGGCCGTCGCCACCCAAAGGGCCCGTGCGGACCTGGAACGGCACATCGGATTCCCCATGAGGGTGCTCCTTGGGTCGGTGGGCACACGGACATGGGCCCGCTGTCGACATGGCCGGACAGACGGCCACGGGAACTGGGCCGCGAAGGGCACGGTCGCTCCTGCCGGTCGTCCGGATCTGGCCAGAGTGACGGGGCAGCGCCCCAGCTGGGACAGGTTGGAGCAAAACCGGGACGGCCGCCTTCCTGATGCGCTAAAGGGAGAAGCCGCGCGGCGGCAGGGCCATGCCGTTGGCCGACGCCCGCTGCCGTCTTGGGGCCAGGGTCCGTGATCTGAGGTGTCACCGGGACGGCCGGGGTGGAAGCGGCGCTCCCCGTCCGTGATGGCCAGGGACCGGGGGCGGTACGTCTTGCCTGTGAGGGGGGAGGGGCCGTGCGGGCGCGAACGGCTGGCGAACCGGAGGTTCGGCGGTTCCCGTTTCGGGCCCGCCGCGTGGGCGGACCCGAAACGCCGGTTGTTGCCTAGTCGGCGATGCCGTAGTAGTCGGCGAGGAACTGGGTGATCTCAGGTGCGTGGGGCAGGAGTTCGGGGAGGTGGGTGGCGAGGGCGGTGCGGGTGGCGTCGGCGAGGGCGGCCTGGTCGGTGGTGGCGGTGGAGACGTAGGGGTCGAGGCGGCGGATGAGTTCGTAGTTGCTGGTGACGTCGACGTCGTGGAGGGCTTTCTCCAGCGGGGGTGCGTCGGCGGTGGGGATGGCGGGGAGGATGCGGGAGAGGTAGGTGACGCGGTGCAGGATCCGCCAGCAGGGGGGTTTGCGGGTGCTGTGCTGGGCCTGCCTCAGGGCGGTGGCGGCGGGGTCGTTGCTGCCTGCGAGCCAGGTGGGGTCGGCGACTTTGTTGTAGAAGTCGTCGAAGTGGGTGGTGTCCTGGCCTAGGTAGAAGGTCATGAAGCGGTAGGCGTCGACCTTGCCGGGGACCAGGACGGGCTTGCTGCCGCTGTAGTCGGGTTTGCCGTCGGTGTATTTCTGCAGGTCGCGGGTGGGGTTGCACTCGACTTCGAGGCTGTGGGTGCGGGTGGATTCCTTGGTGCGGCTGCGGGTGACGGTCAGGCCGCCGCCGAGGCTGGCTTCGAACTGGAGGCCGATGCCGACGCCGCCGACTTCGAAGCCGGCTTCGAGGGTGCCGGTGACTTTTCCGGTGAGGGTGTAGGAGCCGCCGGTGGTCTGGGTGACGACGTCGGTGGTCGAGGTGGTTTCGGCGAAGAAGCCGCCGTCGGCGGTCCAGACGTAGGTGTTGGCGATGTTGCGGTTGGCGTAGGAGTCGGCGGTGGCGGTGGGCTGCTTGGCGTCCGGGGAGGGGACGGGGCCGACGAAGGACTCCAGGAGCTTTTCGGCGCGTCCTTCGGTGGGGTCGCTGCGGCCGGTGTCGGTGGAGACGTTCTGGTAGTAGTTCTCCAGCTGCTGGCGCTCGCGCAGGATGCGGCGCTTGAGCGCGTACGCCTCGCGGGGCTTGAAGTAGCTGTGGTCGCCGCGGCCGGTGGCGTTCGCGTAGGCGGGGTCGAGGACCTTGCCCCGGTCGTCGAAGCCGACGGCCCCGTCAAGGGTGCCCTGTTTGGTGTACTGGGGGTTGATGGGGAAGCTGATGATGTTCCAGTCCTTGGGGATGTCCGGGTTGGGCATCATCCGGTACGCGACCAGCGCCCCGGTGTGCGCCAGGCGCAGGGCGTAGACATCGGCGGTCTCGGACTGGACCAGGGCGTAGCCGTGGTTGTTGGGGACCCAGCGGCGGCCGATGGCGTCGTTGAGCTGCTGGGTGTCGTCCTCCCAGGCACCGGTGAGGGTGGCGGTGGTGTCGCGCTGGGTGGAGGTGCCCTGGGAGACGGAGGTCTCGCTGGTCCAGGCGTTGGAGAATTCCAGGCTGCCGCCGAGGCTGCCGAGGAGGCCGACCTCGAACAGGGGGCTGGCGACACCGAAGCCGAGGGGGGCGAGGATGAGGAGGGTGTCCTGGTCGACCTCGTTGGCGGCGGTGACGCTGAAGCTGGTGTCGACGCTGCGTTCGCTGCTGGAGGAGAGGGCGGAGGTGACCTCGTCGGCTTCCTGGAAGGTGACCTTCGCGCAGCCGGCCGGGTCGGTGCCGCCGGTGAGGTTCTCGGACGGGACGGGGGGTGCGCCTTCGATGTAACCGATGAGCTGGGGGTCGAACTGGACCTGGCTCACCCATTCGCTGACCAGATCGCCGACCTTGTAGCCGGTGGTCAGGTGCCAGGTCCCGTTGGTGATGTGGGCATAGGCGCGTTTGAGTACCCCGGTCGCCTCGCCGGTGGGGGTGTACTGGAGGTCGGCGTACTCGCTCGCCGCCGGTCCGGCGGTGGCGCTCTGGTGGAAGCGCGTGCGGACCCCGGCCAGCGCGGAGCGGACGGCCGCGGTGTCGGTGGAGACGGGGGCGGTGGAGAGCACGATAGCGGGACGGTTGGTCTCGTCGCCGAGGTCGAGGTGGTTGCCGCGCAGGGAGTGGTCCCGTACGGCTTCCGAGGTCGGGGTGGTGGAGGCGGAGTCGAAGGGCCAGTAGCCGATCAGATCCTGCTTGTCGCCCTTGAGACGGGTGAAGAGGCTGTCGAGGAGCTGCTCGGGGGTCCGGGCGGTGCGCCACAGCCGGACTTCTTCCAGGGCGCCGTGGAAGAACTCGCCGAAGTCGGTGGCGCTCGTCTTCAGGGCGCCGAGGGTGAGCTGTTCCTGGCTCCATTCGGTCAGCGGGCTGGTCGTGGGGGTGTCGGTGGGGATGGCCTCGCCGTTGCGGTGGAGGGTGAAACTGCTGGCCTTGGGGTCGGGGTCGGCGGTCCAGCGGGCGCCGCGGAGCTTGAGGCCGTAACCGCCGGCGAGGTCGGCGGTGGTGTTGCCCTCGTTCTCCTCGAAGGTCCAGCGGGCGATCAGACCGTCGTCCCGGGGCTGGAGCGCGGTGCCGAGCTGGTTGTTCTCCCGGGCCTTGCCCCAGATCCGTACCTCCCCGACCGTGCCCTTGAAGGGGTACGCGGTGGTGCCCTCGCGGACGCGGCCGATCTCCAGCGGGCCGTCGTTGCCCCGGGGGCCGGGGCCGGTGTAGCGGCCTGGGTCCACGGTGAGGCCGAGCGGGAGGGCCGATCCGGTGGGTGAGGTGACGGCGAGTTCCGTGCCGTCGACGACGAAGCGGATGTCCTGCCACTCCTCGACGTCGACCCGCTCCACCACGTCGAACTCCTGCTCGGTAGTGGTGCCGGAGGAGTTGGTGACGGGGAACTTCCGCTTGCCCTTGACCTCCTGGGTGGTCTGTCCGGCCTTGCGGACGAGAGCGATCCGGCGGAATCCGGCGGTGACGGCGGTTGTGGAGGTGTACCGCTTGACGGTGGGCCCGGGCTCCTCGAACGCGAACTCCAGCTTCCCGCTCGCCAGGACGGAGAGCTGGTAGGGGACGCTGCCGCCGGTGCCGTCGCCGAGGCGCCCCTTGGAGATGAGGCCCTGGCGGGTGCCGATCGCGTCGATCTTCGCGAACACCTCGATGGTGAGGTCCCCGGTGATGTCCAGGGCATCCGCGTCCGGGGTCTCCGCCCACGAGGCGCCGTCGAACGTCAGCGCCCACGACTGCTCGTGCACGGCGGCCAGGTGGGCCCAGTCCCCGCACTCGTAGCTGTCGCGGCTGATCCGGGTCTTGTCCCCGACGGCCGCCACGACCTTGTACTTGGCCAGCGGCGAGTCCGCGGTCGCCGGGTCCCCCCATACTCCGCCGTGACGGGTGTGCGGACCGCGGTCGGCGAACAGGAGCTGCCCGGACGCGAAGGCGGTGCCCAGCCGGTCCTTCTCGTACACCCACGATCCGGCCAGCCCGGGTTCGGCAGAGCCGATGCGCCGGTAGCGGTCGGCACCGATGTCGCCGCCCGAACGCACGGTGCTCCACGTCCGCAGCTCCGCAAGGCGTCCGGAGCAGAACTGCATGGTGCCGAAGTCCGAACGCCCCACGATCAGATAGGAGCCGGCGGCCGGCACGGCGGTGGCGGTTCGCCGGGCGACCTCCACCCCGTCGCGGTAGACGGTCTGGATCTTGCTGGTGCGGTCGAAGGTGACCGCCCAGTGGTGCCAGTCGGTGTCCGTGTACGCGCTCGTGGTGGTCAGAGTCTGGGCACCAGTGCCTGCGACGAGGATGAAGCGGAACTTCCCGTCCGCGGTGAATCCCACCGAGAGTCCGCTGGTCGCGCAGGAGACGACGGTCTCCTGCTGGGTTCGGGGGGTGCCGCGTTTGAACCAGAACTCGATGGTGAGGTCCCCGCCGCTCGGATCAGCGTTGTCGATCTTCATGGCGTCGTCCGTGCCGTCCAGCAGCATGCCGCCACTCAGGGCGTCCGAGGCGGCCAGCGCCAGCGCCGCCTTCGTGTCCCCGCTCCTGACCTGCACGATCCGTGACCGAGAGGAGGGGACGAGGAGTGGTTTGACCCACGCCTCCGCAGTGAGGTCGCCGGCCGGGACGCTCACCTCACCGAGCCGGCCGGCGGGCAGGGACAGCCGCTGGGCGGTGCCGTCGAACTGGAACGCCCGACCCGGGGCGTCCCCGCGCCACTGACTGCCGTGCCCGGTGACCCGCACCGTCGCGGTCCCGTTCGGCACCGGCTCCTCCGCCTTGTCGGCGCTGACCGTGATCCACCGCGAACCCCTGACCAGCGACGCGCCCGGCCGGGACACGCTGGCGCCCGCGGAGTCGTAGCGCACCAGCGTCACCTTCGTACCGGGCGTCAGACCCGCCGACGGCGCCGGGGTCACCCGCAAGGCGGTCGCCCCCGCCACGGCGGCGCGCGTCACCAGATGCGACGCCGTCCCGATCCACAGATAGCTGTAGGCGGGGATCGCCACCGCCGAGGCCGCCGTCAGCTGAACCTGGTCGTCGGTGACGCTGGCGACCGTCCCGACCTGCACGGGCTGGTCCGGGACACCGTTGACGACCGCCGCCAGGTCGCGGGCCCGCCGCGGGAGCCCGGTGAACGTCTCCGTCTCCCCGCCACGGGTGATCGTCAGATCGCACAGCCTCGCGGCCCGGTCACCGCCCGCGCCCGCCACGGAGGAGTCCGAGACGGTGATCCGCGTGCCGGAGCCCAGGTCCACCCCGGGGTCGCGGGCCGTGAACAGCGCCGTCACACCCCCGGCCGCCAGCTGCTGGACCCCCCGCACCGCCGTGGTGTCCAGATACGCCGCGAACAACTGCCCGTTCGCCCCCCGGAAGTACAACGCCACACGGTCGGCCGCGCTGTCCACCACGAACGGCGTCTCCGAGGTCCACGCGAACTTCAGCACCGCCCCCGCACAGCTCAGCCCGCTCGCGTTCAGGGACACATGCGGCACCGGCAGCACCAGATCGGCCGCACCCAGCAGCACCCCGCTCAGCCGCGCCAGCTCCGCCCGCTCAGCCACCAACTGCGCCCGCTTGGCCGCCAGATCCCGCGTCCGCTGCTCGACCAGGACAGTGACGGCGGCCACCCGGGCCTGCTTGACCTGAATGAAGGGGTCGGGAGCCATCCCGACCTTCACCAGCCGCCGCGCGAAGGCGTTCGACTCCCCGGCCAATACCGTGATCGTCGCCATCCAGTAGTCGTTGACCGCACTCTGCAGCTTCATGCTGGTCCGCATGTCGCCCTTCACGTACCAGACGGCGGACGTCGGCAGGGGGTCCGTCAGCGTGTACGCCCGCAGGGCGGGAAACAACTCGCCGCGGGAAGGCTCGGCGACCGCGTCCAGGACCTTGCTGCCGTCGTCGAGGTTGACCAGCGCCACCGCCGGATTCCCGTACCGGCCCGCCACCCCCGCAACCCGCATGACGTGCCACCGGTCGGGTGTGTCCAGCCGAACGAGCCGCGACGGGTAGGGAGACCGGTACGTGGTGGTGTAGAAGAAGTTTCTGAGGTAGTCGTCAGCCAGCCAGGCGGCCCACTTGGTCGGATCGTTGGCCGCGGACGGGTCGCTCTGCGCCTGCGCGATCTCGGCCTCAAGGCCCGCCTTCTCGACCCCGAGCGCGGTGATCTCGTCCTTGACCGCCTTCTCTTCCAGAACGAGCTGCTCGACCTTGCGCTCCTGCGCGGTCACCTGGTCGGCGGTCTCCTCCACAGGGCGGCCCACCTCGGACAGGACCACCACATCCGGGAGGTCCGCGAGCCGCCCGTCCACCCCCACCCCGAAGTCGACCGTCGCGACATGCGCCGGTGAGGCGCTGTCTCCGCTGGGCCGGGTGGCGCAGGCCAGCAGCACCCGGGCCTGCCGCTTCGCCGGCTTGGCCGCCTCCCCGTACCCGGAGACCGCGTCCTCCTGCTGGTAATAGAGCGACGCCGACAAACCCGAGACCACCTCCCGCCCCTCCAGCGTGAAGCTGTCCCGCCGCACCCCCGGGTGGTCACCCACCGGTGCCAGGGACGTCACCCACCGCGCCCCACCGGCGACAGTACCGTGCGCCGCCGTATCGGTCTGGTCGTACACCCGCGTCCCGCTGCCCTCGTCCAGCCGGTAGTAGGCGGCCAGACCCGGCTCGTTCCCGATCAGCCGGTGCGCCCGCTCGTCGCCGATCTCCACCTGTGCCCTGGCCCGGTCCCAGACACGCACCTCGTCGACCACCCCGGCGAAGAACGCCCCATCCCGGTCGGCACCGATCCGCAGCTCCCCGGCCCCGGCCACGAGCGGCAGCTCGCCACTGGCGCTGTAGGCGCCGTTCACATACACCGTGGCCACCGACCCGTCATAAGAGACCGCCACATGCGCGAACTCCCCGGCCCCCAGCGACTGCGTGGCGGTCAGCGACTGCGTACCGTGGTCCACCACCACCGCGCCGGCGCCGGTCACCCGCAGCCGGAACACGCCCGACCCCGACCCGCGGGCCACCACCGGCCCGCCCGCCGCGCCGGGGCTGATCCACGCCTCCACCGCATACGCCCCGCCACCGAACCCCGGCCCCGCCGCGACCGCGACATACGCATCGGTGCCGTTGAACTTGAGCGCCGTCTCCGCGTACAGCGTCTCCGACGCGACGGGCACCAGCGCCAGCCCGGTGAACGGACACGTCCCCGGCTCCCGCTCGAACACCGAGGACCGGTACTTCTCGTCCGGACTCGTCCAGTAACGGGTCCCCTGCGTGTTGAACAGACCGTCCCCAGCCTGCTCCACATTGAACGAGTCGATCCTGCCCGTCACCGAGTTGTGGGCGAAGAACTGCCACCGCCGCTGCCCCTGCACCGCAGTCGGCGTCAGCACCGCCGCGAACCGCCCCCGCGTGAGGTTCCGGACGAACACCAGCTCCTGCGTCGGCTCGAAGAACGGCCGGCCGTCCATGTCCGCCGCACCCAGGCTGTCCTTCGCCGACTCCGGCTCGCTCTTGTGCCGGCTCCGCTTGAACCGCACCTCGTTCACCGGCTTCAACCGCCCGGCGACCAACAGGAACCGGTCACACAGCAGCGAGTCGGACACCACCGGCACCCTCTCACCGGCCGCATCCCTCTGAACGTCAGCACGCGTCCCGTCACCCGAGCAGCCCCCGCCGGTCAGCGCGAACACCGCGTCCGCATGGCCGGAACCGACCGACTGCCGCAGCACCACCACATGCGTGCCGTCCGAGACCACCTGGAACGGCACATCACCCGCCGTCAGCCGCGCCGTCGACGACAGGAACCGGTCCCTCTCCTCCTCCGCCAGCTCCTCACCCCCGTCCGCCTCCGCGCGGCTACCCTTCTTCACCACCGGCATCGCCGTCGCGCCCACCACCGCGAACCCGACCTGGACGATCTCCGACGGGAACGGCAGCTCGGCCGGATTCTCCGACCAGTACGCCGCGTCCAGCTCACCCCGCTTCTCGTCGTACGACGACAGATCCAGCACCGTGTAGACGATCCGCCGCGCATCATCCAGCGCGAACGCCAGCACCGTCCCCTGATGCCGCACCATCGTCGTAAAGGTGTAGGACCGGTCACTGTACGACTTCAATAAACCCTGATCAGAGGCAGTCATCAGCCATCCCGTTCACCGTAGGGCCGCCCCGCTCCCGGTGATTCGGAACAGGCCGGCGCACGTATGCATGACGACGCAACCGCCCCAGGCGAGGAACGGCATGCGGGAACTGTGGACAAGCGGAAGAGATTTGAGCACACCACCCGCACGCCCGTATATCGAACAAAGCATCAATGGCGGATAAACGGCGAACCAGGCCGCCTTCACGCCCGTCGTCCTCGACGACCTCGTCAATCACCCTGTCCCCGGCCACCTCGGGGACTATCCGTCGTCGGTGGCGTGCTGGTCGCGCAGAGCCCGCAGCCCGCCGGGCAGATCAGATCGGGGAGCTGGAAAGAGTAACCGCCCAGCGAACCCCTACGGCCGGTTCGAGCCGGAGAGGAACCCCCATCTCGACCTCACCGCCGCGGCCTCGGTGCCCGGTCCGCGTGGTGCGCAGGGCGAACCGGTCACCGCCCCGGTCTGAGGGCTGCCGCGGGTCGCTCACGGCCAGGGCCTCCCAAGCGGCCGACCGCTCCGCAACCGTGGCTGTTACGCGGCGCAGGGGTCAGATGCCGGTGCGGGTGATGATCCATGTCCGGTAGGCGGCGGTGCCGGTGTCACGGAGGGCCAGGCGGGGTTGCAGGTGGTGGAGCCCCGGCTGACGACGGCGGACGGGCGGCCGTCGTGGACGAGCGGGCCGCCGCTGTCGCACTCACACCGGCCTGGTGTCGTCGGCGCCGGACCTCGGTGATCACCTACGGCGCGTCGGTGCGGGAGATCTTCACCCTCAACGTCTCCGTCGGGCCGCGCTGACCGACCCGGGCCCCGCGCCGACGGCGCGTGGCGCTGGATGGCGAGCGCCGGCTCCGCGCTCTGGGGCACGGACGAGGCATTTCGGGACAGGGCTGTCTGGTTATCCGCGCGGAAGGTGCGCGGTGCGCTCGGGACGCACTGAGGCGATGTAGCGCATTGCGGTGGTGGCGCTGATCCCGAAGAGGCGGATCAGACGCAGGGGCGCCGTTGTCTCGAAGGTCTCATGGAGGATACGGTCTGAGCGAGCCGTCTGCCCGGCACGGGCCAGCGGCGGTGCCGCTCACGAGTCCACTCGGAAGCGAACCGGTAGCTCACGTCATCAAGGTAGACGGTGTGCCGCAGGCTGGGACGACGCACCAGAATCCGCTCTCTCGGCAGGTCGAGATCGGCCAGGAGCAGACGGCGGACATCGGTGCCGTTCAGCGCGTGGACGCAAACCAGAACAATGACGAAGCGGTCGAACGCGGTGCGCGCGTGACCGAGAAGACCGGCGAGCCGGCCGGAGGGGACGGACGGCGGCACCGTGGTGATCCCCGGGAAGACGAGCCCGCGGGTGGGGCCACAGAGGACAAGTAGGCAGGCGACGGCCCACAGGACACCGTCACTGACTGTGATGGGCAGCCTGCCCAGCAGGGCTCCTATTGCGCAGGGAGGACCGACACCCGCCGTGCTCGTTTCACGCGGAATCCGGTATTTCCGCCGGAGTCAGTGCGCACGAGAAGGTGAAACCTACAGCTCATCCAGGATCCGCGACTTCGTTAGCAATGAGGGCGGTTCGTCAGCAGTGGATGAGCAATTCCGCGGTTCGGTGAGCAACTGCATCCGAGCCGGCCACCCACACGGGTCAACCCCCAGGGCGGCACACCGCGCTGACACCCCCCGGCGGCTCCGTCGTCCTCCTCGACTTCGAACGCACCACACCCGGCCCGCTCCAGTGGGACCTGACCTCCACCGCCGTCTCGGCCGACACCCTCGGCACCCTCACCCCAAACGCCTACCACCGCTTCACCACCGCCTACGGAACCGACGTCCGCACCTGGAACCACTACCCCCTCCTCCAGGCCATCCGGGAAATGCGCCTGGTCACCTTCGCCTTCCAGACCGCCGCCCAGAACCCGGACGCCCTCCCCGAAGCACACCACCGCCTCGCCTGCCTCCGCGGAGAACGGGGACCCCGCCCCTGGGGCTGGACACCCGTAGGCTGACCCCTCCAGCCGGGCCCCCGCACCGCCCCCGGCGCCCCCTGCGGTAGCTCCACGCACCGCCCCGGCCTTCCGTGGACACCCCACAACCCCGGCCGTGACGAAGCGGAGGACAGCGGATGGACCTTGACCGAGCCGTACTGGTGATCGTGGACGCCCAGCGGGGCTTCATCAACCCCCACACCCGGCCGGTGGTGCTCGCGCTGGTGGAGCTTGCCCGGCGCTGGACCGGCGCGGGCCGGCCGCTGGTCCTGACCCGGTTCCGCAACCCGCCCGCCTCCCCGTACGAGAGGATCACCGGCTGGACCCGCATGCGCACCCCGGCCGAGCAGCAGCTCATCGACGAACTCGCCCCCTGGACCAGGAGCGCGCACATTGTCGACAAGACCGGCTCCAGCGCCATCACCCCGGAGTTCGCTTGTCTCGCCCGGCTGCACGGGTGGCGCGATCTGATACTCGCCGGGATGGATACCGATGCCTGCGTCTACGACACCGCCACCACCGCCTACCACCACGGCGGATTCGTTCCCTGGATCGTCACCGACGCCTGCGCCTCCGGCGGCGGCCCCGACCACCACGAAGCCGCGCTCCTCCTCGCCCGCCGCAACCTCGGCCCCCGCCAGCTCCTCACCACCGGCCGACTCGGCGAACTTCTCACCCACCCCGGTCCCGGCCCTGGAGCGTGTGCGTGACCACCCGTCCCGACACGGACCTGATCGTGGTCGGAGCGGGCCCGGCCGGCGTCGCCGCCGCGGTCATGGCCGCCGGGCTCCACCTGAGCACCCTCCTCGTCGAAGCCACCGCCATCGGCTCCAAGCTCACCGCGATCGGCGCCCTGAACAACGTCCCCGGAGCCTGGACCAATGGCCCCGACCTCGCCGCCGCACTCGAACGGGACATCACCCGCCACCAGCAGAACGGACGCCTCACCCTCCTCACCGCCCGGGCCCACCGCGTCACCGGCCACGACGACCACGCCGAACTCACCCTCTACGACGGCCGCACCCTCACCGCCCGCGACATCATCGTCGCCACCGGCGTCACCGCCCTCACCACCACCGACGTCCCCTGGATCACCACCCCCCAGCCCCTAGCGCTCCCCCCGCTGTGGCGCACGACCCCCGACGACCTCACCGACCCCACCACCATCGTCCTCGGCGCCGACCGCCCCCTGGGCACCTGGCTGCGCGCGCACCCCGACGCCCCGGTCCATCTAGAGGTGCTCCATCCCCCTGCCGACACCTACAAGACCGCCGAGGTCCACCACGACCCGCGTGTCCGTCTCGTTCCCGTCACCCGGGCCCTGGTCGAACCGCTCGTCCAGGGACAGGTCCGGGTCACCGCCGACGGCCCGTCCCCGGGCGGGTACCGGCGGACGGCGGGGGCGGTGGTGACCAACCTCGGCAGCAGCCCCGCCGCCCTGGCCGGTCTGAACCGCGGCCCGGACGGCTACTGCCCGCCCGACCGGCAGCACCCCCGCGTCCACGTCGCCGGCGACCTCAAAGGCGCCCGGATGCAGCGCGTGGGCATCGCGATGGGAGATGGAGGACGCGCCGCCCTGACCGCCTACTACCGGGACCACTCCTGAGGGGCTGTCCACACCTGTCGGGCCGTCGCTTCCCGGGCACCGGTTATCCACAGCGACGGGGGCGACGCAAGATTCGGCCCCGCGAACCCGACGTCGCCGACACCCTCCACCGTGCAGGGGGCCGCCGACGAACTCGATCACCGTCTGGACGCCCTTCAGACCGGCCACCGGACCGCCCTCTGGGGAGTCCACTGACCTCACAGGCGAGGGACTCCAGCCTTCACCGTAACCGCGTTGGGGTGTACGGGCGGTGGGCGGCTGGCGGGTACCCCGGCGGGCCGCGGAGGTACGTCGTCAGGAGATCGCGGCACCCAGAACGATCGCCAGAAGCACGCTGGCGACGAACGTCGACTTTCTGAACGGGCGCCGGGATCTCCTCGAACGCACATACGTCATCCCCCAGGCGCCCAGGACAATGCAGAACACTGCCAGGGCCGCTCTCCCGGAACGCCCGTCACCGAGGGACATGGAGAGAAAGACCGTGCCCCCGCCTTGGAGCCCGATTCCGGCTGACGTCAGTACGACGTGGAGGAACGCGCGCCGTTCTCGCGCTTCCTCCTCGGGAGTGACGATTTTGACGGGTACGTATCCCACATGTCCTCCTCGGGCCGGGCCGGGACGTGCCCGGCTCGCAGAGCCTGGAGCCTAGCGACTGGACGACCACGGTGAATGCTCAATTGCCGGTCCGGTGTGTGCCCCCCGGGGGGGCGTGCTGGGTCATGGTGCGTGCCCGGTGGGAGGGCGGACGGGGTGTGGTCGCGTCCGGATACCGGAACGGGTTCACAGGAGGGCGCCGTGGCGGGCGGCGAAGGCCCGGATGCCGGGCAGCGTCTGTGGGGTGGAGGTGTAGAGGAGGTCGGTGGTGAGGGTGCGCAGGGAGGGGCGCCGGAGTTCTTCGGGGGCGACGTGCTCGATGGCGCGGAGGTCGGCGTAGACGCGTTCGGGGCGGCCGGCTTTGTGCCACATGCGGGCGCTGTCGGTGTGGAAGCGGGCCTTGCGTTCGGCGGTGGGGAGCCGGCCGGGGATGACGCGGCGGGCGTGGGTGATCGCCTCGTCGGGCGTGCCGAGCTGGGTGTGGATGCCGATGCGGTAGAGGTCGACCTGGGCGGGGCTTGCGGTGATGGTGAACAGGCCGTGGTGGGGCTGGTCGTGGGGGATGCGGTGGGCGGTCTCGTCGGCTTCGGCGACGAGGTCGAGGGCGGTGGTGCGGTGCCCGCCGCAGGCGGCGGTGTATCCGGCGGTGAGCAGCAGGCAGGTCTTGGCGGCGAGTGCGGCCGGGGGCGGGTCGCTGTGGTGGTCGAAGGTGAGTGCGGTGCGGGTGAGGAATCCGATGGCTTCCTCGCCCCTGCCGGCGCGGCGCATGGCGATGGCGACCATCCGTGCGGCCTCCGAGATGACCTGGGGGTCGCCGCTGGCGCGGGCGGCCGCGAGGGCGCGGTCTGCGGTCACCCAGGCGATCTCGGAGGCGTCCTTGACGGCGAGTTCGGCGGCGAGGACGTAGGAGCGGGCGACGAGGGCGTGGGCCTGGTCGCGGGCGTGCCCGGGGCGGGTTCGGTCGCGGGTGGCCTCGGCCGTGGCGATCAGGTGCGGCAGCGCCCGGCCGAGGGCCTGGTAGCGGGTGGCGCTGAACGCGGCACGAGCCCCGGCGAGGCCGCGGGCCAGGTCGGCGTGCGCGGCCGGATGAGCCGCCAAGGGTTCGACGAGGGCGCGTTCGAGGGCCGCGGTGGGCGTGCCTGTGGGGGCGGCGTGGGCGGGTGTGGTGGTGAGGAGCGCGGCGCTGATGCCGAGGGCTCCGTTGACGAGGTCGCGTCGTTTCAACAGGGTCCTCCGCGTCGGCCGGGCCTGGTGCCGGGCCCACCCTAGTGCCGCTGGTGGGCCTGGTGGGGGCGAAGCGCACGGTTCCACCCGGCCGGATGTCTGTTGCCGGTGCGGCCGGTGTGGTGAGGCCGTTCGGGATGTGGAGCCCTGCGTTGATGCGGTCGAGGACATCGGCGCTGGTCACCGTCCGGACGCCGCGTTCGATCGCGCTGACGTCGGACTGGGCGAGGCCGGTCACGGCGCCGAGGCGGGTCTGGCTCGCGCCGGTGTGCCGGCGGACGAGGCGGAAGACGGTGGCGATGTCGCGGTCGGCGAGCGCGCGGCGCATGGCGGGGCGGTCCCACAGCTCGTGCGGGACGGTGAAGTCGGGGTGCACGAGTCCTCTCCCGGAACCAGGGGTGTCGGACAGGGACGCGATCGAGCGTAGGCGGGGCCGGACGGGTTGTCAGGGGCGCAGAGGGAGCGTGCAGGGCGCGGTCCTATAGGGCCTTCCTCTGGGTTCGCGCCGTACCGGGAGCGCACTGTGGCGGTGTTCGGCCAACCCTCCCGGGGCCAAGCCCCGGAACGGGTCCGCTTGCTCTGGAAGGAGAAACCTGTGGTGCCCCAACCGCCTTCGCCTCCGCCCCCGCCTCCCGGTCCGGTGCCCACCCCGCCCCCGCCGGGCGGCTGACGAGCAACCCGGGCCGTCCCGCCGCCGTACCACTGGCGGCGGGACCGGTATGCCGCTGGTTCCGGCCACCTCCGGCGATGGAGTCGGGCGGGGCGTCGGACGGCCCGGCAGGACAGACCGGGCCACCGCCCCCTGCCCCACCCGGGAGGAGTGTCCCGGGCGACGAGACCACGACACCAGGGAAGAGGAGGGGATGACCGTGTCCGGACCGGGCGCTGTACCGGCCCTGGAGACCGGGGCGCTGGCCCTGGAAGGGCACCGGCTGTTCGTGCGCTCCGGCGTGCCCGGTGCGGCCGGGGCGGTGGAGGCGATGCTGACGCCGCCGTGCACCAGCGAGAACCCCGCAGCGGGAGAACCGGACTGGACACTGCACATCCACCCGGACCCGGCCGCGGCCCGGTACGACGACGCCGGGGACCTCGTCGTGCACCTGCCGTACGGGCGCTGTCTCGCGGTCCGGGACACTGCGGGCGGGGTGCTGCGGCTGGCGGCCCGCTACCGGCCGGACGCCCCTTGGGCGCGGATCGAGGTCGACGGCCGTGCGCGGTCCACCCGGCTGCTGGTTGCCCCGGGGGACCGGGTGGGGGTGCGGTGGGCGGACTGGCTCGGCCGGGTGTTCTTCGCCTCCCGGCTCCTCGCCCGGGGATGGCGGATGCTGCATGCTTCCGCCGTTGAACTCGGCGGTCGCGCACTGCTGTTCCTGGCCGGGAGCGGCGGGGGGAAGTCGACGCTGGCGCACCGGGCGGTGCGCGAGCTCGGGGCCCGGTTCCTCGCCGACGACCTCGTCCTCGTCCGCCCCGGGCGGCCGGTGATCGGCTGGCCGACCCGGATCGCCCTCCCGGCCGCCCTGGACGGCGTCGACCCGGCCGCCGGGCGGCGCGAGCAGCGTCCGATGGACGGATGGTTCAGGGACCGGGTGCTGTTCACCCCAGCCGGGCACCGCCGTGCCCTCGGCGTCCGCACCGCGGGGCCTACTCCGCCCGGCGCGCTGATCGTCGTCGAGGACCCCGGCGGTGATGGGCCGGTGACCGCCGCCCCGGCCGGACCGGAGACGGTGACCGGCACGCTCCGCCGGGCCGCTGCGGTGGACCGCCAACGGGTGTATGTGAGCGACGTGCTCGGGCTGATGGGCGGCCCGCGTCTCACGGACCACACCACCACGCCGCCGGGGGCCTGCTTGACCCGGGGTGGGCTGCCGGTGGTCCGGCTGGCGGTGCCTGCCCGCGCGCTGCCGACGGCTGCCATCTGGGACGCCCTGGCCCCGTTCGTTCCGTCGGTCGGCGGCCACCGATGAACTGCGACCACCCGTCCGTCGAGACGCCTTCGGGCCGGGCCGGGGTGTGGGAGCTGGTGAGCGCCGGGCGCCCGCTGACGGTGCGCACCCGACCGATGTCCGCCAGCACGTGGGAGGCGGACCTTCCGCACCTTCCCGGCGTCACCGCCTCACCACAACCCTGCCCGGACCGTGCCGGTGCCGTGGCGCGGCTGCCCAAAGGCGCTGGAGTGGGGGATAGGCGGCGGCTGGTCAACGCCCATCTGCACCTTCTCCATCTGGCCGGCGGCACTCTGGCCCTGCACGCTGTGGCCGTCGAGCGGGCCGGGGCGGCGGTGCTGCTGCTCGGCGGGCACGGGGCGGGCAAGACCATGACGGCGCTCGCCCTCGCCGGGCACGGCTGGCGGGTCCTCGCCGGGGACGTGACCCTCCTCGACACCCCACGCCCCGGCAGCACCGGATACGAGGTGGTGGGCGGGACGAGCGCGTTCAGCGTCCGCCCCGGCGCCCTGCGCCGCTGGTTTCCCCACCTTCCCTTGCCCGCCAGCCCCGGGGACCGGGTCGACCTGGCCGGCCACCCCGGCCTCCGGGGCCGGGCCCCCGGCGGGCCGGTGCCGCTCACCGCCGCCGTGGCGGTAGACGTCGACGGCGACCCCCGGGCCCGCGCCGCCCCGGAGCTCCTGGACGCCCACACCGCGGTGTCCGTGTGGTGGCGGGCCAGCTCCCACCTCCTCGACCGGGTCCTCGACCACGGCGACCTCGTCCTGCGAACCCTCGAAACGGAACCGCTCGCCAACCGCCGTCTCCTCCTGGTCCGCGCGCTCGCCGACCGGGCCCCGCTCCACACCGCCCGCGGCACGCCCCGCCAACTGGCCGACCAGATCGAACACCTCACCCACGCCCCTGTCGGAGGCCCGTCGTGATAACACCCGAACCGCCCGCCCGGCCCCGATACCACGGTGCCCGGGTCCACCTCGCCCACGGCCACGCCCTCCTCCGCCCACCACCGGCGAAACGGCTCCCGGACGGATGGGTACAGGGCCTGTTCAGCGTACTGAGTCCGGGGACGGAGCGCCGTCACCTCGCAGGGCCCGGCCGGGACGCCGGCTACATGGCGATCGGCCGCACCCTGGGAGCCGGTGACGGACCGGGCAGGTGGGTGCTGGCCCCGGCCCCGCACGGCGCCGCCTTCGACCCGGCCGCCCCCGGCACGCTCACCGCCCCCGGCACCGTGCCGGTCACCGCGCTCGCCGTCGCGCGGTTCCAGCACATCGCCCGCCTCGCCCTCGACCGCCTCCCAGCTGCCGCGGACTTCGACCGGCCGGTGGTGGTCGGGTCAGGGGCCGTCGCGCTCGGCTGCGTCCTGGAGCTCCACCGCCGCGGCGCCGACCGCGTCACCGTGGTCACCGGCCGCCGCCATCCGCCGATCGGCCGCGCCCCCTACGTCACCCTCACCGCACCGGACGCGGCGCGCCCTGCGGGGCTGGTGGTCGATGCGACCGGGGAGCCCGGGCAGGCACTGGAGCTGACCGCGCCCGGCGGGGTCCTCGGCCTGCTCGGCACCCCCGGCCCTGAGACGGTCCTGCCCGTACGGGAGGCGCACCGCAACGGCATCGTGGTCGTCGGGATGCACGAGCTCGCCCCGGCCCCGCCGGGCGTGTACGGGGAGGCGTTCACGGAGTGCGTAGAGTGGATCACGCAGGTGGTGGACCCGGGTCTGCTGGCCGCCTGGTGCCGGATCGTACCCGGCGACAAGGCC
Organism: Streptomyces clavuligerus; assembly: GCF_005519465.1. Classification (NCBI taxonomy): domain Bacteria; kingdom Bacillati; phylum Actinomycetota; class Actinomycetes; order Kitasatosporales; family Streptomycetaceae; genus Streptomyces; species Streptomyces clavuligerus. The sequence goes on along the minus strand of NZ_CP027859.1, from coordinate 372,374 downwards.
CCCGGGGTCTACGCCCTGCTGAACTCCCCGTCCCGGCCCGCTGATCCGGTCATCGTCTTCGACTGGACGACCCGATGACGATGGTGCCGCCGGTCGGGCTCTACAGCATCGGCATTCGCGGCCTGGACGTACCGGGCCTCCTGAACGTCGCCCACCGGGCGGGGATCGGGTTCGTGCACCTGCGCGGCGGCCCGCGCGGATACGACCTCACCCGCCGGCCCGGCCCGGAGCTGGACGCTTGGGCGCGGGCCGCGGCAGAGACGGTGCCGATCACGGGGGTGACCGCGGACCTCGACCTCGCCGACCTCCTCCACCCCGACCCCGCCGTACGCAACTCGTCCCGCGCAGAGCTGGAGCGCCTGGCGGACGCCGCCGTCCGGCTCGGCGCCGACTGGGTGCGGCTCCTCGCCGCCCACCCACCGGACACACCCGGCGCCTGGGCGGACCAAATGCTGCCCGCGGTCGCCGTGCCGCTGCTCGCCGAACTCCACCACCCCGCCTGGCTCACCCCCACCCCGCACACAGAGCTCCGGCCGCTGCTCGAAGGCGGGCTCGGTCTGCTGGCAGACACCGCTCAGCTCGCCCCCGCCCTCCCGGACGCCCAGGAGGATGCCGTGCTCGCACGGGTGTTTGGCGCGGTGCGGGTGCTGCACCTGTCCGACCCCGGCACCGGATTGACCAGCCCCGGCTCGCGGTCCGTGGCCGCCCGCGTCCTCGCGCGGATCCGGGCCGGGCAGATGGTGGAGACCGCTTTCGAGTGGACCGGCCACCCCCGCACCCCGGCCGCGTGCCTGGCCCGATACCGCAAGGCCGTCACCTGGTGGACGAACCTCGTCACCACCACCCCGCCCGCGGGCCTAGGGTGTTCGTCCCCCATCCACACGCCTTGAGGAGCCAGCCCGTGCCCACCCCGACCGCTCACACTGCCGCTCCGGACCCGGCCACAGAACTCGGCGCGCTGCTGGAGACCGCCTACGACCTGGACGGTGTCCGCCTCACCCGTCTTCCTGCCGGGCAGAACACCATCAACTACCGTGCCGACGATGCCGGTGGGGTGCTGTTCGTGAAGCACTACTTGCCCGGGACAGACCTCGCAGCGGAGCGCGAGGCGATCGGCCAGAGCCGTCTCGCCGGTGAGCACGGCGTCCCCGTCGCCGTTCCGCGCCCCACCCGGACCGGCGGCACCATCGCCACCACCGACCAGCTCGCCGTATCGGTCTGGGAGTGGATGCCCGGCCGCACCGTCGAAGACGGGCTGACCCCGGGGCAGCAGGAGGCCGCCGGCCGCACGCTCGGCCTCCTCCACACGGCCTTCGCCGATCATCCCGCCGCAGCAGGGGGCGAATCGCGGCGGCTGGCCAAGTGGCGCACCACCGACCCGGCGGCCAAGGCCACGGCGACCGTCGATCAGCTCCTCGACTCCATCGCCGACCGCCCCACCCCGGACAGCTTCGACACCGAGGCGGTCCGCACGTTGACCGAGCGCCGCGCCGCACTCGGACACCTGCCCGGGCTGATCGCGGGACTGCCCGACGGGATGACGACTCAGGTTCTCCACGGCGACTACTCGGCCGTCAACCTCCATTTCGACGGTGACACCCTGACGGGTGTTCTCGACTTCCTCCCGCCCGCACCCGAACTCATCGCGTACGAGCTGGGACGGATCGCCTTCGACCCACGCACCGTTGTCCACGACCCCGACTGGATCGGCGCAGGCGTCCGCCTTGTCGACGCCTACCGGCGTGCCAACCCCCACCACACGGCTGCCGACACCACCGGCTGCGCCCGCATCGCGCTGATCCAGCTCACGACGAGCCTGTACGGGGTGAAGGACCACTACCTCAAGCCCGGTCTGCTCCAGGACGACCTCGACGCGTTCTGGCTTCTGCGGCACGAGGCCGCGACCCGCCTCCTGGACCAGCTGCCTGACGTCGAACAGGCCCTCGCCGAAGCGGCCGGGCCCCAGTAGCCGCGGGGCGCCCGCCCCGCAGGCGCCGAGCACTTCCTCCTCATCTTTCCTCTTCGTCCGGAGCGTTCCGATGAGTGTGACCAGTACGGCGACCACGAACGAGCAGCCCGACGACCGGTGGACCACGGTCCGTGTTCCCCTGCCCTGCGAGGAGATCCGGGATGCGGTGACGGTGTTCGCCCACGCCCACGGGTTCACCGCCGACCTGGCGGGTCCTCGCACCCTGTGGCTGCGGACGGAGGCGGGCGAGCCGATGGCGGACGTCCGGTGGAAACCAGCCGCGCCCGCCGAACCGTTCACCATCAGGCAGTCCCCGCAGAGCGGCGCCGGGACGGAGGTCCTGATCGAGCCCCGCCCGGAAGGCCGGTTACCGGCCGAGGCGCTGCACCGGCACCTCACCGACCACCACGCCCTGCCATATACCCCCGCCGAACTCAACGGCATCCGGACCGGGATGCCGCTCCTCAACCACTACAGCACCCCCGCCCCGCCGCTCACCGGCTGGGCGATGATCTTCCGCGACCACTACCTGAAGCACAGCGTCGGCTTCGTGACCGCGATGGAACGCGCCGGGATTCCCGCGCGGTGGATACTCACCCTGGACAAGGGCGACCGCACGCTTGGCCGTGACCGCGTCCACGCCACCTTCACCGCCCGCGGCTACACCTCCACCCTCCTCGACAACGCCCACGTCAACAACCCGGCCGCCCACACCCCCGAGCTCGCGGCCGTTGGGGAGACGGTCGACGCGTTCATCGACGCCGCCCACCGGGCGGGGCGCCGGGTCCTGGTGGTCGACGACGGCGGACTGCTGGCCCGCGGCTACGGCACCCACGCCGCGCGCCACCGGGCGGACGCCGCGCTGGAGCTCACCGTCAGCGGCCTCAAACGCATCGCCGCCGCCCCGCCGCTCGCCATCCCCGTCCTCAACCTCGCCCGCTCCCAGGCCAAAACCAGGCTCGGGTACCGGGAGATCGCCGACTCCTGCCTGCGCCGCCTGCGCACGATCCTCCCGGACCGCAAACTCATCGGCCGCCCGATCGTCCTCCTCGGCTACGGCGTCCTCGGCTCCCGCCTCGCCGCCCAACTGCGCGCCCTGGGCTGCCGACTCACGGTCGTCGACACCGACCTGCCCACCCTCATCGGCGCCGCTGAAGACGGATACACCACCTGCCGCACCCTCACCGACGCCCTCCTGGCCACCACCCCCACGGTGATCATCGGCACCACCGGCGAACAGGCCCTCACCGCGGACGACATCCCCCTCCTCCCCGACCAAGTACTTCTGGCACCCTTCGCCACCGCCGACTTCTCCCACCTCACCGAACACCCCAGGTACAGCCGGACGACCGTCCCCGGCCTCGGGGTCCGCTTCACACTCCCCGGCCCCCGCACGATCACCCTCCTCGGCGACGGCCGCTCCCTCAACCTCTACGAAGCCGACTCCATCCCCACCGGCGGCTACGACGCCTACCGCGCCGCCACCCTCATCGCCGCCCACGCCCTCACCACCACGAAGACACCCCCGCCGCCGGGCGTGCACACCGCCTGGGCCGACACCGCCATCCAGGCCGCCGGCCTGTGGGACGCCTACTACACCCTCCACTGCACCAACCACCCCGCCACCGCCGCCGCGCCGACGGGTGGTCCCGTACCGGGCGCCGTGCCCGGCCGGCGCCCCGGGCGGGCAGCGGTCGTCGGCTACGGCACTACCGGACGCCTCCACACCCGCACCCCCCACCAGTCGCCCGACCACCCAGACGGAGACCGCCCGTGACCACCCTCACCCTCACCACCGGCGGACACCCCATCACCCTCAACTCCGACACCACCCACATCACCGACTGGGCCCGCACCTACTTCACCCCGCACTGGCCCGAAACCCCCACACCCACCACGCCCGCCGGGCCCCGCGTCACCGCCCTCCACGACGGACCGCCCCTCGACCACGACCACCCCCACACCCACCGCGCCGTCTACGCCCGCGACCACCTCGCCTACACCCCCCACCCCGACGGCACCGTCACCGCCCGCAACCTCACCCACCCCGCCCTCACCTACCGCTACACCCCCACCCACCAGCACCTGGAGATCACCCACACCGGACCCGACCACCCCGAACACCGGCACCCCTGCGCCCTCGCGACCACCGCCACCCGCCTCACCCGCCACCTCCTCCACACCCGGCTCACCACCGACGGATGGACCCTCCTCCACGCCTCCGCCGCCACCCCGCCCCACAGACACGGCATCCTCACCCTCGGCAGCCCCGGCGCCGGCAAAACCACCACCGCCCTCACCCTCGCCACCACCGGAGCCACCCTCCTCGCCACCGACTGCTGCTACACCCGCCCCAACCCGGACGGCACCCTCGACCTCCTGCCCTGGCCCTCCGCCACCACCATCGGCCTCGGCCTCCTCGACGCCCTCGGCTGGACCCCCACCATCCGCCACCACCTCAACAACGGAACACCACCCCACCCCACCCAACACCCCACCGTCACCCACGCCCTCACCACCGGCACCAGTCTGGACCCGCTGCACGGCCCCGACGGCCGCGAACGCAAAGCCCAGCTCTGGCCCCACCACCTCCAGCACTGGTTCGGCCTCACCCTCGCGACCCAGGCCACCGCTGACCGGGTCCTCCAGACCCGAATCGATTCCGCCACCGGCACCCCTGGACCCGGCCCGTGCGAACCGCCCGCGCCCGATGTCTTCACCACCGGCCCCGACCGGTACCCCGACTTCCTCGGCCTGATCCGTCATCCGGTGACCGCCCACCAGCACCGGACGCTGCACCGCCTTCGCCTGCTGCCCCGCCATGGTCTCGCCCTCGGCCACCACCACGGCACCAACGCCCAGCTCATCCACCAGGCGAGCACACCGTGCGCCCTGCCCGAGTGAGACCCGGAACCCACCCGGGCTGCCGCACGGTCGAGTCAGATGGCGCCCGTGGGGCGGTAGCGTCTCAGCTGCAAAACGGCCTGAACCCGGCGTCGACGGCGTACCTCAGAGCTGGTCACAACACCCCAGCCCACCCTCAAGCGGAGCAATCAGAAAGTTCTCTCACAGCTTCCTACCGCTTCACCGCAGCCTCGGCCGGGCGCGGTGAAAGGGATCACCGGCCCGGCCCCAGGGCCAGGGGCAGAACTCGACGTACTCGCGCGGGGCAGTGAGGAACACCGACGCGTCAGCGCGCGCTGGACCAAGACCCTGGCGTACCCGGATGCTCTGCTGGATCACGAACGCGCGCTGCTCGTCCGCGAGATAATCGAGCACGGTGCGGTGAGGGCCGCCACGGGGCCGGTGCGGCAGCCTGCCCAGGACCGGCATCCCACGGCGGGCGAGCTCCGCATCGACCGCGGCGTCGAAACCGTCCGGGCCGCCCTCCTCGTGTCCGCGCCGCAGGAGAAGGCCGGTCATCGGTACATGAGCGAAGGGAACCCCGGCCATGCACCTCTTCGAGATCCAGATCGGCGTCTACGCCACCCCCGGCGGCGTCGAGGACACTGAACGGGGGCTGCGGCGCCTTCTGGAGGAGCGGGCGGTCCGGTATGAGCTCGCCGTGCTGGATGAGGACCGGAAGACCCGGGACGGGGAGATGACGCTCGCCGAGTTCTACGACGAGCTCCCCTCCCAGTGGACCGGCCACCGTCCCGGCGAGGACCCCGGCACCCGGAGCGTCCACGAGTTCCGCATCGGCGTACTGCTGCCGTCCCGGAAGGAGATGGACCAGCTTCGCGCAGGTCTCGCCCGCGTCCTGTGCCCGGACCCCGGCCACGACGGCGCCTGCCCCATCCCCTGGTCCACCGGATACGTCGACGGCCACCACGGAGAGTACGAGGAGAACGAGCGCTACCTCCACGACACCTACGGCCGGCTCGAAGCCGCACCGAGACCGTAAAGGCATCCTCGCACCACCCGGCGCCCGCCGGACGACTGCCCGTAACCGAGCGGGCCCGGGTGGGTACGGTCCGGCCAGAAAGAATGACATGCCCGTCTCCGCCCGCACCGCCCTGGTGGCCCTCACGGCAACCACCGTCCTCACGGCTGCGGCCTGGACCGCGTGTACGACCACCTCACCACCCCCACCACAACAACCACGACCGAACGCCTCACCTTCTTCGATCCCACCGACGACCAGGCCGTCACCCGTGCTGCCACCGCCGTCTGGCACGGCACCGTGCTGCGCCGGACCGGGACCCGGACGGTCGAGCACCTGCCCCAGGTGCTGTACGAGGTGAGGGTGGGCCGGGTCTTCAAGGGCACGATGACCGGAACGGTCACGGTCACCCAGAGCGCGTCGAAGCCCGCGCTTGAGCCCGGGAAGCGGTACGTCCTTCCCACCGTGCCCTGGGCCGACCCCGGACGCGACGGCCACGCCGTCCTCGCCGAGACCCGCCCCCGGGAGACCCCCGACCTCGCGGCGACCGACCCCACCCGCGCCCCGAGGGAGAAGCCCGGGACCACCATCGGGGAGCACTGGGCCCGCCTCGCCGCCCTGGACACCGCCACCAAGAACACCGGGTGACCCCACGGAACCCGTCGGCGGGGGCATATTGCACGCGCTCGAGGGGGCCCGGGGAGCCGCTGGACGAGGGCCTCGTCCTCGTCGTAGACCGAACAGGCGGGTATCAGCCCGTACATTTACGCGGTGAAAGACACCCGGCGGGCGGTAGTCACCTCAGAGCCGGAAGGCGGAGCCTGCTGTGCCTCTCTTCGAGATCCAGATCGGTGTCTACGCCACCCCCGCTGGTGTGGAGGACACCGAACGGGGGCTCCGGCGCGTCCTGGACGAGAGGACGGTCCGGTACGAGCTCGCCGTGCTGGACCGGGGACCGGACGACCCGGGACGGGGAGATGACGCTCGCCGAGTTCTACGACGAGCTCCCCTCCCAGTGGACCGGCCACTGGCCCGGCAAGGACCCCGGCACCCGGAGCATCCACGAGTTCCGCATCGGCGTGCTCCTGCCGTCCCGAAAGGAGATGGACCGGCTCCGCGCAGGTCTCGCCCGCGTCCTGTGCCCGGACCCCGGCCACAACGGCGCCTGCCCCATCCCTTGGTCCACCGGCTACGTCGACGGCCACCACGGCGCGTACGGGGAGGCTCCGTCCACGTCTGGGCGGGCACCGGCCTGGTCACTGTCCCCGCCGGGCGAGGACCCATCCCGCGGCGTCCGGTGGGGGCCGGTTTCGCCCAACCACCCGCGCGCCCGAGCGGGTGCTCGCGGCGGACGCGGTCCCGGCCCTGATTCTGGCCATCCGGGCCCTGTGGATGCTGAGCGCGCACAGGCTCGACGAGATCGAGTTGGTCCGAGGCCAGGTCATGCCCGCCGGCTACGGCCGGTGCTTCCCGCATCGACGCCGGCGTTTTCCCGGAAGCCGGTGATCTCTGGTCCAGGCAGGCACGCGGCCGGGCGGAGAAGGGCTGGGTGTGATGGCGAGTGGTGGCCCGGGTCGCTACGCCCGGGCCACCACCCGTGGTGCGGCCGGGTCCTCAGGTTTCGTGCTCAGCGGCGGCCAGTGGCTGACGCTGTGGCTTGAGGTGTGGTCCGCTCGGCGAACCACTCGGGTGGCCGTTGCCGGTTTCCGTTTTCGTAGGCGTTCTCCGCCCGGCCGTGCAGTGGGGTCAGACTCGTGCGAAGCGCTCGGTGTCGATCAGGAGGTAGAGGTAGTAGTTGCCACCGCGCAGTCGGCAGTCCCAAGTAACCACATCGGGGCGGTTGTTGGACCAGTAGCGCCCGCTGGAGTTGCAGAGGCTGAGGCGGGTGTAGCTCTCGCCAGTGGGCTGCCAGATGAGGGCTGCCTGAGCGGACTCGTGTGCCGCCACCGAAGTGGGGGCCGTTGCGGTGGTGGAGGGCTTCTCCGCGGCCTGGGTGACGGGGGCGGTCATCACTCCGGCCCCGATGATGGCCGCAGACACGGCCGCGGTGGTGAGAACTTTGCGTAACGACATTGTCGTACTCCTCTCAGTGGTTGTGATCTTGTTCGCTTCGGTCTTGCGCCGGCGGTGGCGTCCGGTCGTCCGGCTCTGCGGACTGGGCGCCTGCCGGGGCAGACACCTTGATTCCAGCGGGCCGGGCATTGTGCGGAAAGCCTGTTCCGTGCTGTCCGCACAATGCCCGGGGGCGGTTCGATAGAGGTGCCGGGCAGATATCCCGGCCGCGCAGCACGGACAGGAACCGATATCAGGGAGTGGGGTGGGGTGTGATGGCGGGTCGCCGGGAGCGTCCGCTGGACCCGGAGGCGGGTCCGGTGGAACGGTTCGCACACGAACTGAGGGAGTTACGTAGAGCAGCGGGTGGTCCGACGTACCGGGCCTTGGCGACCCGTGCGGGGTATTCGGTGAGCATGCTCGCCGCCGCCGCGCGGGGGGACGAACTGCCGTCGCTCCCACTGGCCCTCGCGTATGTGACGGTCTGCGGAGGGGACCGGGGGGAGTGGGAGGCCCGCTGGCGGGAGACCGCCCGTGCGCTGGAAGAACTGAAAGCAGCTCGTGTCGTCGACGACCGCCCGGCCTGGGACGCGCCGTACCGGGGACTGGCCCGCTTCGAGCCCGGCGACCGCGACCTCTTCTTCGGCCGCGAGCAACTCCTCTTCCGCCTCACCGGCCTGCTCGCCGAACACCGCCTCGTCCTCCTCGCCGGAGCCTCCGGCAGCGGCAAATCATCCCTGCTGCGCGCCGGCCTCATCCCCGTGCTTCAGGACCCGGCGAACCGGCCGGTGGACTGCGTGGCGATCCGGGTCATCACGCCGGGATCCCGCCCCGCCGCCACCCACGCCCACGTCCTCGTCCCCGCATCGGGCACCCCTGGCGAGGCGGTTGCCGTGCCGGAAGCGGCCGGAGCCGCCGAAGCCAGAGCCGGGGGTGGAGGTGGGGACACGGTCGTGGTGGTGGATCAGTTCGAGGAGGTTTTCACTCTCTGCCAGGACGCGGACGAGCGGGCCCGGTTCGTCGGGCTGCTCCTAGCGGCCCAGGCGCCGGACAGCCGGCTGCGGGTCGTGATCGGGGTCCGCGCCGACTTCTACGGCCACTGCACCGGACATCCCGGTCTGGTGGAGGTGCTGCGGACGGCGCACCTGGCCCTCGGCCCCATGACGGCGGCCGATCTCCGCCAGGCGGTGGTCGGCCCGGCACGGGCCGCCGGACTGATCGTGGAACGGGAGCTGACCGCCCGCATCGTCGAGGAGACCGCCGCGGAACCCGGCGGGCTGCCCCTGATGTCCCACGCTCTCCTGGAGGTCTGGCGACGGCGCCGGGGCCGCACCCTCACCCTCGCCGCCTACGAGGCCATCGGCGGCATCCACGGCGCCGTCGCCGACACCGCCGAACACACCTACAACCAACTCACCCCCCAACAAGCTGATCATGCTCGTCGCATCATGCTCCGCCTCATCACCCCCGGACAGGGCGCCCAGGACACCCGCCGCCCCGCACCCCGGACCGAACTCGAAGCCGCCGCCCCCCAGGAGACCGCGACCGTCCTCGAACACCTCACCCGCGCCCGCCTCATCACCCTCGACGACGACACCGCCGACCTCGCCCACGAAGCCCTCATCACCGCCTGGCCACGCCTGCGCACCTGGATCGACGAAGAACGCACCCGTCTCATCGTCCACCGCCGCCTCACCACCGACACTGCCACCTGGACCGAACTCGACCACGACCCCGGCGCCCTCTACCGCGGCACCCGCCTCGCCACCGCCCAGGACGCCTTCCCCCGCCCACACCACGACCTCACCCCCACCGAACACGCCTTCCTCACTGCCGCCACCACCGCCCAGGACGAGGAACAGCAGGCCCGCGCCCGCACCACCCGCCGCCTGCGCCGCTCCACCGCCGGGCTCTCCGTCCTCCTCACCCTCTCGCTCCTGGCGAGCCTGACCGCCTGGCACCAGAACCGCACCAGCACCCGGGAACGCGACCGGGCCCGCGCCTCCGAACGGACCGCCCACTCCCGCCAACTCGCCGCCGAGTCAGCCTCCCTGTTCGAAGGCGACCCGAAACAAGCGACTCGCCTCGCCGTCCAGGCACACCACACCGCCGCCACCGCCGAAGCGGTGGGCAATCTCTACCGTGCAGCCACGCTACCCCTCAGAACCGAGCGCTCCGCTTCAGTGGAAGCGGGCTTCGACGGCCGCCCAAGACGTATCTTCTCCAGCAGAGCGGCCGCAATCAGCCCGGATCTGCGGACCGTGGCCTTCTCTCAGGACGGCCACAAGACCGTTCTGCTGGGCACCGTCAGCGGCGACAGGACACTGAACCACTCTGCCCCGAAGAGGTCCGAGGCCGCCTCCGTACTGTCCTACAGCCCCGACGGCACCACACTCGCCGGCAACATCGGACCCAGAGTGCTCCTCCGCGACGCGCTGTCCGGCAAGCTGCGCGCCACATTCACCGGCCACCGCAAGGACGTGACCGCCCTCGCCTACAGCCCCGACGGCCATGTCCTGGCCACGGGCGACACTCAGGGAGTGATCCGGCTGTGGGACATCCGCTCAGGCAGTGCCCGGACTCTCGCCGGTCACTCGAACGCCATCCACACGGTCACCTTCGCCCCGGACGGCACCACCCTCGCCAGCAGCGCCAAGGACGGCACCGTACGTCTGTGGAACACCACGACCGGCAGCCACAGAATGCTCACCCGCAAGGCTCAGGGCATCGACCAGACCGCTGAGCCAGAGTATGACGGCCACAGACTGCCACTGCACACATCCCTGATCGGCTTCAGCCCGGACGGAGAGACCCTAGCGGTCAGCCAGCGGGACGGCACCGTAGGCCTGTGGGCCATTGCCACCCGCACGCTACGACGGGTTTTGGTCGGCCACCGCGGACAGGTGCGACGGGTGCACTTCAGCCCCGACGGAAAGACCCTCGCCACCACTGATGACCAGGACACGACGATACGTCTGTGGGACCTCGCCAAAGGAGCGGTCCACACCACCCTCACCGCGTACTTCGACCTCATCTCCGCGCTCGCCTTCAGCAAGGACAGCAGCGTCCTGGTCACCGTCGACCGATTAGGAATCCGCCAGTGGGCCTCCAGCCACCCGGTCCGGCGCACTCTCCGCAGCGGCCACGCCACCGGCATCGTCTCCATGGACTTTGCCCAGGACGGAAGAACCCTCGCCACAGCCTTCGGCACCGAAGGGCCCAGGGACCCTTTCTTGAGACTGCTGTCCAAACACACCCTGCATATCTGGAACCTACCGTCCCACCGGCGGCGCCTGACGATCAACGATGTGATGGCGCCATTCGACCTGAGTCCGGACGGCATGGCCATTGCCACCAGCAGCAGTGACGGCTCCGTCGACCTGCGGGAAACCCGCACTGGACGAACCCGCCTCACCATTCCCGCCGAGGTGCGTGATGCCCCCTCGGATCAGCCTTTCGTTCAAGCGCTCGCCTTCAGCCCTGACGGGACCATCCTCGCCATCGCAGGGTCCGACCGCACGATGCTGCTGAACACCCACACGGGAAAACCGCTCCGCACCATCAACACCCGCAACGTGGCCGTAAGCTCACTCGCCTTCAGTCCCGACGGAGCCTCTCTGGTCGTGATGAACAGCGACGGCGCCGAGGTGCAACTGAGAGATGTCGCCACCGGCAAACTCCGTGGCACCCTCGGAACGGGCCAGCACGACAGCGACCGGCTGCCCCTCAGCTCTGACGGACTCCTCGCAGCCGGAGCGGGAAGCGGATCCGTGAGGCTGTGGAATACCACAACCTTCAAAGAGCACCGCACCATCACCAGCCTTGACGGCACTGTCAGCTCAGTCGCTTTCAGCCCGGACGGAAGAACCCTGGCCACAGCCGGAACCACCGGATCCCGCATCCGCCTCTGGGACACGGAGACCGGAACCCTGCGTCAAACCCTCAGCGACAGCAGCAAGCGGTTCCTCTCCCTCGCCTTCAGCTCTGACACTCCCACCCTCGCCGTCGGCATCAGCGACGGAACCGTTCAATTCTGGAATACCGACCTGCCCGACAAAAGGACCGCCGTCACCCGGCTCTGCCAGGCCATTTACGACCCATCCATTCCTGAAAGACACCGAGGCCCCCGGAGACCTGGATGCCCCCAACTCCGCATGCCCCCGGCCCCCTTCCCCACACAGAGCCGAAACAACCGCACGGCCCACGATCCCCGTAGACGCACCCCGCGACGCCCTGTGGCGGACCTCCGGGCAGTCACGGCGACCATCGCCACTTCCGCTGCTCCGTCCTGCTGCCCTGGGCCGGGAATCCCCGAACGGCGGGACGCGTGAATCCTGATGCGGGACGCTGGTTCAGCACCATGCGAAAGGCGCCCGGCAGCCGCGATCTCGGCCTCACCTGTCCCCCCCCAGGACCATCCAGTGCCTGCCGAAGACGCCGGGTTCCACGACGGTTCCCGGGGGCAGGCTCGCCGGGGTGCCGGAGCCGTACGTCGTCGGCCCGGTGACGTGCGCGGGACGGATTCCGGCCGGGGTCCGCGATGCCCGGGAGCGGGTACCCGCAGGCACGTCCGTCCGCGGGCCCGGCCCTGTTCAGCTCCCGCCGGACGCCACCGAGCAGTCGACAACGTAGTTCCGGTCACTCCGCTTCGAAGGCTCGCAGGGTGTCCTCGCCGTCGGTCCACAAGATCCCGAGCCGCTGCCGGGCCAAGAGCCATCCATCCCCGTCACGGCGGAACTCCCAGTCGTAGGGACCGCCCATGGAATAGGGGGCAGATGCCCTCCCCGGAGCAGTGACGGCGACGAACCACATGTACCCGATGCCGGTCGCTCGGTCGCCCGCCACGTCCACCTGCATGTTGAGGATATGGTGCTGGATACTCGTGTAAGGCGACTCGGCCTCCTCCACCTTCGCGCGGATGGCCGCCCTTCCCTGGATTCGCTGCCAGGGCCCGAACTCCAGCACGGCATCTTCGGCCCAGCAGGCGGACCAGGCCCGCCAGTCCTTGCGGTCCAGCGCCCGCCAGCCGCGGATCATGAGGGCGTGCAGGGCGTCCCGGTCCTCCAGGTCCCGCACTCTGCGCGTCAGGGCGTCCAGAGCGGGGGTGGGCAGCATTCCGGTTCCTTCCGTCACTGGGCGCTCGCCGCAGGTCGTACGACGATCTCGTTCACGTCGACGTGCGCCGGCTGGGAGATCGCGTAGGCGACGGCGTCCGCGATCGCGGACGCCGGCAGAGCCACGGCGCGATAGGTCCGCATGGCCGCCCGGGCGGCCGGGTCCGCGATGCCGTCAGCGAGTTCCGACTCCGTGACGCCCGGCGAGACCAGCGTGACCCGGACGTCACCGGCGGACTCCTGACGCAGGCCCTCCGAGATCGCACGGACCGCGAACTTCGTGGCGCAGTACACGGCAGCGGTGGGAGAGACCTCGTGGGCGCCGACGGAGGCGATATTCACGATATGCCCGCCACCCTGGGCGCGCATCACAGGCAAGGCGGCGGAGATACCGTGCAGGACACCCCGCATGTTCACGTCGATCATGCGGTCCCACTCCTCCGTCCTGAGCGCCGCCAACGGCGACAGCGGCATCACCCCGGCGTTGTTGACCATCACGTCCACGCGACCGTATCGCTCCTCGACCGCTGCCACGAAGTCCCGCACGTCGGCGGCCTCGGTCACGTCCAGGCGCTGGACCGCCGCCGTGCCGCCCCCGGAGGTGATCTCCCCGACGAGTCGGTCCAGCCGGTCGGTGCGCCGTGCTCCCAGGAACAGGCGGTGGCCGTCGGCGGCGAGCCGACGGGCGGTCGCCTCGCCGATCCCACTGCTGGCACCGGTGATCGCAACGGCCTTGATTCTCTGGTCCGGCATGACTGCCCCTTATCCCTTGGTAGGGCACCGAGTCTGGGCCAGGTGTTCCAGATGGCCCAGGCCGTGCGCTGCCTGGGTGTACCGCACCCAGGCAGCACACCGGGCCCGCGGCCTAGCCTGGGCACATGACCGACAACCAACTGGGCGAGTTCCTCCGGGCGCGCCGTGCGGCCGTGCAGCCGCACGACGTCGGGATGCCGAGCCACGGCGTGCGCAGGGTCACCGGGCTGCGCCGCGAAGAGGTCGCCGTCCTGGCAGGGGTGAACGCGGACTACTACACCCGACTGGAGCAGGGCCGCGAACGCCACCCGTCCGCGCAGGTGGTGGATGCGCTCAGCCGAGCGCTGCTGCTGGATACCGACGCCCAGGCGCACCTTCACCAACTGTCCGCAACCGCACCGTCCCAGCGACCCCTCACCGCCACCGACCAGGTCGCCCCCGCCCTGCGCGTCCTGCTGGACGGCTACCCCGGCACTCCGGCGTTCGTCATCAACCCGGTCCTGGACATCCTCGCCGCCAACGCCCCGGCCGAGACCCTGTACTCCCCTTTTGAAACGATGGACAACCTGGCCCGCATGGTCTTCCTCGACCCAGCAGGTCGGCCGTTCCACCCCCGATGGGACCGGACAGCCGAGACGGTGGTGGGGCACCTGCGCCAGGCATACGGCATCGACCCGCGCAGTCCGCGCCTACGGGATCTCGTAGGCGAACTCAGCACGCACAGCACGGAATTCCCCCGGCTGTGGAACACCCACACCGTGCGCGGCAAGACCCGGGAGAACAAGCACTTCCACCACCCGGACGTCGGCGGTCTGACCCTCACCCACCACGCATTCGACGTACGGGACGCCCCCGGCCAGCAGTTAATCATCTACCATGCCGAACACCGCAGCCCCAGCGCCGAGGCACTCAGCCTGCTCGGCTCCGTGCACGCCACAGCGAACCGCGCCCATCGATCCGCCAGGTGACAGCCCGTGCACGGCACAGTGAGCACAACGGATCTACGGACCCCACGCCGGACGTACACCGCCGGGCCGCCGCATGACCAGCGCTGAACAGACCCAGCCTCCGAAAGGGTTCCCACTTGGCCATGCCGCGCCCGCGTACGGCAGCCGCTCTCCTCGCCGCAATCACCGCTACTGGCTCCACCTACACGCATGCGGCGCCGGTCCGGCCCGCGCCGTGCGTCTCCGGTGAGTCGGATACCCGGGGGATTCCAGTGCGGACGAGGGGGAGATCCGCTGGACGGGCCTTGGGCCAAGGCCCGTCTTCGGTGAGAGAGCGGTTGTGCGGTGCGGTCACGGCGTCCCCTCGCGAACCTTGGTGAGAACGGTGTCGGCGTACGGGCCTTCACGTGTATGCCGACAAACGGCTTCGGCCCGCTCCAGCTCTCGGGTGATCAGTGCCTTGCGGGTGGCCGGCAGGCCGGGGCGCACGGGACACCCCGAGCACCCGGCACATCCGCTTGACGCCAAGTCGGCGCGGTTGTTGGAGGTGAAGGCCCAGCGGCGGGAGCCCACTTCACCTCTGCGGCGAAATACGGGGCTGTCCGGCGCAGGATCTCGTGCTCCAGGCGCCACTCCTGCCTGGCCTTGGGCAGCCGGGCGCGGGCAGGCAAGCTCCTCCGCCGCGCTGACGCTGCCGTCGCGGCGAGCAGGCGCGGCCTGTGCCCCGTCCTTGCGGGCCCACGTCCGCAGCGACTCCGCGGTGATACCGAGACCTGCGTCCCACCTGGACACCCCTCCCTCGACTATCAAGATCCACTGTCAGAGTGTCCACTCCGAAGGATCAGCCTCAATTGATACTTCCTGTCTCTCTTTGACCGTTGTCAGAACAGACCGAAGATTACGAAGAAGGGGGCGAGGGAGGCGACGGCGCACACCGGCCAGTAGCGGGAGGGCCGGACCGGGGTCCGGCGTCGCAGCGAGGCGTTGGCCAGTGCCCAGGCGAGGCCGAAGAGGCAGAATACCGGGGCCGCGATGACCAGCCAGAGCAGCATGCCGTCGTTCTCGTTGGGGTTCTGCATGGTCCAGCCCAGGGCTGCGAGCGGGCCGTTGGTGAGGATGTACCAGGCCAGGAACAGCGGGATGACCGCCGGAATCCCCAGGAGCAGGTTCACGGCCACGGGGACCCACAGCTTCCGCATGCGCCCATTCTCCACGATCGCGGCCTGGTTTTCGCGGGCGGTGGGTGCTGCTTGTGCGGTCTGGAACTCCGCGTTGGGCACAGCGGTCTCGCGCACGGCTGTTGGGGGCGGGGTCCGTGCTGCGGATATGACTGAACCGTTGCTGCCGCCTGGTGGGCGCTCTTTGGCTTGTGTGGAGGTTGGCGTGGAATGGTGGGATCGTGGGGGAGCCGTTGCAGGGGTCTGTCTGCTGGCATGAGGATGTCTGGCCTGGAGGGGCGGCGCATGGAGCCGGTGCGAGCGGATGAGTTCAAGGTCCGTGTGGTGTCTCACGGGTGGTGTGTCCAGGAGTCGGATGAGGCGCTGGTGCCGGTGCCGTTCCCGGATGACTCCCCGGCCGGTGGCTTTCTGGCCCAGTTCGAGCGGCGGCTCGATTTCTGCAGCGCGGGGCATACCCACTATGCCGTGGTCACGGTGGAGCACTGGGGTGCCGAGCCCGAGCCTGACCGTCGGACGGTCTGGGACGAAGTGGCGGAGGCGGTCTTCGTCTCGGCGTCGGGTGTGGCAGCGATCTGGTCCGACGGACGTCACCACGAGCTGACGTTGCTCGCTCCGGGCACCTGGAGGGTCCGTGCGTACTGCGCCGGTCGGGCCGAGGTGGCGCAGGCGGACGACGCGGACGACGTGGCCGACGGCATCGAGGTCTACGTACTTCAGTTCTGGCCGCAGGCCTGAGCACCGAAGCCCGCGGGGAGGGAACGCTTTTTCCCTCCCCGGGGGCTTCGGCGTTCTACCCGTGAGCGCGGCCGGCTCGTTGATCGCAGAGCCGGCCGGCGTCTGCTTGCCACAGAGCCTGTGGCGGGCAACATCGCCTTGGCGATCGTTGTCAGAGGGTTGGCAGCCATGCTCCACTGCCCGGCCACGTCTGGTACATCTGCCATGCTGGCCCGCATGTTGATCAGGGAAGCCGACAGCTCGGACTGGCCTGCCGTTTGGCCCTTCTTCCACCAGATCGTGGCCGCGGGAGAGACCTTCACCTATCCCGTGGACCTGGGAAAAGAGGAAGGACGTGACTGGTGGCTGTTATCCGAGCCGGCCCGGACGGTGGTCGCCGTGGATGACACCGGCACGGTGTTGGGCATGGCCAAGATGAACCGGAACCACATGGGCAATGCCGGACACATTGCCAGTGCCAGCTTCATGGCCGCCTCGGCCCACGAGGGGCGGGGAGCGGGCCGTGCGCTCGGCGAGTACACCATCGAATGGGCCCGGGGAGCCGGCTTCCGGGCCATACAGTTCAACGCGGTCGTGGAGACGAACGTACGGGCGGTGAGCCTGTACCGGTCGCTCGGCTTCGATGTGCTGGGCACCTTGCCAGAGGGGTTCCACCACCCCGTGCACGGGTATGTGGGGCTGCACATCATGCATCGCGCGCTGTGAGAGCGCGGTGCGGCGGCCCCGTCCGGGCCCGCCGCACCGCGAGGCGGGCCTCAGGCGCGTACGAGGAGAACGAGCACTACCTCCACGACACCTACGGACGGCTCGAAGCCGCATCGAGACCCTAGACGACCAGGCGCCCGTCGGACGACTGCCCGTAACCCGGGCGGGTTCCGTGAAGAACCGGTCACTTCCTGACCGTTGTCGGTCGTGCCGGGACAAACCGACGTGGCTGCGGGCCCTGCTGCCTATGCTGCTGGTATGACGAGCGTGGAGGCCAAGAAGCCGCCCAGGGGACCTGTGACACCGACACCGCGCGGACGTCCCCGGGGCCCCGTAACTCCGGACAAAAACCCTCCTTTCCCGCCGAATCCGCCCACCCCGCCGGCGGCTCCCGCGCAGTGACGGCAGGGCGCATCCGCTGGGCACAGCTCCCGCACGCCGTGTTGGCGGCTGTCGGGGCGCGGCTCGGTGTGCCGTTCACCGCGACGGACACCGAGCACTCGGCAGCGGCCGGGGTGACCGCGCTGCTCACCCTGTCCTCGGGAGACAGGGTCT
This sequence comes from Streptomyces clavuligerus, assembly GCF_005519465.1. Lineage (NCBI taxonomy): Bacteria > Bacillati > Actinomycetota > Actinomycetes > Kitasatosporales > Streptomycetaceae > Streptomyces > Streptomyces clavuligerus. The sequence goes on along the minus strand of NZ_CP027859.1, from coordinate 354,483 downwards.
TCGTGAAGGGGCAGCGCGAGCGCGGACCTGCCCCCGAGGCGGTCCCCGTGGGCGAGGATGGGGACTGGTGGGGCCCTGACTGGTCGCCGGTGGACGAACTCGACCTGGAGCAGGCGGTGAACCCCCATCTGCCCGCGAGCGCGCCGCGCATCCTGTGGCGGCTGGACGGCGACGGCTGGCACCTGCTCGCCTTCGAGGGCCTTTCGGGCCGGGACGCCGACTACACACCCGCCTCGCCCGACCTGGCGCCGGTCGCCGCCGCCCTGGCCGAGCTCGCGGCGCTGTCCGCCCCGCCGGATGTACGGATGCCGTCCGCCTGGGACCGGTGGGGCTACTACTGCACCCCGGAGGAGAAGGAACTGCTCCACGGGACCTGGCTCCTGCACACCGACCCCGCGTCGACCAACGTCCTCGTGGACGACGGTCGTGCACGGTTTGTCGACTGGTCGTGGGTCGCGGCCGGCCCGTCGTGGATCGACGCGGCACTGTGGGGCATGCGCCTGATCTCCACGGGCGGTCATACTCCCGAGCAGGCGTGGCGATGGGCGGCCCGCGTGCCGGGCTGGAGCATGGCCAATCCGAAAGCCCTGGCCGTGTTCGCCCGGGCCGAAGCCCGGCGCTGGCACGACCTCGCCACCGAGCGGGTGCCCACGGCCGCCTCCATCGCCCAGGCCGCCGACACCTGGACCGACTACATCACCAGACGCACGGCCTGAACAACCCACCTGGCACCCGCGGTACGGGCACCGCCTTGCCCACCCACTGCCCGGGCCCGGCGCCTTCCGGCCGCGCAGCACCCCGGCCCGGTCCGCCGGATACACCGACGGCCACCACGGCGAACACAATCCGGGGCCTGCGGGGGTTGAACGCCCGAGGGCGCTACCAGTCGGTGAGGTCCACCAGGCGTTCGCAGTGCGGGTCGTCCGGGGTGGCGGTGGCGCGCTCGTCTTCGGTGATCAGGTCGGGCAGCGCCGCGAGGAGGGCGGTGAGCGCGCCGCCGGGTCGGATGTCGGCGGCGGTGACCCCGGCGGTGTCGTCGCTGCTCAGGTAGAGGCGCAGGAGGCCGTTCTCGCGGTGGAGGAAGCCGCGCAGGCGGAGCGGTCCTTGTTCCTCGGAGGGGTGGGTGAGGCAGGTGAGGAGGGTGGTGGTCTAGTCGTCGGTGGTGAACGGGGCGGGCTGGAGATGGGCCGGGTCGGCGAGGTAGAGGTCCATCCCCATGACGGTGGTGACCCGGTCCGCGGGGTAGATGTGGGTGCCGGTGTGGACGGCGCGCAGCAGGGCGACGACGTCGTGCGGGGTGAGCAGATCCTCGCCCTGGCCGAGGGGGATCTCGTAGGTGGTGAGCCGGGCGGGCACGTGTTCGCCCCGGCCGCCGAGCACACCTCGCACCGCCGGGGCGCCGGCGGGGGCGGGCAGGACGCTGCGGACGTACTGGTCCTCCAGCAGCGGGGCGTGGACGAACTCCAGGAGGAGACGGGTGATCTCGGTCTGGAGTTCTGTGACCTCGTCGTCCTCGTCGCTCGTGTTCATTCGTTCACCCGGTCGGGACACTTCCGTATGCCTTTGCAGTAGGCGGTGATGGCGCCGATCACCTCACCGGGGCCGGCATCGTAGCGCCGGTCGGCGGTCCTGCGGGCGTGGCGGGCCTTGACGACGATCTTCGCTCGCCCGTACGCGCGGTTCGTCGCCCATCCCCAGTACTGGATGTTGTGCCCGTCGACGCTGTCGACTGTGCCGGAGAGCGGGATGTTCACGAGGTCGCACTTCTTGACGTTGTGTTTGCCCGTGAAGTGGTTCCAGGCGAGTTCGCCGTTGCCCATCCGCGTGGGTATGGACCGCCCGTCGGGATCGGTCGCGCTGCACTCCTCACCCTGCCGGAGCCGTCGCGGCTGGACAGCGGTACCTGACCGGCTCCCGGTGCTACGGGGGCCGACTGACACGCCGCTGATGCAGCGGGCAGCCGGGGAAGGCGCCGCGCCGGAAACGCACTCGGCTACGGCAGCCCGTCCACGGCACCACCCACCGGCACACCGCCCCGTACCCACTTCCCCGCCTTCATCACCCCGGTGATCCGCTCCGCGTAGCCGTCGAAATCGTACGGGTCTCCGGTGATCAGGGTCAGGTCGGCGCGTCGGCCCTCGCTGATCTCGCCGCGGTCGGCGGCGAGGCCGAGCAGGTCGGCCGCGGACGCGGTGGCCGCGTACAGGGTCTGCTGCGGGGTGAGGCCCACACCGCGCATGAGGGTCAGTTCGCGGAGATTGTCGCCGTGGGCCACCACACCGCTGTCGGTGCCCATGGCGATCCGGACGCCCGCGGCGACGGCCCGTTCGACCGAGCGGAGGTGCACGTCCCGCACCGCGCGGGCCTTCTCGGCGACCGCGGCGGGCAGGCGGGCGCCCGCGTCGATGGCCTCCACGAGGGAGGTGGCGACCAGCAGCGTCGGCACCAGCCACGCCCGCTTCTCCAGCAGCAGTTCGATGCATTCGTTGTCCAGGAACACCCCGTGCTCGATGGAGCGCACCCCGGCGCGCAGCGCGTTCTTGATGCCCGCCGCGCCCTGGGCGTGGGCCATGACGGACAGTCCGGCCGCCGCCGCCTCCGTCACGCACATGGTCAGTTCCTCGGCGCTGAACTGCGGATGCCTGGGGTCGTCGCGGGGCGACAGGACACCGCCGCTGGCACACACCTTGATGACGTCCGCGCCCGCGCGCACCAACTCCCGTACCCGGCGCCGCATGTCCTCCGGTCCGTCCACGACCGGCTCCGGGCGGCCGGGGTGGGCGGCGAACAGCGGGAGACAGCCGCCGGTGACCAGCCAGCCGTCCGCGTGCCCGCCGGTCTGGCTCAGCATGGTCACCGCGATCCGCAGATCGGGGCCGGATATCAGCCCGTCGGCGACGGCCTGCCGCACCCCGAGGTCGGCGCCGCCCGCGTCCCGCACGGTGGTGATGCCCCGGTCCAGAGTGCGTTCCAGGTTCCATCCGGCCGCGTAGAACTGGTACGAGAACGGCTCGTCCAGCCGGGCCAGCGTGTCGGCGCCGGAGAGCACGCTGTGCACATGGGTGTCGATGAGGCCGGGCAGCACGGTGATGCCGGCGAGGTCGAAGGCGAGGTCGCCGTCCCCCGTACCGGCGGACGCGAGGGCCGTGATCAGCCCGGTGGCGCCGTCGACCACGATGTCGGCGGCGAACGGGGCGGCCCCGGTGCCGTCGAAGACCGTGGCTCCGTACAGGACGCTGCGCATGGGTGTGCTGCCTTCCGCTCGGTGTGATGAGCCCGGCCCGACCGGCCGGGCCCTGGTGTACGCCCCGCTGTCAGTCCCCGGACACCGGTGGTGCCGTCCGCTCCAGGCGTCCCCACGCCATGCCCAGATGGTCGGCGAGGGCCTGGGCGGTGGCGACATAGCTGTCACTGAGGGCCGTCGGGCGGTCGAGATAGAGGGAGAGGACGCCCACCACCCGCTCCCCGGAGAGCATCGGCAGGGTCAGGAAGGTGACATACCCCTCGTCCCGCACCAGGTCGTGCGCCCAGGCCATCAGCCGGTCGGTGCGGGCGTCGGGCACGAGGACGTGCTGCCGGGTCTCGATCACCTTCTGCACGACCGGCAGTCCGCGCTGCTCCTTGGCCCGGCTGATCGTCGCGTCCACGTACGACGCCGACAGCCCCCGGGCGCGTGTGCTGCGCAGTTCCTCGCCCTCGGGGTCGAGGATCGAGGCGAGCGCGCGGTCGGCGGAGAGTGCCTCGGTCGCCAGCCGGCATGCCTCGTCGAGGAGTTCCTCGGCGCCGCCGGGCGCGGGGCGGCGCAGCAGGAAGGCGGTGATCTGCTCGGTGTCGACGTCCGGGTCCCCCTCCGTCTGCGGGGGCGAACCGTCGGCGGCCACCTCGGAGATGAGGTGGCAGGACTGCGCGGCCCGCACCTGCGGGTGGCCCTCGACCTCCCGGACGAAGAACTCCAGCGCGCTCGCGTCGTCGGGGAAGGCCGCCAGCACGGTCAGGTCGTAGGCGCCGGTGGACAGGTGGACGCTGTCCACCTCGCTCCTGCGGGCCAGCGACCGCGCCACCTCGAACCGGTGTCCCGGCTCGGCGTGCACCAGGTACAGCATCCGGCTGGGCCGCTCCCCGGCGCCCTCGGCGACCACGACTTCGAGGCGTACCGCCTTGCTGCCGAGCAGCCGGGCGATCCGGGTCCGTACGGTCTTCTCCGAGACGCCCAGACGGCGGGCGAGGGCGACATTGGTCATCCGGGCGTCCTGCTCGAGGCAGCGCACGAGTTCCTGGTCGATGGTGTCCAGCATGCGCCGACCCTACCCTCCCTCACTCCCTCGCGCGCCGATTATCGGACCCATTCCGGCGCCCACAGTCCGCTTCTCGGACCCTAGGGGACAGGAAGCGGCGACGGAAGAGGCCGACGCGGAGGAATGCGTCGCCGGGCACATCGACCGAAACCATCGACCGAATACGCCACCCACCCCCTTGACGGCCCCGAAATACGGCCCTTACCTTCCACTCGTCGGCCGAGATTCGGACCGACGCCTCCGAAATTCGGGAGATGGTATGCCGTACGGATCGCAGGGCCGACTGCACCGGCTCACCGGCCCCTGCTCGGCCTGGATCGCCGACCACGCCGGATGGGGCTACAGCAACGCCGGTCTGATCGTGGGCGGAAGCAGCTCACTGCTCGTGGACACCCTCTTCGACCTGCGCCTGACCGGGGCGATGCTCGCGGCCATGGCCCCCGCCGTGCGGGACGGCCCACTGCGCACCGTGGTCAACACCCACGCCAACGGCGACCACTACTTCGGCAACCAGCTCGTGCCCGACGCCGAGATCATCGCCTCCGGCAGCGCGGCGGCCCACATGGTCCAGGACGATGTGGAGTCGCTGCGCGCCGACCTGCGAGCCCCCGGCCCGCACGGCGACCATCTGCGCCATGTCTTCGGCGGCTTCGACTTCGACGGCATCACCGTCACCCCGCCGACCCGCACCTTCGACGGCGAACTCACCCTCGACCTCGGGGGCGTCGAGGTGCGCTGCCTCACCGCCGGCCCCGCCCACACCGAGGGGGACGTCATCGTCCATGTCCCCGCCGCCCGCACGGTCTACGTCGGCGACCTGCTGTTCTCCGGCGGCACACCCGTCGCCTGGGCCGGACCCCTGTCCGGCTGGATCGCGGCCTGCGACCGCATCCTCGCCCTCGGCGCGGACACCGTCGTCCCCGGCCACGGCCCGGTCACCGGCCCGCACGCCCTGCGCGAGACCCGCGCCTACCTCACCCTCGTCGAGGAGGCCGCCACCGCGGGCTTCCACGCGGGCCGTTCCCAGCAGGAGACCGTGGCCGCCCTCCGCCTCGGACGCTTCGGCGCCTGGAGCGAACCCGGCCGCCTGGTGCAGAACGTGGCCGCCGTCTACCGGCACCTCGACCCCACCCTGCCGCACCTCCCGCACGCCGAGCTGATGATGCGGATGGGCGACTACGAGGCCGCGTTCCGCCCCGAGACCCACGTCCCCGAGGGGGTCCCGCACCGATGCGCTGGATGACGTACGACTGCCCCCGCACCGGACCGCGGACCGGGCTCCTGTCCGGGGACGAACTTCACCTCCTGCCCGGCACCACCACGCTCCTCGACCTCCTCGGCGACGACGGCGAACGCCTCAGCGCCGCCGCCGAACAGGCCCTCACCGACCCGGCCGACATCGTCACCCCCGACCCCGCCCGCACCGGCCCCCCGCTGCGGCCCCCGTCCATCCGCGAGAGCGTCGGATTCCTCGACCACGTCCGCAACACCAGCCCCACCCGGGCCCTCGACCCGCGCTTCACCGAGTTCCCGCCGTTCTACTTCTCCAACCCCGCCGCCGTCACCGGCCCCTACACCGACATCCCGCTCTTCCCCGGCACCGAACGCTTCGACTACGAACTGGAGGTCGGCGCGGTCATCGGCCTCCCGGCGCGGGACGTCAAGCCCGAGCACGCACACCGGCACATCGCCGGGTACATACTCTTCTGCGACTGGAGCGCCCGGGACCTCCAGCTCCACGAGATGGGCCTCGGCCTGGGCCCCGCGAAGGGTAAGGACGGCGCCAACACCCTCGGGCCCTACCTGGTCACCCCGGACGTCCTCGAACACCACCGCGCCACAAGCTCCCATGGCAGCCATGGCAGCCCTGACACCTACGACACCTACGATCTGGAGATGGTCGCCGAGGTCAACGGCGTTCTCACGAGCAGCGGCCGGCTCTCCGCGATGGACTGGACGTTCGCCGACATGATCGCCTACATGTCACGCGGCACCACCCTGCTCCCCGGTGAGCTGATCGGTTCCGGGACCGTGCCCTCCGGGTGTCTCCTGGAGGCGTTCGTCCAGCGTCCCGCCGCCTTCCGGGGCTGGCTCCAGCCCGGGGACGTGGTGCGGCTGGAGGTCCAGGAACTGGGCCACACCCGCCAGACCATCCTGCCCAGCCCCGCCCCCCATCCCCTACGCACCCTCACCCCCGAACACCGCGCCTAGCCCCACCCTCTCCCCTCCTCTCCCCTCCCCCGCACCCACCGCCAGCCCAGAAGGGCCACGCCATGCCCGACCAGCCTCCCCGTACCACCTCCAGACCCGGTCTGCGCTCCGGCGCCGTCGGAATCATCCCGGTCGCCTTCGTCTCCGTCGCCACCATCGCACCGGCCGCCAGCCTCTACGCCGGAATGCTGCTGGTGGCCCCCTACGGCAGGGGCAGCACCCCGTTCGCCGTGGTCCTCAGCCTCGTCGCCTGTCTGATGGTGGCCACCAGCATCGGCCAGCTCGCCCGCCACCTTCCGTCCGCCGGAGGGCTCTACACCTACAACGTCGCCGGACTGGGCCGCGCGGCCGGATTCCTGGTCGGCTGGATCTACCTCCTGGCCTACCTCCTGCTGCCCACCATCGCCGCCCTCATCTTCGGCTACGGCCTGGGCAGCTACCTGGAGCACCGCTTCGGCTTCCCGTCCTGGACCTGGGCGCCCATCGTGGTCGTCAGCACCCTCCTCGCGCTCGCCCTCGCCTACCGCAGCATCAAGCAGTCCAGCCGGGTCGGCATCGCACTCGGACTGTTCGAGCTGGTCGTGTTCGCCGCCATCGCCCTCACCCTCATCTTCGAGGCCGGTTCCGCCAACGCCGCCTCCGTCTTCCTGCCCGAGGGCAGCGGCGTCTTCCCCGCGATGATCTTCATCGTGCTCAACTTCATCGGCTTCGAGTCCTCGGTCACCCTCGCCGAGGAGGCCGACCTGCCGCGCAGCACCATCCCCAAGGCCGTCATCGGCTCCTGCCTGGTCGCGGGCGCCTTCTACATCCTGTGCTACTACGCCGCCACCGTGTACTTCGGCCCCGACGGCTTCGGCGGCGCCCAATTCGCCCTGCTCGGCGGCGGAGACCCCTGGGGCGGACTCACCACCCTCGTCTGGGGCGGCGCGGCCATCCTCGGCTCCCTGGCGGTGTGGAGCGGACAGGCCGCCAATGTCAACGCCTCCATCAACCCGCCCACCCGCGTCCTCTTCGCCCTCTCCCGCGCCAAGCTCGTCCCCGGCCCCTTCGACCGCGTCCACCCCGTCCACCGCACCCCCGCCACCGCCATCCTCACCCTCGGCGCGGTCTCCATCGCCCTCGCACTCGTCCTGCCCCTGCTGCTCGGCTCCCCCCTCAAGGCGTTCGCCCTGCTCGGCACCGTCCTGACCCTGATGCTGATCCTCGTCTACATGGGCACCTGCGCCAGCAGCACCCTGTACTACTGGCGCAAGCGCCGCGCGGAGTTCCGACCGTTCGTCCACCTGATCTGCCCCCTGCTGGGCATCGGCATCTTCGTCCCGGTGTTCGTCGCCGCCCTCGGCATCGACTTCGCGGGCCTCGGCATAGCGCCCCTGGCCTGGCCGCTCAGCCTGGCCCCGTGGATCGTCGCCGCCTGGCTGGCCTGCGGCATCGCGTACTACGCCCATCTGCGCCGACGCCGCCCCGAAGCCATCGACACCATCGGCACGGGCGCGACGACCGAAGACGTCCTGACAGCACCCCAGCCAGAAGCGGCACTCAAGACGGAGCAGGGAACGGAGCCCGCCCGGTGACGGCCACCGCGACCCTGGACCGCGTACACACCGACGACCTGCCCAGGATCACCGCCCTGCTCACCACCGCCCGCCACCGGGGCCAGTACGACACCACACCGGCCCCGGAACGCCTCGAAGCGGTACTCGGCCAGCGCGCGGGCGACGCGCGGGTGGCCCGTGTCGGCGGCCGGACCGTGGGCTTCGTGACCGTGGGACCGACCGGACTGGTCGGCCCGCCGTCCACGGAGGCACTGTTCTGCGACCTGGTCGTCGAGGACCCGTCGGACGGACCGCTGGAGGCGTCACTGACCCGCTGGGCCCATGACACCGCCGCCACGACCCACTCCGGACACCACACCCTGCGCACCCTGCGCGGAGCGGCCGTGGCCGTGCCCGCGGGGTTCACCGAGGTACGACGGATCTGGCGGATGGACACCGCGTTGACCCCACCCGCCGCCGCCCGGCCCGTGCGCCCGGACCTCACCTTCCTGTCGTACACCGACGACACAGGCCGTGCGCTCGCCGACTCGACCTGGGTCAACCTCATCAACAGCGCCTTCGCCGAACACTGGGGCGGCTACCAGCCCTGGACCGCCGAACGCTGGCGACAGCGCCTCGCGGCCACCGGTCACCAGGGCCTGGAGATACTGGCCCTACGCCACTCGGAACCCGCCGGGGTGCTACTCGCCCGGGTCACTGCGAGGGCGGCTGGTCTGGGGGCCGCCGATGCTGGGGCGGCCGGTGCGGGGACGGCCGGTGCGGGGGCCGCCGGGTTCATCGAAGTGGTCGGCACCCACCCCGGCCATCGCCGCCGCGGCATCGCCGAAGCACTCGTCCATACCGCCCTGCACCACCTGGCGGCTCGCGGCCTGCGCACCGCCCACCTCATGGTCGACGCGAGTGGCTCCACCCGAGCCACGGAGCTGTACGCCCGCTGCGGCTTCCACCGTCACTTCGACTACGTGGTCGCCGAACAGCCACTCCACAACCGCCCCTCATAGGACTCCGTTAGGTCTTCCTGTTTGTGCTGATCAAGAGCATGTTGAATGTGTGGACTTGCATGAAGTGAGGCGTGTTCGGGCGACGTTGGCGTTGCTTGTTGCCGATGTGCTGGCTTCGGTGCCGCGGAAGGACCAGCGGGCCAAGGGCGACTGCTATCTGCGGGGACTCATGCTGGACGGCCGCCGCAAGTCGATTCAGGCGATGGCTGAACGACTGCCGGACGGAAACGAGCAGAACCTGCAGCAGTTCGTGAACCAGTCGACCTGGGATCCGGTGCCCGTGCAGCGGCGGATCAACGAACGCCTGCTGCCGCTGATCCGCCCGCTGGCCTGGGTGATCGACGATGTGTCGGTCCCCAAGGACGGCCGGATGTCGGTCGGGGTGGCTCCGCAGTACTGCGGAGCGTTGGGCAAACGCGCGAACTGCCAGGTCGCCGTCAGTGTCCACGCCGCCAGCGACACTGCCTCGTGCCCGCTGCAGTGGAGGCTGTTCCTGCCCGGGGAGTGGGCCGCGGACAGCCACCGCCGCACCCGGACCCTGGTTCCGCCCGAGGTCACACACCAGGAGAAATGGCGGCTGGCCCTGGACATGCTCGACAGCCTCGCGGACTGGGGCATGACACCGCCAGCGGTGGTGGCCGACGCCGCCTACGGCACCAACGCACACCTGCGGGCCGCGCTGTCGGAGCGAGGACTCACCTATGTCCTGTCCATCCGGTCGGACGTGAGCGCCCACCCCTTCGGCACACAGCCGGTGGCTCCGGACCGCAAGGGAGATGTCGGCTGCTGGCCCCAGCCCCGCTACCGTCACAAGGCACCGTCGGGGGAGTCTCCAGTCTGCTGGAGGAATCGGCGACCCCGACGACATCCACGTCGACACGGCTGCGCCACCGTGTCGCACGGGTGCCGGCGCACGTTCTGCGTGCGTTGGCCCGCCGGGCGCTTCCGCCGCCCTGCTTGACGGTCTTGGACCCTGTGGCCACGGTGCGCCAGCTCCCACCGCTGCGGATCTGCAGCTCCACCGTGACCCTCGCCTTCGTACTCCCGCTGTCCCTGTCCAGCCACCACCCGTGCGCCGAGATGGTCGGCGGTGGCGTGCTGGAGTAGTGCACCGCGTCACCTCCGGTCTGGAACACGTCCACGGACCCGGCCCGGGAGATGTCCGGCAGCAGTCCCAGCGCCCGGGCAGGCGTGGCGGTACCGGCGGCCAGCAGCACGGAGACGGCCATGAACAGACACTGCGCACGCACAGAAGCACTCCAGGGGACGGCCGGACACGGGTACCGTGCGATCGTTTCCGGGAAACCGCGTTCCTGCACCTGCGCCCGGCCCCGGAATCCTGACCGAAGGGTGACCGCCAGGGCTGGTATCCGCCGCCGGACGGAGCGCTGGTCAGGAACTGTCGCTCGCGGTCGGCAAGAGGCCGTCAGCCCCGACACCCACCCCTGCGGTGTTGACTGATCGAGTAACCGGAAGCTCAGCCTCATGATTCATACGGAATGCGATCGGCCAGTGATAACGGAGAGGAGGTTGAACGGGCGGTCATGCACATGCTTCGATATCGAGCGTACTCGGCTGAGAGGGTGCGTCTCTCCGCGCACCGCATCCCCGTTCCGTGGAATCACGTTCTGACGGCATTGATTCATTTCTTCAGCGAAGGGTGTTTCGATCTATGGAGCGCTTCTTTTCCGGTTGGCCGACAGGTTTGCGGCCGGTCGGCGTGGCCGGGATATCGCTGCTGTTCCTGGTCGGCTGCTCGGCCGGCAAGGCCGGTACGGAAAAGCATTCGGAGAAACAGGCTCCGGTCCTGCTGGAGAGCGCGGAACTGAGACTTCCCATGCAGGAATATCTCTTCTCGTCAGCCGAGCAGGAACAGCTCGACCGGGGCAGGTCCGCCCTGGTGGACCGCTGTCTGCGAAGACTCGGACAGAAGGAGGGGTTCGCGCTGCCGGGTGCGCCCACCGGTGCGCCCGATGTCATGGACCGCAGATACGGGGTGACCGACGCGGCCGGGGCGAGGGCGCACGGCTATCACCTCCGCGACGACCCGAGCTCCCGTCCCGCGGGCACCCGGCCCAGGCAGCCGGACGCACAGCTCGCAGGGCTGTTGCACGGGGAAGCGGGCCGGGACGGACACGCAAAGATCCCGGAAGGCGGATGTATAGGGGAGGCGGACCGGGCGCTGGCCGGTCCGAAGGGGGCGATCGGCCCCACAGAGTCGGCCCGGCAGCTCAACTTCCGCGGCTTCACCGGCTCCAGGAACCACCCCCGCGTCACCCAGGCCCTCGACGCCTGGTCGGCCTGCATGAAGAGGAAGAAGTACGAGTATCCCGACCCGCTCGCCGCGATGAGCGACCCCCGGTTCCGGGGAAAGACCGCCACGCCACTGGAGCGCGAGGTGGCCGCTGCCGACGTCTCCTGCAAGAAGGAGACCGATCTCATCGGTGTCTGGTTCGCCGCCGAGACCGCCGTCCAGAAAGAACTGATCGCGCGGAACCCGGAAGATTTCGACACTGCACGCAAGGCGAAGCAATCACAACTCACCCAGGCCGCCGCCGCATCCCGGAAATCCTGACGAGAGCGCCAGAAAACGATCGGGTGCCTCATCACTGCACATATCGCGCGGACCGGCCGGGAAATCCGGATCAACCGCTCCTGTGTCATGGGTCAACTCTGTTTCTCCCGTGACCCCACAGATTGGACAGTGAGATGAAGAAGCGTGTTCTCTCCCTCGTTGCCGCGGCCTTGGGTGCCGCTCTGACGGTTCCTCTCGCGGCCACCCCGGCCCATGCAGCCGCCTGCCGGGAAGGATTCTGCCTCTACTACAACTCGAATCTCGGAGGTTCTCACATCAGCCTGGTCCGCAGCGTGCCCGACCTGGCGGGATACACCTTCACCACCGCCGGCGCCGGACAGGGACAGAGAGTGAAGAACAACGCAGCCTCCGCTCACAGCCTGGTCATCTGCTCAGTCGTCGTCTACTTCAACTCCCACTACAGCGGCCCCGCAGACGTTTACTCATACAGACAGCACCACAACCTGGTGAACACCTACAACGACAACGCCTCGGTGCTCTTCGTCGACTCCTGCTGACGATCGGGGGCCGCGGCGAAGAGCGGTAGAGGTACCGGTGGCCGAGGGGTACGGGAGAGCTGCCCGGCCACTCGGGCCCACCGCATGACGGCCCGGTCCGGGGCCCGCTGCGGACCGGGTCACCGCCGCGCCGGCGACCGCGCCGCACCGGCTGCCCCCGGTACCGGGCACCCCTCCGGCAGTTGGGTGTGCGGGCACGTGGCCGTATACGTGGGGTGTGTCTGAGGGCTGGGGTCAGTGCTTGTTGCGGCGTTTGATGGTGCGGTTGTAGTCCTGGAAGCGGGCCTTGGCGGTCGCTGACCGGTCGGTGGTGCGCAGGACGATGCCCTCGGCGCGGCCTCCCGCGCCGTCGTCCAGGGCGGCCTGTGTTCCGGTGAGGTGGTGGAGGAAGAATGCGTGGGTCTCGTCGATCCCGGTGGGCAGCGCGGTGGCGGGGAGGGTGGCGAGGCGGGGGACGGTCGCGATGGTGTCGGTCTGGGCCAGCAGGGTGAGTTCGTCCTCGGTGTGGTAGTGCTGTCCGCCGTTGTCCCGCCAGGTGGAGATGGCGGTGAGCGGGTGTTCCAGGATGTCGAGGGGGATGGTGGCGACGTCGAACAGGCGGTGGCCCAGGCGCTGGTCGCCGGTGTACTGGCGGCTCGCGCTGCCGACCTTTCCGCCGTACACCTCCACGTAGTGGACACGGATACCGTTCTGGGGCGGGGTGATGCGGTCGGCGAGGGGGCGCAGAGTCTCCACGATGCCGAGTGCGGGGTTGTGGATCAGGTCGCCGCGTGCGTGGAGGAGTTCCTCGCGGCTGCCGATGACGTAGTCGCCTCCGGCGAAGGTGATGATGCGGGCGTTGGTGCCGTCGATCTTCTCGGTCAGCAGGACGTCGCCGGTGAAGGGTGTGACGGTGTCGAGCAGGCCGCCGTTCCTCGGATCGAGTTCGTGGTAGGTGGGGATGGACGGGTACTTGGTCGCCGAGTTGAGGGCTGTGAGGTCGACGGTGCGCAGCAGGGTCATGGGAACTCCAGTGGTGCGGGTGCGGCATCAGGGCGAAGGGAACGTTTCACCTGGCTCCCGCGGGATCACCACGGCGATACAGGCAGGAAGTCGTCCCGTGCGGCAGGCGGTCGGATTGTCCTGGGCCACCCTGCCACCTGACCGGGCCCCGCGGAAACCCGTTTCCGCGCCCCGGGACCCCACGGGGGCACCCATGGGGTCCCGGAGTGAGAAGAAGGCGTGGCACTTCATCGAGGCAGTGACAGGACCCAGTGCGCTGCCGTCGCTCCGCCCGGTCGTTTCCCGAACGCCACGACGGTCACCGGCCCGGCACAGCAGGTGCTGCATGCCGTGCGGGGTCTTCTCCCCGGCCCACTCCGCGATCGTCCAGCAGTTTTTGCGCGGTAGGTCCGACAGCAGCCCCAGTACCAGCCGCCCGGCCCGTAGGCGGGGTCCGACCCGGGCGAACCGGCCCGAGATACGGCCCATGGCCACCTCGAACGCGTCCCGCCAACGACCGGGATCTATGCTGTGACCTGCGGCCAATGTCTCTTCGTCAGTCCATACAACTCACGATGACCAACGGTGGCCGTCACCTGTGTCCGCGGCGGTCCGGGCCACCGGCGAACCTGCCATCACATACGGTCTGCGGCATGACAGCAGAGAGTTCGAAGGCCCCAGCGCCCCGTGTGCAGTTGGTCATTGGCATCATCCGCCAAGGCGACGAGGTCCTGCTCGTGCGTGAGAGCCTCGGCGTCAACGGCGAGATTCTCTGGTCCCTCCCCGGCGGTGGAGTCGAGGATGGCGAGCTCATGAACGAAGCTCTCCGGCGCGAACTCCGGGAGGAGACAGGGCTGCTGGTGGGCAACCCGGCGCGGACCGCATTTCTCATGCACATCGACTCCGAGCAGCACCCTTCGGCGTTGGCCGTTGCCTTCGAGATCGATGAGTGGTCGGGAGACGTTGCGCCGGAGGACGACGACATCGAACAGGCCGCCTTCTTCCCTCTGCCTGACGCCCTGAAGCTGCTCGGCAAGCTGGACAGCGCAACGCAGCGGGACCCCATCGTCGGCTATCTGACCGGGGTCATCGCGCCGGGGACCACCTGGCTATTTCGCAACCGGGACAAAGAGGAGACGCTTGTCGCCCGCTGGTGACGCCAGACAGCGGCCACCACATGAAGATCTACGGCCCCGCAGTCGTTTACTCATACAGACAGCACTGCAACCTGGTGAACACCTACAACGACAACGCCCGGTGCTCTTCGGCGACTCCTGCTGACGATCACCGGGTTCCGCGGCGAAGAGCGGTCGAAGGACGCGACGGCCGAGTGGCATGGGAGAGCGGGTCCGCTCGGGCCCGCCGCATGACGGCCTGGTTCTGGACACTGCCGCGGGCCGGGCCCGGAGGTTCACCTCCGACTCCCGCGGGAGACCGGGACCGTTTGCAGCCGTACGGTCGTCTGGACCGTGACCGCCCGCCCGCACGGGCGGCGGCGCGGCAGGTGGTCGGTCAGTTGTCCCACCAGGGCTCGGTGCCGTCTTCGAGGACGTAGGAGTGGAAGTCCATGTTGCTGATCTCCAGGTTGCATGCCATCGAGCCGGCCATGCGGGCGGGCAGGACGGCGATGTGGCCGGGTGCGTCGTAGAGGTCGACGGCGGTCAGCGGGCGGCCGGGCTCGGTGAAGGTCCGCACGTCGGCGAGCGTGACGAGGGGGGTGTGCTTCCCGGGCGGGACCAGCGCGGGTACCTGGCCCGGGGCGAGCCCGTCGAAGACGGGGTCGTCGACGACCAGAGCCCGCAACGGATAGCCGCCCCCGGGGGGTTCGTCCGCAGCCCCGTCGGCGCCGATCCAACTGTCCTCGTCCACCCCGCCCAGCGAGACCAGCAGGGCGCGCCAGCCTGCCTCGTCGCCGAACTCCGTGCGCACCAGCAGTGCGGCGTCGGCGGCGGGCAGCGCCGGGAACACCCCACGCACCGGGACGGACGGGGTGAACGCGGGACGGCCTCTGCCTCCCTGATAGGTGCCGTGTGTGTCCACACCGCTCACGAGGTCCCCGAACGAGAGCGTGCCCTCCAGCACGGCGGCCAGGACCCCCACCGAGCCGCTCCGCCGGCACCCGCACGCCGCGCCCCGGTATCTGCGCGAGGTCCACCAGCAGCGGCCCGCTCGCGCCGTACACCACGGGGGTGTCCGCCACGACGACCACGGGAGCGGTGAAGCCGCCCCCGGGAGCGAGCGCCGGTACATGGCCGCCGTGGAGAAAGTCCCAGCCCTCGCCCTCGACCAGCCGCAGCCGCAGCCGCACACCACCGTCCGGTGCCACCAGGACATCACCGTCCCGGCGGCCCCCGATCCCGTCCAACAGTTCACCCCATGAAGGCGCGCCGTGCTCGTAGCACGCGCAGACCATCAGCACCTCACCGGCAGCGGACCGGGGCAGCACGGGAAAGGACATGACTCTCCTCCAGGACACTCGCACGGCAGCGGAACCGGCACGCTACCCGGCCCCACTGGCAACCGGCCGCCGCCGCAGGCACGCAGCCGCGCACGGCCTGCCCGCCGACCCCCATCCCGGCCCCGGGTCGCTACGGGCGGGCGAGGAGGTGGGCTGCGCGTTCGGTGAGGCTGCGGGCGTCGGGGTCGTGGGGGTAGCGGGCGAGGCGGGTGCGCAGGTCGTCGGCGCTGTCGCGGACGCGGGCGGAGCGGACGCCGTCGGCGGTGTCGAGGAACTGGTTCCAGGCGGTGAGGGCGCCGTCGAGGTCGCCCTGGCGCAGGCGGATTGATCCGAGGTGCCCGAGGACATTGGCGCGGCTGCGGCGCCGGTCGAGGCCGTGGACGGCGAGGGCCTGGTGGAGCTGGGCCTGGGCGCCGTTCAGGTCGCCCATGCCGGCGAGGATGAGTCCGGCGTCTTGGTGCCAGCGGCCGATGGTGAAGTAGGAGGCCCAGGACGTGCCGGTGGGTGCGCTGGTGGCGGTCTCGATGTGGGTCTGGGAGGCGGAGAGGGCGCGGGTGGCGAGGCGGTGGTCGCCGTCGAGGGCGGCGGCCTCGGCGAGGGTCGCCTCGTAGTAGGCGGTGGCCCGCGGGTCGCTCAGGCCCCGGGCACTGTCCATGCATTTGTGCGCCAGTGCGAGTGCCCGGCCGGAGCGGCGGGGTCCCTGGCCGACGGCGAGGACGGTCAGGCCGCGCAGGGCGATGGCGGCGAGTTCGGCGTCACCGGCCTCCTCGGCGAGCCGCCAGGCGTGGACGTAGTAGTCGCGGGCGGCGGCTTCGTTGTCCTCGTCCTGGCTCATCCAGCCGATGAGGTGGGCGAGACGGGAGGTGGCCGCGTACAGGCCGCGGCCGGTGGTTTCGGTGTAGCGGCCGTTCAGCCAGGGGCCGACGTTGTGGGTGAGGTAGCTGACGGCGAGGTGGCGGGCGTGGCCGCCGCCGTACTCGGCGGAGCTGTCGCCGAGGACGGTGACCATCTGCCCGATGGCGGCGACTTCGCCCCGGCCGACTTTCACGGCGGTCTTCGGGGCGGAGCGGACTCGGCGGGTGACGGCGTCGGCGTCGGGCACGCCGAGGAAGGCGAGGGCCCCGCCGCCCGAGGCGGTCAGGAAGCTGCGACGGTCCATTCCGTTCCTCCCAAGGGCCAGGATCGATTCCACAGTATCGACCGCAGCGCCCGGCGGGCAGGGGGCACCGGCCCCCTGGCCGAGCCCGAGAACGCCGATGACGTGGGGCATCCAGTGGGCTCCGGGTCTGCGGTCGCCGCTGAGGAGTTTGCGCGCCTACTGGGGTGCCGTTAACGACCGTGTTATGAGCCTCAAATGCGGGTGATCTTTGGCCGTTTGTCC
The DNA here is from genome assembly GCF_005519465.1 of Streptomyces clavuligerus. Taxonomy (NCBI): domain Bacteria; kingdom Bacillati; phylum Actinomycetota; class Actinomycetes; order Kitasatosporales; family Streptomycetaceae; genus Streptomyces; species Streptomyces clavuligerus. The sequence goes on along the minus strand of NZ_CP027859.1, from coordinate 337,507 downwards.
GCGGTGACCTGAGGTTGTCCGGCATGATGCGGGGCCATGGGGCGGCAGCCGGTGCGCATGGAACCGCGCCAACGCGGTGATCTGCTACGGCAAGGGCGGGGAGATCTCCAGCAACCGGCGCGAGGAGTTCGAGATGGCCGCGCTGTGCCTGCGCATCCTCCAGGCCAGCCTGGTCTACGTGAACACCCTGATGCTGCAGGCGTCCTGGCCGAACCCGAATGGTCCGGCCTGCTCGGGCCGGCCGACCGGCGCGGCCTGACCCCGCTGTTCTGGGGCCACGTACGCCCCTACGGCGAGGCCAAGCTCAGCCTCGCCTCCCGCCTGGAGATCGGCCATGCCGACCTGGGCGGACTTGGAACGGTGGGCGGTACGCGATGAGCCCGCAGCAGACGGCCCGCCCGCGACCTGACAGCAGATACGGAGTCCACATGTCTTCCTTAGATGCACTCGACTTGTTCGATACCCTTGCCCGCCCCGAGCAGCTCAGCGACCCCTACCCCTTCTACGACTGGCTGCGGGCGAACCGTCCCGTCCATCTCGACCCCGACGGCACGGTGTACCTATCCTGTTACCGCGACTCCGCGCTTCTCAAAAACCCCGACATCCGCGACGCCGCCGAAGGCGACGGCAGCTCCCACACCCTGAACACGTACAACCAGAGCCTGATCAAAACTGTGCCCCCGCAGCACACGGACCTGCGCCGGATGGGAGCTGTCGCCTTCGACCCCGACCTGCTGAAGCGAGCCGGCGCCCAGGTCCGGGAAACAGCCGGGCACCTCGCGGACCAGGTGGCCGAGAAGCCGGCCCACGGCGACGCGGCGGATCTGCACAGCATGTACTCGCTGCCGTTCACGCAGCGGACCGCGGCGATCGTCTTCGGCATCCCCGACGAGGACTTCGACCTGCTGGCAGCCCTTCCCGGGCGCATGTTCTCCGCGCTCTACCCCAAGGCCGACCCCGCCACCCTCGCGGATGCCGACGACGCCTCCCGCGCCCTGGCCGCGTACGTGGAAGACGGCCTGCGCCGGCGGCGCTTCACCCCGGACTCCGGCTTCGACCGCCTTGCCCGCATGCAGGACACCGCCTCCATGGACGACCTGGTCCGGCTGTGCTGGCTGCTGTGGTGGGCGTCGTACACCTCGTCCCTGGCCGCGATCGACCTGGCGGTGCTCACCCTCCTCGAACACCCCCACACCATCCAGGCCCTGCGGGAACGGCCCGACGCCTGGGTCAAGGAAGCGCTGCGCTACCGCAGCCCACACGTCATCAACTCGGCGAACCTCACCACCAGCCGGCCGATGACCATCGGTACCGTGTCCGTTCCGGCGCAGACCCCTGTCCGCTTCCTCATCTCCTCGATGAACCGCGACCCCGAGGCCTTCCCGGACGCCGACACCTTCGACCCGGACCGTCCCGCTATGCCCCGCCACCTCACCTTCGGTGAAGGCATCCACACCTGCATCGGCGCGAAGCTCGCCCGCATGGAACTCGCCATCGCCCTGACCACGCTGGTGGACCGGATACCGGACCTCGCACTCGCCAGCGCCCCTGTCTGGCGCCCGTACACCACCCAGCGTCTGGTCAGCAGCCTCCTGGTCACCTCGTCCCCGACCAGAAACTGACCCTGCCCACTTGTTCTGAGGCGCTCCTCCCGATCAATCGGCGAGCGGGGGCGGAATCGGTCGATTCCGCCCCTGGCTGCAGATCCCATCAGCTCAGCCCGCCGACCTGCCGGAACCGGCCGCCGATCCAATCGAATCCGGTCCGTCGTTCCGCCTCCCCATTCCGCCCCTACTAGATGATCAATTCCAAGGGGTTCAGTGGTCGTAGGCGGTGAGCGCGCGCATGGTCGGCTGGCCAGTGCGGTCGTTGTGCCAGACGGCGGTGGTGAGCGCGAGGATGCGTTGCAGGACTCGGACGGCTACCCCGCCGGGGGTTCGGCCTCGGTGTCGTTCGAGGTCGAGCTGGCCCTTGAAGGTCTCGTTGACCGACTCGATGACCTGCCGCAGTGGTTTGAACAGCTCTGATCCGGCCCGCTGGGGCTCCCCCTCGCGGGCCGGCTGCAGGAGGCGGATGCCCAAGTCGGCGAGCCGCTGCTCGAACTCGCGGCCGAAGTAGTTCTTGTCTCCAATCAGTGTCTGTCCTGGGTGCTCGGCGGTGAGACGGGGCTCGACAGCGAGCAGGTCGAGCAGGGTCTCGCGCTCGTCCGCCTTGGCCCCGGAGAGTGCGAAGGCGACCGGCAGACCGTGAAGGGTGCAGACCAGGTGCAGCCGCAGCCCCCAGAAGTAACGCGAGTGGCTGGCGCAGTACCCGTACTGGGCCCATCCGGCCAGGTCGGAGTGTTTGACGGTCTCTCGGGAGCGTCCGCACTCGACGGGCGTGGAGTCGGCCACCCACACGTCGTCGCTCCACAGCGTGGTGTCGCGGGCCAGTGTCCGGGTGACGCAGCGGATCAGTTCGGCGGCCTTGCGTAGCCGCTTGTTGTAGCCGGGCTGCTGGGGCAGGTACGGGAACAGGTGGCGGAGGTGGGCGCCGGCGTGACGCAGCCCGCGGGCCTCGGAGGTGAAGCCCAGCATCGCCTGCATCATCGCCAGTGTCACCAGCTCCGCGTCGCTGAGCTGCGGCATGATGCCCACGGTCGGACGCTGCGGGGCGAATTGCGGCGAGTCCTTCAGCAGGTTGTCGGTCTTCACATAGAGTGCGGTCGCGAGGGTGTCCAGGTTGTTCGTCACAGACTGACTTTGGGCGCCCTCGCATCGTCCGCGCAGTCACTGCGAGAGATCGCTCAGCTGGGCGCCACAGGCTGTTCGAGGAGCTCGTCCGGTCCATCGAAGCCACAGCGCCGGTACAGAGGCGCACTGCGCTCGGATGGCCACACGATCAACGTATCCAGGCCGTGCGTGCGCGCATAGCGGGTGACCTCGTCGAGCAGGGCCTTGCCCAGGCCCCGGTTGCGCTGTTCCGGGGTGACGTAGAAGTTCGTCACGTAACCGAGGGCGTCGGAGCCAGGGTAGGGACTCGGGACCTTCTCCACGAGACACACGAACACGTGACCACAAGGCCGTCCGTCCACTTCCGCGAGCCAGACACGCCACGGCCCGGCCATCCGGGAACGCAGCCACCGCTCGCATCCAGCGGTGAACCCCTCCTCGTCCTGCGGGACTTCATCTCCGCCGTCCTCCACCTTGAACCGCCAGCGCATGGCTGCCAGCGCAGGCGCGTCGTCGAACTCGGCCCGACGGATAACCGCGTCACTCATGGCCACAATCTCGCAGGCCGATCCGCCGGAGCAAAACCGTTTACGAGCGTCCGGCGACCCCTTGGAATTGATCATCTAGAGGTGAACAGGTGCCGCGTACTCCAGACCGCCCTGGCGGCGCCAGGTGTTGTGGGGGAGTGCGCCGTGCCCGGCCTGGACCAGCAGTCTCGACCGGCCCCGGCGAGCGAAGACAGGGAGCGGGCCCGGGGCACTCGCCCCGCGCGCGACGGGGCGCACCGGGGGGGAGCGAAGGGGAGCGCACCACGGGAAGCGCCCCGGGGCAGTCTCGGGTGGGCTACCGTCGGCAGTGCCCCAGCACGCTGGTCACGCACGGTGGAGGGCCCCGACCAATGCCGCCTCAGCACCCGGGTGGAGAGCCGACGCTCACCTACTGGTTCGACCGGTCCGGATTCACGAAGAAGGGCCTCGCCGCAGCCGTCAACGCCCACGCGGTACGCACCGGGCACCCCCAGATCCGCACCGACGGATCACGGGTACGCCGCTGGCTGGGCGGTAAACGCCCCCGCCCGCCCGTCCCCGACCTGATCGCCGCCGTCCTGTCCGACCGGTGCGGCCACCACCTCACCGCCGCCGACCTCGGACTCGCCCAGCCCGACCCCGGCGACCTCACCCGCTACCGCGGCCCCGCCGAACTCCTGACCGACCTCGCCCAGGCCACCACCGCACACGTCACCCACCACCCCGGCACCCCATCCCCGCCCCACGCCCCGTTCAACCCCGCCCGGCTCCTGCCCGCCCTGGACACCTGGGCCTTCACTGCCCCCCACGCCCTGCCCGGCACCACCACCACAGGACGCCGCCGGGCCGGGGCGGAGCGCCGGTCAGGGCTGTGGGGAGGTAGCCGGGGGTGATCCGCAGTGGCGAGGGGTGCGTCTGGTCGGTCAGGGTGGCCAGGGCGTCCTCGAACTGCCCGCGGCCGTCGTCGAGGAGGGCGCGGAGCAGGTGGTGGTTGGGGGCGGTGGGGTGGGTGGTGTCCAGGGCCCGGGCGGCTGCGGCGTGTTCGGCGGGCTCTGTTTGGCGCGGGAAGCACCTCGCGGGCGCACCCCCCGAACCGCGTGCGTGGGGAGGTGCGCCCGAGTCGTCATGGCATGAACGCGAGGGAGCTGATCCGGTCGTTCCATTCGGTGCCGAGGTTGGGAGCCAGCAGCCGGTAGCGGGTGAGCGCGCCGCTGATGTCCCAGTGCTCGTAGGCCACCATCGAGCAGCCGTGCTCGATGCTGATCGAGCTGATCCGGTCGTTCCACTCGTGCGGGAGGTTGCGCCAGGACCGGCTGAACACGCAGTCGCTGGCGTAGAGCGAGAGAGCGGCCCCCTCGAAGTTCGCGTGCTCGTACACGATGGCCACTCGGAACGCGCCGACGCCGATCCGTTCGTGTGCGGGGGTCGCGTCCGCGGTGCCTGCCGCGCCGAGTACGAGGGAGAGGCCGGCCGCCGCCGTCGTGAGCGCGGCCGGGACGAGTCGCTGAAGCATGGCTGTCCTTCGAAGGAGGTCGCGTGGACTGTGCGTGCCCGAGGGGGCCGCACCTTTCCACGGGCCTGATCCGGCTCAGGTTCACAGCCCGCCGCCTCGCCGCCACAACACTGACGGATCATCAGGTCTCTGTCCTTCCGGACAGTGTGATCCCTTCGGGCCCCCGCCGCCTCGCCGTCCCGCCGCAAGGCCGGGTCCCGGACCTGCCCTGCGGCGTGCCGAGCCGGGGTATGGGTGGGTCGGACCCGGCGCGAACGGCGGCACGGGCGACAACGGCACAGCCGGGTTCCCCGGCGGCCGGATCATCCGCGTGGCCCGGGCGGCGAGCCGGAACAGCTGGTCGCGGGCCCGGGGCGGCTGCTGCCCGGCGACGAGGGTCTGCAGCAGGTTCCGCCGCAGCCGGGTCCCGCCCACCGGAAGGCCGCGGCCCCAGAGCCTCGCAGCGGTCCACGACCCGCTCCAGCGAGTCGCTCACCATCGCCAGCAGGGCAGGGTCCGCGTTCGATCCGGCTGGGCGTGGTGGTGAGGCCGAAACGGTCACGGGCGGACGCCGAACCGCCCGCTGTGGGCTGAAGCTGGTCAGCGGCGGCCTGGACGAGGGTCAGGGCCCTGGTCGGGGCTGCCGGCGGTTTCGCCGTTGTCCTCCTTCCCGCCGCCGCCGTCATCTTCCGTCACCGGGCGGGTCGTTCCGGGCGTCCCGTGGTGGCCGCCGTGGACAAGGCAGCCCGGCCATTCCCCGCTGATCTTCCTTCAGCCGGTGCGTCGGCCAGCGGGGCGGCACACCGGGATGATCCTCCTGCGGGCCATCCGTTGCTCGGTGCTCTCCTGCTGCTGGTGAAGGCGGTCCGTCCCGGCGTTGGCCGGACCCTGTGTTTCCGGGCGGCGTCCACCAGCGCCTGGGCCACTTCGTGTGACACCCCCAACCGGCCGGTCCGCCATGCCGCCCCGCAGCCGTGCCGGGCGAAGGCCCCCAGCCTCCCCGGCCCGGACCAGGCCCGTGCCGCCCGTCCTCCCGCAGGCCGCGGACCTCAAGAACTCTTCCAGCTCTGCCCGGTGAACCGGCCCCCGGCCTCGCTGGGTCGCCCCGCCGGTATCCCGCGTCTCTGCGACAGCCTGCTCACAGCCGGTCCCGTCCACACCAACAGCCCGGGAGACGCGCCACCCTCGTCTCCGTCAGTACCTTCACCTGGAGCGAATACGACGGGGAACCCGGCGACGAGGACGAACCGGCGCAACTGGAAGAGGACATCGCGGCCGTGCAACGCGGCGACGGCGTCCTGTACTTCCGCACCCGCGACGGAGAGCTGGAGTACACCGGCGGCCGGATCGGACACCGCGGTATCAACCCCCCCGTTCAACCCGGACCAGGCACTGCACCGTACCTTCGCCCCGTGGGAACAACGCCCTGCATGGACCAGCTCTCGGGCCGACATCGCCCGCTCACGCCGCGTTGGACTGGTCCTCGCCCCACCGCCGCCTCCGGCTCCGCCGCACCGGCCGGGGAGACGGTACGGGGGGTGCTGCGGTACTGCCTTCAGCGGGTGCCGGGGAGCGCCGTGCTGGAGATCGGCTCAACAGTCCACCCGGGGTCCGGGGCCAAGACGCCGCCCGCCTCTCGCCGTTTGTACGGCAGCATGTTCGGCACGGCTTCTTGTTGCCGGAATTGCCCGGCGATGGGGGCCCTGTGTGATCCGGTGGCCGCAGCAGGGACATGGTGACCTCTGTCTGCCGTCCCTGGCCGCCCTTGGTCTGTTCAGTCGCGGGGATCGATCACCAGGGGACGGTGGAGAAGGACGCGCTGTGCAGGGACACGGGTGGACGGCGGCCACGTACCCACTGACCCGCCGCGGGTCCCAGGACGATGGCCTGGGCGATCCGCCCCGCCCGCTGGTCGATCCGTTGCAGGGTGCGGGACTGCGTTTGCTCGTCCGGGTCGTGCCACAGGGCGAGGACGTCCCGCCAGCCCTGGTTGCGCCAGGACACGAGCATCGACATGAATGCGTGCAATCCCGCCTGCCGGACGCCGGGCAGGCGTCGGACACCGGTGGTGACCTGGCAGTGGTAGCGGTCGATCAGCAGCTGGGCGCACTCGACGAGGGACTGCTCCAGGAGTCGGTTCACCTGCTGGTAGTCGTGGTGGTAGCGGCGCATCTGGGCCTCGTCGATCCGTTCGTGGTGGGACCGCAGGTAGTTGTGGACGACCAAGCCCAGGTCGTGGTTGATGTGCGCGTTGATGCCCAGCAACGCGCTCTGGCACGGCAGCGTCAGCCGGTGTGCGGCGTAGTGGGTGGCGAAGCGCCACGAGGAAGCGGTGACGGGCTCGCCGCGCAGAGAGCGACGGGTGGCGACCAGGGCCTCCTCGGCGAACAGGCCGGTCACTTCGGAGAGCCATTGCGGGTTGAGGAATCCGGCGTGGTCCTCGGTGTGCATCACGTTGACCACCCGGCGGGTGATGACCGCGTAGACGTCGATGAAGACGGCACGCTGGTCCCCGCTCTCGCGCAGGCGGCTGCTGAGCAATTCTAACGCCGCGAGGGCCTGGAGGGCCGTGCGGGGCTGCCAGTTGATGTCCTCGGTCGTGATCGGCACGCAGGCTCCGCCGCGGTTGTGTCGCCGGTCGCGGCGACCGGGACCAGTCGTTCCGGGGCGGCGGGACTGCTCGCCTCGGGGCACTGGGGGCAGGGGGTCTGTGCCGGGATGTGCCAGTGCAGGGGATCCAGCCCGTGCCATTTGTAATTCTAGCTCACAGGGACCTGTAGCTGATGATCCTTCGAGGCATGCCTCGAAGGACCGTCTCGGAGTGCGCTCGTGTCGTCGGCGCGCGCTTCCGGCCGGGCGAGGGCTTAGACGAGCGAGGGGAAGCACACGAGCCGGGGCTCCGCCGGGCCGTCGGTGAGGCGCGTACGGCGGGGTGTCGGCGCCGCACCGGCCGGTGGGGCGCGCAGATCCGCCGCCGGCGAGCAGTCGCAGTGCGGAACCCGTCCTGCCCGCTGCGACGGCCTCCCGGAACAGCGTCGTCAGCGGCCCGGACGGGTGGCCGTCCGGGCGGGGCCGGTCCCCGGGCAACGGTGTGCGGTCGGGGGCGGAGGGGCCGTCGGCGTGTGCGACGCGGTGGTCGTCGGGAGCCATGGGGGACGTCCGGGCGGCGGGACCGGCGTCTGCCGGGCCGTCCGGGCCGCCGGTCCGGTCGACGAGGAGGGTGTCGAGGTGGGTCGCGAGCGCGGCCGCTGTGGGGGCGAAGGCGGCCGTTGCCGAGGGGTGCAGACCGGTCGTGCGGGGGGCGGTTCGGCGGAGCCGGCCACGAAGGAGGACAGCCGGTCCGCCTGCGCGCGCAGAGCCGACTGGTGTGGCCGCTCACCACCCAGGGCACGGCAGGAGACGGCGTCTTCGCGGGCCGGGGTTGGGTCCGGCTCCGGATACGACGGGGGGCCCTCCGCGAGGATCAGATGGCAGTTGGCGCCGCCCATGCCGAAGGAGCTGACGCCCGCCACGAGCCGCCGCTCGGGGTGCGGCCAGGGCCGTAACCGCCCGGGAAGGTCAGCCGCAGCTCGTCGAGGGGGATGTCCGGGTGCGGCACCTCATGGTGGAGGGTCGCGGGGGATCGCGCGATGGCGCAGCGCCAACACGGTCTTGACCAGGCCGGCCACACCGGCGGCGGCTCCGAGATGACCGATGGTGGTCTTCACCGAGCCCACCACCACCGGGGCGTCGGCGCTTCGCGACGTACCCAGTTCGGCGCCGAGCGCGGCGGCCTCGGCGGGGTCACCGACCGGGGTACCGGTGCCGTGGAGCTCGACGTACTGGATGTCACCGGCACTGACCCCGGCCGCCCGGCGGGCACCGCGGAGAACGGCGCGCTGCGCTTCGGTGCCGGGCGTGGTGAAGGGTCATCGCCGCCCCGGTTCACCGCGGACCCCAGGATGACCGCCAGGACGGTGTCGCCGTCGCCGATCGCGGAGGAGAGCGGTTTGAGCAGCGGCGCGGCGGCTCCCTCACCGCGTACGAATCCGTCGGCCCGGGCGTCGAAGGTACGGCAGACACCATCGGGTGAGAGGTCGCCCCACTCGGCCAGCAGTCGGGAGTTGTCCGGCCCCAGCAGCAGGTTGACGCCCGCGGCGAGGGTTGTGTCGCACTCACCGCCGCGCAGACTCGCGCAGGCCAGATGGACGGCGACAAGGGAGGAGAACTGACCGGTGTCCACCACCAGACTCGGGCCGCTCGCGCCGAGCACGTGCGAGAGCCGGTTGGCGATGGCGCCACGGTGGACCCCGGGGGCCGTGTGGCGGGTGAGGCCGTCGGGTCCCGCCGCCCGTGTCAAGGACGCGTACTCGTCCTACATGGCACCCACGAACACACCGAGGCGTCCGGTGCCGTCCGGCCGGACACCGGCGTTCTCCAGCGCCTCCCAGCCGACCTCCAGGACGAGCCGCTGCTGCGGATCGGTGGCGTCGGCCTCCTGCGGGCTCATCCCGAAGAACGCGGGATCGAACCGATCGACCTGGTCCAGGAATCCACCCCGGGCGCGGCTCGCCCCGCCGCCCGTGCGTTCCACGGGGCCCTGATCGACCGCGTCGGTTCCGGTGCTGAGCAGCCGCCAGAACGCGTCGGTGTCGCGGGCGCCGGGAAAACGGCAGGACAGACCGATGACGGCAATGGGCTCGTCCGCCGGTTCGGTGCCGCCACCTGTGGTGTCACGCATGAGACTCCCCACCGAGGTTGTTCCGGACGGACCACACACCTTCACCGCCCGGCTCGAACATCCACCGAAGTCCCGACCGCCCCTGAGGAAGGAGTGATTCGGGCGCATTGGCCTCCACCAACCAGCTCCCGGCGTGGCCCTCTTCCCGCCGCCTCCCCCCGAGGGGACGCCGACCAGTCTTTGCACCCGACCCAGTCTTTGCACCCGACGGTGAATAGACCAATACACCGATCTGATGGCACCCGTCACGCACGCTGATACCGGGCGTTGTGTCCTGCCTCGCGGTTCAACGGGCGCACTCCTTCACCCCGGGAGACGAAAGCCCGGCCGGCGTCCGGCGGACCCGACACCGTCGGTGCTCATCGCGCATCGGGGGCCGGCGTGTGCTTCCACCGCGGGGGCACCGGCCGCGCCGGCCGCTGTGGGAACCGTGAACCGTGACCGGGCGGGTACCAGCCCGGTACCGCGCACGGAGCGCTGGCCGCCGCGAATCCGGGCCCGGACCGCCCCGGTCTGCTCGCTCTCCGCGGCCTCACCCACGGCGCCGGTGCCTGAGCAGGACCCGCCCGCTGGTACTCCCACCGGCCCCCAGGCGTGGTTCTGTCGTCGGCCGGCCGGTCCCCGAGCCGGGGTTCATGTCGTCGGACCGGCGGCGGAGATGATACGCCGGGCGGCCTGTTCCCCTGTGGTCATCGACGCGTTGGTGGTGCTGTACGAGAAGTGGTCCCCCGCGAGCTGGATCGGCGACCGGGGGTCCAGGCTGCCGGTGAAACGGGCGAGGTCGCGGTAGCCGCCTGCGGGGCGGGCGAGGACGGCTCTGTCCCACCGCTGGACAGTGGTCATGTCGCGGTGCCCGACGATATGGGCGGCGAGGCCGGGGAGCGTCTCCCGGAGAGCGGTGAGGGAGTCGTCGACGATCCGGGTGTCGTCGAGGGCGAGACGTTCGGCGCTCCAGTGGTGGCGGAAGAGGAGGGTGACCAGGCCCCGGCCCGCAGGGGCCCGGCCGGGGCCGAGGTTGTGTTCGAACAGCACGACGCAGAGGTCGGGATGTTCCACCCGGGGAACGGAGATGCCCAGGGCGGTTTCCCGGGGTGCCTCGCGAAGTCCGAAGGTGACGTGGACGTCGCTGGTGTAGCGGAGTCCGTCGAGGTAGGAGCGCTGGTCGTCGGTGAGGGAGGCGACGATCCCGGCCGCGGCCGGTCCGGGGACGGCCACGACACAGGCGTCAGTGTTCTCGGTATGGCGGGTTCCGCCGCTCTCCCAGGTGACGCGAACGCCGTCCCCGTCGGGCCTGACGTCGGTCACCTGTGCGTTCGTCTCGACACGGGTCCGCTCTGTGCGCATGAGGGGCAGGTCGAGCAGGAGGGTGGGCAGTTGGCCGATGCCGCCGTCGAAGGTGAAGCTCGCCGCGCCGAAGGTGCCCCACATGATGCAGAAGGTCCCGACGGCCGCGACCTCCTCGGCCGGGACGAGGAACTGGGTGCTGCACAGGGGTTCCACCAGATAGTCGAGCAGGGGCCGGTCGAGTCGGCGCAGGGCGTAGTCCCGGGCGTTTTCGGTGTCGATTCCGGCGGCCTTCGACATGTCGTGCCAGCGCAGCACGCGGCGTGCCGTCCCGAGGTCACGCAGGAGGTTCACGGCCTTCAGTTTGGACCGCCATCCGAACAGCCGGGTCCGGAGCAGATCGGATGGCCGGACGAAGGACAGGCGGTGGACTCTTCCGTCACGGAGTACGCCCAGTTCATTGGAGCAGGGCAGCATGCGGGAGGCGAGTCCCGTCTCCTCCAGCAGTTCGATCATGGGCCGGTAATTGTGGGAAAGCCAGCTCGCGCCCCGGTCGATACGGTATTGGGCGCCGTCGCCGTCCTTGGTGTACGAGGACATGCGGCCACCGAGGTGATTCTCCTGTTCCAGCAGCAGAATGTCGTAGCCTGCTTGCCGGAGCCGGTATGCGGCGGCTGTTCCCGCTATTCCGGAGCCGACGACGACCGCTTTCCTCGTCTGTGCGCTCGCTGTCATTCAGCGCCTCCTCGGGCGTCCCTGATGTCTTGGGTGCTTGCGCAAAGGCCATGGAGTCCGGCAGCAGCATGACCATGCACCTGCGCAGGTTCCCTGTCAATGACGCCCCTGTCGCGCGGAGCACGGCTGCGATACCCGCCACTCACCGAGCAATGTCCGGAATGACCGAACATCACCCCGGCTGCCCGCGGGCGGGAACAAGATAGATGCCATTGACACGGATCGACTGCCCTGGTCTGATCGACAGGGACTCACCCCTTGGCGATGCGGCACACCCGGGAACATGGCGGCGCCCGGGCGTTACCGCACCGCACCACGAAGACCAGCGCACCGCACCACGAAGACCAGCGCGGCGCGCCGTCGGTACCCCCGGCATACGCGCCAGGGATTCAGAGCACCAGGCATATGTTCCTTTTATCGAGAAGGAAGTGTCGGATGCGCAGGAGATGCTCGGCCGACAGCGATCCTCCGGATTACGGTGATGAGATATTCGCCTCCGGCCACCCCGCACAGATGGATCGCCTCAGAGCCCTGGCCGCCGTGTGCGACCCTGTGACGAAAGCCAGTCTGTCGGAATGGGCCTTACCGCCGGGAGCGCGGTGTCTGGAGATCGGCGCGGGTGCCGGGACCGTGGCCCTGTGGCTCGCCGGGCGGTGCACGGGCGGCGAGGTCACGGCCACCGATACCGATATCCGGTTCATGGCCGGGCTTCAGCACCCCGCCCTGCGGGTTCTTCAGCATGATGTGCGAACCCAGGGATTCCCTGAAGAAACGTTTGATCTGATCGTGGCCCGCAGCGTTCTGTGCCATCTGCCCGAGCGGGAGGCGGTACTGGCCAGGATGGTGTCCTGGCTGAGACCGGGGGGACGCCTCCATGTCGAAGATCCTTCCTTCTTCCCCGCCGCGTCCTCGGCCGATCCGGTGGTACGGCGCCTGGGGGGCGCGGTCATCGCGACCCTGGCCGGGACGCTCGGGAGCGATGTGGACGGATGGGCGCGGTCCTTTCCCGCACCGCTCCTCGGCCTGGGACTCGCCGAGGTGGGAATGCGTGTCCACTGCCCCACACTGACCTCGAAGAACGCGGCGGGAACCGCTTGGCGGCTCTCGGTGGCCGAGCTGCTGCCGGTCATGGACCGGCTGGGCGTCCTGCCGGAGGCGGACACCGTTGAAGCCCTCGCGCACCTGGAGCATCCGGAGTTCGCCGATGTGGCCCACGCGATGATCGGCATGTGGGGTGTCCGCCCGGCGGGCCGACCCGGGGAACGGAGGCACGGTGTCGACCAGACCGGTTGAGGGATCGGCGATCTGGGACGTCCTCTCCCCGCACAGCCCCCACGCCGCCGCGGCCGACGGCAAGACGCTCGTCTGGGTGGAGGCGGGTGAACTCTGCGGGCACGACACGGCGGAGTCGGCGAACCTGGCCCGCATCCGGCCCGGCCTGCTGGCCGCCTTCTGCCATCCGAAGGCCACCGAGGACGACCTCACCCTGATAACGAAGTGGATGGCCTGGCTCTTCCTCCTCGACGACCGGATCGACGAGAGCGACCTGGGCCGGGACGCCGACCTCCTCGACGGACACCTTCAAGACCTCCAGGGGGTGGCCCTGGGCATCCGCACCGCCTCCGGCCCGATGAGCCGGGCACTGGAAGAGATCATCACGCAGGCGTCGGCCGGGATGGGAGACGCCTGGCAGCTCAGATTCCGCCGCAACATCAGCGACTACCTCCTCGCCTGTGTCTGGCAGGCAGCCCACCGACAGGCCGGAGAGTTCCCCGACCCCGAGGTGTTCCCCCACTGGCGCCGCGCGTTCGGCGCGATCATGCCGTCGTTCGACCTGATCGAGAGAACGGACGGCGGCGCACTGCCGTCGTGCGTCTACTACTCCCGCCCCTACCAGAGCCTCCTGACCGCCGCGGCGGACCTGGTGTGCTGGACCAACGACCTGATGACGGTGGACAAGGAGGCCGCGCACGGAGACCTCCACAACCTCGTGCTCGTCACCGAACACGACCGGCACCAGGACCGGCGGACCGCGAGCGCCGCGGTGTCGGCCGCCTGCGAACAGCGGATGCGCGCCCATACCTCCGCCCGCCGGGATCTCACCGGCCTCACCGCCGCACTCGGCCTGCCCGACACCGTACGGACGCATGCCGACGACTGTGCGGCCTCCCTCCTCGTCTGGGTCCGCGGCCATCTGGAATGGGGCCTGGAGACACCGCGCTATCGACCCGGAACCACCGGGACGGGAACGGACTGACATGACGGCACCCCCCGGACACACGGCCCGCCCCATCCCCCTCGCCCCCGGCTGTCTTCCCTTCCTGGGCCACGCGGTGCGCCTGATCGGAAAGCCGCTGGCCTTCCTCGACGAGCAGCGCGGCCGCGGGGACGTCGTGGAGTTCCGCATAGGACGCCAGCCTGCCTACATCCTCAACCATCCCGATCTCGTCCAGTCCCTGCTGACCGGGTCCCGCCGGCGCTTCGACCGCGGCGAGATCTTCGCCATCGCCTCCCCCTTGTTCGGGAACGGCGTCGCCGTGGCCAACGGCGATCACCACCGCGACCGCCGACGCGCGGTCCAGCCGCTGCTGAGCCACAGCCGCCTGGAAACCTATCTGGAGAGCATGGCGGAGCTGGCCGCCGCCCGGGCGGACGGCTGGAGCGACGGCCGGCGGATCGACCTCAACGCCGAGATGGCCGATGTCACCATGAACGTCGTCGCCGCCACCGTCTTCGGACAGAGCCTCCCGGCCGGGTTCGGCTCCGTCATCCACCACCAGCTCCCCCTCGTCGTCGCCGGGCTGGCACGCCGGGCCTACGGACCGGCGGCGGTCCTCCTCGACCGGGTCCCCAACCCCGAACGCACGAAGTACCGAAGTGCCCTCACCCGCATTCACGACGTGGTGGACACCCTCATCGCCGCCAACCGGGACACCCCCACCATGACCGCACTGTCCGAGGGAATCGACGAGCGCCAGCTCCACGACGATGTGACCTCCCTCCTCATCGGCGGTTCCCACACCAGCGGAGCGGCGGCCTCCTGGCTGTTCATCCTCCTCAGCCGGCACCCGGAGGCCCGCCGACGCCTCCACCAGGAGGTCGACCGCGTTCTCGGCGGACGCTCCGCCACCCCGGCGGACCTTCCCGCGCTGGTCCACACCCGCCGCGTGGTGCAGGAGACCCTGCGGCTCTACCCGCCCGTCTGGCTGTTCCCCCGGCGCGCCGCCGACGATCTCCGGCTGGACGGGTACCCGATCATGCGCGGTACCCAGCTCTTCTACAGCCCCTACGCCCTGCACCGCGACCCCCGCTGGTACTTCCGGCCCGACACCTTCGAACCCGACCGATGGGACCCGGACCGCCATGAACAGCCCCCGCGCGGCGCCTACATCCCCTTCGCCGCCGGTGTCCACGGCTGCCCCGGGGGCGACTTCGCCCTCGCGGAACTCACCCTGCTCGCCGCCACCCTCACAGCCAAGTGGAACCTGGACCTGGCACCGGGCAGCCGCCCCCGCCCCGTGGCAGCCGCCACACTCGGCCCCGAGCCCGTCACCATGACCGTCAGCCGCCGCTCCCGCCCGGCGGACTCCGGCGACGGTTCCTGAGACGGTTCCTGAGACGGTGGTGGTGCCGAGGGGAAGCCGCGCACTCCTCGATCCCGGGTGAGGACCGCCGCACCGGGGTGCGCGGGCCTGCCCGCCTGCGCACCTGCCCTGGACCCGGTCGAAGGTGTCCGGGCACATGCCGGACGCGCAGCCTGGCCAGCCTCGCCGTCATGGCCCTCGACCGCCTCGAAGCCGTCGTCCGCAACCGGACCGAACACCGTCGACACCGGCCCGGCACACTCAACGTTTCATGGCAGGCACCGGCCCGACCCTTGGCGACCCACCATCACCCTGACGAGCCGAAGCCGGAAACCACTCGCGCTTGACCTGCGGTTCGGTCATGGTGTCCGGCTGCTGAGCAGAGAGTGCCGTACGCGGTCCATGACGGTGTCACGCTGCCGCGCCCGTAGGGTTCCGGGACACGCGTGCCCGCCCCAGGCACCTTTGCCCATGGCATGGGTGCCCAGACCTCTGCCCTCCGGGGAGTCCGTCACCTCAAGCGGCCAGCCGTGCTCGCGGGCGCCCCAGACGTAGACCCGCGCGACGGCTTCGACCTGCGGCGCGGTGAGCGGTTCGGTGGCGAAGCCGGACGTCTCGACCGACACCCAGTCGGGATTGCCCGCGCTCTGCGTCCAGGCGCGGTCGTGGACCGACACATACTGCTCGATCTCGCCCGCCTGTGAGACCCAGAAATGAGCCGAACTCCGCGTCATCGGATGGGAGAACCGCTCGAACAGCGATCCTTCCCCTTCCTGGACGTGAAGTATCAGCCCCCGTTGCCCGCCCCGGCCTCCCCTGCGGAAGTTCACACCGATCGGCTTTCGGAGGACACCCGCCATCCATCCCGGCGGCACGGGGACGGGGGAGGCCGACGTCGCACGGAACTTCCGGACGGTCCGTGGCTGCGGCACGGCCGGAGGCTGCCGTACGGAGGTCCGCCCCGTTCCGAGGAGGAGCGCCACCGGCACCGGAGCGAGAGCCAGCCCCGCGCCGAGGGCGAGGACGCCGCGCCGGGTCGGTCGCCGATGAGTACCCGTCATGGACATCTCGTGTCGACGCCGGTTGCCGCACTGCTGTTGCAGGAGATCGCCATGGGCTCCAACATGACCCGTGATCATGATCACGGGTCTATGACGATGTGATGGGACGGCAACATCGCACAGCCGCAGGACCGCCCCCGATCCGTTGACGCCCGCACCGCCCGGTCACCACCGCCAGGAGCCCAGCGGGCGCGGGAGCACCGCCGGGGCTCCTTTCGCGCAGGGCGCGCGGACCGTTCAGGACGCGAACGGGAATGGGTCATTTCCCTCATCAGACACAGCTGAACAAGAACTCGCTCACCGTCGAGGGGCACATGACCCGACTGTCCCGACGTGGTGGTCGCCGTCAGCGGCGAAGTGCTGGACGAGGCGGTGAAGCTGTCGGGTCGGGTCGTCGCAGGGTCCGAGTCAGTCATGCTCGTCCCCGCCCCGTCCTGGGTGCCATCGACGACACCACTGGCCCCGGTTCTGCGGCGAGAGGGTCAGACCGTGGCGAAGGTCAGGGTGCCGGTCTGCATGAGGCTGGCCAGCCCGGTGGGCCCGGCGCAGTCGAGGAGGTGGAGTGAGGGGTCCAGGATGTAGGCGTCCGGGACGGTGTCGCCGGTGAACCTGCCACTGGTGACATGGGCGACGATGACGCCGCGTTCCACCACGTCGAGCGCGACGGTGCTGGTGTCGTGGGTGCCGTCGCTGAGGTTCCAGGTGAAGTGGAGCGTTCCGCTGCCGGAGCCCGCGAGGCAGCTGAGATTGCCGTCCACAGATCCGGTGTAGGACCCGGACACCACATACGGGGTGCTGCCCGACAGGTCCGCGCAGGTGCCCACATCCCCGGTGACCGTCGCGTGCTGCGGCCGGGGCAGGCCCAGACGCAGCGGGGGGTTGTAGTCGGCCGTCTGCTGCTGGGTGCACACCAGGTCGTCCCCGACCGCGTGGGCCGTACTGGCCGTGATCGGCAGCCCGGCGGCGGTGACCGCAGCGAGGACGGCGGCGAGCAGGACGGTTCTGATCCTCATGGTTCCTCCCGGGAATCGGCCCGGTCACCGACGGCGACCGGGTTCCTGTGGTCAGGGTCAGCCCGCCCGGATACGGGGTCCACCTGGACGGCGCAAATGCCTGATGCCTGCGGGCGCGGCGATCTCAGCGTCGCGGGCACCGCGGGCGGCGGGTCGATGGTCTCCGTGAGGGTGACGGGTGGGCGGGTGCTCTGGTGAGTGGACAAGGCGATGCTCGACGGCGCGACGCCGAAGGATCTGCTTCCCGCCACCCGGAACCACCCGACGGAGACAACCCGGTATTGCTCGGTGGTGCTCACCGACATCCCCAACGCGAGCCGACGCGGAAGCCGACGGGCGCGATCGACCTGGGTGAGGAGAACCTGCCGTTCCACGACCGCCCGGCCGAGGGCATGATCGTCACCACCGAGCAGAGCTGGTCGGCCCAGGGCGTCACGCTCGGCCGCCTCTTGCACAGCCTCGCCCTCGCCGCCGGTGAGAGCACCAAGGTCGCGGTCGTCGACGGGCAGGGCACCACCAGGGCCACCGGCACCGAGGAGACCACCGAGGCCGACACCCTCTCCTCCACCACCGATCAGAACCGCTCGATCAGCGAGGTCGCCAACGCGATCGCCCGCGAGGAGCAGCACGGCGACTCCACGGCTCGGGGCCTATGGTCGGGCCACGGCCCTGTGCGGCCGAAAGGTTCCGTCCCGTCCCATGACCGCGACACGCGAAGCCGAAGGTGCTCCGCATCAGCGCGTGTTCCGTCCTGTCCGTGCTCTGGCCGGCGGGTCATGGGCCGCGGGCTGTGAAGATGTGGGAACTCGTGAACTCCTTGACTCCTTGGTGATCCTCCGGGGCGGCCCGCCCGGTGCGGCCGTGGCCTTCTGCCCGTACTCGAACTGGTTGCCGGCGCCGGTGTTGATCCCGATCCTGAAGTCCGCCGTCTCGTTCTCCAGGTAGGTGTACTGGGCGGACGTCCCGCCGCTGCCGAGGGCGACTGTGTTGGCGAAGTCGCGGCTGGACCGGTCGAGCATGCAGGTGGCCCTGACCGTCCCGGAGTACCGGTGGCCGGTGACCCCGTCCGGTTCCACCACCCCCTTGAAGGAAGCCCTCAGGCCGGTGCTGCTGTGGAACTCCACCTCTACGCCCGACATATAATGACATTTCTCGCAGGACCCGCTGATTCCCCATCCTGTGATCAGCCAGCCGCCCCTGGCCAAGAGCGTTCTGCCTAAAAACCACTCATTCGACCGAACACGACCACGAGGTCGCGTCGTGTCGGCCTGGACGGCCGCGCAGGGCCCGGCACCCACCGGCACCATGGTGTCGCGGCGCGCCTCGCCCGGATGGAACGGCGGGGAGCCCTGTGCCTCTCCCGTTCGGCTGGGTTCCCGATCCGAGTGGGCCATCCAGGGAGAGGCGTCACGATCATGAAGCAGTGATCCGCCCGGAGCATCAGGGAGACGTTGTGCCGGGCCGCGGGATCAGGCGAGTGCTCTCTCTCGACGGCGAGGGCCGCAAGCCGGTCGCGAAGCGGCGCGGGGCCGCAGCCGGCCCGTCGGTCGGGAACATGCCGGCACGGAGAAGGGCCGGCGCCCCGCACCCGCCACCCTGATGCGGGCGCCACGCGAGCACGCCGAACGACCGGCCGCGGCAGCGAACGCGCGACGGGCCGCGACCCGTGGAAGCCACGGCCGCCACGGCCCCGGCAGTGCTCCGCGCCCACGACGTCCGCCCGGACGCCGGGCCGACCCGGCTCTCGTCGGGCAGGCCCGCGGCAGTATCGCGTTCACCACCGCCCGCAGCCGGGCATCAGGGCGCCGAGCACCGTGCCGAGCCGGACCGGCGCGGTTCACCGGCCTCCGGCGGGGTGGAATGTGCGGGCCTCAGCGGATTCGCCGTCCGGCTACCGCCGCGCGTCCGCCGCGCACTTGGAAGCGGCCCGGCCGCTCCGGGCGAACCCAGCCGCCGCCCTGCGTGAGCTGTCCCTCCGCGCGTTCCCCGAGTACGACATCGTTCCGGACGACGTCCCCCGCCCTGATCAGGCGGGCCCGCGCCCGGCACCGCCGCCGGGCCGTGCCGAACGTGCCCGGCGGGCGGGAAGGAGCCGTTCCGGGAGCGTGCCGTGCGTGGTGGCCATGGTGGTCGGTCGATCGGACCGAGGGCGAACACGGTGGCGGAGGTGCCGGATTCGGGACTGGTGGAGCCGGGCGGCGAGAGCGGTGTGGGCTTCGCCGACGGGGACCGGACTACACGGAGATGGTGACGGGGACGGTCTCCCTGGTGGTGGAGGCCACCTTGTAGGTCCACTCGACCGTGCGCATCCCCAGGGGTTCCGTGGAGACCTGCGGCCACAGCGAGTACTTCATGGTGTAGGTGCCCTTGTAGTTGGCGAGGCCGATCCTTGGCACGGTAGCGCAGCGTGAGGATCTGGCAGAACGCCGCGAGCGCGGTGGTGCCGCAGTCGGCCGAGTACGTCCAGGCGTTCGTCTTCGCCGAGTGCGGCCCGTCGGGTGATTCTCATCGCGGGTATGGAGAGCGGGCGTTGGCAGTGGCGGCTCTGTATGGCCCAGTTGAGGAAGGCCCGCAGGCAGTTGCGGTTGTGCTCGCCGTTCTCGGCCCACCAGGCGTCGATGTCGGCCTGGCCGCAGGCGGCGAGGGCGGTGTCCCGCTCGCCGAGCCAGGCGAGGAAGGCGGTCGCGTGCTTGATCTGCTCGGCGGCGAAGCGGCGGATGCTGGGGGTGATGTTGGGGTGTTCGGGCAGGTCGGGCTGTGCCTGCTGGCGGAGGCCGTGCCAGCGCACGGCGGTCCGCTCGGCCGTGATCGCGGTGTGGGAGGAGGCGAGCTGGGCCGCGATGAGGAGGGCGCCGTGCTGGAAGAGGGCCCGGTGGGGGGCGCCGCAGGAGCACGGCGACGCCGATGACGCGCCGCCGTCCGCGCAGCGGGGCGATGATCACGTGTTCTCCGCCGGAAGGGCTTGTGTCCGGTCCGAGGAATTCGGTGAGCGCCTCGAGAGCGGCGAACATGGGGGCGGCGTTGCGCAGTACTTCACGGAGGCTCCGCCGCGGCGGAGTTCGCACCGAGCGCGGGCGCTGGCAGGGAGCGGGGTGGTGCCGGGCGCGTGTCCACGGCGGCGCCGAGCGGGAGTGAGTCAGCCGCCGACCAGAGCGCTGATCAGCGTGCGGGCCTTCGCCTTGGTCAGCCGCTTCGCGGCGGTCGAGCACCGTTGCCGGGGAGTCCGCGGTTCGATGTCGCTGCCCTTGGTCATCTTGGTCATCTTGGTCACCTTGGCGAACTCGGCGTCGAACCGTTCCGTGCCGACCTTCTCCGCGAGCGTGGTCAGGTACTTCACCTGCGCCTCCGTGGCCGGTTCCGTCTTCGCTCTCTCTGCGGGAGCGCGCCGAGGAGCGTAGATTCGCTCGGGGCCGTACGGGCCCAAGGACGTAACCGGCCGGGCAGGGCCGTCTTGTGCTCGGTCAGCCGGAAGCCGGGCCACGGGTTGAAGGCTCTGTGGCGGTGAGAACCGTCGTTCGTCCCTTGAACGAAGGCCGTAATCGAGGTCCGGGCCCTGTCATCCTCCTCATGACCGTCACGCGGGAAAGGGGTCGTCCGGCAGCGGAGGCTCGGCCTGGTCGACCAGGCCGAGGGGGAGATCACCCACTGCCCCCTCGGATGCGATGGCGCCGCCGGTGAACACCGTGCGCGCCAGCTTGACCGTGCCGCCGGAGAACACGGCGTTCCTGAAGTCGATCACGCCGCCCGAGAGTACGGCCTGCGTGAAGTCGACGATGCCGCCTTTGAAGACCGCCTGCCTGAAGTCGGCCCACCCGCCGCTGAGCACCGTGCGCACCAGATCGACCGTGCCGCCGGAGAACACCGCGCCCTTGAAATCGACCACGCCGCGCGAGAGCACTGCCCGCGTGAAATCGACGCCGCCGCCGGAGAACACTGCCCGCGCAAAGGTGACCGTGCCGCCGGAGAACACCGCCCGTCTGAAGTCGACGATGCCGCCGGTGAAGAGCGCATTCTCGAAGCTGACCGTGCCGTCCGGGAACACCGCGCGGCCGAAGTCGACGATGCCGCCGGTGAAGAGCGCATTCTCGAAGCTGACCCTGGCGTCTCGGAACACCGCGCGGCCGAAGTCGACGATGCCGCCGGAGAACACCGCCCGGGTGAAGTCTCCGCCGTCGAAGACGACTCCGGTGAAGTCAAAATCATGGCCCTGCCAGGAGTGGGGGTGGTCGGCGTCCAGCCGCAGGTGGTCACGGATGAGGCGGATGACGGTGTGCCGGACTTCCCGCAGGGACAGGTACGCGTGCCGGGCGTCGGCATCGTCGCCGGGGAGGTGTGCTTCTGTGATGTAGGGGAGCCGCAGGTACGCGCACAGGACATCGACGCAGGTCTGTCGCAGGGCGCGGGTTGGGGCGTCGTCAGCGAGTCCGGCCAGGGCGTGGACACCGCCGAGGCGGACAGCTGCGGAGGGGTCGCCGAGCTGGCCGACGGCCGCGGTGAAGCGCTCGGTGTGCAGGCGGGTGGCTTCCCGCAGGGCTCCGTCCTCGTCGACCCGCTGGCGTCGGTAGGCGACAACGAGGGCGACCAGGGCACCGGCCCCGGCGACCACCCCGAAGGAGAGCTTCACCAGGTCGAAGAAGGTTCTGGAGTCGAGGCGGGGTTCGCGTTTGAGCCCTTGGGCGTCCAGGAGGCCCCAAGCGGTGGCGAACACCGCCGCGGCGATGAGGACGGCTGAGGCGAAGACGAGCGTGAGGACGGCGCCGACGGGCCACAGACGCAGCCCGCGCTGACCCTTCTCACGCAGGGATAAAGGGGTTCTCACATCCCATCAGGACACCCGGGGCCGGTCGGCCGGTTCCGTTCACGGCCCGGCAGCCCGTGCTGGTGGTACTGGGTCGCCCGCCCGCGCCGGATCACCCCGGGGCTGAGGCGGGCTCGCTCTGGCCCGGCCGCAGCCGACCTCGTCGCGCTCACAGCCGCGCTCGGCCCGGCCGACACGGTCACTGAACTGTCCGTCGTCAACCTCGACCGCACCGCCTGCCGGGGAATGCCCTTGCGGTTCACCGCCGGGTGCCCACCGGGGTCGATCCAGGACTCGACCCCGCCGAGCAACGCCTCCTCGCCGACGCGGACCGCAAGATCCGCGCCGCTTGCACCACCGTCCGCCACCACACCGAAACCGAACAGCCCCCGTACACCACCCGGATCACCACCGCCGGGCACACAGTGACCGTCACCAGCCACCAGTCTGTGGTGACCGCCTGGTCTGCCGGCTACTTCGACGCCTGGTGGAACACCATCACCGCCGACGTCGCCGCCGGGTACGGGGAGCCGGTAGTGACGGCGGACGTCGACCCGGCCGAAAGGGCCCAGCTCACCGCGGTCGTCCACGACCAGCCGCACGAGCAGGTCCTGTACGCGGGGTCGGCGCTGGCGCACCGGCGTGAGGTGGACGGCACCGTGATCGCCGCCCAGCCGGGGCAGCACCTCGCCTTCCGCTACGGACCCGCCACCAGGCGCCTGCGGGTCGCCGGGGACCAGGGCACCCCGGTCGCGACCGCCGCGGCCCGTCTGGCCTGTGAACTCCTGCGCGGCTGGCTCTTGGCCGACGGGTGGCAGATCCTGCACGCCTCCGCCGCCGACAGGGACGGGGACACGGTTCTCACGCTCGGGGGAGGAGGGGCGCGGGGAAGAGCATCACCGGTGTTGCTGGTGCGCGGGCTGGTCGCTGCTGGTCAACGACCGCGTCTTCATCCGCCCCGACCCCCAGGACGGCACACCGCGGGTCCCGCCGTGGCCAGCGGCGGCCGCGATCGGCCTCGTCTGCTGGACGCGCTCGGTCTCTCCGACGGAGTTCGCGAGCGGACCCTGTCCGGCCAGCGCCTGCACCCGACCCAGCACGGAGCGCCTCACCACTGCCCTCGCAGAGGGCTCCCGTGCCCCGCTGTTCAGCGAGAAGGGCAGGGAACTCAAGGCCCAGTTCTTCCCCGACCGGCTCGAAACCTGGCTCGGGACGTCCCTGGCCACCGAGGGCCGGGCCGCCCGTGTCCTCTTCCCCCCCCCGCATCAGCCCCGGTGCCGCACCGGCCGTCGTCGGTGACGGCCACGAGCTGACCGCTGCCGACTTCTTCACCGAGGGCACCGAGGACCGCTATCCGGACGTTTTCGGCCTCCTCCCCGCCCCGGACCACGGCACCGCTCACCGTGCCCACCTCGTCCGCCTTGCCCTGGCACGGCATCACCCTCAGCCACGACACCACCGCCAACACCGCCCTTCTCACCGCCCTGACCGTCCTCAAGGCATAACGGTCTGGGACGCTCCATACCCGGAGACCCCCGCAGGGATCATCCGAGCGAGTGATCTCTGTGGGGTTTCCCCGCGGAATCCGGTGGATTCTCCCTGTCTGGCGCGAAGCTCGTCGTCGAGTCCGCCCAACGGGGTGGCGGGCCGTGAACGTGCCCCACCTCGTCACCCTCGTCCGTGCCGGAGCCCGCTTCGAACGTGGCAACCTCGCCGAACATCCCGAAGTCCGCGCGGCATGAGCGATGGCAACCGATCCGCAGAACGCAAGCCATGGCTCCGGGTCACGGGTGCGGGAAGCGGGCGCGCACGGCGTCGATACAGGTGTCCCGGGACGTGGGCCCGTCAAACCGAAGACGGTCGTAGGCGGTGAACGCGGGTTCCAGCGTGTCCAGTTCGTCGACCGACGCGTGCAGCCGCTCCGACCACTGTGCTGAACCGGCATCCGGCTCGTTCGCTGCGGCGCTGATCGCAGTCGTCAGGTAATCCTTGCGCTGAATGGCGGCCGGGGTCACCGAGTGCAGACACACGTACTGTCCACTGAGATACGCATTCCACTCCGCCCTCCCGGTGACCGGGTCGGCCCAGTGAGCGGTGAACCACGCTTCGAGCCGTTCTACGCCGCCAGCCTCGTCGGCAAGAGCGAACAGGTCGGCCGGCACCATCTCCGCACCGTCGGAGCGCAGATACCCCGGAAGCGGCAGACACTGCCCCAGCATCATCTGGCGGACCGCATCGGCATCACGGCCATGGGCTGCGCACAGTTCCTCCAGAACAACGAACTGTGCGCTGACATATGCGTCATCGGCATCGGTCATCGGATGGGCGCCGTTGACCTCGCGGAATCGCTCGACGAGTTGCTGCTTCAGGTCTGTCTCCGACATCGGGTCGCCTCCGGTGCCTACCAACGCGGGCATCTCCCGCACCAGGGCTCCGCACGCTACCGGCCGGACAGTTCGGCACTTACCGAACCATCGACGGAATCACGAAGAACGAGGGCACCCTCACCTCCGCCCACCGATCCCAACCCCTGACCATTACTGGCGGGTTTCGAGTACTAGAGATCTTTAAGGGTTTGGGTTACGTGGGGTCGTGACGGTTGGGGTGGGCCGGCGCTATGCCGTAGGGATGAGGTATCCCGATGGTGGAGGGCTGACGGCTGAGGAGCGGGCTCGGCGCGAGCGGGTCCGGTTGGCGGCTGCTGATCTGATCGAGGCGGGGGTCAGTGACGGGGAGGTGGCCCGGCGATTCAGAGCGACGCGGATGTCGGCGAACCGCTGGCGGCGCGCGTTGGCTGCGGGTGGTCGGCAGACACTGGTCTCCAAAAGGCCAGGCGGTGCCCGCTGCAAGCTTGACGCGGGTTAACTGCGTCTCCTGGGCGGTGCTGGATGCTGGTCCGGCTGCGGAGGGCTGGAGCGACCAGTGCTGGACTCCGGCGAGGATCGCCGAGGTCGTGCGGCGCCGGTTCGGCGTGGCGTACACCCTGGCCGGGCTGGACCTGCTGCTGCACCGCATCGGCTGGAGTGTGCAGGTTCCTTCTCGTAAGGCAACCGAGCGCGACGAGGCGAGGATCGCCGTCTGGAGGGACGAGCAGTGGCCCGTCATAAAAAGACGGCGGCGGACCTGGGCGCCTGGCTCTGCTTCGAGGACGAAGCAGGCCAAGGGCTGAGGCCGCCCAAAGGCCGTACCTGGGGTCGGCGAGGCCGCACACCCGTCGTGCGGGTTACCGCCGCGGGCACCAAACGCGTCTCCGTGGCGGCGCTGATCTGCACCAGACCCGGTCAACGCTCCCGGCTGCTCTACCGCGTCCACCTCGGCCGTGGCCCCGCCAAAAACCGGCGCAAGGGCTTCACCGAGACCGGCTACGCTCGCCTGCTGGATGCCGCGCACCAGCAGCTCGGCGGTCCCATCGTCCTGGTCTGCGACAACTTGAACACGCACGTCAGCCGCACCATGCGGCAGCTGATCGACACCCGGCCATGGTTGACCGTCTACCAGCTGCCGCCCTGCGCTCCCGAGCTCAATCCGTCGAGGGCGTGTGGTCACACCTGAAAAGATCTCTGGCCAACCTCACCAAGCACAGCCTCGATCAGCTCACCACATTGGTGAAGACCCGGCTCAGGCGGCTGCAGTACCGTCCCAGCTTCATCGACGGCCTCATCACCAAAACCGGCCTCAACTTCCGACCACCGTAACCTCGGCCATTGAAGATCTCTAGCGGGTTCCGGGAAATATCCAGTGGCGAAAGTCCGCTCGATCGCACCCGTCGAATATTTCCGTAAATCCGGCGGAGGCAGTGGACTGTGATATGTGGCCGAAATCTATGACTCCGTCGTGAGGCAACGGGAAGGGGCGGTGCCGAGGGGTGGGTGGAAGAGCTATGTGCCTCGGCATCTGCGAAGAGGGCGGAGTGTCGTTCTGCGCAGTTGCGCTGAACCCGTCTGGCGTGGGTCGTCCTCCGGAAGAGGTGGTTATGGTGCGAGTGCCACGCCAGGTACCAGCTCGCTGGGAATAATCCATACTGTCCGATCTTCCGGGGATGGGGGCATGCTTCCGCATTGAGAGGTCACATGGTCGATTGGGTCCGTGCGGACGCATTTCTGATGTCCGGTGACGGGTCGGTCGGCGCGACGTGCTCGTGAAACACATCGATCCTGTGATTCAGATCACCTGGCATCGTGCGGGTGTTGATCGTTTTTCGGCCTAGACTCTCGTTCTGCCTCACAGGAGAAAAGAAAAATCACACGATGATTGTTGAATATCCTCTCTTGGGCGCATGCAAAGGAGTGGATTTCTTCAATGGAAAACCCTGTCGAGACCTGTGAGCCGACATCAATAGTCGGTGATCTCATGCTCCTTCCCGGGGTCGGGGAATCATTCGGATCGGTTGGCCGCCCCTTGCGCGGGGCGCACGTCGGGCCGGTTGCCTCCGGCGTGCCGCCCGTCTCGGCCCCGGTGCCCCCGGTGCTGATCGCCGGCGCGCTCGTGGCCTTGGCGGACTTCTCCGGGAACCGGACCCTCCGAGTCGGTGCGCGGTACGGCGGCTCGGAGTTGCCGGAGATGGGTGGGGCACCCGTCGAACTCTCCGTGGAACTCCGGGAAGAGGAAACCCTGCGGACCCTCACCGCGCGTGTCGCGAACCGGATGCGACCGGGCCCGGAACCGGCACCGAGGGCGCCGGGCGGTACGGAGCGCCTTCCCTGCGCCGTCTCCGTGTACCGCGGCGAGGCCGGTGCGTCCGCGGCGCCCGAGGCCGGGGAGCTCCATCTCGTGTTCGGTCTGACCGGCGGAAGCGGAGAGCTGACGGTCCGCTACGCGGAGCAGATGTACGAGCGGTCGACCGCCGGGCAGCTCGCCGACCACGTTCTCGACGTTCTCGACGCCCTGCTGGCCGAGCCGGACCGGCCGGTCGTGGAAGTGACGAGGCCGTCGTGGGAAGACGCCATCGGACAGTTGCCGGGGCAGGCGTCCGACCCCGGCCCCGGTGACCTCCTCATGCCGGGCGATCTGGTGCGTTCCTGGGCCGTCGCCACCCCCGACGCGGTGGCGCTCCTCGGGGCCGACGGCTCCGCGCTGAGCTACCGGGAGCTGAGCGCCTTGGCCGACTCGCTCGCGGCACGGCTCGAACGTGCCGGGCGGGGCGGCCCGGTCGCCGTGCTCGCCTCCGACAGCGAGGGTGCCGCGCTCGCGATGGTGGCCTGTCAGTTCGCGGACCGCTGCTTCGTGATGCTCGACCCCGACGCGCCGCACAGCCGGAACACCGCGCTGGTGGCGGCCGCGGGCTGCGAGGTCCTGCTCCACGACGGGTCGTCGCGTGCCTACGCGGCCGCCCTCGGGGCCGCCACCGGGCTGTACATGGTCGCCCGGACCGAGGCGGAGGGGACGGAGCCCGCAGCCATCAGGGGGAGCCGCACAGCCGGGACGGACGGCCATACCGCCCCGCCCGCTCCCCGCGCGGCGGACTCGTCGGCCGCGTACATCGCCTTCACCTCGGGAACGACGGGCGCCCCGAAGGGGGTCGTGCAGTCCCGCCGCAGCTTCGCGCAGTTCATCGCCTGGCAGCGGGACCAGCTCGGCCTGGGCCCGGGCTCACGGGTCGCCATGTGGTCCGCTCCGGTCTTCGACGCCTGTTACATGGAGGTCTTCGGCGCCCTTTGCTACGGCGCCACCCTGTGTGTGCCTCCGCCGGGCGAGCGCCGTGACCCGCGGGCCGTCGCCGCCTGGATGGCCGCGTCGGACGTCACCTTCTTCCAGGGGATTCCGAGCTTCATCGAGTACTTGGTCGCGGCGCTGGAGGCCCGAGGGTCCGTTCTGCCCGCTGTGGCGAACGTCATCGTGGCGGGCGAGGTGTTCCCGCCCGCCCTGGTGTCCCGCATGCGGGCCGTGTTCCCGTCCGCCCGCCTGCACAACATGTTCGGGCCGACCGAGTGCGTGCTGGCCACGCGGTACGAGATACCCGTGGGCCATCCCGCGAACCGGCGAGTGCCCGTCGGACACCCGATCACCGGACGGAGAATCCTGCTGATGGACCCGCGGGGGCGCCCGGTACCCCGGGGGGCCGTCGGCGAGATCGGCATCGTCGGCCGCTTCCTCGCCGACGGGTACGTCGGCGACCCGGCGCTGACCGCGGAACGCTTCCGGCCGACACAGGGTGGCGACGACGGTGACAGCACCGGCGGGCGCGGGGCAGACGGCAGCGAGAACGTCTACCACACAGGGGACTTCGGCCGGGTGGGCCCCGACGGCACGCTTCGCTATCTGGGGCGCCGCGACGCACAGATCAAGGTCCGGGGAGTCCGTGTCAATCTCGACGAGATCGAGGCGATTCTCTCGGCCCAGCCGGGGGTGAGCCGGTGCAAGGTGGTCGACGTCCGGGTGGCCGCCGGCCATGTCCAGCTCGTGGCCCTCGTCCAGCCGGACCGGCGACACGGGCCGGATCCCGTGCCGACCGCTGCCGGCCACGCGCTCGCCGCCCCCGCACAGGCGGCGGCCTGGCGCACAGGTATCACCCGGGTGCTCGGCGCGAAGGCCGCGCCGACGCGGTTCATCGTGGTGCGCGAGTTCCCCACGACCGCGACGGGCAAGCCCGACCTGGGGCGGATGCGCCGGATCGACGACGAGTTGCGGACGCCCGACCCTGCTGCCGGGGCCGTGACCCGGGGCGGTCTGCGCGAGCGGATCCGGAGCGCGGCGGCCACGGCCGTCGGCCGCCCCGTGCAGGACGACGAGAACTTGGCAGCGCTCGCCGACAACCCCCTGCTGCTCGCGGTGCGGTTGAAGAAGGCGCTGATGGCGCAGTGTCCGGGCGTGTTCGACGCGGTCGACGTACGGCTGCATCCCACGGTCGCCGCACTGGAAGAGGCCGTGACCTCCCTCGGCGCGCCGCTCCCCGCCGATGTCTGACGAATCACCTCCGCGAAAGAGGCCTCCCCTGATGAAAGACGAGTCCCCCCTGACCGGGGGACGCCTGTTGCTCCAGCAGCTGCGTCCGGTGCGTGCCGCCTCGGTGGTGGCGCTCCTCGCCGCGCTCGCGGGGGTAGCGGCCACACTGGCCGGACCGCTGCTGATCCAGCGCTTCGTCGACCGCGCCGGAGCGGGGGCGGACGAGTCCGCCCTCATGGCAGTGGCGCTCATTTATCTCGCAGTGGCCGCCGCCGGTACCACCGTACGGGTGATATCGGGCTACCTCGCCGCGCGGGCCGGGTGGAGCATCGCAGACGGACTGCGCAGGCGGCTGCTGCGCAATGCCGCGGTCGAGCGTCCTGTGCTGGAGACGGAAGGCCGTCAGACCGGCGCCGTGCTGGAGGAGATCGACGGGAACTCCGACATCGTCGGCACCGCCTTCGCCGAGGCCGGTTTCCGGATGGTCGCCAATGTGGTGACGGCCGTGGGCATCCTCGCCGTCATGGTGGTGGTGGTTCCCGCCGCAGGGACGGGCATCACCCTCCTCACCGCGGTGATGTTCTTCGCCTTCGCGCGGCTCACCCGCCGGGCCACCCGCAGATTCGGGGCGGCCCGGCAGGAGCAGGCCGAGTTCTTCGGCTTCGTCGGAGACGGTCTGGCCGCCCGGGATGATCTGCTGCCGCTCGACCGGGCCGAGTGGGCCACCGATGCGACACGGCTGCGGCTGGACTCGCTCTTCCGTGTGGAGGGCCGTGCCTATATGGCGGGCCGGTCGCTCTGGCCGCTCGCCCAGCTCTTCTTCGCGCTCAGCCTGGGACTCGCCCTGGGCTTCGGGCTGCGGGCGCTGGGGCATGGAGACGTCACCGTCGGGACCCTCACCATGCTCTACCTCTATGTCAACCTTCTCCAGGAGCCCTTGGAGAAGATCTCTTCACAGGCGGAGCAGCTTCAGCGGATGATGGCCGTCCTCACCCTGTCGGCGCGCACACTCGACCGGGAGGGCACCGTCCCTGCCCATGCCGGTGCCCCCGCAGGGGAACCGCCGACCGGCCCGCAGACGGTCTCCTTCGAGAAGGTCACCTTCGGCTACGGGGACGAGCCCGTACTGCGCGACGTCACCTTCAGTGTCCCGGCCGGCGGCAGCCTCGGCATCGTCGGGCCCACCGGCGCGGGAAAGAGCACGGTCGTCAACCTCCTGTGCGGAATCGCCGCACCCGACGAGGGCCGGGTCACCATCGGCGGGGTCGACGCCGCGGCCATCCCCCCGGAACAACTGGCCCACCAGCTCACCGTCCTCAGCCAGCAGGCGCACCTCTTCGCCGACTCGCTGCGGGACAACATCACGCTCCACAAGGAAGGGATCCCCACGGAAAGGATCTGGGAGGTCCTGGAGCGGCTCGGTGCCGCTGACTGGGTCCGTGCGCTGCCAGAAGGCCTGGACACCCGGGTGGGCACGGGTGGGCGGCAACTGTCCGAAGGAGAGGCACAGCTGGTGACCGGTGCCCGTGCCCTGGTTCACCCCGGAGGGGTCCTGGTGATCGACGAGGGAACGTCCCGCCTCGACCCGGAGGCGGAGCGCAGCTGGGCGGCCGTGGTCGGCACACTGATGCGGGACCGCACAGTGATCATGGTGGCGCACCGTACCGAGACCCTGCGCGACGTCGACGGCGTGCTGGTCCTGCGGGACGGCCGGGTGGCCGAGCCGGTTTCAGGCCTTCTGAAGGGCGACCTCGACGGTGCGGGAGCCGCCTCATGAGCCGCATGGACGACGGGCTCGGGCGGGACACGTTCTGGGCCTTCCTCAACCGGGTGAGTGGCAGATTCAGGGGCCTCTATCTCTCCGCCATGGGCATCTGGACGGTGATTCACGGACTTCCCCTGATCATCGGTCTGGTGACGGCCCGCCTCATCGACGGGGCGGACGAGGCCGTGGACAGCACCGTGTGGTGGCTGCTCGGGCTGACGGTCGGCCTGATGGTGCTGCGCGCGGCCGTTCTGATGGGCGGTCTCCGGCTGACCTTCACCCTGATCTTCCGCATCAGTTCCTGGATCAAGGTCCAGGTGCTCGGGCAGGTGTTGCGGACGCCCTCCTGGCGCTCGACCGCACGCGGCGACGGCGACATCCTCAACCGGCTCCGGGAGGACACCGACGAGATCGGCGGGCTGCTGGAGTGGAGCACTGACCTGATCTACCGCTCGGTGCTGCTCGTGGCCGCCATTGCCGTCCTCGTCAGCACTGACCCGGTCATGACCCTGCCGCTGGTCCTGCTGCTCGGTGGCCTGTGGGCGTCGGTCCATCTCAAGCGCCGGGTCGGCGCACTCCGTGAGGACATCCGGGCGCAGCAGGGCGAGATCTCCGCGACCGTTACCGACGTACTCACCGGTATACGCGATGTGCGCCTCTCCGACACCGTCGAAGGACGGCTGCGGGCACTCGACCGGCGATTCGCCGCGCGGCGTGCGACGCAGGTACGCCATCAGATCTACGCCGATCTGACATCGGACCTGTTCCGCATCACGGTCATGGTCGGCACGGCCGCCGTGCTGCTGATCGTCAGCGTGCGTATCGCGAACGGTGAGTTCAGCATCGGCAAGCTGGTGCTATTCCTCACCTACATCGCCTGGCTCGGCGAGCAGATGTTCTTCTTCGGCTACATCCTCGCCCGGGTGCAGAGCGGCAGAGTCTCGTACGGTAGGTTGTCCGGACTGGTCGGTACGGCTGCGGCGGCAGGGATGCCGGCTGCCGCGGCCGAGCCGTTGACCGAGCTGAAGGTCACCGGCCTCACCCGGGCCCCGGGTCCCGGTACCACCGCGTCCCCGCCGGTCTCGTTTACGGTCCGCCCGGGACAGCTCGTCGCCATCACCGGCGAGGTGGGATCGGGGAAGAGTACCCTCGTACGGGGCCTGCTGGGCCTCGGCACCGATGTCCGCGGCAGCGTCCGCTGGAACGGGAGGGAAATCGCGGGCGACGCGGCGTATTTCCGTGCCCCGCGGGTCGGATACGCGCGCCAGTCACCCCGGTTCCTGCGCGGGACGGTGAGCGAGAATCTGGCTCTCGGCTCATCCGATGTGACCACGGAACAGATGGAGAGAGCGCTGGCGGCGGTGCGGCTGGCACCGGGATCGAGCGGGCTCCCGGCGGGACTGGACACCCTGCTGGACTCGGGCGAGGCCCGCCAGATCTCCGGCGGACAGCGTCAGCGCCTCGCCCTCGCGCGGATGCTCTGCCGACCCGCGCAGGTGTACGTGGTCGACGACTGCGACTCGTCCCTCGACGCCCCGACGGCCCGCCTGATCTGGGAGACCCTTCCCGCGCAGTGGCCCGGTGCCTGGATCGTGGTCTCCCACAATCCCGATCTGCTGGCCATGGCCGATGTCGTGGTGACCGTGGTGCGGGAGCCCGAGACGGGCCCGCCGCCCGCGGAGCCCGTCCCGGCGGACGCGTGCTGACACCCGCAGCGCCGCGCGGGGGCCCCGGGCGCCCCGGCACCGTCATGTCATACCACTTCCCGAACCTCGCACTGGAGGGGTACTCATCGTGATCGACTCGCAGACGCGGGATCCCGCGCGGACGGCGGCACATGTGTTCGCGCAGGTGGCCGCCGAAAAGCCGCACCGTCCGGCGGTGCGGTACGGATCGACGGTCCTGACCTACGCCGAACTCGCGGACAGCGCCGGAAGTGTCGCCGCGTGGCTGCGGGAGCGGGGAGTGGGACGCGGCGATGTCGTGGCCACCGTGCTGGACCGATCGCACCGGTGCGCGGTCGCCGTCCTCGCCGCTTGGGCCGTGGGCGCGGCATACGTCCACCTGGAACCGACCGACCCCGACGCCCGGATCGCGGCCCTGCTGGAGAGCGTCGGCCCCCGGGCCGTACTGACCGACGGCGCCCATCAGGGCCGTGTGCCCGAGGGGCCGTATGCGGTCGCCTCGCTGAGCGACGGACACCCGGCCGCTCCGTACCGGGTCGACGACCGCACGCACCACGACGACCTCGCCTACGCGGTGTTCACCTCCGGGTCGACCGGTGTGCCGAAGACGGTCGAGGTCACCCAGCGCGCCTTGCTGAATTTCTGTGCTGGATTCCGGAAGGTGACCGCCGCCGTCGAGCCGCTGGACAGCTTCGGGGTGACGACGACCTTCGCCGCCGACATCGGCAAGGCGTCCGTCTACGGCGCCCTGTTGTCCGGGGCGCGCCTGGACGTCTACGACCGCGCCACCACGCTCGACCCGGAGCTGCTCGCCGCGGAACTGCGCGCCCACCCGGTCTCGGCGCTGACCTGCACCCCCTCACTCCTGGAGGCCCTGGCGAGCGAGGGCCGGATCTCCGGGCTGCTGCCGGGGCGGCTGCTCGTCCTCATCGGGGAGCCGCTGCCGCCCCGGCTGGCCGCCGCCGTCCTCGACGCCTCGCCCGGCATCGAGATCCACAACGGCTACGGGCCGGCCGAGGCGACGATCGCCGCCACCGTGCACCGAGTGGTCGCCGCCGACACCGGCGGCGAGCGCGTACCCGTGGGACACGCCCTGCCGGGCGTCGTGGCCCGAGTGCTGGACGACGCCTGTGTCCCTGTCGCGGACGGTGTGCCCGGTGTGCTCTACCTGGGCGGCGAGTGCCTGGCGCGCGGTTATCGGGGGGACGCCGAAACCACCGCCGCGAAGTTCGTCACCGTGGGTGGCGAGCGCCTCTACCGCACCGACGACCTCGTCGTCCGGGCCGAGGACGGATGCTTTGACTTCCTCGGCCGGGTGGACGGTCAGCTGAAGATCCGGGGCAACCGCGTCGAGCCGGGTGAGGTGGAGACCGCCCTGCTGACCGTGCCCGGGGTGCGGCTCGCCGTCGTCACGGGCGAGCGGTCGGCCGAGGACGCGCCGATGGAGATGGCCGCGTATGTCGTGGGCGGCGCCGAACGGGCCGAGATCGTGGCATGGCTCACCGAGCGGCTGCCGGCGGCGCTGATCCCGAGTCGTATCCACCCCGTTCCCCGGATCCCCGTCAACATGAACGGGAAGGCCGACTTCGCAGCCCTGCGCGCCCTCGCGGCCTCGCAGGTGCCGCAGAAGCCCTCGGCGGAGGGCCCGGTCGGTGCGGTCGAGGAGACCGTGGCGCAGATCTGGCGCGAGGTCCTCGGCCGGGACCACGTCGGCCGGCACGAGCGGTTCGCCGACCTCGGAGGCACCTCCTTCAAGGCACTGGGCGTCTACGGGCGGCTGCGCCGTCACTACCCGGAGTTCGGCATCGCCCAGCTCTATGCCCATCCGACGGTCGCGGAGCTCGCGCGGGCACTCGGCGGACCGGCCGCGTCCGTATCTCCTTCGACCGAGGTGATCGAGCTGTGACCGTACGGGACACGGACGTCGCCGTCATCGGCGTCTCCTTCGAACTGCCCGGCTGTTCCCGCTGGGAGGAGCTGGAACGCGTGCTGAGCGAGGGCCGCGACCGGGTCTCCGCGTACCCGTCGTCCCGGGCGGAGCAACTGGGCCTGGTCCGCGGTGAGCGGGACGCCCGGGGGTGCTGGCAGGAGCGCATCGGCGACTTCGACCACGAGTACTTCGCACTCTCCCGTGCCGAAGCCGGACTCATCGATCCGCGCCAGCGGCGGACGCTGACCCTCGCGGTGGACGCCATTGGCAGGGCCGGCTACGCGCCGAAAGAACTGCGCGGCCGGAACGTCGCGGTCGTCGTCGCCGGCTACTGCGGGATCCTGCCGAGTCTGCTGCACCTACTGACGGACGAGGAGCGGAACACGGGCCGGGCGTTCGCCGGCAGCCTGCCCGCCTACGCGGCGGGCCGCGTCTCCTACCACCTCGACCTGCGCGGTCCCGCGTTCGTCGTCGACACCGCGTGCTCATCGTTCCTGGTCGCGCTGCACGAAGCGCGCTGGAAGCTGGCACGCTCCGAGAGTGAACTGGCGCTCGTCGGCGGGTACGCCGCCATGCTGGGGGACATCCCGGCCGCACCGGTCGCGGGTGAGGGCCTGGGCGTCAACTCGCCCAGCGGGCGCTGCCTCTCGTTCGACGCGGACGCCGACGGCACGGTCATCGGCGAGGGCGGCGGATTTGTTCTGCTCAAGCGGCTCGACGCGGCGCTGCGCGACGGGGACACCATCCATGCGGTGATCCGGGGCAGCGCGCTCAACCAGGACGCGGGCAGGAGCAACGGCCTCACCGCGCCCAGCCCGCCGGCCCAGGCGGATGTGATCAGGGCCGCGCTGAGGGACGCGGATGTCGACCCGGCGACCGTCGGATACGTGGAGGCCCACGGGACGGGTACCCGGGTGGGCGACCCGATCGAGATGCAGGCACTGGCCGAGACGTACGGGAGTCTCCCGGCCGGCGGCGGCAGCAGGCCTGTCTCCTCGGTCAAGGCCAACTTCGGTCATCTGGACGCCATGGCAGGATTCGCCGGACTCATCCGAGTCATCGCGCAGTTCCGGGCCGGGCACGTCTTCCCCACCGCCAACTTCACCCGCCTCAACCCGCTGATCGATCTGGCCGGTGTGCCCTTGCACGTCGCCGCCGCGGCCGAGGAGTGGTCCGGTGCGCACGGTCCCCGCCGGGCCGGGATCAGCTCCTTCGGGCTCAGCGGGACCAACGCCCACGTGATCGTCGAGGAGGGGCCGCCTCAGGCACCCCCCGTGGACGCCACCGGCCGGGGACGGCTCGTGGTGGCATCGGCACCCGACCGCGCCGGGCTGCGGGAGCTGACCGGGGAGCTGCTCACCGCCGTCACCTCCGGGGCGGTCGGCCTCGACGCGATCGCGGACGTGCTGGCTGTGGGGCGTGAACCGTTCGCGCACCGCGCCGCCTGGATCGCCCGTGACTCCGCGGACCTCGCCGTACAGTTGCGCACCGCGCTCGCCGAGGACGCCGACCGAGCCCTGCCGCCCACTCCGCTGCTCGTCGCCTTGGGCGAGTCGCCCGTGACGGACGCCGAGCTGGACCGGCTCGCCGCGGCGCACACCGTCGTCGCGGATCTGGTGGAACGGGCTCAGGCGCTGACCCCCCGCCGTCTGTGGTCCGCCGGGCAGCGTGCCCTCGTGGCACTCGCAGGCCGTCACGCCGTCCTCGACGCCTTCGGCGTGAGTGGCGATCCGGTGCTGGCCCATGGAGCGGGGGCGGTTGCCCACCGGCTCGGTGCCGGGCTGATTGGCCTGGCGGAAGCCATGGCCGCAGACGGGGCCGCGGACGGACCACCGGACCGTGCCCGCCTGCTGGTGGCCCTCGACCGGTTCGGCCCGCGGACGACACTCGTCGATCTCGGCCCGGGCGGGGAACTCTCCCAGGAACTGCGCGCGGTGATACCGGAATCGAGGGTGGTGACGGTCCGCGACTCGGCCGACGAGTTGCTGCGGCTGCTCCATCTCCAGGGACGCTCCCCCGACTGGGGGAGGGGCCTCGGCCCTGTCGCCCGGCGGGCCGGGGTGCCCGTCGCGCCGCTGCGCGAGCAGCCGTGCTGGCCGCGGCTGCGTGCCCGCGTCCCCGAGACCGCGCCGGTGGCGGCAGAGTCCGCTGAACCGGTGGGCGAAGTGCTGGACGACACGCCGCTGACCATTGAGGAAACGATTCTGGAGATAACTCGGGAACTGCTCGGCGAGCCGGTGACGCTGGACGACGACTTCCTGGAGAGCGGCGGGGACTCGCTGAGCGGAGCCCTTCTCGTGGCACGTGTCAACAAGCGCTTCGGCACCGCACTCGAAGTCCTGGACCTGTACGACCTCCACGGCCTCGCGGCCCTCGCCGAGCGGATCGGCGAGGCCCTGGGGACGACCCCATCGGACATTGCCCGGAACAGCGCCGCCCAAGGTGCCCCGAACGGCCCGGAAGCCGCCTCCCCGCCGTCCGGCCAGGAAGCGGGACTCTCCGGGCAGCAGGCCGCGATCTGGACCGCGGTGGCCCTCGACCCGGAGTCGGACTCCTACAGCGTTCCGGCCGCGTTCCTGCTCCGCGGTGAGGCCGACGAGGAGTGGCTGGACACCGCCCTCAGCGGGCTGGTGGCCCGGCACGGCATGCTCCGTGCTGTGCTGAGGGACACCGACGACGGACCTCGGCAGTACGTCACCGCGCCGACCGCCCACCCGCGACCGCTCCGGCGCCGGGAACTGGACCTCACGGAGGTGACGGCCGCCCGGGGACGGGATCTGCTCAGCACCCGGCTCAGGGAGCTGATCGCCGAGCCCTTCCGCCTGTACGACGAGCCCCCGTACCGCTTCCACCTGGTCCGGGTCCGCTTCCGGGACAGCGAGCAGCGAGTGCTGCTCCTCAACTTCCACCATCTGTTCTTCGACGGCTGGTCCTGGGGGCTGGCACTGGCCCAGTTGTGCGGTGCGGAAGCGCCGTCCGCCGTCCCCGGAGCCGACTATCTCGACCATGTCCGGGCGCAGTCGGCCCTGCTGGACGGTGAGCGGGGCGAGGAACTGCGCCGATTCTGGGCGGGCTATCTGGACGGAGCCGTCCCCGGCAGCCTGCCGGGCGCCGACGGTACCGCCCGGGGCGACGACCCGGGCGGTGCGGACGTGACCCTGGCGATCGGCGACGACCTGGCCGTCCGGCTCAGGGAGACGGTCGCGGCGGACCGCTCCTCGCTCAATATGCTCTTCACCGCGGCCTGGGCGGCGCTGCTGTGGCAGATCAGCGGTGACACGGATCTGTGCGTGGCGATGCCCGTCGCCAACCGCGGGCCGGGCGAGGAGCAGGTCATAGGCTGCTACGCGAACACCGTCCTGGTGCGGATACGCGTCGACCCCCGTGAGACCTTCGGCGACCTCCTCGCCCAGGCCCGCGAGAGTTCACTCCGGGCCATCGCGCACGGCGACTTCCCGGCCGACCGGATCCTGAGCACGGCTCGACACCCCTCGGGCCGCCCTCTCGCGGCCACCATGCTGGGTTTCCAACTGCCTCAGGTACCCCGCCGACTGGGTGGGACAGGGGCGCTGCTCGACCCCCTCGACGTGCGGCAGTCCGGCGCACAGTTCCCGCTCGAACTCACGGTGCTGGACGGGGGCCGGGACCTGGCGCTCGTCCTCAAGTACGCCACCGGGCGGTTCGACCCGGGAACGGCATCGGCCCTGCTCGATCGGTTCGCCGGGGTGCTCGGCCGGATCGCCGGCGAGGGTGTGGCCCTGCGCCTGGACGCGCTCGCGGACGACTGGCCCGCGCCCCGCTCCGTACCGGACCTCCCGGACTTCGACTTCTAGATCGTGAGAGGCAATGGACACCACAAGCAGTGAATACGCCGGTCGCGGCTTCTGGGAGGCACGCGCGGGACTCCTGGCGCAAGCCCTGGAGAGCACGCGCGGTGCCCTGCCCTTCGGCGCCGCACGCGAGCCGCACCGCGTCCGCCGGGCCGTCCCGGGGCCGACGGTGGCGCAGCTGGCGAAGGTGACGGGCGAGGAGCCCGTGCTGATGTGGACCGCGGTCGCCGCTGCCACGGCGCTCGTGCTCCGCCGGCTGGGCGCCGGCGACCTGTGCGCACTCCAGACGGCGGCGCCCCTGCCCGGCGGCCTGCCCGTGGTCGCGCGAACCGGGGCCGGTCACACGTTCCGGGAACTGCTCGGGCAGCTCAGAGGTGCCGTGGGCGAGGCCTGTGCCCATGTCGGCTCCCTCGACGCGGTGCCGGCGGACCTCCGCGCCGATCCCGCTCTCGTACGGATCGGGCACACGGGCGACAGCGGCCCTGAGAGGCCCGGCCTGTCCGTGACGATCGGCGAGGGATGGATCGAGGCGAGCGGGGACACGGTCGGCGCGGGCCTGCTGGAAGTGATCGCCGATAGTGTCGTCGAGGTACTCGGCCGGGGCCTTCGGGATCCTCAGCGGAGGATCACCGACATCGGGATCCTGGACGAACGGGCCCGGGAAACCGTGCTGACCACGTTCAACGAGACCAGGGACATCCGCGGCGGGACGCCCTTCCGGGAACTTCTGCTGCGCGCGGCTGCGGCCCGCCCGGGTGACGTGGCCGTGCACGACGCGGCCGAGGAGATCACCTACGCGGAACTGGTGCGCTGCGCCACGGCGATCGGTGCCCGGCTGCGCGGGCTGGGCGCGGGGCCCGACACCGTGGTGGCCCTGTCTGCACCCCGCGACGCCCGGTTCGTCGTGGCGGCCGTCGGCGTCCTGTTCTCGGGGGCGGCCTACCTCCCGGTGGAGCGCTCTCTCCCGGCGGACCGCCGTGCGCGGATGCTGGAGGGCGCGTTCGCCGTGATCTCCACGGACGGCTCCCGGCTGCCCGAGGACACGGGCCCCGCGTACCGGCTGGATCTCGACGAGCTGATCGGTGCGGCGCGGAGCAGCACCGTGCTCCCCACGGAGAGGAACGTCGCGGAGCTGCTGGGGCCCGCTCCCGATCCGCACGACCTGGCCTATGTGATCTTCACATCGGGCTCCACCGGCGCCCCCAAGGGGGCCGCCCTGGAGCACCACTCCTTCCTCAACTTCCTGCGGGTACGGGCTGTGGACTGCGCCCTGGAGCCGGGCGAGGAGCTACCGCAAACGGCTCCGGTCAGTTTCGACATCTCGGTGTGGCAGATGTTCGCTCCGCTGGCCGCCGGAGCTTGCGTCTGCGTGGTCGACGAGGACACGGTCCGGGACCCGGCGGCGGTGTCCCGGCTCATCGTCGACCACGGCCACCGGTACATCGAACTGGTGCCCAGCTTCATCGCGGTACTGCTCGACCAGTGGACCGTGGACCCGGAGTTGGGGAAGGCGGTCCGCGGCACCCTGCGCGGCCTGATCTCCACCGGGGAAGTCCTGGGCGTCGACCTCGCACGGCGCTGGAACGAGACCGTGCCCGAGGTGGAGCTCTTCAATGCGTACGGCCCGGCGGAGTGCACCGACGACGTGGTCCAAGGGTCGGTGATCACCGATCCGGGGACCCTGTACGCGCCGATCGGACGGCCCCTGCCGAACGCCCGGATCTACATCCTCGACGTCGATCTCCAGCCTCTCCCGCCCGGAGTTGTCGGAGAGATCTTCATCGGCGGCGCCAATGTCGGTCGTGGCTACTTCCGCGAACCGGCACTCACCGCTTCGGTGTTCCTGCCCGACCCGTACGCCGTCCGTCCCGGACAGCGCATGTACCGCACAGGAGACCTCGGCCGCTGGCGCCCCGACGGAGTGCTGGAGTGCTTGGGCCGGGCCGACACCCAGGTCAAACTGCGGGGCAGGCGCGTGGAGCTGGGTGAGATCTCGCACGCCCTGGAGGCACACCCCGAGGTCTCGATGGCCGCCGTCGAACTGATCAGGGACGGCGGTGTGGAACGGCTGGTGGCCTTCGCCGCCGGCACCGCCGACGACAGGCCCGATGGCGACGCGCTCGTCGCTCACCTCGCCGCGAGCCTCCCCTCGTACATGGTCCCTCACCGCGTCCTCGTCCTGGACGAACTGCCCTCGAACCAGAACGGCAAGGTGGACCACCGGGCGCTGAGCGCGCTGGCCGCGGCTCACGACACCCGCGACGAGCCGTACCTCGCCCCCCGCGACGAGCTGGAACGGGAGCTCTGCGCGACCTGGGAAGAACTGCTCGGCGTGGCCGAGGTCGGTGTCCGGGACGACTTCTATGCCCTCGGCGGCGACTCGATCATGGGCATCAGGGTCGTTCAGGAGGCCAAACGCCGAGGCATCACCCTGCGGCCGAGGCTTGTCCTGGAGTTGCGCACGGTCGAGGCGGTGGCCGCCGCCGTCCGGGTCGCGCGCGCCGCGGACGAGACCCGGACCGCCGTACCCGGCCCACCCGCCGCCGTACCCGGTGGCACCGGCCGCCGGGCCCGGGAGCCGTACCCCCTGACCGCGGCTCAGGCCGACTTCTTCCGGCGAGAGGTGCCACAACCCGACTATTGGAACAGTTCCGTTCTGTTCACCCTGCCGGTGCCGGTACCGACCGCCGACATCGAACGGAGCGTCAGGCACCTGGCGCGGCGCCACCAGGTCCTCTCGGCCCGCTTCGAGCGCACGGCCGGGGGGATCGGACAGCGGTGGGTGGACGAGCCCCCTCCGGTCACCGTCTTCGAGCTGACCGGGCTCGCCGGGCAGGAAGCGGACCGGGAGACCCACCGCCTCGCCACCCGGCTGCACACCTCACTGGACCTGTCCCGCGGGCCGGTGTGCCGGGTGGGCGTCTTCCGCCGGGACGACGGCCTCGACCAGCTGGTGGTCGTCGCCCACCACGCCCTGCTGGACCAGTACTCCTGGGACGTGCTGGCCGAGGACCTGTCCGCCCTGCTGGCGGACGGGGGACACGACAGGCTGCCCCCCGCGGGAACGTCCTTCTTCGACTGGGCCCGCCGACTCGCCGACGAGGTCCGCCGCGACCCCGGGCGCTGGAACGCCGGCCACTGGCTGGAGGACACTTGGACGACGGATGTCACGCTGTGCTCCGGCGACCTCGGGACACAGGGTGATCTCCGGGTGATCACCACTCGGATGAACGCGGAGTGGACCAGCCGCTTCCTCGACCCGCGCGCACACCGGATCCCGGTTCACGACCGCCTCGTCGCCGCCCTGGGCCACGCGGTTCAGGCATGGCTCGGCCGCCCCGGGGGCCGACTGCTGCTCCAACTCGGCGGCCACGGCCGGGAGGACCTCTTCACCGACCTGGACATCACCGGCACTGTCGGCTACTTCAGTACCGCCTATCCCGTCCAGCTCTCCCTGCCGGGCACGCGGGACTGCACGGCGTACGCGGAACTGGTGACCGAACACCTCTCCCGGATACCCGACAAGGGAATGGCATTTGGATTGCTGCGGCATGGGCATCCCGACGCCGAAATACGTCGTAGGCTGGATTCCCTGCCCGCTCCTCAGGTAGTCTTTGACTTCCTCGGCGAAACGCGATTCGTGAATGTCGGGGACTCGCTCGGTCAATTGGGATTTCTCCGCGCACCGACGAGTCTGAACTCGGGGGAGGCGCGCCCCGCCGACCTGCCCCGCGAGGCTCCGCTCGATGTCCGGGTCAGTGTCGATGACGGGCAGCTCACCACGGTCTTCCTGTTCAGCCGGACAGCCTTGGACGAATCCGGGGTCCAGGGTCTGGCGGGCCACTGGGAATCCGCCCTGCGATCCGGTCATGGGGAAAAGGAAACGGAAAACACGGATCGATGACGCATGTAATCGTGGTTAATTCTGAGGAGCAGTACTCGGTATGGCCCAAGGCAAAGGAACTCCCCGCAGGGTGGATTCCGACTGAATATTCCGGAACCAGACAGGAGTGTCTCGACCGTATAGCCGTCGTCTGGACGGACCTGCGGCCGCGGACACCGGACGGGGGCGGCACATGAGCACTGAACGCAAACCGGTACTGATCGTGGTGTACGACGACGGGGCGCCACCGTCGGAGGTGGCGGTACCGCTCGCGGACTGGGCGGACTGCGTCTTCGTGGTCCCGTCCAACGACTACACCCGGAAGGTCGCCCCCCTGCTCGCCGCGTTCGGGGAGGTCGTGGTCATCGACACGGTCGAGGCCACGGCGGAGCGCCTGCGTGAGCGCTCCCCGGAAGGCATCATCACCTACTGCGAGCCGCTGCAACGCCTGACCGCGCACCTGGCCGAACTACTGGGGCTTCCCTACCACACCCGCGCGACCGCCGAGGTGCTGACCGACAAGTGGCAGCAGCGTGCGGCGCTGCGCGCCGGCGGCGTCGACTCCGTGCGCACGGCGCTCGTCCACTCCGAGGCCGACTGGGCACCGGCTGTGGCACAGGTGGGCCTGCCTGCGGTGCTCAAACCGGTCCACGGCGTCGCCAGCGGCAACACCTTCCTCGTGGAGGAGGCCGAGGCGGGCCTCGCGCACCTGCGTGAACTGCTGGCGCTGGACCAGCCGGGACTCGTCGCGGGCGGCGGGCTGGTGCTGGAGGAATATCTGCAGGGCCGGCCCTGCGCCCCGTACGGCGACTACGTCTCTGTCGAGATCGCGGTGTACGAGGGGGAGCTGTACGACCTGGGAGTGACCGGGAAGCTGCCGCTGGCTCCCCCCTTCCGGGAGACCGGCAGGTTCTGGCCCTCGCACCTGGGGGACTCCGCGGACGAGGAGCTGTTCGCACTGGCCAGGAGCGCGGTCCGGGCTCTCGGCGTGCGGTACGGCCTCACCCACACCGAGATCAAGCTCACCGCCCAGGGCCCGAGGCTGATCGAGGTCAACGGCCGCCTCGGCGGCGGCATTCAGGATCTGGCACTCAGCTCGATGGGCCTCGACCTGGTCGCACTCGGTGCCCGCATCGCCCTGGGCACCTTCGAGCCGCCCCGGCTCACACGTGTCGCGGGGGTGCATTACCAGATCCGCCCGCCCGCGCCGCAGGAACCCTGCGAGGTCGTTGCCATCGAGGGCGCCGACGCCGTCCGCGCCCTGCCCGACGTGGACACCTGCCGCTTCTTCGTCAAGCCGGGGCAGGCCCTGGACGGCGGCGTCGCCACCCGTGAACTCGCTCGGGTCTACGGGATCGCCGCCGACCACGACGCGCTGATCGCGCTCGTCGGGAAGGTCGGCTCACTGCTCAGCCTGAGGTTCGCCTTCACGGGGGAGCCGGAACCCCGGTCGGTCAGCGCGGCGGAGCTGTCCACGCTCTAGTCCGCGAGACAACCACCGACCCACGACGAAAGGCGGTAAACCATGGCGCACGAATCGATCGCTCCCTCGGTATCCCGGCCGGTGCTCAGCCCGGAGGAGGCCGTGATGGCCCAGGTCTGGGAGGACGTCCTCCAGATCGAGGGGGTCGGCCCCGACGACGACTTCTTCTCCTGCGGTGGCGACTCCCTGCTGGCCATCACCGTGGTCGGTGAGGCCCACCGGCGCGGCCTGGAGATCACCATGCTGCATCTGTTCAAGTACCCCACCGTGCGCGGCATGTGCGAGGCTGCCGTGGCCGACGGCGCGAAGGCCCCGCAGACGGTCACGGACCTGCTCTCCCCGGCCGACCGGGCCAAGGTCCCCGCCGGATCCCGGGAGGCCATGCCCGCCACCCGGCTCCAGCTGGGCATGGTGTACGAGAGCCTGATGAGCGACGGAGAGCAGTACGTCTGCACGGTCGTACGGGACATCAGGCGTCCGCTCGACGAGCCGAAGCTGCGAGCCGCCCTCGACCTGATGACCGAGCGTCATGAGATGCTGCGGATGCGGTTCGACCTCAGCAACTTCAGCGAGGCCGTCCAGATCGTCGCCCACTCGGCGGACATCCCGCTGACGGTGGCCGACCACACAGCCCTCGACGCCGCCGAGCGCGCCCGCAGGGAGACCGCGATCCGTGAGGAACTCGGACGCCCCTTCGATCCCGAGCAGGCCCCCCTGCTCCGGTTCCATGCCGCGGCCACCGGACCGGAGTCGTTCAGACTGAGCTACGCCTACCATCACGCGGTGCTCGACGGATGGAGCGCGGCGAGTCTCCTGCACGAGCTGGTGGTCTGCTACGCGAGGTCGCTGGCGGGTGAGGAGACCGATTTCGGTCGGCCGCTGCCGTTCGCCGAGTTCGTGCGCCTGGAGCGCGCCGCAGCCCGCAGCGAGGAGTCGGCGGCGCACTTCGCGGCCCTGGCCGCGGACATGCCGCCGGGCACTTCCCGCCGGGGTACGCCCCGGACGGTGGACCTCGACGCCGTCGTTCCCGACGCCGACGCCGAGGGCCTCATCGCGCGTGCCGGCGCCTGGCGGCTCCCGGTGAAGAGCCTGCTGCTGGCCGCGCACAGTGCGGCCATCGCCGGCGAACGCGGCGAATCGAGAGCCGATATCGCCCTGCTGATGAACGGCCGCCCGGAGCAGGAGGGGAGCGATCTGACCCTGGGGCTCTTCATCAATTACCTTCCGCTCCGGGTCGGTCTTGAGGGCGCCGACTGGCGGCTCGCCGCCGAGCGGGCCTTCGACGCCGAGCGGGACCTGCTTCCCCACCGGCGCTATCCGCACGCGGAGGCGCTCGGCGTGGTC
Source organism: Streptomyces clavuligerus (assembly GCF_005519465.1). Taxonomy (NCBI): domain Bacteria; kingdom Bacillati; phylum Actinomycetota; class Actinomycetes; order Kitasatosporales; family Streptomycetaceae; genus Streptomyces; species Streptomyces clavuligerus. Next base: position 292,780 of record NZ_CP027859.1, on the reverse strand, counting down.
GGGAGCCGCCCGTTCGAGGCGTCCTTCAACTATCTGCACCTGCGGCGTGGCATCAGCCTGGTCGAGGACGGCCTGGTCGAGGCGCGCCAGTTCGCGGATGTCCGATTCGACATCCCCCTCTGTGTGGACGTGCAGAACACCGGGGACCGGATGAAGATCCATGTCGGTGTGGACACCTCGTTCCACGACGAGGAGTTCGGCAGGCGGCTGATGGCACGGATCCTCGACGGCATCCACCGCATCGCCACGAGCCCGGACAGCGATGCCGTACGTCCCTGAGGACCGGGCGGCCGACAGCAGCCGACAGGAGGAATACCGATGACCATCATCTCCGCGCCGCACGAGCTGGTGAACTCCGACACATACGTCGACCTGCGAGCCGTGCTGGACCGGCGGCTCTACCTCAAATGCGAGGGAATGAACTTCGGTGGCTCCGTGAAGATGCGGGCAGCCGTCGCCATGGTCGCCGAGGCCGAGCGCCGGTCGCTGCTCGGCGCCGGCACCGCCCTCATCGAGTCCTCGTCCGGGAATCTCGGTGTCGCCCTCAGCGTGGTCGCGGCCGGCAAGGGGATTCCCTTCACCTGTGTGACCGACGCACGGTGCAATCCGGGCACGGTTGCTGCGATGAGAGCACTCGGCACCGAGGTCGTGGTCGTCGAGGAGCCCCACGCCGTGGACGGTTTCCTTGGGGCGCGGCTGGACCTCGTCCGGCGGCGCTGCGCGGCGGACCCGCACCTCGTCTGGCTGAACCAGTACACCAACGAGGCCAATGTGCGGGCCCACTACGAGGGAACGGCGCCGCGGATCCTGTCCGCCATCCCCGATCTGGATGTCCTCTTCGTGGGAGTGGGCACGGGAGGGACGGCCGTGGGCTGCGCCCGGTACGTGCGTGATCGGCGGGGCGGTACACGGGTCGTGGCCGTCGACGCGGTCGGCTCCGTGACCTTCGGCGGCCCCGGGGGCCGCCGGCTGATACCCGGACTCGGCGCGAGCGTTGTGCCGCCGCTCTTCGACACCTCTCTGTTCGACGACACCGTGGAGGTGGCCGAGGTGGAGACCGTCCGCGGCTGCCGGCTGCTGTCCTCGCACGGCATGCTCTTCGGAGGGTCGACGGGGACCGTCGTCAGCGGCGCCTTGGACTGGCTGGAGCGCAACGACCCGGACCGGGAACTCACCTCCGTCTGCATCTCCGCCGACATGGGCGACCGCTATCTGGACACCGTCTACGACGACGCCTGGGTGCTGAAGCACTACGGCCCGCGGAGCCTTGAGCCGATGCCGGGCGCCCGCCCCCGGGCCCGTACCGGCCGAACGGCCGATCTGATCGGTGCGGTGTGACCGACACCGCGTGCACGAGAGAAGTCTGCTGATGTTTTCCTTCCATGTGGTGCCCGGAACAGCGGTCCACCGGATCCTCACGACCGACCGCGAGGGCGTGATCGCCGCGGTACGGAGCGCGTATCTGAGCCATCGCGCGGGCTCCACGGTCAACCCTGACAGCTACTTCCTCCGGTTCCCCGAGAAGCCGGACTCCAGGATCATCGCCCTGCCCGCCTATCTCGGTGACGATGTCCAAGTCGCCGGCATCAAATGGATATCCAGCTTTCCCGCGAACACCCGAAGAGGCGTGCCCAGAGCGTCGGCCGTACTCGTCCTCAACGACTACGAGACGGGCCAGCCCTTCGCATGCCTCGAAGCAGCAGGCATCAGCGCGGCGAGAACCGCCGCCTCCGCGGCGCTCGCGGCGTCCGCGCTGCGCCCCGGCGGGTACGCGGGAACACGGATCGCGGTGGTGGGGGCCGGGGTGATCGCCCGTACCGTCTGCGACTACCTCCACACGGTCGGCTGCGTGCCGGACTCCTACGTCATCCACGATCTCGACGAGACGTCGGGGCGGGCGCTGGCCGGTCATGTGCGGAGCGAGCTGGGCCTGCCCGCCGTCTTCACCCCCGAGCTGGGCGAGGCGTGCGCGGCAGACACCGTGCTCTTCGCCACGACGGCCCTGAAGCCCTATGTGACCGAGCCGTTCAGGCCCGGGCAGCTGGTCCTCAACATCTCCCTGCGGGACCTCGCCCCCGAGGTGGTGCTGGCCGCGGAGAACTTCGTCGACGACGTCGACCACTGCCTGAAGGCCGACACCTCACCTCATCTCGCGGAGCGGCTCTCCGGGGGAAGGGATTTCATCAAGGGGACCCTCGCGGATGTGCTGGCCGGCCGGCTGGCCCCGGACCCGGGCCGCCCGGTGGTCTTCTCGCCGTTCGGGCTCGGTGTGCTCGACCTCGCGGTGGGTGCCCTGGTGCTGGGCCGAGCCCGGGAGACCGGGGCAGCGGTGGAGGTGCCGGAATTCTTCGGCGAGACCACTCGGTGGTGAACCACGCCCTGGGCCGCTTGAAAGCATGATTTCTCGCTCTTTCCTCTCATACCACCCAAGCAGACATGGGGAACTCTGACATGGCGCTCAAGGCTGATCTCTCCGCGCTGGAGAAGACCTATCTCCGCTGGGAGTCGGAAGGCGTCTCGCCTTTCTTTCCCGTCGTGGAGTCCAACGGGGACAACACCGTGACGATCGAGCCCCACGGGGAACTCGTGATGTTCGGCTCCTGCGACTATCTGGGGCTCTCCCAGCACCCCGCGCTGAAGGCCGGGGCCGTCGAGGCGATCGAGCAGTTCGGCACCAACACCTATGCCTCCCAGCTGATATGCGGTCACACCAGAATCCATCAGACCATCGAGGCGACCCTCGGCAAGATGTCGGGGGGGAGGGCCGCCCTGATGTTCCCGTCGGGCATGTCCGCGTCGGCCGGAGCCGTCTCCACGCTCGCTTCGAGCGAGGACGTGGTGATCAACGACCGGCTCGCCCACAGCTCGCTCTTCATGGGCAGCCGTCTCTCCGGCGCGGAGGTACGGACCTTCCCCCACAACAGCATGAAGCGTCTGGAGACCATTCTCGGCCAGTGTGCTGACAAGCGGCGTCGCATCATCGTGGTCGACGGGCTGTACAGCGCGGACGGCGACTACGCGCCCCTGGACCGGATCACCGAACTGGCCGAGGCCTACGACGCACTGGTCGTCGTCGACGAGGCGCACTCCTTCGGCTCGATCGGCCCCAACGGGCTGGGAGTGGCGGACCACTTCGGGGTACTCGACCGGATCGACGTGATCATCGGCACCATGAGCAAGACCCTGGGCAGCATCGGCGGATTCGTGCTCACCCATGACTGGTTCGAGCGGGAACTGCGCTACATGTCTCCCTCGTACACGTCGTCACGCGGATCGGCGCCGGCGGTGGCCGGTGCCACCCTGGCGTCCCTGCGGCTCCTGGAGGAGCAGGGCAACCGGCTCCGGGCACAGCTGAACAGCAACACGGAGTTCATCACCGAGCGCCTGCGCGCCGCAGGGTTCGATCTGCTGAACACGCGCAGCCACATCGTGCCCGTGGTCGTCGGGCCGGAGGACAAGACGGTCGCCGTGGCGAAGTGGCTCATGGGCCGCGGGGTGCTCGTCGCCCCCTTCGTCTATCCGCACGTCGCGGCGGGCACCGGCCGGCTGCGGGTCGGTGTCTCCAGCCGGCACACCGCGGACGAGTGTGAACTGCTGATATCGGCACTGACCGAGGCGAAGCGGGAATTCGGCTTCTGATGCGCGCCGCCGCACCACCGAGAGGGACATCGTGGACTTCGACCTGACACCGGAACAGCGGGAGTTCTGCGCCAACCTGGAGACATTCGCGCTCAAGGAACTCAACGACGGCCTCGTGGAACGTGACCGAGAGGGAGTGTTCGCCGCCGAGAACTGGCGCAAGTGCGCGGACATCGGCCTACTGGGGCTGCCGGTGCCCGTCGAGCACGGTGGACTGGCGGCCGACGCCACGACCATGATGACCGCGCTGGAGAGCCTGGGCTACGGCTGCCGCGACAACGGCCTCATCTTCTCGCTCCACGCCCATCTGTGGGCGGGTACCTCACCGATCGTCCGGTTCGGCTCGCCCGGGCAGCGGGAACGCTACCTGCCCGGTATGTGCGCGGGTGACGTGATCGCCGGGCACGCCATGACCGAGCCCGGCTCCGGATCCGACGCCTTCGCCATGGCGACGACCGTGACCAGGACGGGCGGCACCTATGTCCTCAACGGCTCCAAGGTGTTCGTGTCGAACGCGCCGATCGCCGATGTGCTGCTCGTCTTCGCCGTGGACCCCGCCAAACGAGGCTTCGCCGGGGTCAGCGCCTTCCTCGTGGACCGGGACACCCCGGGGCTCACGGTGTCCCGGCCGGTCTCGAAGATGGGGCTGCGCACCTCCCCCATGGGTGAGGTCCACCTGGACGGCTGCGAGGTGGCCGCCGACGCGCTGCTCGGCCCCGAGGGCGCCGGCATGGCGGTGTTCAACTGGACCATGGAGCGGGAACGCAGTTTCATACTCGCCAGCGCGCTGGGCACCATGCGGCGCGACTTGGAGCGCTGTGTCGACCACGCGCGGACACGCGGCCAGTTCGGCCGGCCGATCGGTTCGTTCCAGGCGGTGTCCCACCGCATCGTCGACATGCGGATGCGGCTCGACGCGGCACGGCTGCTGCTGCACCGACTGGCCTGGCAGATCGACAACGATCGGCCCACCAAGGTGGAAGCCGCGCTGGCCAAGGTCTTCGTGAGTGAGGCATTCGTCCAGTCCGGCCTGGACGCCGTCCAGATCCACGGCGGCTACGGCTACACCACCGAGTACGAGCTGGAACGCGATCTCCGGGACGCCCTCGCCTCCCGCATCTACTCGGGCACCAGCGAGATCCAGCGGAATCTCGCGGCTCATCACATGGGGCTCACCACACGCACCACCGGCCGACGACCAACCGGAAGGAAGAACTAGTCATGCACACGGACACGCACACCGGCACGGATACCCACAGGGAAAGGGATGAGGACATGGAGAAGACCACGGGCACCGACGTCAAGGAAGCGGTTCGCACGTTCATCCGGGAGGAACTGGAGTGGTCGGGGCCAGAGGAGCACCTCCAGGACGGCGCCTCGCTGATCGACTTCGGAGTCATCGACTCCCTCAGCCTCATGGAACTGGGCCTCTGGATCGGGGACCGCTTCGGATTCACGGTCGAGGACACGGACATGACCGCCGCCAACTTCGACACCCTCGATGCGATCGAAGCCTTCGTCCGGCGTGGTTCCCGGACATGAGCACCGGTGCCCAGGCCGCACCCGGCGCCCTGCACGAGCTCCTTCGGAGGGCGGCGACGGCCCACCCGGCGCGCCTCGCCGTGGTGGACGGGCCGCGTGAGTACAGCTACGCCGAACTCGACGACAGATCGGACCGGCTGGCGGCCTTGCTGGAGCGGACCGGAGTCGGCCCCGGCGACCGGGTGGGTCTTCACCTCGACAAGTCATTCGAGGCGATCGTCGGGATCTACGGGGCGCTGAAGGCGGGCGCCTGCTATGTGCCGCTCGACCCCCAGGCGCCCGAGAGCAGACTGCGCGTCATCGCCGAGGACTGCGGGATCACGGTGCTGCTCACCGGTCCTCGACGCGTCGGCGGGGCCGGTCTGACCGGTCTTCCCCGGCTGAAGGCCGTGATCGACCTGACAGTCGACGAAGTCCGCGACGGCACGTCGGCAGGACCGGTCACCGAGCGGCCCGCGGGAACGGCAGGCCCGGAAGACCTCGCCTACATCCTCTGCACCTCGGGCTCCACGGGCAGGCCCAAGGGCGTCACACTCACGCACGGGAACGCGCTGGCCTTTGTCGACTGGGCGGTGACCGCCTTCGGACTGACGCCTGAGGACCGGCTGTCCGGCCACGCGCCCCTGCACTTCGACCTGTCGGTGTTCGACGTCTTCGGTGCGGCGGCAGGTGCGGCGACTCTGGTGCTCGTGGACTCCCGTGCCGCGGTGTTCCCCGTGGAACTGACGGATTTCATCCGTCGAAACCGATTGACCGTCTGGTATTCGGTGCCGTCGGCGCTGACCCTCCTGCTGCGCCAGGGCGGGCTGACCGAGGGCTGCTTCCCCGATCTGCGCCTGGTGCTGTTCGCGGGCGAGGTCTTCCCCAGCCCGGTACTGCGCGAGGTGATGGGGCTCCTCCCCGGGGCCCGATTCGTCAATTTGTACGGCCCCACCGAAACGAACGTCTGTACCTGGTACGAAGTGACGGAACCGCCCGCGTCGGACGGGTCCCTCCCCATCGGACGGGCGATCGAGGGTGTCGAAACGGCCGCCGTGACCGACACCGGCTGTGTGGCGGGGCCGGGTGAAGTGGGCGAACTCCTGGTCAGCGGGCCCACGGTGATGCGCGGTTACTGGGGCGACCCCCAGCGCACCGACGAGGTGCTCGTGCCCGCTCCCGAAGGGTTCATCCGGCCGCTCGCCTACCGGACGGGAGATCTGGTCCGAGTGGGGACGGACGGAAACCTCACCTTCCTCGGACGCCGCGATCATCAAGTCAAGACACGCGGCTACCGGGTGGAACTCGGAGAGGTGGAGGCGGCGCTCAACGCGCAGCCCGCGGTGGCGGAGTGTGCCGTGATCGCGGTTCCCGACGAACTGGTGACGCACCGACTGGTCGCCTGCGTCGTGCCTGCGGGAGAGGTGAAAGCCGCACGCCTGGCCCGGGACAGCCGCAATCGGCTGCCCCGGTACATGGTGCCGGACCGCTTCGAGTTCTTCGACGAACTGCCCAGGACCTCGACCGACAAGACCGACCGGCGGGCACTCGCGGAGGAGGTCGCCCGCAGACGGTCCGCCGCGGGTATCTGAGCCGGCCCGCCGCGATCCCGGACGCGCAGGACGAAGGCGCGCCGGTCGGGGCCCCGCTGCACAGGGCCGCCGGACGCAGCCGCGGGCGGGGAACTCCCGTCGGCGGCCCGTGCGCTGGTCTTCCTCTGGTACACGGGTAGCTGGCCCGGTTCGCCGCCGCAGGTGGTGTCGCCGCGTGCCTACGCGGAGGGGCTGGTGTGGAAGGCGGTCGGTGTGGCCGCTCCCGGGACCGGCCGGCCGGGTCACGGCAGCTGGGCCGGGCCGCCCGCGGGGGTGGGTGGACGGTGAGCCGGTACGACGTGATCGTGGTCGGCGCGGGGGTGGCGGGCTCGCTCGTCGCGCACCGGCTGGGCCGGCGCGGCCGCCGGGTCCTGGTCCTGGAGGCCGGGGTGGACGCCGCCGACCCCGGCCGGGGCGAACCGGACCCGTTCACCGCCTATCTGACCGCGCCGGTCAAGGGCCCCGACGCCCCCTACCGGCCGCACCCCGCCGCCTCCTGGCCCGCGATGACCGACCTCACCGGCACCGCCGGACCCCCCGGCTTCCGGATGACGGGCCATCTGCTCCAGAACGGCCCCCTGCCCTACGGCAGCGGCTATCTGCGGGTCAACGGCGGCACCGGCAACGTCTGGACCGGACTCGCGCCGCGCATGCTGCCCGAGGACTTCGACACCGAGCCCTTCGGCTACGGACGGCGCTGGCCGATCGGCTACGACGACCTCGAACCCCACTACCGCGCGGCCGAGGCGGAGCTCGGTGTCGCCGCCGACGCCGACGAACAGCGGGAACACACCGGACTGCCGCTCCCCGGGGCGCCCGTCGGCCGGCCCCCGGGGCCGCGGAACCGCGTGTTTCGGCGGAGCATTCCGAGGGAATGCCGAATTCCCTTCCCGATGTCAACACCTCACCCTGCATGGCGTTTTCGGCCAATCGCCGAACGATGTGGGCCACAGGGCTCTCCTTCGTTTGTGCAGGAAGAACGGTGCATGATCGAACCGGATTCGGCCGGGTGTCGGTGCGCAGGCGGTGAAATCGGCCAGACGGGCTCCGCCCCAGGTCGGAGATCACGGTAGGGAATGGGCTTGTGAGGTACGTCACACTTGCTGATTGTCGAAGATCAAGAGACAGTTGTCCGCGGAGTTAGATGTCGAAGACAACTACCCATGTGCTGCGTTCTTCTTGTGTTCACCTCGGCGTCCTTCGATGACCCTTTGGGAGATCCTGAAGGGAAGTTTGGACGCCGACCTTCGAGGTGATGTGTGCGATGCCGAATTATCGGATCCCCGGAGGGATTCGACGGCAGAAATCCTGTGCGAGGAAGGGTGTGACAGATGAGTGATTCACCGGAACGGGAACCGATGGCGCGGTCTTCGGACGGTGCGGGAGTCCCGGCGTTCAGCGTGGTGTCCGGTGCGCAGGTCAAGAAGGTGCTGACGGGGCACGAGAGGGAGGTCACGGAACTCGTCGAGGCCGCCTACCTCCTGCACGGCGTCGGCCGGACGGTCAACCCGCCCTCGTACTTCCTCCGCTTTCCCGACCGGCCGTCCGCGCGGATCATCGCACTGCCGGCCTCCCTCGGGGGCGAGGCCGCGGTGGACGGCGTCAAGTGGATATCCAGCTTCCCGGAAAACGTTGTCAAAGGGGTGCCGCGGGCCTCGGCGGTACTGATCCTCAACGACCCCGGGACCGGCTATCCCTTCGCCTGCCTGGAGAGTTCCGTCATCAGCGCGGCGCGTACCGCCGCGTCCGCCGCGCTCGCCGCGGACCGGATCACCCGGAGCCGGGGCGGGGCGCGGCCCCGGCGGATCGGCTTCATCGGCACTGGGCTGATCGCCCGCTATGTCCACACCTATCTGGTGGGCAACGGCTGGGACTTCGACACCGTCGGCATCCACGACCTGTCCGCCGAGCACGCCGAGGGGTTCCGCGACGCCGTGCGGCGGAGCGGGGCCACCGGCGAGATCGTCGTCCACGGCGGGGCGGAGGAGCTGATCAGGGCGTCCGACCTGGTGGTCTTCGCCACCGTCGCCGCCACCCCGCATGTCCACGAGCCCGCGTGGTTCGACCACGCCCCGCTGGTCCTGCATCTCTCGCTGCGCGATCTGTCGCCGGACGTCATTCTGCGGTCGGTCAACGTGGTCGACGATGTCGAGCACTGTCTGAAGGCGGACACCTCGCCGCACCTCGCCGAACAGCGGACCGGACATCGCGATTTCATCGACGGCACCTTGTGCGAGGTGATCCGCGGCACCGTCCGGATCCCCGGCGACCGGCCCGTCGTCTTCTCCCCGTTCGGCCTCGGAGTACTCGATCTCGCGGTGGGCCGGCATGTGTGGGAGAAGACCCGCGAACGGGGGGAGCTGACCGTTGTCGACAGCTTCTTCGATGAATTGCGCCGCTACGGATGACCTGTGGATGACATCCGGATCGCCGTCGGGTTTCCCTGTGTGAAAAGAGGTATGGCGTGCCGATCGTCACCAGTCCGGACCAGTTCCACATGGAAGATCTGTATGTCGACCTGGGCGCGGTTCTGCCGCAGCAGCTCTTTCTCAAATGTGAGGGAATGAATTTCGCGGGATCCATCAAGCTGAAAGCGGCCGTCGAAATGATGGACGCCGCCGAGCGGGAGGGCCGGCTGACGGAGGATTCCATTGTCGTGGAATCGTCGTCCGGGAATCTGGGGATCGCGCTCGCCATGATCGCGGCAAGCCGCGGCTACCGCTTTCTGTGTGTGACCGACATACGGTGCACCACCTCGGCCCGTCAGCTGATGGAGTCCTTCGGATGCCAGGTGCACACCGTGGACACCCCCCACCCCGAGAGCGGTTATCTCGGTGCCCGGCTCGACCGCATCCGGGAGCTGTGCGCCTCCGACAGCCGCTATGTCTGGCTGAACCAGTACACGAACAACAACAACTGGGTCACGCACTACCGGCGGACCGCCCCCGCTCTCGCCGGCGCCTTCCCCGGGCTGGACGTGCTCTTCGTCGGCGCGGGCACCACCGGCACCCTGATGGGCTGCGCCCGCTACTTCCGGTGGAAGCGGCCCGAGGTCACCGTCGTGGCGGTCGACTCGGTCGGTTCGGTCTCCTTCGGCGGCCCCGCCGACCGGCGCATGATCCCCGGCCTCGGCGCCGGGGTACGGCCCCCGCTGCTGAACGAGTACCTCGTCGACGACGTCGTGCTCGTGCCGGAAGCGGAGACCGTCCGGACCTGCCACCACCTGGCCTCGCACGGCTATCTCTTCGGAGGCTCCACGGGAACGGTGGTGCGCGGCGCCGTACGGTGGCTCGCCGAACATCCGCAGGACCGGCCGCGCACGGCGGTCGCCATCTCCCCGGACCTCGGGGAACGCTATCTCGACTCGGTCTACGACCCCGGCTGGGTCCGGGAGCACTACGGCCCGGACGCGCTCACGCCCTCCCCACGGGACTCCTTCCCCGCCGACGGGCGGACCGGCTCCACCACCGGCTCCACCACCGCCTCCGCCACAGGTTCCCCCACCGGCTCCCGGTCCGGAGCCCCGGCCGATGCCCCGGACGGCTCGCCCGCGGGCTCCCGGACCGGCTCCTTCGCCGTCTCCGCCGCCGCGGAGTGACCTGACGCGGTGGCCCGTCCGCGAGCCGTCCGACGCCGCGGCACGCCCGCGAGCCGCGACCAGACCCCGCCCTCCGGGTCCCGTGCCAGCGCGCCGGACCCCCGCGCCCGGCGCCCGCGCCCCGCGCCCGGGCCCGCGTACGGGGCCGTCCCGCACGCCGCTCCCGCCCGGTCCGTGCCCCTTCTCCCACCACGACCCCGACCAGAAGAAACGGATGCGCCATGCCGTACGTGCCCACCGGGCCACCGTGGCCGTCATGCGGCCTGTACGAACTGATCGCCCGCCAGGCGGACCGCACCCCCGGCCGGGAAGCGGTGCGCTGCGGACCGCGCTCCCTGAGCTACCGGGACCTCGTCGACGCCGCGCAGACGGTCGCCGACCGGCTGCTCCGGCGGGGCGCGGGCCCCGGCGACCGGATCGCCGTGAGCGTGGGCCGCTCGACCGACCTCCCCGTGGCCCTGCTGGGAGTACTCCGGTCGGGGGCCGCCTTCGTCCCCGTCGACCCGGCCTACCCCGCGCAGCGGCGCGAGGACATGCTGCGGGACGCGGGCGCGCTGCTCACTGTCACCACCAGCCGGTACGCCGGCCCGCTCCGCGCCCCCGGGACACCCGTCCCGGACGGGGCCCCGGCCCCGAACGCGGCCCTCGGCCCGGACGCGATCCCCGCCCCGGACCGGATCCTCGTTCTGGACGAGGCGGAACCGGACACCCCGGCGGACGGCGCGCCCCCGGCGCCACCGCTCCGGAGCGCCGGGCCGGACGACCTCGCCTATCTGATGTACACCTCCGGCTCGACGGGCCGGCCCAAGGCGGTCGCCGTGGACCACCGTTGCCTGGTCAAGGGGGTGCTCGCCATGGCATCCCCGGTCCGCCCCGGGCCGGACGACATCTGGCTCTCGCTGACGTCGGCCTCCTTCGACCCCGTTCTCGTCGACCTCTTCCTTCCGCTCGTCACCGGCGGGTCCGTGGTCATGGCGGAGGAGCACCAGCTCCTCGACGGAGCGGCGCTCGGCGAACTGCTCGACAGCAGCGGGGCGACGGTCCTCCAGGCCACCCCGCTGGTCTGGAGCATGATCGTCGACGGGGGGTGGCGCGGCACCCTGCGCGTCGCCCTGTGCGGCGGGGAACCGCTCACGCCCGCGCTGGCGGCCGAGTTGTGCCGCAGGTCGGACCGGGTGTGGAACATCTACGGGCCGACCGAGACCACCATCTGGTCGACCGCCCACCCCGTCACCCCCGCCGACCGGAGCACCGTCCCGGTCGGGCTGCCGCTGCCCGACACCACCGTCCACCTCCTGGACGAGGAGCGCCGGCCGGTCGCCCCGGGGGAGCGCGGGGAGGTCTGGATCGGCGGCGGCGGTGTCGCCCGCGGCTACGCGGGACGGCCGGAGCTGACCGGCGAGCGCTTTGTGCCCGACCCCTTCGGCCCGCCGGGCGGCAGGCTCTACCGCACGGGCGACCTGGGGCGGCAGGGCCCCGGCGGAGCGCTCGAACTCCTCGGCCGCGCGGACCACCAGGTGAAGATCCGCGGACACCGGGTGGAGCCCGGGGAGATCGAGAGCTGGCTGGCGGAGGAGGAGTCCGTGGCGGAGGCGGTGGTGCTGCCCCGGCCGGACGGCGGGCAGTTGAGGCTGGTGGCCTATGTACGGCCGAGGCGCGGCTTTGTCTGCGCGGAGGCCCGGCTCCGGGAGCACGCGGCGCTCCGGCTGCCCCGCCCCATGCTGCCCGCCGCGTACGTCACGGTCGACACCTGGCCGCGCACCCCCAACGGGAAGATCGACCGGCGGGCGCTGCCGGAGCCGGTCACCCCGGCCCCGCCCCCGACGGCAGGCGGCACACACGGGCCGGACGGGCCGGACGAGCCGGACGGTGGCGGTGACGCGGCCCCGGCGAACGGGACCGTCCGCGTGCTCGCGGGCATCTGGCAGGACGTCCTGGGCACGGCGGCACCGCCCGGCCCTGAGGCCGGTTTCTTCGCCCTGGGCGGTACATCGCTGGACATCACGCGCGTGGTCAAGAGCGTGCGGGTCCGCTTCGGGGTCCGGGTGAACGCGGTGCGGATGATGCGGGCGGAGAGCCTGGCCGGCCAGGCGGCGCTGGTACGGGCCGCTGTCACCGCCGCCACCGGGGAGCCGGCACCGGGCCCCGGTCGGGAGCCGGTGCCGGGGCCCGGCCCCGCACCGGAGCCCGGTTCGGTATCCGAGCCCGACTCGGCATCGGAGCCCGGCCCGGCGCCGGAACTCGGCTCGGAATCGGACCGGCCGCTTCCGGCCCAGAAGCCGGGACCGCGACCGGGACCCGGACCGGAACCGGTCCCTCAGCCTTAACGCCCTTGCCCCCCACCCCCAGAGGCGGTGAACCATGCCCACCACCGAAGACACGCGCGACGCACCCGAGAGCGGCGAGGCCGAGGAGACCCACGCGCTGCCGTCGATCCAGCGCCCGCTGTGGACCGCCGACCGGATCACCCAGGGTCTGCCGGTCTACACCGAGGCCGAGGGCTTCCGGCTGACCGGCCCGGTCGACAGGACCGCGCTGATCCGCGCCCTGGACACGCTGTACGCCCGCCACCCCGCCCTGCGCACCGTGGTCACGGCGGACGCCGCCGACCGGCCCCGGGTGCGCTTCCTGCCCGTGGGGCCCTTCCCCCTCACCGAGCTCGACCTCCGCGAGCACCCCGGGGAACGGGCCGCCGCCGCGGCGGCGGAGCGGGCGGCGGCCGAGGCGGCCCGTACCGTCTTCGACCCCGCGTCCGGCCCGATGGCGCGGGCGCATCTGATCCGCTGCGGCGAGCAGGAGTGGCTGCTCGTCCTCGTACTGCACCATCTCGTCTGCGACGGCGACAGCTTCCGTACGCTCTTCGCCGAACTGGGCGCGCTCTACGGCGGAAACGCCCTCCCCGCGCCGCACCCGGACCCCGTCGGGGCCCAGCGGCTGCTGCGGGACACGGCCGGGGACGAGCGGATCCGCGCCGATCTGGAGTACTGGCGCGACCGGCTGGAGGGCGCCTTCGCACCCCCGGCCGCCGGATGCGCCCCCGACGAGGACCCGGGCCATCCCGGCGACCCCGGCGATCAGGGCCGCCCCGGCGGCAGTTGCCCCCTGCCGCTGGAAGAGGGCTGGTTCGACCGCGTACGGGCCGCCGCGGCGGCGGCGCGGGTCTCGCCGTTCGCCGTCGTCGCCTCCGCGCTCTCCGTCGTCCTGTCCCGGCTCACCCGCACCGACGACGTCCTCCTCGGCACCACCGTGAACATGCGCGCCGACGCCGACGCGGAGGACGCCGTCGGCTACTTCATGAAGACCGTACCGTTGCGGCTGCGGATCGACGGGTCCGCGCCCGTGTCCGGTCTGCTGCGACAGGCTCAGGAGACGGTGCTCGGCGCGATGGAGCACACGGCCGTCGAGTACGACGAGATCCTGGCCGCGCCCGGCGGCTCCGGCGGCGGCCGGGCCCCGGCCTTCCGGGCCGCCCTGGAACTGCACTACGCCGCGAGCGAGCTGCGGCTTCCGGGCGTGTCGGCCGTGCCGCTCGCGCTCGACCCCGGGACGGCGAAGTTCGACGTCACCTTCCACCTCGGTGCCGCGCCGGGGGCCCTGAGCCATGTCGAGTACCGGACCGAGCTCCACGACGCGGCGACCGCCGACGCCCTCGCACGGGCGTTCCGCACCCTCCTGGAGCGGCTGTGCGCGGCCGGGGACGCGCCGCTGGAGCAACTGCCGCTCGTGGACGCGCGGGAGAGCGCCCCGGACCGGCTCCCGGCCGACGGGCACCCGGACCGGTACTCCGACGGGCACCCGGACCGGTACTCCGACGAGCACGCGGACCGGTACTCCGACGGACTCCGGGACGGGTACGCCGACCGGCTCCCGGCCGACAGCGGTGGACAGGTCGGCGGAGTCCCGGACCGGCTCCCGGCCGGCGCCGGCGGACCGGGCGCCGGGGGCGGTGGGCAGGGCGCCGGACCGGACTGCGCCGGGCCCGGGGCGAGCGGTCCGGCCCTCGCCCGGGAACCGGTCCCGCTGCCCGACGCCGTCCGCGAGCGCGCCGCGCTCCACCCCGACCGGCCCGCCCTCGTCCTCGGAGCGGACGTCCTCGGCTACGCGCAGTTCGTCCGCCGGGCGGACCGCATCGGCGCCGCCCTCGCCGCGGCGGGAACCGGCCCCGGCGACATCGTGGGCGTGGCGGTGCGCCGCTCGCCCGACCAGATCTGCGCGCTGTTCGGCGCCTGGTCGGCGGGGGCCGCCTGCGCGGCGCTCGACCCCGCGCTCCCGGCCGCGCGGCTCGGCGCGATGATGCGGGCGGCGGGCATCCGCGTCGTCGTCGTGGACCCGGGCGCCGAACACTCCCCGGCCTTCAGCGGCGTACGCACCGTCCGGCTGCGGGACCTCGGCTCCCCGTCGCACACCGCGGACGCCGCCCCCGTGGGGCCCCCGGTGCAGAAGGTCACCCCCGAGGACGTGGCCTATGTGATCTTCACTTCCGGAACGAGCGGCCTCCCCAAGCCCGTCGCGGTACGGCATCTCAGCCTCGCGGCGTTCGGAGCGGCCATGGACCGCCTGGCCTTCGGAGAACTGCCGGAGCCCGCGCGGGTCGCGGTCAACGCGCCGTTCTCCTTCGACGCCTCCTGGCAGGGCACCCAACTGCTGCGCGCGGGCCATACCCTCCACCCCGTGCCCGACGAGGTCCGGGCGGACCCCGAGGCCATGGTCGGCTTCCTCCGCGAGCACGCCGTCGACGTCCTGGACGGCACCCCCACCCATATCGCCTCGCTCGTCGAGGCGGGTCTCCTCGACCCGTCCGCGCACATCCCCTCCTGTCTGGTTCTCGGCGGCGAGGCCGTGCCGCCGGGACTGTGGCGGCGGCTCGCGGCGGCCCCCACCCGGGCGTTCAACGTCTACGGGCCGACCGAGTTCACCGTGAACGCCACCGGCTGCCCCATCGAGGACACCGGGGCACGGCCCACCATCGGCCGCCCGCTCGCCGGGGTGACCGCGCGGGTCCTCGATCCGCTGCGGCGCCCCGTACCGGTCGGCTTCCCCGGCGAACTGCACCTGTCCGGGCCGCAGCTGGCCGTCGGCTACCTCGGTCTGCCGGAGCTGACCGCCGAGCGCTTCCCGCAGGCGCCGGACGGAACGCGCGGCTATGCGACGGGCGACGTGGTCCGCGTCCTGGGCACCGGGCGGCTCGCGTTCCTCGGCCGGGCCGACGACCAGGTCAAACTGCGGGGCCACCGGATCGAACCGGCGGAGATCACCGCGGTGCTGCGGTCCGCGCCCGGCGTCGCGGACGCCGCCGTCGTCCTGGTCCGCCCCGGCACCCCCACGGCGGCCCTGCACGCGGCCCTCGTCCTGGAGGACCCGAAGACGGCTCCCACGGGTCCCACGGCTTCTCCGGCTCCCGCGGGCCCTCCCACTCCCGCGGACTCGGCGATTCCGGTGGATCCTGGGACTCCCACGGATCCCGCGCCCCCCGCGGACCCTCCGACCCCCGCAGGCTCCGTGACTCCCGCGGCTCCGGCGGCCGGACCCGACCAGGTCCGTGCCTTCGCCGCCGCCCGGCTGCCCGCGTACATGGTGCCCTCGTCCTTCGCCGTGCTGCCCGGGCTGCCCCGTACCGCCGCCGGGAAGCTCGACCGGGCCGCACTCGCCGCCGGGGCGGAGAGCCAGGACCCGCCGTGCCCGGACACCCCCGTCCCGGACGTGCCGGAGGCCGACGGCGTCCAGGGACGTCTCGCCTCCCTCTGGGCCCGGCTGCTGCGCCGGGAGAGCATCGCGCCCGGGGACGACTTCTTCGCCCTCGGCGGGAACTCGCTGCTGGCCGGCCGGCTCGTCCGCGAGGTCAGGACCGAGTTCGGCGTCCGGCTGCCGCTGGGCGCCGTCTTCGGCCGGCGCACCCTGGCGGCGATGGCCGAGGCGCTGGAGGCCGCGACGGCCCGGGAGGCCCCCGCCGGGGCCGACGGCCTCGTCGTCCCCCTCGCCGGAGGCCCCGCCACAGGCCCGGCACGAACCCCCACAGCCGCGGACGACCCCGTTCCACTCGTCGTGTTCCACCCCCTCGGCGGAACGCTCTTCCCCTATCAGCCGCTGCTCGGCCTGCTGCCCCCGACCACGGCCGTGTGGGGCGTGCGCTCACCCACCGCCGCCGAGACCGGACCCGAGGCACCGGACGTCGCGAGCCTCGCGGCGCGGTACGCCGAGGAGGTCGTCCGCCGGGTCCCCGCCCCCCGTCTCGCGCTCTTCGGCTGGTCACTCGGCGGTCTGATCGCCCTCGCGGTCGCCGCCGAACTGGAGAAACGCGGCGTGCGGATCGACTTCGCCGAGATCTGGGACTGCGGGGTCGGCACCGAGGAACCCCTCGGCGACCGCGAGTCGCTGCGCCTGGCGCTGCGGGCGGCCTACGGCCCCGGCGCGCTGCTGCGGCACGCGCCGCTCATCACCACGGTCCTCGCCGGGGTCGCCGAGGGAGAACGGCTCGACGAGAGCGCCGTCCGCCTCGTCCGGGAACGCACCCGGACCCTCGGCACCCCCGCCGACAACGCCGCGCTACCCCGGCACTTCCAGGTGATCCGCCACCAGACCGAGCTGTTCCGGGGCTGGGAACCCGTACCGCTGCGCGCCCCGCTGCACGCCGTGTACGCCGAACCCAGCCTCCGCGACGGCAGTGTCGCGCGCACCGACTGGCGGCGCTTCACCTCCGGCCCGTGGACCGAGGCCACGGTGGCCGCCGACCACTACGACATGATGCGGGCGCCCGGCGTCGGCGACGCCGCACGGGGACTCCTCGCCCGGCTGGCCGCCCGTTCCCCGCGGAAAGGGTGACGACGATGGACTCCGCCGATGTGAAGCTGCTCTACGAGGAGTTCCCCTACCCCTCGCCCACGGCCGAATCGGCCCTCATCGAGGACGTCGCGAACGGCCTCGGTTTCCTCGTCGAGGACGGTGAACTCGACGGCTGGAAGGTCCTCGACGTCGGCTGCGGCACCGGGCACCGGCTGCTGGGGATGGCGCTGCGCTACCCCCGGGCGCACTTCACCGGCGTGGACGGCTCGGCCGCCTCCCTGGCCGTCGCCCGCCGCCTCGCCGAACGGCACGGCGCCCGCAACGTCCGCTTCGTGGAAGGGCTGCTGCCGCAGCTCGACCTGCCCACCGACCACGACCTCGTGGTCTGCACCGGCCTGGTGCACCATCTGCCCGACCCGCGCGCGGGAATGCGCTGGCTCAGCGACCGGCTCGGCCCCGACGGGCTGCTGTATCTGTGGCTCTACCACGCGCTCGGCGAGCACCAGCGGCTGCTGGACCGGGAACTCGTCCGGCTGCTGCGCCCGGACGACAGCCGCGGCTCGGGCCTGGAGACGGTCCGGGCGCTCGGACTGACCCTGGCCGAGGAGCGCTACGGGACCGGGTCGGCCGCGGGGACCGAACGGGACGAGGTGCGGGCCGTCGCCGAGGCCGACGCCTATCTCCACCCCGTCGTCCACGCCTACCGCTTCCGCGACGTGGCCGCCCTGTGCGACGGGCTCCCCCTGGACTGGGCGGCGGCCTTCGGCGTCAACACCGACGGCGGCAGCAGGTTCATCGACCTCGCGAACGTCGAGGACGATCCGTATCTGTGCTGCCAGGGGCCCGAGCTGGTGCCCCCCGCGCTGCGGGACCGGTTCGCCCGGCTGGACGCCCTCGGCCGGCTGACCGCGATCGAGCTGGCCCTGCGGCCGACGGGCCTCAGCGTGGCGGCCGGCCGGGGCCGCGCCCTCGACCTGTGCGCACCCCGGCTGCACGGCAATGTCTTCGCCGCCCCCTCGCGCACCGCCCCCTCGCCCGGCTCCCTTTCGCCCGCCGGCTCCTCGTTCCCCGTTCCGCAGGACTCCACCACTCCGTAGCCCGGCGGCACCCGGGCCACCGCCCGCCGTCCGCCGTCCGTCCGCCGTCCGCCGTCCGTCCACCGATCCAGGAGAGAGCGCCATGCGGCACCACCCCGCCCCCGTACGGCACCTGCTGTCCCTCAACGACCTCACCGACGAGGAGCTGTACACCCTCGTCGACCGCGCCCACGCGTACGCCCGGGGCACCCTTCCCCGCGCGGAACCGCTCGCCGGACGGGTGGTGGGCACCTACTTCCGCACCACCTCCACCCGCACCCGCACCGCCTTCTCCGTCGCCGCACTCAGGCTCGGCGCGCGGGTGGTGGCCTACGGCCCCGGCGACCTCCAGGAGAACACCGGCGAGAGCGCCGACGACACCGGCCGGGTGCTCGGGCTGATGCTGGACGGCCTGGTCGCGCGGACCTCGTCCGCTGCCGCCGAACTGCGCACGATCGCCTCCTGGAACTCCATGTCCGTCGTCAACGCGATGACCGAGGACGAGCACCCCACCCAGGCGGTCACCGACCTGTCGGCGATGCTCACCGTCCTCGGCCGGCTGGAGGGCCTGCGGGTGCTCTACGTGGGGGAGGGCAACAACACCGCCGCCGCGCTCGCGCTCGCCCTCCCGCGCTACCGGGACACCGAGCTGTATCTGCGCACACCCCCGGGGTACGGACTGCCGCAGCCCGCGCTGGGCCGGGCGGGGACGTACGCCGCGGCGCACCGGGCGCTGGTCGAGGAGCGCCACGACATGGACGGGCTGCCGGACGATGTCGACGTCGTCTACACCACCCGGTGGCAGACCACCGGGACCGCCAAGCACACGGCCGACTGGCGGGAGACGTTCGCCCCCTTCCGGGTGGACGCGGCCCTCATGAAGCGCTACCCGGGCGCGGTCTTCCTGCACGACCTGCCCGCGCACCGGGGCGAGGAGGTCGACGCCGAGGTCCTGGACGGCGACCGCAGCGTCGCCTTCCAGCAGGCGGCGCACAAGCTCCACGGCGCGATGAGCGTCCTGGAGTGGTGCCTCGCCGACAGGACGGACCAGTCGGGCCAGTCGGACCGGACCTGAGCGCCGGCGAACGCCTCCAGCGCCCCGCCCCCGGCGCACCACCTTCAGCGCACCGCTCTCAGCGCCCCGAACGACCCGAACGCTCCGCGAACGAGGAGGACGCCATGTATCTGACCATGCTCAAGTCCAAGATCCACCGGGCCACCGTCACCCAGGCCGATCTGCACTACGTCGGATCGCTGACCCTGGACGAGGAGCTGATGACCGCGGCCGGTCTGCTCCCCGGCGAGAAGGTCGACATCGTCGACATCGACAACGGCAACCGGCTCTCGACCTATGTGATCAAGGGGCCGAAGGGGTCCGGTGTGGTCGGCATCAACGGCGCCGCCGCCCGGCTGATCGGCGTCGGCGACCTGGTGATCGTCATCGCCTACCGGATGTGCCCGGAGGCCACGGCGGGGGAGCAGGAGCCCCGCGTCGTCTTCGTGGACGAGCACAACCGGGTCGCCACGCTCGGCCAGGACCCGGCGGACCCCGGCGCCCTGCCCGGGGCGCGGCGCGGCGACGCCGTCCACACCGCGGGCTGAGCCCGGCCCCTCGGCCCGCGGACAGACCTCCCGGCCACGGAGCCCGGCCCCCCGATCCTCCGACCCCGATCCGCCCCCCGATCCTCCGATCCCGCGATCCACTGAGGAATGCCATGCCCACGAGCGCACCCACCGCCGTCGTCGTGGACGGCTACTACAACGCCGCCTCGCTGCCGCCTGCCTTCGCCCGCCGGGGCTTCTCCGTCGTGCATGTGCAGAGCACACCGGAGCCGATCCCCTCCTGGACCCCGCCGGACCTCTCGGTCTACCGGGAGAACATCGTCCACACCGACGACGCCTCCACCGTGCGGCGGCTCAAGGAGTACGACCCGGTCTGCGTCATCGCGGGCCAGGAGCCCGGGGTGCCGCTGGCCGACCGGCTCAGCGAGACGCTGGGGCTGCCCACGAACGGCACCCGGCTGTCCGGGGCCCGCCGGGACAAGTACGCCATGGCCGAGGCCCTGCGCGCGGCCGGGCTGTGCTGCGCGGACCAGTTCCGCAGCGGCCGGGCGGACGAGATCGTCGCCTGGGTCCGGGCCCGGGGGAGCTACCCGGTGGTGCTGAAGCCGCTCCGTTCGTGCAACACGGACGGGGTCACCGTCTGCGCCACGGCCGACGAGGTCCGGCGGGCGGCCGAACAGGTGCTGACGAGCCGGGACGCCTTCGGAGCGCCGAACACCGAAGTCCTCGTCCAGTCCTACCTCGACGGCGACGAGTACATCGTCGACACCGTCAGCCGCGACGGGGAACACTTCGTCAGCAGCGTCTGGAAGTACGAGAAGACCCTCGTCGACGGCCGGAACCTCTACGACAAGGACATCCTCGTACCGCCCGGCGACGCGCCCGCGCCCCAGCTCATGGCCTATGTGCGCCAGGCCCTGGACGCCCTGGGCATCCGCCACGGGCCCGCGCACAGCGAGGTGAAGATGACCTCCCGGGGGCCGGCGCTCGTGGAGACCGGGGCCCGGCTCAGCGGCGGCATGCTCCCCGAGGTGCACGACCTGTGCCTCGGGCAGAACCAGGCGGATCTGACGGTCCTCGCCCACACGGATCCCGGGGAGTTCCGGCGGCGTTACGCGGGACGGAGCTACCGCCCCCGCCAGGCCGCGATGGGATACACCGTCGCGACCACGGCGGACGGTGTCGTCCGGGCCGTCGACGAGGAGGTCGTGGCCCGGATCGGCGCCCTGCCGACCGTGCGCCGGACGGTGCTGAACCTGGCGCCGGGGCAGCGCATCCGGCCCACGGTCGACCTGGCCACCTGCACGATGCGGGTCCATCTGACCGGGCCGACCCAGGAGGCGGTCCTCGCGGACTACGCGCGCGTCCGCGCCCTCAAGGACCGCGTCTACGTGCTGTGACGGCCCGCCGCCTCAGCGTTCGACCCGGCCGCGGAGGGCGAGGACGACGAGGGCGAGCAGGGCGGGTCCGACGGGGGAGCAGTTCCCTGAACGATTGACCGGGCTGCTCCCCGCCCGTTGGCCGACCACTTGGACAGACCCGCAGTGCCGGACCTGATCAGTCGTCAGGGGGTGTCGATCTGCTTTTTGATCAGGTCGGTGTAGGCGGAGGCGCGCATGTAGAAGTCGGCCCTGTCCGGGGCCGAGCAGCCCATCGCGCTGTTGAAGGAGATCACTCCGGCGAGTTTGCCGCCGATGACCAGGGGGCCGCCGGAGTCGCCGCTGCAGAAGCCGGTTGAGTTGGCGGTGTAGGAGGCGCAGAGCATGGTCTTCGCGTCGTGGATCTTCTCGGCCTTGGTGCAGTCGGCGGCGGGGAGGATGGTCTCGTTCAGTGTCCGCAGGCTCTCGGAGACGGTCAGCGGGTCGCCGTCGCTGGTCATGCCCCAGCCGTAGAGGGTGCCGACCGTACCGGCGGCGGTGAAGGCGGTCTCGCCCTGCTTGGGCAGGGCGAGAGCGGTGCCCGAGGCGTCGCTGTCGAGGGTGAGGACGGCGATGTCGTTGTTCTGGGGGTTGGGGAGCTTGCCGTAGTCGGGGTGGATCCAGGCCCGGGTGACCTTGGCGAGCTTGCCTCCGGTGTCCTTGACCGGCTTGGTACGGCCGGTGATCACCTCAAGGCTCGCGGCGCCGTTGTCGGCCGCGCGGACGCAGTGGGCCGCCGTGACGACCTTGCGCGGGGCGACGATCGTTCCCCCGCACCGCTTCCAGTCGAGGCCGTTGAGCCGGATGAACGCCGTGTAGGGCGCGTCCTTGATGGCAACCGTCTTCCCGCCCAGGATCGGCGGCGGGGCAGCCGCCGCCGGGGCCGCCGGGGCGAGCAGCGCCGCGGACAGGGCGAGCACGGCGGCGGGCCAGAGGGTCCGGTGGAACCGCACAGGAACTCCCATCAGTAGTCACATGAACACGGTGAGCTTCCCCTTTCGTGGCCTGGCCGTGAAAGACGCTTTCCGGTCGCCTTGATCACGCCCCGTGCTCTCGCGGGGTTTCCCCCGCCGGACCGCCGGTGCACGGATACCGGCCGGGCCGCCCTGCCCCGTGGTCAGGCCGCGCAGGGCAGGGGGAGTGCCCCGCGGGGGTGGACTGTGCGCCCCCGCGGGGCGTGGCCGGGGACAGGACGTGCCCGCCACGACGGGGCACCACTGCGGTGCGGGGCTCCACGGGCCGCGCCGCACCGCCGGGCGGGACGGCACCGGCACGCACTCCTTCGAGCAGTACCGCGGCGGGAAGCAGGGCACGCCGCCGCGGGAGGGGAGCGGTCGGCGGCAGGCCGGGCAGGTTCCGGTCTCCTTCCGGATCCGGCGTGCCTCCGCGGTGGCGACGGAGTCGAGCCGTTGCCGTTCGCGGTCCATGGAGTCCCGCACGGCCAGGGCCTCCTCGGGGTTCCCGTACACCTTGTCGATCAGGCCGGGGTCCTCGAAGAGCGCGTGGAGCAGGGCGGTGGAGACCGTCCCGTACGCGCCGTGGGCGACGGCTGCCCTGACCAGGAGGTCGGCGTGGGGATGCTTTCGAGGACGGCGGGATTGCCCCGGCTGTGCTCGTCGTACTGAGCGCGCCCCCACGCCTGGGCCATGGAGCAGAGGGCGTCCGGGGAGCAGTCGGCGAGGTGCGCCTCGCACCGGGTGAGGGCTCAGATCACCATCCGGCGGGGGCAGGTGGGGGTGCGGCACAGCTCGTGCACGAGGTCCTGGTTGAGGTCCAGTTGGAAGCTGCGCCCGGCGAGCCCGGAGACAGCGACAACGGCGCTCTCCGGCGAGGACACCGCCTCCGGGCGGAGCCGAGCACCGGTGCCCTCCTGCGCCAGGCGCCCGGCGGGCTCCGTCCAGAACGGGACCGGGCTCCCCAGAACGTCCGGAGCGAACACGTCCGGAGTGAACTCCTCCGCCTCGCCTCGGCCGCACCCCCCGTCGACGCGGACCCGCGGGCGGGTGGCCGCCGCTGCGCGCGCCGTGTTCGGCTTCACCCACCGTCCGGCGTGGACAGACGCCCCCCAAGTCCCGGTGCTCGACCGGTTCTTCCGCAGCGTGCACCACTGTGCCCCGGACGCGTTGCGGCGGGGCGGGTGGGGCCGAGTACGTCGGCGGCCACCTGGCGGGTGTGCTCAGCGGCACGGCACACCTCCGTGAGGGCGTCGCCGTGCTCGGACACCAGCCGGAGGCAGACGGGTGTGTCGGGTCCGGTTGCCCCGTGATCGTGCACCGTGCTCGCTTCTCTCCGGCCCGCCGGGAGGCGGGGACTTCTGCCCAGGCTGTGCGTCGTGCCCGGCACAGCGGCACAGGGCGTGCAGGACAGCGATGGCGTTGACGGGGATGACGGCGTCCTGGGCGGGGAACGGGGCGTAGGTGGGGTTGCGGGCCGCGAGCCGGACCGGCCCCGGCACACCGGTCGCTTGCTGACTTGGCTCCGGCGGGCGAAGGTCCGCAATCCTCAGCGGGCGGCCCAACGCGCTGGGCCGAGGCTGTCCGGCTCGACCGTGTGACGGGACCCGAGTAGGGGCAGGGGAGCGTACGGCCGTGCTTCGGGCGGGGTGCGCGGGGCGCGGCGGCAGTCCCGGCGGGGACGCCGGGGGAGGGCTGATGCCGTGGGGTGTGCGGTGGCGCGGTGAGCACGTCGGAGCGCGCCGCAGTGGGTCAGCTCTGTGCCGGGGTCCAGCGCTTGACGATGCGCGGCCCGGAGTACGGGGCCGGCCAGGTCTGGAGCCGGACCTCCGCGGTGGTTTTCGGGCTCCTCGTCGGACTCGGACCAGCGGACGGCGGCGGCGATGTTCCGGCGCGAGGCGCGGACCCGGCTCCAGCCGGCAGGCGCGTCGAACCGGGCCGCGTCGTCCAGGCAGTCGGTGCAGCCCATCACGAGGAGCTGTCCCAAGGGGGTGTGGAGGCTCGCCTCGACGACGTGGTCGAACTCGTCGCTGTCGTTGTCCGGCCGGTGGGCGAGGACGTATACGCCGACCGCCACGGTGTCGTTGACCGCCGTACCGATGGCCAGGGCGTCGTCGAGCACGGCGAGTCCGTCCAGGACGGTCTGACGGGTCCACACGCCGCCGAAGTCGCCTTCGGACCGTTCGTCCAGGACGTGGATCTGGAAGCAGTCCGCGAAGCGCTCCCCGGTCACCCTCCACGTCCCGGCCTCGGCGCGCCACCACCAGGGACCGTGGCCGGCACGGGCGTGAGGCACCGCGCCGCCCAGGGACGCCGCCACCTCGTGCGGCCGCATCCCGAACCGCAGCGGGCCGCACACGCTCCAGCGGCGTCCAGTCCCAGCGGGACCGCTCCCGGTCACCGGGCACGGGCCCTTACCCCGCCCCCGTATCCGGCTCCGGCCTGCGGTCCTGTCGCCACCGCCGGACCGGCTCCGCCCCGCAGGGATCTGCCGCCAGGCCGGGAGCGGTGAACAGGGCATTGGTGAGCACCCGGTCCGTCCGCTGCCGGTACCCGCCTGGCATCACCTCCCACTCCTGCCCGGCGCCCAGGGACAGCCCCCACACCGTGGCCCGCGGATCACCGCCCCGGCTCACCCGCACGGTCACGGCCTCCCGGCGCGCCAGGCCGTGAAGATCCGCGTACACCTCGGACGGCACCCGGCCGACCAGCTCGACACCTCCGAGGCGCACCGGCGGCCCGCCCTGCGCGGCGACCGCCACCGTGACCAGTCCCGGCCGCGGGCCCGGCCCGTAGAGCGCGGTCACGCCCGTCTCGCCGTACTCCTCCCACACCCCGCCCCGCGACCGCTCCGCGACGGCCCCGCCCACCGCGTCCGCGACCCGGTCCGGGCTCATCGAACCGCAGCGGCCCCACCCCCACCAGCGGATCAAGCACCCACCGCGCCCGCTGTCCCGTGTTCCACCCGTGCACCCCGACCCCGACCTTCAGCTCTCATCCCGGTATATCCGGTGAATCCCGGTCAGCGATCTATGCAACTCCTCTGACACCGCGTCCGCCGGACGATGAGCAGACCGGTCCGGTCCCGGACGGGCATCAGGGACGGCCCTGGGCCGGCTTCCGCAGCCGACGGGCGGGTTGCCCCCGACGGGCAAGACCCCGCGGACCCCGGAAAGCCCCCGAAGCCGGGCGCGCGGTTCCCGCACACGCTGCCCGGCCGGGGTGCGTGATCCTCCTCCGCGTGCTCACCCCGGGCCGCTACAGCGATCCCCGCACACGTCGGCATGCCGCGAACCGCCGATGTTCGCTGTCACCCCGCGCGGACGCCGCACCCGGGCGACGCCGCCGGACAAGGACCGCACCAGGGTCCCGCGCAGATCACCAGCAGAGACCCCTTCTGCCCGGCACCGTGTACGCGACGTCCGGCGGGAAGTGTGGGAGACCCCGCTGTGGAGACGACCGTGACCAAAACCGGCAACGACCATCTCAGCATCGTGCCTGCGAGATCGCCCGTGCGACCGGCCGCCGCTGCCCCGACGTCCCTACCGGACTCCGCCACCGCACCCCCGGCCCCACGGTCCGCCGAACTGGTGCTCCTCTGCCCCGGCATGGCCCCCCCCCGCGCAGCGAACAGCCAGGGCCTGCTCCAGGAGCGTGCCGCCCGCCGGTACCGGCTCCGCCACACCTGTCCCCGGAGGACCTGGCCCATATCTCGCCGTACCTGACGGAGCACATCAACCGGTTCAGCGAGTACTCCACGCACGAGCTTGGCCTCCGGCCCGAGGCGTACGGCCCGAAGCAGGACGTCGACTTCACCCCGTCGCGTGAGCAGGACCTTAGGCCAGTGGGCGGCGCAGAAGGAAGATCCAGTAGCCGCCGTTGGCCTGGGAGATGGGGGCGACGACCTCCCAGCCGTCCGCGCCGAGATCCGTCAGCTGGGCGATGTTCCCGTTGGGCTGGGCGCTCGCCCAGATGTACTCGTAGCCGGTGCCGGCTCTCAGCGCGGGACCCGGCGCCGTGATGGGAGACCGGTTCGGCGCGGCGGCCGGGGTGGTGACCGTCGCCCCGGTGACACCGAACACGGCGGCACCCGTCAGGGCGGCCCCACCGAGGGCGGCCGCGCGGCGCCACCGTGGGCGGGCGGGCCGCCGTGGTGCGCTGTCCGGTGAAGTGGTCACCGTTGCTCCTCCAGCGTGGTGGGGCACAGGGGATGGGTACGGGCCGAGTGTGCGGGAGCCGGTCACCCCGGTGTCGGGAACCCGCCCCGCCCGGCCGGAAGATCACACCATCGGGTCACCGGGGGAGTGGGTTTGCGGTACGGGGCGCCGGGCCTGGGACACCCAGGTGGCCGGATGATGTGGTCCGTGCGGGTGCAGCTGCGGTGCGGCGGCGTGACAGAGCGGGTGGCGACGGGAAAACGGCCTGCGAATCCCCGGTACCGGACCCTGGTACCGGATCCGGTCCGTACTGGAAGGGACCCGTATCCGGAGGGCCCGTAAAGGCTCGTACCGGGTCGGGGCGGTGGAGGTGCGCGTCCCACCGGGGCTGTGCGCGTTGTGCTGTGTGAGGAGAAGCCCATGTCCGGACCCAGACGGCGGAACCGGCGCGTGGCGGTGCTGGCGGTACCGCTGTTCGCCCTCGTGGCCGGTGGCGCTGCACCGGCCGCCCAGGCGAGTGCTCAGCCGCCCCGGGCCGGGGCGGCACCGGTGGCGGAGGTGTGTCTGGACGCGACGGTCACCGGGGGAACCCTGTCGCTGTGCGATGCCGCGGCCGGCACCCAGGCGGTGAAGCGGCTCACCTTCACCAACCCGGGGCGGGCCCGCCGCGATCTGTCCGTGGTCGTCTACGACTGCGCTGTCTTCAACCCGGGCATTAAATGTCAGGACCCGCCGGTCGCGACCTACACCATCGAGTGGCGGCAGGTGCGGTCGAAGGAGAGTGTGTCGGCGGACCTCCAGCTGAAGAATCCCTTGGGCCCTCTTGTGTACTGGACCGCGGACCCCGACACCCAGGCGACGGCACTCCAACTGGCGGACCTGTCATGAGCCGGCCGTGGCAGGGGATCCGACGCCGGGCGGGCGTGGTGGCGGGTGTGTGCGTACTGGCCGTCGGCGGGGCGGCACCTGGCGCGGCCGCGGCGGCGGATCCCTGGAATGTGCAGTGCGACGGTCAGTGGCACTTCGTCCAGGTGGGCGAGCCGGAGATCACCCGGGTGGTCGCGGACCGGTTCCTCTTCGACAACCGCAAGGGGACCGAGCCGATGGAGTACACCGAGCGGGTCAGCGAGACCTTCACCCGCTCCTTCAGCAACTCGACCAACCTCGGCATCAGCGCCACCGCCAGCTTCAACGCCTGGTTCGTGAGCGTGGAGACCATGCTCTCCGCGGAGTTCGGCTTCACCGCCGCCCAGGAGAACACGGTCGAGAAACAGACCGAGGTCCGCTACACCGCCAACCCCGGCACCGGAGCGATCTACTACATCGGTCTGAACACCGTGACGACCCGGGGCTACTACGAGCGCATCCTCGGCTGCGACACCCCCCAGCAGCGCTACCAGAGCACCGGTCTGGTCAGCGAATCGGCCCCCGGTGTCGGCAAGGCGCTGTGGGCCGAACCCCTGCCCGCCCTGGAGACCACCTCATGACCGCCCGCCGTATCCGGTCGCGCGCCGCTGTCCTTGCCGCGGTCCTCACCGCCGCTTTCACCTGCGCCGGGACGACCACCGCCCAGCCTCCGCCACCGCCCCAGCTCAACCCGCCCGGTATCCACATCCTCAACGAGGAGGTCGAGTACGGTCCTGGCTGCCCCGGCGGCTGGCTGTGCGTCTTTGAGACCTCCGACTACCGGTACGCGTCGTTCGCGCTGCTGCCCGGAGTCGATGTGGCGGATGTCAGCCGGCTCAGAAACCGCTGGGTGAAGCCCTACGACCGTTTCCAGTCCTGGTCGAACAACACCCTGCTGACCTACTGCGCCTATCCCAACCCCGGTTTCTTCGGCCCGGAGACCACCCTCGCCCCGGGTGCCTCGGCGAATCTGACGTTCAAGTCGTTCAGGGTGTGCTGAGCCCGTCCCCGCGCGGGGACGGGCCCGGTGCCACTCTGACCGGTTCCCCTCGGGTGGCACACGCTCCTTGCCGGACAGTTGTTGCCGGGGGTGTCGGAGACCACGGTGTTGATCAGTTTGAGGTCACCGAAGGTACGGGCGTTGGTGGTGACGGAGAAGGTGATGGTGGCGTTCTCCCCGGGGGCGAGGGCTCCGCTCCAGGTCAGGACGGGCTCGTCATAGGTGGTGGTACCGCGGGTGGCGGTGGCGTCGCCGTTGTAGCGGACGTCGTCCAGCAGCTCGCTCAGATCATCGGTGAACGAGGCCGGTCCGGCGGCCGGGTAGGCGGTGGCGCCGGTGTTGGTCACGGTGATCGTGTACTCGACCGTGGCCCCGGCCTTCACGGTCGCCGGGCCGTTCTGCTTCTTGGCGATGGTCAGGCCCGGCCGGCCGGTCACAGTCGTCGTGGTGGTGGACTCGTTGCTGCCCGGGTCCGGCCTCCGCTGTGTCGAACGGGGCAGCGTCAGGATCCGGACGAGGGGTGGTCTTGACCCCGTCCCACCGGTCGGCGTTCCGGTCCCCCGCCGGCCAAGGGTCGTGGGCGATCCGGCCGCGCCCCCTGTCTGCTCACCCCGTCGCACCACCAAGTTCCCGCAAAATCAGGGTGGTTGACGCATCCCCTGCGCCTACCCTTTCTTCTATGACGATCGCTGCGGAGGCGCCCGCCACACCTCTGCGATTCCTCTCGTTGGAGATCACCGCCCGGTGCCAGCTGACCTGCCCTGGCCACTGCTATGCCCAAGCCGGGCCGACTCTCGGACACGGTGCGATGGCCACCGGGGACTGGCACCGGATGGTCGACGAGGCCGCTGCCCTCGGCACGACCACGATCCAGCTGATCGGCGGAGAGCCCCTGCTCCGCCCCGACGTCATCGAGATCGCCGAACACGCGCTCCGGGCGGGCCTGCGCGTGCGCGTCTACACGAATCTCGTGCGGGTGCGTGACAAACACTGGCGGCTCTTCGAACGCTCGTGGGTCAGCGTCGCCTGCTCGTACTACAGCGGCGTTGCCGCGGAGCACGACAAGGCCACCGGCCGGGAGGGCTCTCACCGGGCGACGCGCGCCAACATCGCCGAGGCCGTCCAGCGGGGCGTCCGGCTGAGGGTCGCCATCCTCGACGCGGGCGACCACGAGCGCGCTGAACGGGCCCGCGCCGAGATGGAGAACCTGGGCGTCCGCGAGGTCCACGTCGACCGGGTCCGGCCCTTCGGCAACGCCGCCGGGGCGTCGCCGCCGGACGCGTCGGCCCTGTGCGGGCGGTGCGGGGACCAGAGGGCGGCGGTCCTCCCCGACGGGCAGGTGGCCGTGTGCGAGATGGGCCGGCACCTGACGGCCGGAAGTGTCGCCGGCGGCGCGAGCCTGGCGTCGGTCCTCGGCTCCGGCCGGTGGGCCGCGACGACCGCGAGTGTCCCGCGCCGCACCGGCGCGCACCCCTGCGCCCCCGACTGCGAACCTTCCGCTTCCGACTCCTGCGCGCCCGCCAAGGCCAAACCCTGCGGCCCCCTGGGCTGATCCACACCACCGGACGACCCGGCCGGGCGGCCCGCCCGTCCCTGAAAGAGAGCCTGCATTCATGCACCGGACATCACCGGACTGGGAGCGGCATGCCGCCCGGATGGCCGATGCGACCGTACGGCCCGAGTCCCGCTGGCACCGCCCCCTCGCCACGACCGCCCGGCACCTGTTCGTGCCCCGCTGGTGGACATGGACACACAGCGAACGGGAGGGACGATGGGCCTACGAGCTGCACGACGGGCCCAGCGCACCCGAGGCATGGATGAACAGCGCCTACGACAGGCACACCACCCTGACCACGCGCGTCGGGCGGCACCACGCGGACCACGCCACTCCCGGAACCCTGATCCCCGAGACGCGGCCCACCTCGTCGTCCACGCTGCCCCGGCTGGTCGTGGAGATGTACCGGCACGCGGTCATCGCCGATGACTCCCGCACCCTGGTGACCTGCGGAAGCGGGTACGGCACCGCGCTCGCCTGCCGGCGTCTGGGAGCCGATCGTGTCACCAGCGTCGACGTGGACCCGTATCTCGTCCAGGCGGCCCGTGAACGGCTGGACGCCATCGGGCACCGGCCGAGGCTGGAGGTCTGCGATGTGACGGGCGAGCTTCCCGGCAGCTTCGACCGCATCGTCTCCACCGTCTCGGTGGAGACGATCCCCGCCTCCTGGCTCACGGCGCTCGCACCCGGCGGCCGGCTGGTGACCACGCTGGCCAGGACGGGGCTGGTCATCGTCGCGGACAAGACTGCTGACGGGGGCGCCACCGGCCAGGTCGCCCCGGAGGCGGCGGCTTTCATGAGCACCCGTCACGGCGACGACTACCCTCCCGGCCCCGACAACACCGTCCTGTGGACCACCGCGCGGACCGCCGAGGGCGACAGCGTCACCACGGGCCGCTACCCGGTGATGCGCGTGAACGACGCCTGGGACGTGCGCTCCACCCTTGAACTGATGGTCCCCGGCGTCGAGCACCGCATGGACGACAGCCCAGGCGGCGCCCGCACCGCCTACATGCTGCACCCGGACGGCTCCTGGGCCCGCGCCGCGGCAGCCGGGCCCCGGGACCTGCCGACCGTCCACCAGGGCGGGCCCCGCCGGTTGTGGGACGAACTGGACAAGATCCGCACCTGGCTCGTCATCGACGGCGACCTGCCCGTCGCCGGAGCAGCCGTCACCATCGACCCCGACGGCACCTGCCACCTCAACCGCAGCGGCTGGACGGCAACCATCGGAGCCCGGTGACCCTCACCCCTACCGACAGGCCATCCCGGCACACGGCCCCGGACGGCCGGCTCCCGCCGCGCCCTCGGCCCGGGCGTCCTCATGCCTCCGGAAACGCTCCCGGTCCACAAGCGCGCAGGCGGACGGTGTACCGGGTCACGGCCGCGCGGCAGGCGCGCAACGTTTTATCGCGATCGAGCCGACTGCCCGGTGCCGGCTGACCTGCTCGCACCGCTACGCGTAGTCCGGGCCGGCGTGCGGGCCCGTGAACAGGGGCCCGTACGGGCTCGGATGCTCGAACTGCAAGCCCCGGGATCGGACACCGTTTCCTCAGATCCGCGGACGGTCCGCGCTGAGCGGCTTCACGGCCCGGCTGTTCACGGCCCGGCTGTTCAGGGTCGGGCTGTTCAGGGTCCGGTGGTCCCCGAGGGTGTCCGGCAGCCGGGGTGGCCCCATCCTGTGCCGACTCTGGTGATCTTGCTTCCGGCCGGGTAGGAGCCGCCGCAGGGGCACCGGCCCGGGAACTTGGCGGCGATCGTCCGGGTCCCGCCCTTCGCGGGGCTGAGGGTCTTCTTCTGCCGCCCGGGCGCCGACCGCGCGCCACCCGCGGGCCGCGCGCGTTCGGGTGCGGGGGTGGGGAGGTCGTGGTGACCGTGGGCGGTGCCGCCCGGGTTCTGGGTCGCGGCGGCGTCGCTGGCGGCCTGATCGGCGATCGCGTTCAGGAGGTCACCGTCCTGCCGGTGCGCGGGGACGTGGACGAGGGTGACATCACGCCCCGCCAGGAGGGCGTCGATCCGCTCGACCAGGTCCCGGTTGGCGACCGGGCCGCCGCTCGCGGTTCGCCA
Organism: Streptomyces clavuligerus; assembly: GCF_005519465.1. Taxonomy (NCBI): domain Bacteria; kingdom Bacillati; phylum Actinomycetota; class Actinomycetes; order Kitasatosporales; family Streptomycetaceae; genus Streptomyces; species Streptomyces clavuligerus. Next base: position 260,955 of record NZ_CP027859.1, on the reverse strand, counting down.
GCCGTTGCGTTTCCAGCCGGGCAGCCACTGGGTGACGGCCTTCATCGCGTACTGCGAGTCCATCCGCACCTCCAGGGGAGTCGCCGGCGGTGTGGATTCCAGAAGGCGCAGGAGTGCGGTGAGCTCGGCGACGTTGTTCGAGGCGGTGCCCAGGGGGCCGGACTCCCAGCGCTGCGGCACACCGTGCGCATCGGCGACCACCCACGCCCATCCGGCTCTGCCGGGATTTCCCTTGGACGATCCATCGGCGGCGGCGACAATGCGGTCATTCATGACCCCGATCATGCCACCCGGGTTCCAGATCCCTCTCATCCCCGGGTGAGCGACGGGACACGGCGACCGTCTGCACCGGAGGGAGAGCCGCATCACCGCGAGGGTTGAGTCATGAGTGAGGATATGAGGATATGCGGGATCAGGCACCGGAATGAATGCGAGCGAGACGCCTCCGAGGTACTCCGTGAATCCCTGCACGCGCTCCTCGGCTCGACCTCGAGTCCACCCCGGCTCTGAGCGACGAGGAACTCATCGCGAGAATTCACGCATCCGCTGCCCCCGGGTCGTCGTGTGCAGTTCGGTGTGCTGGATGCGGGCCGGGTCGGTGGCGGTGATGTGGGTCGGCCTCGGCAGCCTGGAGGCTCCGTCCCGGACGGCGCGGCTGATCATGCGGGTGGTGACGCCGACGACAGCGACCAGAGCGACCGGGGTGGCGCCCGCGATGGCGAATGCGGCGGGGTCGACTCCGCCCCGTGTCCGGATGACCAGCGTTCCCGTGCCGTCGATCGGACGGCGGCGACTGCGGCGGCGGTCAGCACTCCGGCGATGTCCGCTGCGAGCCGGGACACGGATGGTCTTCCGGGCTGGGCCACGGGCGCGGGGGTGTTCCCGGGATGGTGGGCGGCAGTGATGATCCGGCGGGCCTCGGCCTCGTCGTGGGCCTCGATATCGGATAGGGGACGGATGTCCACGGTGGTCTCCTCGGAGCGGGAGCGTGGGGGCTTGGGCGGGGTCAGCGGGCCCTTGTGCTTCCGGACTCGGGTTCACCGCTGAGCAGCGTCCGCAGTCGGCCGACGTCGACCCGGCCGTGGTTCAGGCCGCCGTACATCAGCATTGTCCCGCTGGTCCGGGTACATTGCTCTCTTTGAACACATCATCAGGAGGATTCTTGATCGGGCTGTCGTCGGACCTGACCGACCGACTGGTCAGCGCAGTGCTCGCCAGGGACACCGTCACCGTGCGGGGCTGTCTGGAACAGGGTGCGGATCCGGACACCTTGGGCTCCGACGGGTTGCCCTTGTTGTGTACCGCGGTGGCCGGGTTCGATGACCTCACCGCCGAGGTCCTGGTCGATGGTGGTGCCAACCAGGACCTCGTACTTCAGGATGGCAGCACCCCCTTGCTGCGAGCCGTCGACACCGGCTCTCCCACGCTGGTCACCATGATCCTGGGGGAAGCTCCTCGGCTCCGCCTTCCCGCGGCACACCGACAGCGACTGCTCGATCTGGCCCGGCACTGGTACGAGGTCGGCGTGGTCGAGGAGCTGCGCCGCCGGACCGGGGCTGCCGGGCCCGCCGTCACACGCCGCATCGACGTCCTGCCGACTGCCGACACGATCGACGAGGTTTCCCTCGGCGGCCTCACCGCGCGGGCCGGGCACGGCGCGATCCTCACCCAGCTCGAGTGGCACTTCGGTGTCATGCCGCCCGTCACCGAATTGATGGCACGCGCCGTCGCGCACGCGGAGGACGAGGACAGCAACTGGTTCGCCGCCGCCTACTTCCTGGGTCAGAGGAGGGGCCCGCGTATCTGGTCGGAGCTGACCGCTCTGCGCCGGGATCCCGATCCCGTGCACCGCCGCTTCCTGGCCTCGGTCCTGTGGCACCGGTGCTTCCACACTACGGTCGACCGCGCGTCGGACACTGCCGAGGATGCCGACTTCCTGGCGTCCTGGGCGCAGGACGAGCCCGATGGGCAGGTGCTCGCTGCGGTTCTGGACGTCTACAACCACCACTGCGCGGAGCACTCGGACGAGATGGCCATCGGTCTGCGGTACGCCGACCATCCGAACCCCCGCGTCCGCAGCGAAGCGGCGTTCTGCATGAGCCGGGAGCGGACCGCGCGCAGCGAGGCGGTCACATCCGCACTGCTCGGCATGGCCGTCGACTCCGAGCCGGCCGTCAGAGCATCTGTGGCGCAAGTACTCAACCCGCGGTTCGCTCCCGACAACGAGCTCGTTCCGGGGATCCGGGACGCTCTGCTCGTCCTGCTTCGCGACGATGACCTCGGGGTGCGGCGCCACGCTGCCGAGTCCCTGTCTGCCTCCGATGACCGGACGCCCCCGACTCTGCATGCCCTCGTCGCGCTCCTCGACGAGGATGACAAGGATCTGCGTCTGGAGGCGGCCTTCGCGCTCGCCTGCCGCGACGACCCGAGAGCCGAGTGGGCGTACGAGCGGGTCGGACCGCTCAATGAATTCTCTGAGCATGATCATCGACTGTTCGCCCTGCGGCGGTACCGCACTCGCAATCAGCCAGACCGAGGCTGACAGGCCGATCCGAGTCATGGCATCAGCGGGGCAGCGCACCGGTGCGCTCGGGGCGGGCGGCGTTGATGTGGGGGGCATGGCGGTTTCCTCGGTGATGCGGCCCGCTTGCCCACTCCGGCGACGTACCGGTCGACTTCCCGGGACAAGAGCTGCCACGGCATGGTGCCGTGGTACTCACAGCTTTCGAGCACCGGCCTGACCAGCTCGTCCAGCGTCCTCGGCGCCAGCCTGACCGCGTCCCTCGCACACTGGTACTCGGACAGGGTGTCGGGAAAGATCTCTCCACCGATGCGCCGCACATCCGGTTGTGACGGGGGTGCTGTCCGGTGACGCTTCCTGGAATACTCTGCGGATGCCCACCTGGATGACTCCTCGTCGCTTAGGCACAGCAGCCGCCCTGTACGCCGTGTTCATCGGCGGCTGGTATCTCGGCCAACCACTCCCTCAGGTCGGCTGCAACCCCTCCGGCCCCGCGACCGCGTCCGAGAGCCCGGTGGAAGTCGGTGAACCCGGCGACGTCTCCGGTGACATCTCCCGGGTGTACCGCAACGTCGAGGGCGTTGTGACCATGCAGGTCTTCTCCAGCGCCGCCATCGCCCCGTGCGCTCCGGAGACCCCGCGCCCCCGCCTGGTGGCCTGGCTGACCGGCGACTGGCGCTGACAGCAGCGGCCCGGTTCACGCCGCTTCCACGGAGAACCCCGTGGGCCCGGTCCCGTGGGCGAGGCAGAGAAGCCGCACCCGCCCGGCGGCGATGCCCCGCTCCGGCCGGAGACATTGTGGAGAAGACCTCCAGCGGACCCCGTACGCACGACCGGCTACGGGGCCTTCGATCCGGCCCAGCGCGACGGACAGGACCTCGACCGCCTCCAGGCCGTCATCGACCGCACCCTGGCTTCAGCCGGACATCATGGCGGAGTCCGCGAGATCACACCTGGCCACCACGGTCTCCCGCTCCGGTAGCTCCATACCCGTATCCAACGACACCACCGACGCGCCGACGGCGTGCTGGAGCGCACGGTGCGCATGGCGTCGGTAAGCCGGAGGCCGTGCTGTGACCGCATCGGTGGTCGCTGCTTTGTCCAGTCGTGCATGCTCTCTTCTGCGTGACGGTGTCGCCCTGACGAAAAGGGATTGCTTTGAGGCCAGAGCTCACGTTGGCTGGGCAGCATGGCTGAACTGCGTACCGATCGCCTCACTCTCCGCCGGTGGCGTGACTCCGACCTTGAACCGTGGGCGGCGGTGAATGCCGACCCCGAGGTCCGGGAGCACTTGGGCGGTCTGCTGACCCGCGAACAGAGTGATGCCTCCGTGGCACGGTTCCAGGCCGATTTCGACCGGCGGGGGTACGGGTGGTGGGCTGTCGAGGTGCGGGCCACGGGCGGGTTCATCGGCTTCGCGGGCTTGGACCAGGTGGATGACGGCATGCCGTTCACGGGAGTGGAGATCGGCTGGAGGCTCGCCCGCTCGGCCTGGGGCCAGGGCTACGCCACCGAGGCCGCGCTGACGGTCCTGGCTTTCGGCTTCGACGTTCTTGAGCTTCCTGAGATCGTCGCTGTGACGACGGTCACCAACCTCCGTTCGCAAGCGGTGATGCGCCGGATCGGTATGACCCGGAACCCGGCCGACGACTTCGACGACCCCACCGTGCCCGAAGGACCGCTGCGTCCGAATGTGCTGTACCGCATCGGCCGTAGTACGGGGATCTGACGTTTCTGTACCGGATCGCTTGATCAGGCTGCGGTCGCGAGGGGGTGTCCGTCCCGGCGGATACCCCCTCGCTGCGGATGCGGGTGTGTTCTCGGCGCTGGAGGGTAAGGACCGTCGGGGTGGCGGGCGCTGGCGTTGCGCCAGTGCAGGTAGCGGTGGAGGGCACGGGTCCGCATCGTGCGGTCGGGTTGGCCCAGGAGGTTCGCTGCGGAGTTTGATTGCTCGTGCTTCTTCACACGGAGTCCAGAAGAACCGAGCCGATCCGCCCCGGTCCGGCTGCCCGGAGGGGGAGGAGGCCGAGCGCCGCGCCCGCGCCGTCGGCGAGGAAGCCCCGGAGGTCCACGCTGTCCTCCGTTCCGCACGGGACGGCTCCGCACGGGGCGGCGGTCGCCGCCGGGGCCGGATGGCCGGTCCAGAACCCGAGGGTGTCCGGGGCGCGCCTGGTCAGGCGGGTGAGGATGCGTCGGTAGACCGCGCGGGGGAGCCCGATGTCCCCGTCCTCCCAGGCCGCCACCAGGCGCGTGGTGCAGCCGACCGTCTCGCCCCTCTCCGTCCCGGTGGTGACGATGAGGCGGGCGAACTCCTGTCGTTGAACACCTGCCGGTGGTCCCGCCACCGGCCGCACCTGCTTGTTGCTCACCGGCAGCAGAGACTTCAGCATCATGAACGGAACAACGGGCGGCCTCGCGCCAGCAGCACGGTCAGCCCGCCGTGTGGCCGGCTGTTGCCGGACGTCCACCGTGCTGGAACCACTCCGGCGCCAGAATCGACATCACCGTCGCGTCCACCCGTTCGCCCTCCCAGAGCAGTGCGTCACGCAGTACGCCCTCGGCGACGAACCCCGCCTTCTCGTAGGCGCGGCGGGCTCGCGGGTTGAACGCGTAGACCTCCAGCGAGATGCGGTGCAGCCCCAGCTTCTCGAAGCCGTAGCCGACGGTCAGACGGGTCGCCTCCGTCCCCAGACCGGATCCATAAGTCCCGGGCACCAGACAGATGCGGAAGCTGCAGCTCTCGTTGCCCGGGTCCCACCCGTTGAGGACCACCTCGCCGACGATGCTCCCCGTCGCCAGCTCGACCACCGCCAGGTCCAGCCGGTCGTCCTGCTGCCGGCGGCTTTCGTACCAGGCGTGTATGCGCCTCTCATCGAGTGGCCCGTCGTCATGGCTGCCGGTCAGCCGTGATGTCTCGGCGTCCATGAGCATGGGCATCAGCGCAGGCATGTCATCGGCCGTGACCGGCCGGAGCAGTACCTGTTCCCCGCCCAGCGACGGCTTGCTGAGAAAATCCGGGCGCGAAGCATCTCGAACATGATCAACCATGGCCGCATTGTGCCCGACCGACCCACCCGACAGCCCCCCGATAATTGCCACAGACCCCTTGCGACCGGGGACACAGGGCCTGCGCCTTCTGGCTGCAGAACGAGTTCACGGTCACCGGCAACCCCACCACAGTGGAGTCATCCAGAGCGCCATCGGCAGGCCGGTGCCGGTGATCCTCCACGAGCTGGAGTACTACGAGGAAATCGCTCGCCGGACCGGGCGGCCGACCCGCCAGGGCTCGTCGACGAGTTCACCGTCTGGGTCCACACCGGGTGAGGCGTCCCGGCAGTTCCCATTCCCGCCTCCACCATCAGCGATCTGCCCGCGGGACGTGATCTCCCACCACCGGGGCCTTCATCGCCCTCGGCAGGACCGAGCGGTCCGGCATCGGGGTCGCGCGACCTTGAGCCTGAACCCACTTCACGGGTGTCCGGGTGCGGGAGTACCGAGTACCTCGTGGCCGTCTTTGCTCATCGGAGCTCAGGCAGTGGTCCGGGGGTTTTCGGGTAGCAGCCTTCTTCAAGCCGGAAGAGGTACTTCCGGAGGTCCGTGCCGAGCCCTTCGGTGATGTAGGCGGCGAAGTCCCTCAGCCCCTCCGCGGCTTCCCGCTCGTCGGTCCTGTCGCTGGACGACCATCTGGGCAGGAGGGACTCCAGGTGCCCGGTGACCCGCCCGCGGTCGTGCCACCAGCCCCGGACGGCCTCGGGTGTCCATCGGCTGTCGCCGTCGCAGGCGTAGCCGCGGTACGGATCTACCTGGGCCGCTGTCACCAGGTTCAGGACCTCGGCCGTGGTCGCCGGCTGGCGATACACGTACTCACTGAAGTGCTCGCCGCCGTAGAGCACACGACGCGGTGCGTGCAGCCGGCCCGTCCAGCAGTTGTCGGCGATGCCGGTGTAGAAGGGGCCGGGAACGTTCAGCCAGAGCCGGTCCTCCCAACGCCCGCCGAAGGACGTCTCGGGCTCGCCTTCCGGGAGCGCCGCTACCGGTTCCCAGCACAACTCTTCGTACGCCATCCGCGAAGCCTAGGGCCGATCCGAGGGGAAGGACCTCCCAACGCCGGCGCTGCTTGGTCCGGTGCCGCATCGGATGTCGGGTATGCCGAGGTGCGGGGGACGGCAGCCCGGCCGTAGATCCTCCCCCAGGATTTTCACGGCGTGAAATTTCGGGGCGGCAAGGGCAACGGGAGGTACGAGCTGCAGCGTGGCCCGGAAACGCACGAAAGGGTCCGTGCCCCGGAAGCCGAGCTCGGCTTCCGGGGCACGGACCCTTTCGTGCGGGATACGTGGCGGTGAGGTCGGCGGGCCCTGGGCGTTTCCGGGCTCGGGTTCACCGATGAGCTGTCAGAACGGTGGCTCGTTCCAGGCGGGGGAGGGCAGGAGTCGGATGCGTAGTTCGCGCCGTTTCGCCCAGCAGCCGCATGCCTCCATGTCGGGGAAGGCTCCGTCTGTCCACCAGCCGCCGTTTCCGTGGCATTGGGGGCAGGCGGGCCGGGGACGGGCGGCGATCTCGATGCGGTGCCGGTCGGCGTAGAGCTTGAGGCGGCAGGCGTTGAGCACGACGGCGACCGTCACCGCGGCGAACGGGACGGCGAGCAGCAGCAGGGTGGTGTGTGGGCGGGGCAGCATGGGGGTGTTCCGGTGGTCTGGGTGGTGGTGAGGGTGGTCCAGAGGTGTGTGGAGGGGCCCCAGGTGGTGTCGGTGAGGGTGATGTGGGTGGCTCCGGTGAGGGCGGTGAGTGCGTCGGGGTGGGTTCCGGTCCAGAGCTGTGTGAGGTGGTCCGGGTGGTAGGGGTCGCCGAACCAGATGGTCGGCTGTCCCGTTGCGGCAGGTGACCGGGATGGGTCCGCGGTCGGCTGTGGTTCCGGGCGGGTTGAGGATCAGGTGGAGGTCGTGGGCCTGGGCTGTCCTGGTCAGTGCGTGGAGGAGGGCCTGGTCCGTGGTCCAGCCGTCGACGGCCGCCCGCTGTGTGCGGACGGTGCGGTTCCAGCGGCGGGTGGGGGAGTGGCCAGGCTGGCTGTTGGCGGTGACGAGGCCTGTGCGGTTGAGGCGTGCGAGTACGGGTACGACTGGCGAGGTCCTGGGGTTCGGGCCGGTGCCCCGGTAGGCGGGGTGGTGGCGGAGGGTGCCTTCCAGCCAGTCGGCGGTGAGGTGGCCGAGGTCGGTCATGGTGCGGGCGGTGGCCCAGCGGGCCCGGTCCGTGCGGTGGGTGGTCCGGGGCAGTCGGATTTTCACGGGGCAGTCCCTTCGATCGATGCGGGCGGCCGGATCAGGTGCAGGCGGGGCAGTTGACTGGGCGGTCGTCGGCTGGTGCGACGGGTACCGGGACGTGGATCTCGGGCCGGACCGTGGCCTTGGCCGGGCGGCCGACAACGACGCCGCGGCGCGGGCGAGCGCGGACAGGACCGTCAAGGCGAGGACGGCGAGCCCGGCCGCGACGGGGCGGCCGGGCTGCGGGGTGGCCGCCCAGACCATGGACACGGTGGCCGCGCCGTGCCCGGCCCACAGGGCTCGGACCCCGTTGTTCCGGGAGAGGTAGCCGAGGACCAGGCCGGTGATGCCGGCGAGTTGCCAGAGGGTGTAGACGGTGGAGCCTTCGATGGGGAGGCCGCCCGAGTGCTGGGCGAGGTTGTGGACGCTCCTGATACGTTCTGTGACCTGCTGCGACGAACGGGGATGCGGTGGACGGGATAGCTTTTGTACCGCCGGAGGTGCGTAACCGGCTTGTCGTGCGCTTCGGACCGGAAGTTTTGGGCTGGTGTGATCAACTGCCAGTCCTGGTGGATCAGCTGGCGGCCCGCTGGAACCTGACTGTCCTCGCGGAGGGCGGAGGTGGCACGTCACGGGTGTTCCACTGCATCCAACAAGGTGACGGGGCAACTGTGTGGCTGAAGCTCACCCCTGACCTCGAGATCGCTTCCGCGGAATCAGAGGCACTGCACGCATGGGCCGACACACCGTGGGTCGTCAAACTGCTGGCGGAGGATCTTGTCGTCGGGGCTCTGCTGCTGGAGGACGTGAAGCCGGGAGTCCCGATGAGGCGGCTCAGCTGGAGTTTGCCGGAGGTCGCAGCCCTGCTGCGGGAACTTCGCATTCCTTCCCCGGCTCGCGGACAAGGTTCTGTGCTGCAGCCGCTTGCGCACCGAGTGGACTTCCTCTTCGAGCTGACCGGCCGCCGGCTGGCGGGTGCCGGTCTGAACGAGGTTTTTGCCCCGGCGGTGCTCAACCGGGCGCGCGCAGCCGCCCTGGATCTCGCCAGCGGCGACACGACGGGACTCGTGCACGGTGATCTTCATCCGGTCAACGTGCTGTCCGGGCCCGGACAGCACATGGTCGCGATCGACCCCCGGCCTGCGCTGGGTGACCCCGACTTCGACGCTGTGGACTGGGTGATGGCGGGAGTGGAAGAGTTCGCCGAGCTGGAGCGGAGGGCCGAGGAATTGGCGGCGCTGGTTCCCGGCCAAACTGCCGCTCGCGTGCTGGCCTGGTGCCGTGCTGTTGCTGTCATGGATGCGGCCTCCAGGCTCTGTGCGGGTCGGGACGACGCCGAGACCCAGTTCCTCATGGCGTTGGCTCGCGGCTGAGCGACGGCTCCCGTCGAGCATTGCCTCAGGTGCGACATGCACGGCGATGTTGTCAGTGTGTGGACGGGCTCGAAGCCGACCGTGGCCCGTCTGAGTCCGCCGCCATCGAGGGCGGTGGGTGTCAGCGAAGACGAGTAACTGTTTGCTGGGCTTCGAGTGCCTCGTCGACGACGGTACGGGCTGTGGGTTCGGAGACGCCGAGCCGGGTGGTGAAGTCGCGGACGAGATCGGTGTCGAGGTCGAGGTCGTTGTGGTGCACGGTCTCTCCATTCGTGATGGGTGACGCAGGGGCCGGTGGGCTGTCCGGCTCCCCTTCACCGCCCAGGCCGCGGTGGTTCGCGGTCTGGGCGGGTCGGGCAGCCGTCAGAGACGGGGACGGGGGTGTGTGGTTCACAGGGCGGTGAGGAGGCCGGCCGTGATGGAGAGGATCGAGAGGGCGGTGAGGTCGATGGCCCACCGGATGCCGCGGTATTTGCGGCGGGTCATGCGGGAGAGGCGGACGATGTCTGCGGGCCGGTGCCGGTGCCGGTGGTGGCGAGGTCGGCGGCGACTTCCTGAGGGGTGCAGGTGGCCCAGTGGAGGAACGTGCCGTGCGGGGCGCCGGAGAGCGACGGGCGGACGACGAGCAGGACGACGACGACCGCGGCGGCCAGACCGAGCGCGCCCGTGCCGATCAGCAGGGCGGAGTGGCTGGGGAGGTCCCGTCCGGGGACGGTCGCGAGGACGACGGTCAGGAGCAGGACCAGGGAGAGGGAGACGACCACAACGGATTCCTTTCGGGAACGGGCCGGGCCCGGCCGATGGGTTGGCCGGGCCCGGTGCTTGGTTGGTTTGGTCAGGTGCTGGTGAGGTGTTTCAGGGCGGCCAGGGCGTCCTGGGGGGTGGTGGCCTGGGAGGGCTGGGGTGCGACCGGCACGGTCCGGCCGGTGCCGCCGGTGCCGGATTCGCCGTCGCTCTTGGGGGCGCCGGGTTCGCCTGGGCGGGGGGTGGGGTCGGTCCAGTCGAACCACAGGCCGCGCTTGGTCAGCTCGCTGATCTCGTGGGCGGTGAGCCGGGGGGTCTCGTCGGGGAACAGGCCGGAGAGGTCGGTGTCGAAGTCGGCGTAGAGCGACCGCATGAGGACGGCGCGGCCGTTGTCGAGGACGATGACCGCGACGCCGCCCGTGCTGACGCCGTTCTCCGGGTCGGCCTCCCCCCGCATGGCCCGCTCGATGGCGGACCCTTCGCTGCGGGAGTAGCGGGCGGGGATGGTCGGCACGTTGTATGCGTCGGTCATCGTGCCTTCCACCGCCTTGTGGGTGGCCATGGGGGAGCCCATGTTGAAGACGACCGCGCGGGAGTTCTGTCGGAGGTTGTCTTTCATCTCGGTGGAGAAGCCGTTGTGCGCGAACGGGCTCTGCCCGGCGGCCTTGAAGCCGATGCCGTACTTGAGGCCGGTGACGGTGAGGTTGTCGCCGAGGGACTGGATGTCCTCCCCGTAGACGGTGTTCTGGGCGGCGGTCATGAACTCGTCCGCGTACACGGACAGCATGGGGAAGGGGCACCGGGGATCGCCCGGCTTGTAGTCGTGGGGCTGCCCGTCGTAGTCCCAGGGCATCTCCGCCCTGATCTCGCACAGCGCCGTGGCGGCCCGTAGCTGGCGGTACATCCACTGGGCGGTGGAGCCCTGGCGGTCGATGTGCCGGCAGAGGACGGATGTTTTCTCGTCGTGGCGGACGGTGGAGAGCCACACCACGGCTCCGGCCAGGGACTCCGCCGCCATCTGGATGGCGAAGTACTGCGTCTTCCCGGACCGGGACACTCCGAGGATGAGGCCGTGGGCCGGGGCGTTCTTGTCGTGCTGCCAGACCATGTTCTTCACCGGCTGGCCGGTGATGGTGTACCCGCACACGAACATGCCCTTCGCGTCCGGGGTCAGAAGGTCGCGGGTGGCGGGGAAGGTCTGGGAGAGCGGCGGCTGATCGAAGACGCTGATCAGGAACTCGGCCCCGTCGAGCAGGACGAAGACGCAGGAGTCGTCCTCCGGGATCCCCAGGCCCCGGCAGACCTTGTTCAGGTCGACGCGGGGTGTCTCGGTGGGGTCGGTCATCCGGGCCCGGTAGAACGTCACCCCCCGCTCCCGGTCCCGGGTGACGGCGACCAGCTGGGACCCGGGGGCGCCGCCGCGGGGCCCGCCGATCCGGTCCGCCCACCGCTCCGCGTCCGTGGGGGCCGTCGCCCGGCGGGCCGCCGCGTCCGGGGTGATGTGGACCTCCGCCCAGCCGGGCCCGCCCTGCCGTGCGCCGGGCTGCTGCGCCACCGGCTCGATCCGCACCGTGTCAGGGGTGGCGGGCACGGCGAACACCGCCGCCACCGCCTCCAGTGTCAGGGCCCTGATGGGGCGTCCGGGCTGGAGCATGCGCAGCAGCAGGGTGATGTCGTGCCGGGTCCCTTCGTGGGGGACGGCGGTGACGATCTGGGTCTCGCCCGGGGATCCGGCGCGTTCCCACATGCGGCGGGCCTGCCGGGTGAGGTGGTCGGCATTGTCGTCCGGGGGCAGCGGTTCCTCGGGGGCGGCCTGCTCCAGGACCGGTTCTGGGGTGGGGGGCAGGGTGATGGCTGTCGGGGGGCGGTGGTGGCTGCGGCGGGTCCGTGTCCAGGGGGCGAGTGCCCCGCACAGCAGCGCCCACCCGGCGGCTGTCAGGGCGTCCGCGTTCCAGGGGCCCCAGCCGGGGGTGTGCAGGGCGGCGATGTCGACGGCGGCGGCCAGGGCGAGGGGGGTGGCGCGCAGGATGCGCTGTCCGGTGCCGGGGGTAGGGCTGGTGACGGCGTGGAGGAGGGAGGCGGTTCCCGCGGCTCCGGCGAGGACGACGACCGTGTTGACGGCGCCGGTGGGGGAGAGGTTGGGTGCCGCGGCGATCACCGGCGCGGCCAGGACGTAGAGCGCGCGCTCCAGGGCGACGCCGCGGGGGACGGACACAGGGGGCTCCTTGCTGGTGAATAAGACCGGCCGGTCAGGTTCCGGTTGTGCGTGGGGGAGGGCTCGAGGGGCGGCCCCGCACTCGCGCGCGGGCCGTCCCCGGGGGAGGGGTTGTCAGTCGGTGAAGAACCCGGGCTTCGGGGTCTTCTCCTTACGGCCGGACCGGATCTCGTCGAGGCGGCCGTAGAGGGAGGTGTGGAGACGGGCGGTCGCGGCGGTGTCGTCCGCCGCTTCCTGGGCCGCCTGCTGGAAAAGGCCCAGGCCGCGGGCCGTGCCGCCCAGCAGGATGGCGACCTCCTGCGTCATCCGCACGAACCGGTCGTCGAGTCCGGCGCGGGCGATCGCCTCCGCCGTGCCTTCCACGGCCTGGGCGTCACGCCGCATCGCCCGCTCCACCACGGCCAGGTCGTCCGCCATAGTGCTGAGTTCGCGGTCGACGTTGCGCAGGGCCTGCTGAAACGCCTGGTAGGGAGAGGCGCCGGCAGAGGCGATGGGGTAGGGGACAGAGCACTCCAGGTCCATGTCCATCAGTGCCCCTCGTGGTGAACGGCCGCCGAGGCGTGGTCGAGACCGGCCTCCTCCTTGGCGTCCTGGTCCTCGCCGTAGACCCTGCCGACCGCCATCGCGGCCAGCCGCGCGCCCTCGGCGGCGGCCTGGCAGTCCACAGAGGCCTGGCGAGCACAGCGCTGCGCCTGCTCGATCCGCTGCCCCGTCTGCTCGAACTGCTCGATCAGCCGCCGGTCGAGCGCGTGCCCCCGCTCAAAGACGGGTGCGAGCTTGCCGATGGCGTCCGCGATGACCCCGAGACGGTGTTCCGCCTTCTCCGCGGCGTCCGCACAGTGCTGCGCCCGCAGGGCGACGTTGGTCATGTCCATCAGGTACTGGCCGAGAGTGATGTCGGTCCGGTGCCGGGCGTCGAGATGCTGCACGCCGCTGCCGCTGCCGCTGCCGTGTACAGGTGCGGGGGGTTTGGCGGGGGGCTGACCGTCCATCATGTGGCTGTGCTCCTTGTCTTCGGGTGGGGTGGGCTCGGGTCCGGCCGGAGCCGGTGGCGGGGCAGGCGGGGCAGGCGGGGCAGGCGGGGCAGGCGGGGCGGGCGGGGACGGTGGGGGAGCGGGGTCCGGGGCGGGGGGCCTGCTGGTACCGGGCCGCGGAGGGTACCGGCGCGGCTGGCCTGCCGTCAGAGCGGCGCCGTTGATGATGACGGCGTCCGGAATGTCATCGTCGTCCTCGCCGCCCGGGGCGGCTTTCCGCGGAGGTGTCTCGTGTCCCGGCCACTCCGCTGTCTCAGGCCCGAACGGACCGGCTGACCGGGCACTGGAGGCCGCGTCGTCCCCGCCCGCCCGGCGGCGGCCCCGGGGCCGCCGCTTGCCGGACTTCCGCCAGCGCCCCCACCAACCCGACTGCCGCGCCCCATCAGGGCCACTGGACGGCTCGTGAGGGCCCGCTCCTGCACCCTCCGGGGCCTCAGACACAGACGGGTCACCGGGCCCCTCAGAAGCACCCTCAGGACCCTTTCCGGCATCAGGGGAACCCTCGCCGGGAACCTCCGAGCCAGCCTCCTTGCCGGCCTCCTTGTCGAGCTCCTTCCCGCCGTCCGGCGTCTCCTCGCCCTCGGCCTGCTTGCGGCGCTCGTCGAACCGGCGCTGCGCCTCTTCCACGACCGCCGCCGCGAGCGTCACCCTGCCCGGACCGGCCGCCCGCTTCTCCGCCCGCGCCTTCTTGCGCCGCTCACGCCTGGCCTTGCGGGCGGCCGTCCGCCCGGCCTTGGACCGCTTCTTCTCCGCCGCCTGCTCGTCCTTGGCTTTCCGCTTCTTCTCCCACAGGGTCTGCTGGTTGGTTCGGGCCTGGTCGCGGTCCTTGGTCCGGTCGGCCAGATCGGCGTCCAGCCGCTTGCCCCGGAGCCCGGCCCGCAGGTCGTGCCGCCGTTCCTGCCGTGCCGCGGCCCGCTCGTTGCGTCCGTTGTCGCGGCGCTCCTGGCGTGCGGCAGTCCGGTCGTCCTTACCGCGCCGGCGCTGGTCCGCGCGGTCCTCACGGCGGCCCTGCCGGTCCCTGCGCCGGTCCTGACGCGGAGACGGACCGGCCGCACCGGAGCTGCCGGACCCCCTGCCCGTGCCGCCGCCCTGGCCCTTCCCAGGGCCCTTCCCCGGGCCCTTCCCACCACCACCAGACCCGGCCCCGGACCCGGACCCGGAGCCCGAGGCGCCGGAACTCCCACCCCGGCTGCCGGAGCCCTTCTTCTCATCCCGGGATCCGCCGGCCCCGGAACGGCCGGATCCCGTGCCGCCACCGGCACCTGACCCGGATCCGGATCCGCCGGAGCCCTTCCCGCCGGTACCGTCCGACCGGCTGCCCTGGGAGCCCTTCCCGCCGGTACCGTCCGACCGGCCCCGGCTGTCGCCGCGGCCCGAGGCGCCCCTGGAACCACCGGACCCGGAGCCCGAGGCGCCGCCGGAGTTCTTCCCGGAGCCACCACCACCGCCCGAGCCGCCACCGGACTTCGACCGGCCGCCCTTGTCGGCACCCAGGCCCGAACCACCGCGCCCGCCACCACGCCCACCGCCGGAACCGCCGCCCGAGCCGGACCGGCCCGCCCCCGAACCACCGCTCGTGCCACCGGATTTCATCGCGACGGCGTCGCCTTTTCCTTTGGCCGCGGTTTTGTCCGCCTGAGCCTGCGCCTGCGCAGCACGCAGACTGTTCTGCGCTTTGAGCAGGGCGATATCGCGGTCGGATTCCGCTTTCAGCGCGGCGACTTTCGCCGCGATTTCCGCTTCACGGTAGGGGGCCTCGGCCGCCATCCGTGCCCGACCGCGGTCGATTCGGTATTCGAGCCAGTCACCCAGACGCTCCGTCAGGGTCCGGGGATATTCGTATTCCTCCTCTTCATCCTCGTATTCTTCCTCTTCTTCTTCGTCGCCGTCTTCCTCGTTTTCGGATTCGGGATCATCGGCGAGTGCCATTTCGGGGCTCATCGGCTCCCGGATAGTGGGGAGTTCCGTGGTGTCCTCCGGGTATTCCGGCGGTGCGGCGGACTGCTGGGGGAAGAGACGGCCGGGGTCGGCCAGTTCCGGGGGCCGGTTGAGAATGTCGTTTCCGACCGGGAAGTTGATGAGCTTCCCGGGGGCCTTTCCGGGGGCGGCGCCGCCAGGGGCGTCGGTGTCGTCGGACACGGTGTTCTCCGGGTGCTTGACAGGGGTGCGGAGCCTCGCGTACGCGCGTGCGCGCGCCTGGGCGAGTGGGCGTGTGGGCGCCTGGGCGTTGGGGACCCCGTGGAGGGGCCGACCGGAGGACGGCCGGCCCCTCCACGGGGTCCGGTACTACTGCTGCTGGGTGTGCTTGAGGTAGGTGGCGTGGAGCTCGTGCGCCAGGAGCCGCAGCGTCTGGACGTCGCCCCGGCGGTGCGCCTTCTTCCCGTGCGTCTGGAGCAGCATGAGGAGGAAGTAGAAGGCGCCGAGGTCTTCGCCGTGGCGGTTGATGAAATCCTGCTGCTGATTCATCAGGTATTCGCGGGACCTCTGGGTCCTCAACTCGCTTTTGAGGAGCGGCCGACCGGTCATGCGGATTCACGCCCCTGTCCGCGGAGGTCGTAAATCGACTGCGCGGGAGCAGCATAGCCGCCGGGCTGGGGGGTGTCTACGGGCTGTTGCGGACCGGCGGGCCGGATGGCGGGGTTCTTCTTCCGGGCCTTGTCAATTTCTTTCTGCTTTCGCTCTCCGGGGAGCCTTTTCACCTTGTCCGCGAAGTCGCGGCGCGTGAACGCGGCTTTTTCCAGATCGGCGGCGAGTTTTTCCGCGTCGTGGAGCGCGGCGCTGAAAGCTTTTTCGACGGGGCGGGCCCGCATTCGGGCGTGGTAGAAACGGTCGCCCTCGATGTGGGTGTCGCGGCAGACGACCTGGATCTCGGTCTGGAGGGTGGCGAGGTGCCGGGCCATGTCCCGCACCACGCGCTGGAGATCGGCGAGGTAGCGGGCGGTCGCCTCGACCGAGAGGGCGACGTCGTGGAGCGGCGCAGCGCCGGCCGGGCCGGAGCGGGAGCCGGAGGTGGGTTCGGGGCTGGGGTGGTTCACGAGCGGGTTCTCCTCCGGTGCAGGGGTCTGGCCTGGCGGTGCCCCGGGGCGGAGATCCTGTGCAGGGGACCGGGGTGTGCGAGTGCACCCCCCCCCGGGGCCGTGCCGGACTCCGCCCGTGGGCGTCGCGAGTCCCGCCAGGGGCGGGGCCGCGGGGGTGGACTCGGCCTGCCGGCCGTGGCCGTCACCGGAACCCTCACGCCCACCCGCCCGCAGGCGAGTGGGTGGACAGGGGCTGGTGGCGACCATGAGCGGCAGGGCGTGGTGCGGGGCGGTCCGGTCAGCGGACCGTGCGCTGCTTGACGGCGGTCTGTCCGGCGCGGTCCGTGGCGATGGAGCCGCCCTCGGCCCGGACCGCCCTGGCGATGTTGGTCCGGTTCACAGGCTCGTCAGTCGCCGTGGGTGGCGGTCGGGGTGTGGCCGTACTGCTGGTGGTGCAGCCAGGCCCGCACCCGCAGTTCCTCCGGGTCAGGCCTGGCAGGAGCGGGGTGAGGCAGGCACGGCCACGTGGTGGTACTGGCCGGTATGGCGGTGCGGTGGGGGAGGCGGGTGAGGGTGGCAGGCGCGGTCGCGGCAGTGGCGGCGAGGCGGCGGAGGTGCCGCAGGCGCCGGGGCCTGCGGATGAAGAAACGGGCGAACACAGTGGACTCCCGGAAAAAGTGGAGAGGCCCGGCCCGGGCTCCGCCACGATGGGCAGAGCCCGGGGAGACCAGGGCCAGGGAAGGGGAGGGTCAGGGTGTGGGCGGCAGGTCCCGGGCGCGCACGGTGACGCGGAATCCGCAGGTCGCACGCAGTGGGCAGGCTGCGCAGATGGCGGCGGCCTCGATCCGGACGGCAGGGGGCGGGTTGGTGTTCTCCGCCGCGTCGAACAGCTTCCAGCGGCCGGTGCACGCGGCGACGCCGCGCACGGCCGGGACGACGGTGCGGACCGCCCGACGGGCCCGCCGCGCACGGCGGGCCACGGCGGTCTTCAAAGCGGTGTCGTCACCGGCCTGGGACGGGTCCTGAGCAGTGGTCACGGGGTGCGCCATCGGGCGGAGTGGTCCTGGCGGCGGCGCTCGCGGTCCTCCCATGCCTGCCCCTGCCGGTCCGCCGCAGCGGCGGCGCGGTGGTGGGCGGCACGGCGCAGCCGGGACGCCTTCTCGCTGGCGGACTCCCGCCCGCTGTAGGCGGTGTCCGCCATGTGGCGGTCGTTGCCGATCAGGCCGAAAAAGGCCATGGTGAAGTGCCTCCTGAAGCGACTTCGGAGTGCGGAATGAAGAATGGGTGCGCCGGCCGGGCGTGGACAGCGGGCCGGCGCACCCCCGGCTCATACGCGGCCGGTCAGGCGGCGAGCGATGACACGGCGGTGTGCGACGCGGTCGCGAGCGGTGTAACGACGGGCCGGTCGCCGACCACCACTGCGGGCACCGGGGGCTGGTCGTGTACGGGCTGAACCCGGACCGTCATGGTGTCCGGACCGCGGTGGTTCCGCCCGGTGGCCTCGGTGCTGACGGTACTGGTCTCCGTGCTCACCGTGGTGCTGGTGCGGGGCATGTGGTTGTCACCCATGAACTACTCCCTGAGCAGAGGCATTTTGGCCTGGTTTCGTATGAGTGCGGGGCGCGCCGGGTCGCTCGCCGGGTCTGCACCCCAGAGGGTTCTGCGGACGGTGCTGTCCGCTGGCCTGGGGGTGCTCGTCGGGTCTGCCGGGGGCCGGGTCTGCCACTGCGCTGCTGTGACTGCGTGTGTGGTTCCGGCAGTCGCGGCGAAGGCCAGCCCTGCAAAAAATGGGGGGTGGGGCTGGCCTTCACCGGTGGTGCCGGAGGCAAAAAAAGGGGGGTCAGGGCCGGGGGGCGGCCTCCTCCTCGTCCTGCCGGTCCGTGTCGGTCCCATCGCCGCTGCCGGTGTCCCCGGAAGGGCCACCGGTTTCACCGGAGCTGCCCCCTTCCTGGGCCGTCAGCTCGGCCCAGGTACGGCGGATGCGCTCCTCACCGCCGACGAAACCGGCCTCCCGGAAGGCGGCCACGGCCTGGCGGTAGGACAGAGGCGGGTCCTCGCGGTAGCGCAGGTGCCGCAGCACCACCACGAGCTGCGTGCCGGTGAGACGTTCACCCCGTTCGGGAACCGGCACACCCGCGACGGTGGCGATCTCCTGGAGCGTCACGGCCGTCACGGCCGTCACGGCGGTGCGTGACGGCGTGACGGTCCAGTCCGTGCCGGCGCAGGTCTCCGTGACAGGACGCGTGACAGCCACCGGGCCCGTCACGGTTTCCGTCACGGCGGGTGTGCCGGGGGCTGTGACGGTTCCCGTATCCGTCACGCTCTGCGTGCCGGACCGTGTGCCGGTGTCCGAGACGGCGTCACGGGCAGGGAGTGCGACGATTCCGCCGGGCCGTGACGCAATGCCGTCCGAGTCGGCGCTGACCTGCGTGACACCGGTCGGGACGGGTACGGGCGGGGCCGTGACGCCGGTGTGACGGACTGTCGTACCCGTCACGGTGCCCGTGACGGTTCCGGCACGGCCCGGGCCCGCGTTGAGCGTGCCCGTGACGGAACCGGCACGGTCTGCTGCTGTTCCGAAGGCGGGTGTGACGGACCCGGAGAAGGACGTGACGGCGGCCGGTGAAGGTGTGACGGGTGCGGGGAGGGCGGGTGTGACGGTGGGCGGCGGGGTGAACATGGCGGCGAGGGCGGTGTCCGCGCCGGAGGTCATCCGTGCCCGCTGCACCGTGACGAGCCCGGTGCCGAGTTCGTCGTCACCGACACCGACCTTGCGGGCGAGCCGCCACGAGGCGAGTTCCGCCCGCTTCCGCGAGTACTTCCTGGGATGGTTCGCGGCCAGGGCCCGCAGCACGGCCATCCGCTGAACGGTGGCGGCGTTGCGGCGCCGGGCCTCGATGTCGACGCCGGTGCGATAGACCACGATCCGGCGGGCCAGCAGCCCGATCCCCTCCGCCGAAGCGGACATCGCCAAAGGCGTGACCGCGTTGACGACGGCCTCCTTCATACCGCTGGCGACAATCGCGCCGGTGGCGGAGGCGACGGCGGGCAGCACCCACAACCCCAGCCGCACCACCCCCGGGGAAGACTGACCCAGCAGAGTCAGACCCACCATGACCAGCGCCAGTACCAGCGTCGCGCCCTCACCGGCGGCGACCACACCGAGCGCCGTCGCATCCTCCGGAAACCTGCGGCTGATGTTCGTGAACGTGCCCCACCCGCCGAGGCCGCCGACGGCGAGCATCGGGACAGCCGCAGCCCCCAGGATCAGAACCTGACCCCACGTCAGCTCACGCTCACGCTCGTTCTGCGCGGGTTCCAACTGTGTGTGTTCCACGTGACTGTTCTCCTCAGAAAGCAAGGTCAGGACGACTGCCCGACGGCGCCGGTGCTGCCGCAGAGGGTGGTGACCGTGCGGAGGCGGGTGCGCTGGGTGTCGATGGCCTCGGCGGCCTGGCCGAGGAGCGGGGTGTCCTCGCGCCAGGGGGTGCGGTAGTCGGCCGCGTTGCCGATCAGCCACCCCGACCCGACAGGGTCCAGCCCCGCCCGCGTGTACGCCTCGTCGCGGCTGATCCCGGCCGACTTCTGCCGGTGATCGTGCACCGTGGCGATCCTCGCGGCGATCTTGTCCCAGGCCCTGGCGGCGGCGCGGACGGTCTCCTGGGCGGTGACCAGCCGGTGCACGGCCGAACGCCACGCACCATCAGGGGTGGTGTCGAGAGCGGTGAAGCGGACGTCCATCTCCGCACGCGCGGCGGTGTACGCGGCCCAGGCCGCGGCTGCGCCGCTGGTGGCCTGCTTCAGCAGGCGGACGTACTGGGCGGTCCGCCACAGGCGCTCGGCCTGCCGGTACTCCTCCATGAGCAGGGCCCGGGCCGCGGGGGACAGGCTCTCGTCCGAGTGGACCGGGAACGGCTGGTACGGCGGCGTCTCCTGCCCGGTGAACGGCCCGAACACGAACCGGACCCGGTCCGGACCGTCCGCCACCACGCCCTGGAAGTGCTCGTGGTGGTGGGCACGAGTCTGCTCGGCGAGCCCCTGGGCCTCGGCGAGAGTGAAGGTGAGCGTCATCAGATCTCCGTTCTCCATTGGGTGAGGGTGGATTCCGGGCTGCCCGGCTCCCCTTCACCACCCGGCCCCCGGACTGCGGGAGACGGGTGGATCAGGCAACCGCCAGACCGGTCAGGCCGCGGAGGTCGAGGTGCCCCGGGCTCGGCGGCGGGCTTCGCGGCGCTTCAACGCGCGGCGCTCGTCCTCGTCCAGGCCGCCCCAGACACCGTGGGCCTGGGCGGACTCCATGGCCCACTGGAGGCAGTGCTCGATCACGGGGCAGCGGGCACACACGGTTTTGGCCTCCTTGATCTGGAGCAGTGCCGGGCCGCTGTTGCCGATCGGGAAGAAGAGGTCGGGGTCCTCTTCGCGGCAGGTCGCGTTGTGCCGCCAGTCCATACCGGCCGGCAGGCTGGTGGGGGCGTAGGTAGTGCGGATGATGTCGCCACGCATGACGGGAACCTCCAAGGAAGAAGGAGAAGGGGAAGACGGGAGGGGGGCGCGGCCCAGCGCCGGGACCGGTGCAGGAAAGGGGGGGCGGCGCCGGGCGGGGGTGGCCAGAGCGGCACCACCGAGGAAAAGATGAGGAAGAAGGCAGCGGCGCCGGGACAACCCGGAGGCGGCCCCGACGGGTCTCAGCCCCGAGTGCCGGTGAGATCGCTGACCCGCCGCACGTGACCGCTCTGGAGCGTGATCGTGGCGGTGACCAGGTCGACAGCGGGGGTGTAGCCGGACCAGGGGTTGCGGTAGGCGCTGATGTGGCCGACGATCCACCCCGCGCCCCCGGACTCGGTCACTGCTCCGGCGAGTTGAAGCGCGCACTCCACCGCCAGACTGGCCTGGCGGTGGCGCTCGTGGACGGCCGCGATCCGGTAGGCGGCGGTGTCCCACCTCTCGGCCGCGGCCAGGGCTGTGGTGTGGGCGGCGACGAGGCGTGATACGGCCGAGGACCACATCCCGTCGGGAGTGCCGGCCAGGGCCGCGAACGCCTGGTCCATCCGCGTGCGGGCGGCGGTGAACGCGGCCCACACCAGGGTGGCATCGTCGAGGGCGGTCTTCAGGGCCCGGACGTAGCGGACAGCGGCACCGCCCACCGGGCCGGGGGCGAGGCGGGAGTCGTCGAGCACATGTACCAGGGGCACGACACGAGCAGGCACAAGGATCTCCAGACCATGGTGAAAAGACAGAGGGGAGCGGCCCCCGACCGCCCTCGTCGGGGCAGCCGGGGGCCGAAAGAGGCTGCCGTCCACGAAGGGCGGCAGCAGGAAGAAGAACAAGAAGAAGGGGAGAAGGGGGCCGGTGATCCCGGTCCAGTTGGTCACCACCCGGCGGTGGTGACCACCCAGACTGACCTCCCGGCCCCGCGGTCACATGTCGTCGGGCAGGCAGTAGACACACGCCTCAGCAGCGTCGTCGTTGTGGCACCCGCACAGCGGGCACACCCAGAACCGGAGCGCCCTGACCAGGGCCAGAACACTCACCGCGGCCTGCTCACAGACCGCTTGTTCACCTCACGGACCCGCTCCGACAGCTTCTTCCGCTGCTCGTCGGTCAGCCCGGTCGCCATCGCCATCGCGGTCACCGCACAGCCTCACGGCCGGTGGGGGTGGGGGTGGGGGTGAGGAGGGGCTGGCGGACATGGCCGGGGGCCATCTCCGCCAGCGTCCGCCGGGCCTTCCGGCCGGCCGCCGCCGCGCGCTGGTCACCGTCGGCGGCCAGGTGCCGGACGAGACGGTGGAACTGCTGGGCGGGGTCGTCGTGGGGTTCGAGCCAGTCCCGCTCCTCCTCGTCCTGGACGTCGTCGACGACACCGGCCTCGACCGGCGGGGGAGTACGGCGCTCGGCGGGACGGCGCTCGGCCGGACCCGGGTTGAACACCGGGACAAACCCGCCGACGGCCGGCCGCCGGTCCCCGGACCCGGACTGGACCAGGGTCTGGCCCGCCGACCCACTGGCCGTGCCGAGGGTGTCGCGGTCGAGACCGGCGCCCAGGGTCCGGCGCCGCCGGAACACCCCGGCCGCCTCGTCGTCCCGGGCGACCGCCTCCTCGATGTCCCGCGCCTGAGCGGTACCGAGGTCACGGAGCTCACCGGTCAGCAGCCCGCCACGGACCATGTCGTCCTCACCCCGGTTCAGGTCCATCCCCTCCAGGTCCCGCAGGGCGAGCTCGCGGCACGCGGCACGCGCCGGACACCCGCCGCAGACCTTGAGCAGCAGGAGTGTCCGGGCCTTCCAGGCCGCGTACGGCTCACGCTCACCACGGAACCACTCCACCCGGCCCACACCAGGAGCGGGGGCGCTGGCGCAGGAGGCACCGGCATCCACCCGCGCCTGAAGAACCAGACGACGCGAAATCCGCGCAAGAACCGGAGAGTCGAAGCCCGGGGCCAGCCAGTCGGTGCCACTGTCGTGCACGGGCGTCGGCGCGGGTTCGGCGGTGTCACCGCCGGACGGGACGGGATGTGTGAGAATCACGTTCACAGGTGTTCCTTTCGTTGGGGTTGGCCTGTGATCGCGCCGCCCGGAGCTCTCACCTTCCGGGCGGCGCTTGTAGCAGCGCGTGTGTACCGCGCAGTGCCCCGGACCGGACTCGAACCGGTCGTCTGTCTGCCTACGGGGCCCGCGATATCTGCCTTGTTTCACCGCGCGTGGATCCTTGTCCGCCCGGTGCAGGACGGCATGGGAAAAAGTGCTGTGGAAGCCTGATCGCAAATCTCTGCGCACGCGGCAGGGCTGGCTTGTCGCAGTTGCCTGTCCCGCATCACGCCGCGGGCCGGCGGTCCGCATCCCCTGCGGACGGGGCCGGTGCAACCAGAGGACTCACCTGGTGACACCCCTCCGCAGATCTCTTGCTCGGGAGCGTCGGCTAGTCGTAGCGCCGGATGTTTCGCTGATTCAGTTGAGAAGGAACAAGCGCTTTCTTCAGGCCCTCCGAGCGGGAGGGACTTCCGTGCTGCAGCCGTCACCAACCGAAAAGGCCAAGGGGTCTATGTGGAGTAATACGTACTGACCCTCTTGCACCCCTTGTAGGTACAAGCTGTAGGGTGATCCTGTACCCACACACAGCGACGAGTCAAGAGGGGGGCGCCACCATGTACCAACAAGCTGGTTCAGTGGGGCAGGATGACCACATGACCACGCCTTTGTATCGACGCGTAGCCGACGCTCTACGAACAGAGATCACGTCCGGCGGCTACACCCCGGGCATGGACCTGCCGTCCGAGCGGGAACTCCAGTCCCGGTACGACGCCTCCCGGAACACCATCCGCCAGGCACTGCAGACCCTGGTCGCCGAAGGGCTGGTCGTCTCCTCGCAGGGACGCCCCTACCAGGTGCGCAAACAGGAGATCTTCACGCTCAACGCCTCCAGGTTCGAGGACCTCCGCTACTCCACCGCCGAGGACGGCGACTCCTACGACAACGACGTGCTGGCCTCCGGACGTATCCCCCGGCAGGACTTCCAGGTCCAACTGGTCCCGGCACCCCCGGAGATCGCCGACCGGCTCTGGATCGAGCCCGGCGAGACCGTCACACTCCGGTACTGCCTGCGCTTTGTCGACGACGTCCCCTGGTCCACCCAGGCCACGTACTACCCCCGGGCACTGGTGGAGCGGCATCCGCGACTCGCCGAGCCCCGGGACATCTCGGAGGGCACCACCCGGTACCTCGCGGACCATGGTGTCGAGCAGGTCGGCCAGCGGGACGAGTGGATGTCCCGGCCACCGACCCCGGACGAGGCCCGGGCACTCCAGATCGGCCCCGGGGTGTCCGTGCTGGTCTGGACCCGCACCGGCCACACCCGGGACCGGCCCGTCCGCTGCACTCTCACCACCTTCCGCGGCGACCTGAACAGAATCACCTACGACCTCGGCGACCTCTCCGCCCTCGACGGCAAGGACCAGTCATGATCATCACCCGGGCCGTGCCCGACGATCTCGTGGATCTCCTCAGATACCGCAATGAGGCGTCGGCATGGCTGGCGGACCGGGGCGTCGACCAGTGGCGCAACGCGTTCCCCGCCGGCCACATCACTGCAAGCATCGCGTCCGGCACCGTGTTCATGGTCCGCACCCTCAAGGGCCGGACAGCGGCCACGGTCACTCTGGACTCGGAGCCCGAGCCCGACCTGTGGTCCGACGCAGAACTGGCCGAACCCTGCCTGCACCTTCACAAGCTCATCGTCCTGAGGGAGTTCGGCGGGGTCGGTCTGGGGCGCCGCATCCTGGACTGGGCCGGCGACCTCACCGCCCGCAACGGAGGCCGGTGGGTCCGGATCAACGCCACCACCCACAACCACGGCCTCCAGCACTACTACCTCGACAACGGCTTCCGGCACGTACGCACCGTCGAAGGCGGAGGAGTAGGGGGCGCGGGCGTCGCGGGCTGGCTCGCACAACGCCCCGCCGTCCTGAACAGTGCTCACGGTTTGACAGACGCCACCGTCCGGAACACGGATGCCGCGTAGCGGCGCCAGCCTCTGACAAGAGACGGAGCCGCCCCCTCCGGCCAGGGAGGGAACGGCCCCTGAAACCGACTCGCCAGCTCTCACACTCCGAGTCGTGTCCGGCGTGACCTCTGACGATCTCACCGCAGCAGCCTCCCAGCGGGCGACCACCGCTGCCCAGAATACGTGCCCTCCCCCGTCATGCAGAGGGCAGCGCCGCCATTGTCAGATTTACGGTCACTGACCGGTCACGGCTCCCTGTACCCCTTTGGGGAGTACCGCCGTGCACCGCTCCGCCCTGCCCGCATACCCCGCGCCCGGAACCGGGCACGGGGACATCGGCCTGCCCTCAACCGGACCCGCCACCCCGGGCACCGGGGTGCCACCCCAGCCTGGAACCACGCGCACGCAGGTGCGACCGACCGCCGCGTCTCCGTCTGCGGAGTGGCCGATGCCACTGGTCCCGGTGGGGGAGCAGACGGTGTCGGGGACGCGGTCGCGGCGGTCGGGTCCACGGGCGTGGAGCCGGTCGGTTGTGTGGCTGGTGGGGGCGGGTGTGCATCCGCGGGCGTCGGCGGTGACGGTGCGGGTGGCGGAGGATCTGGCGGGGCGGATGGACTACACGACCGGGCAGGTGCGGTACTGCCTGGACGGCATGGTGGTCCGGCTGGGTCTGTCGCGGGCGACGGTCTGCCGGCACGTCGCCGTCCTGCGGGAGATGGGTTCCCTCGCCTGGGCCGAACGGGGCAGTCGCACGAACGCCCACCGAACCCAGGGCCGCACCGACGGCTACGCGAGAACAGCGACCGTGTACGCCGCGGTGATCCCGCCGGTCTTCGACCAGGCCATGGGCCACACCGTCATCGGCACCGGATACACCGCCCGCATCATCATCGACCACCGAAACCACATCCCGGCTCCCCGGACCACACCGGCACCGGCACCGGCCGGCGTGTCCGCGAGCCCGGCCTCGGACCCCGGCCCGGCGACGGACGACGTCCCCGTGACGGACGCCAACTCCAGCCCGGCGGCGGACATCATCTCCGCGGCGGACACCAACTCCAGCTCGGCGGCGGCACCAGTCCCCGGCACCGGCCCGGCGACCGTTCCCTCCCGGCCCGCCACCCACCTCACCACCCGTCTCACCCGCGCGCGGTCCCGGTCCGCCGAGGCCCCGACCGCCACCGTCCCGGGCCAGGCCACCAGCACCCCCACTGGACCGGTCGGCAGTCGCGTCCGGGGGCAGAACGGCGTGGAGCACCAGGGTGGTGTGGGTGCCGGTTCTGTGGATAACTCGCCTGTGGATAACCGTGGTTCGCGGTCGCTTGAGACCCCTTCCCTCTCCTGGCTGAGAGAGGTGGGTCAGGCTGAGGTAGTGGGTGGTGAAGGAACCTCTACCGCGCACACGCGGACAGCCCCACCAGTCATCCACACCCAAGGCGACAACCCGGACACCGGGGGAGCGAAGCGGGGTACTGGGAACGGGCCCAGGGCGCCGAGGGGGTCCTGCGGACACCCGGCACGACCCCGGTCACGAGTGGCGCGGACGGTGCGAACGGGGAAGCCGAGGGCGAAGCGGACACTGACGATCCTCGGCCACAAGATCACCCCGGCCCGGATCGACCGCGCCCGCCAGATGGCCGCCACCCTCAGGCCGCTGGTGAACTGGATTCAGGGAGCCCGGCTGAACGAACTGTCCTGGGTCATGCTCGACATGGCCGCCCTCGACTGGTCGGATGCCCAGGCCCAGCTCTGGCTCCAGCGCCTCGGCGACCACATCGGGACCGGTAACCGCCGGCGGCGGCGTCCGGATCATCCGCACCGGGTCATCGCCGCAGCACTCCTCCGCCACGACCGCGAACAGAAACACCGCCTCGAGCAGCACGGACCTGATCCCCAGCAGGCCAAGCGTGAGGCGACGGTGCCGAACGCGGAGTTCGAGGCCGTCCGGGCAGCACTCGCTGCCCGCGAAAACCAGAACACTGGCCTCGACCTGGTCGAGTACACGACCGTCGACACCGCACCTGAGGACATGTGGGACCGGGCGGCCGTACGCGCCGACGCCGAGACCGACCCGGCCCTCGTCCTCGCCTACGCCCGCCACGCAGGCCACGACGCCGCCGTCGCCCTCTACGGAACCACCGCCGAACGCATCCTCCACGCCGCCCTCGAAGACCACCGCGCGGGCATCCCCGGCCAGGCGGGGTTCCACTGAACCGGCAGCGGGCCCAGCCGACTCCACCGCAGCCCGAGCCGGGGCAAGCCGCCTTCCGGACACCGGAATCGACCCAGACAGCCCCACGACGACCACACCGCCCGATACCGTTGAACACCCGACCCCCCACCGCGGACAAGAGAACACCAGCCCCGAATGCAGGTAAACGAAAACAGCAAGATCCCTGACAACACCCCAGGTCACGAAGTATCCGCCCCGCCCGCGCGGGGGTCGTTCTGGTGGAACGACCCGCTCTCCGCCGCCCTGGACATCCGCCCCGCCCGCGCGGGGGTCGTTTCGGTCATGGATCTGGTCACCGGTTGGGTCCGGCCCGATCACCCTGCCGACCAGCACTACGTCCGGCGAGGCCGCCCGGGGCCGTGAGGCGTCACATGCAGGTGGTTGTCATCTCGGCGTGCCCTTGACTGCGGTCCCGGTCGCCGAAAGAGTCGTGGAACACCGTGGAATCCACTGGTCAAAGGAGACAGCAGTGGCCCTGGAGTTCTTGGGTATCTGGCCGAACACGCCGGACGACGGGTCCCCGACCATCTGGCAGGAGAAGGAGACGGGCGACCTGATCATCCAGTCGTGGCTGGCTGATGAGGCCACCATCCGGCAGGCGCAGGAGGTCGGCTCGGTGCCTGGACACACGACCGATATCCCGCCGCACGAGGGGGTGTTCCGGTTGCCCGCCAACATGATCCAGTTCATCCCCCGCCCACCCCAGAACAGCGAGGACACCGGTGGCAACAGCGGTACGTGAGCAGCTGGCCCGGGCGCAGCGCTCGGCCATCCACCTGGAGATGCGGGACAGCTACATGCTGGATGACCCGGAGTTTATCCGCTGGCAGGCCGGGCACCGCTACGACGCGGATGACCGCGCATCCTGGTGGCGGTCCTGGCTCGATGTCGTGGCGGAGACGACCGCTCGCGGGGTGGCCATGCGCCGCCTGCGGGTCGTGTCCGAGCCGGTACACGACTACATCCGGTACGAGTTCGACGGAACCTTCACCAACGTGGCTGCGGGCGAAGAGGTCCGCTGGCTGCCGCGCTCGCAGGCACGGGGCCTGCTTCTCCCCGTCCTCGACGGCTGGGTCTTCGACAGCGAGACGGTGATCCTCCACCACTTCAGCGGTGACGGTCAGTGGACCGGACCCCGCATGGAGGTCCGCCACGACCCTGAGCTGGCACGACGGTACACCGAAGCGTACGAGACAGCATGGGAGCGCGCGATTCCGCACGCGGAGTACCAGCCCGCATAGTCCATGGCTGTCTCTGCATCATCAAGTGCCCAGCAGGCCCGGCAGATTCTCGCTTCCCGTCTCGGCGAGATCCGCCGGGATGCCGGGCTGACCGGGCGCGATCTGGCAGAGGCGTGCGGCTGGTACCCGTCCAAGGTCTCTCGCATCGAGAACGCGCGGAACCCGCCGTCCGCCGCCGATATTTCGGCGTGGTGTACCGCCTGCGGAGCGCAGAACCAGGCTGAAGACCTGGTGGCCTCTCTGCGAGCCGTGGAAGGGATGTGGGTGGAGTGGCAGCGGATGGAGCGAACCGGTCTTCGCGCTGCCCAGGAAGCGCGGCTGCCCCTTTTTGAGCGCACCCGCCGCTTCCGCTCCTACTCGTCGTGGCTGGTGCCCGGCCTGATGCAGACCAGGGAGTACACCGAGGCAGTTCTCAGGGCCGTACAGCAGCGACGCGTGAAGGTTGACGATGTCGACGCCGCCGTAGAGGCACGCATGGCCCGCCAGAAAGTGCTCCACACAGGGGCTCGTTTCGCCTTCCTGCTGGAGGAGTCCGTCCTGAGGTCGGGACCCGGCGGGCGAGACGTGATGGCCGCCCAGCTCACCCATCTGGCCACAGCAGCGGCGCTCCCGTCGGTGAGCCTCGGCATCGTTCGGATGAGCCCGGACCGGACGAGAACACCCGTAGAGGGATTCTGGATCTTCGACACAGCCCAGGTGAACGTAGAACTGGTCTCCGGCTACCTCACCATCACTCAGCCGCGAGAGATAGCAATGTACGGCGAAACCTTCGCTGAGCTGGCCGAACACGCTGCCTACGGCTCCGATGCCCGTGACCTGATCACAGAGGCACGTCGATCCCTCGGGTGAATCCGTGGAATCTCGTAGAACTCCGTGGAACGCCGGGGCCCGCTCTTCCTACCGTCGTGGGCATGGAAATGGGAACCCCATTGAAGGGGCACCAGGACACGCAAATCCGTGATCTGAACCTCGCTCCGGTGGACGGCGCGCCCACGACCCGAATGATCGAGTGCACGGAGTGTGACGCGCGGTCGCCGTTCGGGCCGCCGCTGGCGGACTTCGCCCGCTGGGCCTTCGGCCACGCCGCGGCGACCGGTCACCACAACTTCCAGCGGGTCACCACCGAACTCCTGCACACGGGTACGGGCCCCGCCGGCGCCGACCCGGCGGGGCCCGCGGAGAAGCCGTCGTGCCCCGGCTGACCGAGGCCACCGGGTACGGCCGGGTGCTCAGCCTCTGCGGCGAGCTGCATCCGGAGCACGCGAAGACCTTCTGCACCGAGCAGAGCCCGGCGCACGACGGTGATCACGTCCACGAGTACACCGGCACCACCTGGCCCCGACGGCCCGAGCCGGGCGAGCAGGTCGAGGTCGGGCCCGAGTGCCGGATGGACGCCTGCGAATTCTGCCCCGTCGACGCCACCCCGCGCTGTGACTGCCGGTGCCACCGGCCCGAGCAGCGCTGAACCCCCGCCTCCTCCCGGGGCGGGACCGCCCGGCCCCGCGCCACCTGTCCCCGGCCCGGGGCCGGGCCGTACAGCCCCCGCCCTCGTCCGGGGGGAAGGGCCTGCCCCCGCGCCGACCAGTACCCCGGTCCGGCGCGGGGGCGGGCTGGCCAACTCCGCCCGGGGCGCCGTATCAGGCGCTCCGGAACCGGGGCGCCCCGGCGGCCCCCTTTCCCTCCACCACCAGATCGCAAGGGATACACACCTGTGCGTATCGACATCTCGGTCCTCGTGACCGACGCCGACGACCATGTCCTCCTCGTCCACCCGGGCACCGGCACCCGCTGGCGCCTGCCCACCGCCACCCACACCGACACACGCCCCCTGGGCGAGATCCCCGCCCAGGCCCTGGCCGCGGAGACCGGCCTCCACCGGCCGGTCACCACGATCCTCGGCATCGACCACACACCCGCCGACACCAACACCGGCGGCGAGGAGCGCGTGGTCCTCGTCTGCGACGGCGGGCGCCTCACCTCCACCGAACGCGAAGCAGCAGCCGTCCCCGACAGCGCGACCACCGTGACCAAGGTGCGCTGGATTCCCTTCGGATTCGTCGGCGACTACGTCACCGACACCGAGGAGACCCGGATTCACACGGCCTACCACGCCCAGACCAACGGCGTGGTGTCGCTGCGCCTCGGAGCCGGAGCATCCTCATGACCAACGGGCAGCAGCAACTGCCCGCCAACACCTGGAACACCTTCCGCGGCGGCCTCGGCCCCGACGGCTCCGAGAACCGGCTCCGCGCGGGCGGGGCAGACGCACCGTGGTGGCCCCGGCTGGGAGCGCGAGCAGAACGACCCCCGCACAGGCGGGGCGGATGAGCCGCAGTTCGGGCAGTCGGTCATCCACCGGGGACGACCCCCGCGCGGGCGGGGCGGGTGTCAGCCCATGAGCCTCCCGCTGCTCACGCAGCGAACGATCCCCGCGCGTGCGGGGCGGATATGCTGAGAAGAATGGAAAGCGCGTTAAAGTCCGAACGATCCCCGCGTGGGCGGGGCGGATACTTCGTGACCTGGGGTGTTGTCAGGTGATCATGCTGTTTTCATTTACCTGCATCTGGGGCTGGGGCTCCGTTGGTCCGCGGCGGGGGCTGGGTGTTCAACGGTATCGGGCGGTGTGGTGTCGTGGGGTTGTCTGGGTCGGTTCTGGTGTCCGGAAGGCGGCTTGCCCCGGCTCGACTCGATCGGGGTGTGGTGGAGTCGGCCGGGTCCGCTGCCGGTTCAGTGGAACCCCGCCTGGTGGGGGATGTCTGCCCGGTGGTCTTCGAGGGCGGCGTGGAGGATGCGGGTGGCGGTGGTTCCGCAGAGGGCGACGGCCTGGTCGTGCCCGGCGAGCTGCGCGCAGCTGCGGACGAGTGCCGGATCGGCGTGGGCGTCGGCGCGTACGGCCGCCCGGTCCCACAGGTCCTCGGGCGCTTCCTCGACAGTCGGGTGCTCGACAAGATCGAGTCCGGCAGTCTGGCTTTTCGCGGGCGGTGAATGTTGCTCGGGCGGCCTGGAACTCGGGGTTCGGCACCGTCGCCTCACGCTCGGCCTGTCCGGGGTCGGGTCCGTGGCCCTTGAGGTGCTGCGCCTGGCGGCCGTGGCGGAGGAGTGCCGCGGCATTGACTCCCGGTGCGGATGATCCGGACACCGCCGTCCGCGGTCGGTGGCTTTGATGTGGTCACCGACCCGCTGGACCCAGAGCGGAGCCCCGCGCGGGCGCGGGCAGACAGGGCGAAGGTCCAGACCGACATGGCGACCCCGGGGACGACCCCCGCACGGGCAGGGCGGATACGCGGCCAGCCAGGCCGCTCCAAAGAGGACGCGAGCGACCCCCGCGCGGGCGGGGCGGATGAGGGTCCCGGGTCCCTTGTCAGTCCCGGAGGGGGACGATCCCCGCGCGGGCGGGGCGGATACAGCAACAGGGCGATAGCGAAGAGGCCCTTCTGGACGATCCCCGCGCGGGCGGGGCGGATGGCAAGGGAAGCCAGCAAGGAACCGAAAACGACGGACGATCCCCGCGCGGGCGGGGCGGATACTTCGTGACCTGGGGTGTTGTCAGGTGATCATGCTGTTTTCGTTTACCTGCATTCCGGGCCGGCCTTTGTGTCGTCCAGTCTGGGTAGGTGCACGGTATCCGTCGGCATGACCAGTGCGGGGGGTGTTCCGGAAGGAAGCCGCCCGTGCACGGATCTCCGGATGTCTGGCTGGGCCTGGCATGCCCTGTACCGGGTTCTGAACAGGTCCCTGCGCCGCCTCGGTGTGAACGCCCGCGGCCCGGCCGTCGGCCGCCGTGCTCCAGGGTCGGCTGCTGCCCCCGAGAGCCACGGGGACAGTCGTACTCACCCGCACCGTCCGTGCTTCTGACTGTGCTCCTGTGCTGCCCATCCGTCATCAACTCGCCTGTACGGGGGTCGTGTTGGTGGTGGGTGTGGGACTGCAGGATGCCCCTGAACATGGAGGTGCGCCGCCCGAAACTCTGACCCTCCGGGCGGCGCGATCACAGGCCCTACCTCGTGAAAGGAACACCTGTGTCCGTGATTCTCACACATCCGGTTCCGTCCGGCGGTGACGCCGCCGAACCCGAGCCTGCGCACGACAGCACGCCTGACTGGTTGCGGCCGGACCCCGACTCTCCTGTTCTCGCGCGGATCACCCGGCGTCCGGTTTTTCAGGCGCGGGTGGATGCCGGTGCCGCCTGCGCCAGCGCCCCCGTTCCTGTTCCTGGTGCTGGCCGGGTGGAGTGGTTTCGTGGTGAGCGTGAGCCGTACGCGGCCTGGAAGGCCCGGACGCCCGTACTGCTCAAGGTCTGCCGGTCGTGTCCGGCGCGGGCGGCGTGCCGTGAGCTCGCCCTGCGGGACCTGGAGGGGATGGACCTGAACCGGGGTGAGGATCACATGGTCCGTGGCGGGCTGCTGACCGGTGAGCTCCGCGGCCTCGGTACCGCTCAGGCGCGGGATATCGAGGAGGCGGTCGCTCGGGACGATGAGGCGGCCGGGGTGTTCCGGCGGGGACGGACCCGACCGCGGCGCTCTCGGCACGGCCAGCGGGTCGGCGGGCCAGAACCAGCCCCAGTCCGGGTCCGGGGACCGGCGGCCGACCGTCGGCGGGTTTGTGCCGGTCTTCAACCCGGGCCCGGCCGAGCGCCGTACTCCCCCGCCGGTCGAGGCCGGTGTCGTCGACGACGTCCAGGACGAGGAGGAGCGGGACTGGCTCGAACCCCACGACGACCCCGCCCAGCAGTTCCACCGTCTCGTCCGGCACCTGGCCGCCGACGGTGACCAGCGCGCGGCGGCGGCCGGCCGGAAGGCCCGGCGGACGCTGGCGGAGATGGCCCCCGGCCATGTCCTCCAGCCCCTCCTCACCCCCACCCCCACCTCCACCAGTCGTGGGGGTGCCCGATGACCGCGGCCCGCCCGCCGCCCGCCGTAGCTCTTTGAACGGCACGGGACACGGGAGCGACCCCCGCGTGTGCGGGGCGGATGTCGTGCTCGGGCTCGCTCACCGGGTCTCCTTGGAGCGACCCCCGCGCGGGCGGGGCAGACCGAACCCCGGTGTCTCGACGGTTGCCTGGAGCAGAGCGACCCCCGCGCGGGCGGGGCAGACATCCCCAGACAGATCCGCTCGGACTCGCCCAGCGAGCGACCCCCGCGCGGGCGGGGCAGACACTTCGTGACCTGCGGCGTTGTCAGGTGATCATGCTGTTTTCGTTTACCTGCATTCGCGGCTGGTCCTTGTGTGGTGCGGTCTGGGTAGGTGCACGGTATCTGCCGGAGTGACCGTCGCGGGGGGTGTCTCTATGTCCTTCGTCAAGGATGTGGTGCCGGGTGTATAGGTGTTTGTGGTGGTTATGCGGCGAGGGCGGCGGTGGGGGTTCGGGACTCGTAGAAGGTTCCGTCGCGGAGCATGGCGAACAGGACGCTGACGCGCTGGCGGGCGAGGCGGAGGAGTGCCTGTGTGGTGCTCCTGCTTCTGGTGCGGGCCGGGTGGAGTGGTTTCGTGGTGAGTGTGAGCCGTACGCGGCCTGGAAGGCCCGTACGCCCGTACTGCTGCAGGTCTGCCGGTCGTGTCCTGCGCGGGCGGCGTGCTGCGGGCTCGCGCTGCGGGACCTGGAGGGGATGGACCTGAACCGGGGTGAGGACGACATGGTCCGCGGCGGTCTGCTGGCCGGTGAGCTCCGTGAGCTCGGTACCGCTCAGGCGCGGGATATCGAGGAGGCGGTCGCCCGGGACGACGAGGCGGCCGGGGTGTTCCGGCGCCGCCGGACCCTGGGCGCCGGTCTGGACCGCGACACCCTCGGCACAGCCAGCGGGTCGGCGGGCCAGAACCAGCCCCAGTCAGGGGCCGGGGTCCACCGGCGGGCCGTCGGCGGGTTTGTCCCGGTCTTCAACCCGGGTCCGGCCGAGCGCCGTCCCGCCGAGCGCCGTACTCCCCTGCGGGTCGAGGACGGTGTCGTCGACGACGTCCAGGACGAGGAGGAGCGGGAGTGGCTCGAACCCCACGACGACCCCGCCCAGCAGCTCCACCGTCTCGTCCGACACCTGACCGCCGACGGTGACCAGCGCGCGTCGGCGGCCGGCCGGAAGGAGCGGCGGACGCTGGCGGAGATGGCCCCCGGTCATGTCCGCCAGCCCCTGCTCACCCTCACCTCCACCTCCGCCGGTCGTGGGGGTGCCCGATGACCGCGACCGTGCCCCGGTTGACCGACGAGCAGCGGAAGAAGCTGCCGGAGCGGGTCCGTGAGGTCAACAAGCGGTCCGCGAGCAGGCCGCGGTGAGTGTTCTGGCCCTGGTCAGGGCGCTGTGGTTCTGGGTGTGCCCGCTGTGCGGGTGTCACAACGACGACGCTGCTGAGGCGTGTGTCTACTGCCTGCCCGACGACACGTGAGTTTCGGGCGCTCGGGGCCGGGAGGCCAGCCCGGACGGTCACCACCAGGCGGTGGCGGCCACCCGGACCGGGATCACCGGCGCGCCGCCGTACGGCGCGGGCGCTGCCGGCGGTTATGGAGGGTTGGGCGGGGCGGTCAACCTGTGCCGGGGCTCCGGTGAGGAGGCCCGCGACGGAATCGACGCCGCCCCCCGGCACGGGCGGCACCGACGGTAGCCCCGGCCAGAAACCTCGGGGCGGTGACCACAGCACCGGCGGCGCCGCGGGGACCGGCACCCCGGTCAGCGTCATCAGCGTGACCCTCCCCGGGAACATCGAGTACCGGCTCCCGCGCAGGCTGCGCCAGGGCGGCGGGACCGGAGGAAGCGGTGGCAGGGGCGGCGAAGGGGCGGTCGTCGAACGCTCCGGCGACGAGTACCCCAAGACCGACGCCCTCCCGGGAAGCAGCAGCGCCCCCGGCGGCAGCGGGCAGGACGGCAGCGGCGGCCACGTCGTCATCGCCTGGTAGGAAGGCGCCTGGCTCCTCCCGGGGCGGCAGACGCCCTGGGTTCCGGGAAGCAGCGGACGGACACGGGAAGGGCGGTATCGGCCAATGGCCTGCTCCGACAGGCCCCCCAGGGGGCAGCCCCCGCCTGCCCGGTGGCGGACGTGTCTTTTCCCCCTGCGGGCCGGCGGCCTCCCGGCCGGCCGGGACCCATCACCCGGGTGCTGCCTGCAACAGGCACCGGAGGGCGCCCGGGAGTAAGTCTGGGAGCGGAAGGTGCCCGTGGTGCAGGCCGGATGATGAGGAGCGCGCTGATGACAGGGATCTGCCGTATCCGCCGTCGGGGCGGTGTCCTCTTCGCCGCAGCGGCGATCGTCCTCGCCGCAGCGGGCCCGGCCCCGGCCACATCCGCCGGTGGCCGGTCCGCCGGATATCCGTGCGGCGGCTGGACCCGCACGGCCGACGGGAGCACCCCCGCGAACTTCGAGACCTGTGCCGGGGGCACCACCGTCGTCTCGCCCTGCCCCGCCGGCCTCCTCTACCGGGTCGATGCCGATCTCTGCGACTACCCGGCCAACGTCCGCCAGGCACCGACGGGCCTGGCCGCGGGGACCGCCCGGCTGCGGCTGCTGCCCCTGCCGCCGGGGGTCAGCGGCCTGACCGCGACCCTGACCCTCACCGGCGGCCGCCCGGTCCCGGACGCCACCATCGCCTTCACCACCGTCACCGGCCAACCACTGTGCTCCGCGGTCACCGACGGCACCGGCCACGCCTCCTGCGACACCGACGGCCTCGTCCAGAGCATCGGCGAACTCCTTGCGGGCTACCAGGCCGTGTTCACCCCCGCCGAGGCCAACGGGATCACTAACCTCGCCCCCGCCCAGGCAGCCGGAACTGTCACCCTCCTCTGACACCGCACCACCCGGGCACCGGGTCCACACCGAGGCACGTACTCGGTGGCCGGCACCGACCTCGTCTACTGGCACCGCAAGCGCGAGCAGTGGCGCATGGGCGGTCCAGTCGGGGCCGAGCACGGGCCGTGGGCCCGTTCGGCGAGGACACGGTGGAGTCCGGGGACGTCACCCGGCGGGACGTACACGGCGACGGTAGCCGCCAGGCCCGGCCGGTACAGCTCGGCTCCCCGGTGGATGGGCCGGGCGCGCAGTCCGGGGACACCGGCCACGGCCAGGGCCTCGCCGACGGGGAGCAGGGCGTCGAGGTCGTCGGGTTCGGGGAGCAGCAGGTCCAGGACGTCGATCCAGGAGTGCTCGGCGAGGTGGAGGGTGAGGCGGTCGGGGGCCGGGCGCAGGTGGGTGATGTCGTAGACGTCCTGGGCGAAGGGGTGGCCGGGGTGTTCCGGCGGGGACGGACCCTGGGCGCCGGTCTCGATCGCGACACCCTCGGCACGGCCGGGGGGTCGACGGGCCAGTCCTGGTCCGGGGACCGGCGGCCGACCGCTGCGGGGCTGCATGGGTTTGTCCCGGTCTTCAACCCGGGTCCGGCCGAGCGCCGTCCCGCCGAGCGGCGTACTCCCCTGCGGGTCGAGGCCGGTGTCGTCGATGACGTCCAGGACGAGGAGGACGCCAGCGGCCGTGACGGCACCGGCTACAGCGACGAGTCGGAGTTCGAGGCCCGCTTCCACCGCCTGGTGCGGCACCTGGCCGCCGACGGTGACGAGCGTGCGGCGGCGGCCGGCCGGAAGGCCCGACGGACGCTGGCGGAGATGGCCCCCGGCCATGTCCGCCAGCCCCTCCTCACCCCCACCTCCGCCGGCCGTGAGGCTGTGCGGTGAACGCGACCGTGATCGGGTTGACCGACGAGCAGCGGAAGAAGTTGTCGGAGCGGGTGCGTGAGGTGAACAAGCGGTCTGTGAGCAGGCCGCGGTGAGTGTCCTGGCCCTGGTCAGGGCGCCCCGGTTCTGGGTGTGTCCGCTGTGCGGGTGCCACAACGACGACACCGCCGAAGCATGCGTCTACTGCCTGCCCGACGACATGTGAGTTTCGGGCGCTCGGGGCCGGGAGGTCAGCCCGGGCGGTCACCACCGCCAGGTGGTGGCGGCCGCCCGGACCGGGACCACCAGCCCCCTCTTCTCCCCTTCTTCTTCCTGCTGCCGGTTGCTACCCCTCCGGGGGTGATGACGGCGAACACATCGGCAACGAACTCCGACAATTCACCCTGGAGCCGTTCCACCTCCCCGAGCCTCATACCAGCAGGATGCCGCTACCAGCCGAGATCACCCGACGTCACGAAGCACTACTATTGATCAGAAACTCAAGGGGTTCTCGTCCAAGACGTAGCGGACGTGGGGACCGGCGAGGTAGCCACGGACGATGTGTGGCTGACGCTGGCGCCTGTGGAAGAATCTGCGGGTTTCGGCGGCGAGTTCGGTCTGGTTCCGGGCCCGGTGGGTGTGGGGCAGGCTGCGTTTGAGGTCGGCGTTGACCAGCTCGTCCGGGTTCAGTTCGGGTGAGTACGAGGGCAGGAAGTGCAGCTCGATCTCGTCTTCGTGGGCGGTGAGCCAGTCCCGTACGGTCTTCGAGCGGTGGGCCGGGTGCCGGTCGACGATCAGGTGAACCTTGCGGTCGAAGTGGCCGACGAGCCGGGCAGGGAAGCGGCACATGACCTTCGCGTCGAAGGTCTCGGTGAAGACCATGAAGTGCATACGGCCCTTGGTGCTGATCGCGGACATCGCGTTCACGGAGAAGCGGTTCCCGGTGCGGCGGACGGCCGGAGTGGTGCCTTTGGCGCCCCAGGTGCGGCCGGTGACCTGGTCCGATCGGATCCCGACCTGGTCGGCGAACAGGATCTCGCCGTTCTCGGCCTTCGCCCGGGTCCGGATCGTCGGCCAGGTCTCCTCGTGCCAGGTCCGGACCGCTTCCGGATCCTGCTCGACGGCCCGTTTGTCCGGACGCTGGAAGGTCAGTCCCCAGCGCTTGAGGTACTTGCCCACCCCGGGCTCGGTGAAGCGGACCCCGTACAGCTTGAAGACCAGCCGGCCTATCTGCCCCCGCGTCCACAGCTGACCGGAAAGCCCCAGGCTGGAGGGCGTGTGATCGAGGACGGCCTGCCGGACCGCGGCCTGTTCGGCCTCCGACAGGACCTGATGCTCACCCACACGGCGGCCTCGCGGGCGCGACAGCAATGCGTCCCGTCCACCGGCCTGCCACCTCGCCCACCAGTTGTCCACCGCCCTGACCGATACCTTGAACAGAGCGGCAACCTCCATCCGGTCCCGCCCCTCCACCAGCGCCGACACCGCCAGCAACCGCACAGCCTCCTGCGCATCCGGCGACCAGGCCCGCGCGTCCCCCACCAGATCACTCACACCCCATCAACGAGCCTGAACTCAAAGCATTTCGGATCAATAGGGTCCTCGTTTGTGACTGACCTTTCCTCGTATCACCGTGCGACAGCTGATGCCTACGATGCCGTCGCTATTCGCTATGCCGAATTGCCGCGCAATGACCTCCACACTTTTCCGCTGGATCGCGCGGTGCTCGGCGCGTTCGCTGAGGATGTGCGGGCCGCCGGCTCCGGGCTCGTCGCCGAGTTGGGATGCGGCCCTGGACCTGTTACTGCGCACCTGCGGGATCTGGGCCTGGACGTCTTCGGCGTCGACCTGTCGCCGGTGCTGATCGGTCTCGCCCGCGAGACATACCCGGACCTGCGGTTCGAGGTCGGTTCCATGGACGCCCTAGACCTGGCCGATGGCCAGTTGCAAGGCATCGTGTCCTGGTACTCGGTCATTCACGCCTCGCCGCAGGACGTGCCGCCGTACTTCGTCGAGTTCCGTCGGGTACTCGCGCCCGGGGGAACTCTCCTGCTCGCCTTCTTCGAGTCGGAAGGCGAGCCGGCCACGGCGTTCGACCACAAAGTGGCGACGGCCTACCGGTGGCCGATCGACGGCCTCGCGGGGCTGGCCGGTGAGGCCGGCTTCACCGAGATCGGCCGGATGCTGCGTGAGCCATGCGACGGTGAGCGCTTTCGCCGGGGGCATCTGCTGATGCGCGCAGGGAAGTGACTCAGGTTGTCGCGTGCCGCCATCGACGGCACGCGACAACCTGGACCGCCTCAGCCGCGTTGGTTCAGAGCCCTGGTCAGGTCCCGGTTGGCCTCCCTCGCGGCATCGAGATCGGATCGGGCCTCCTCCAACGCGGAGGTCAGTTCGACGCTGCGCTGCTCCAGCCTGCTGATCTTCCGTTGGAGCTCGTCAATGTCCGCTGGAGCACCTCACCCGCGCCGCCTACAGCACCTGGCCACGATCCGGCGCCGCCCCCTGACCCCGGCGGCCCGGCCCCGCCCACACCGCCCTGACGGCCGCGGTCCAAGCCGCGCTGCCCGCCCCGACCCCGGGCGAGACCGCAACCGCGTACGCCACCCGCTACCGCAAGCGCCCCTCCACCTCCTGACCCACCCACACCAACACAACGGACAACCCCCGCGCGGGCAGGGCGGATCACGAGAATCGCCGCGATGGTGCCGGCCTGCAGGGACGACCCCCGCGCGGGCGGGGCAGACGGGGCGGCGGTCCTTGTAGGTGACGCCCTTGCCGGACGACCCCCGCGCGGGCGGGGCGGATCCGTTCCAGCCATTCCGAAATCACCTGGTTGGTTTCTTCTGGCATTTCCTCCTGGATCCAGTGACCGCAGTCCAGGCCGACCACTTCCACGTTGGGCACGAACTCTGCCAGTCTTTCGAATCTCGGGATCGCGAAGTCCTGGTCGCCGTAGATCATGAGGGCGGGCTGCTTGATGATCGGGTCCGCGTCCGCCAGCTGGTGCCAGTTGCGGTCGAGGTTCCTGTACCAGTTGATGCCGCCCGTGAATCCAGACGTCTCGAACGCGGAGACGTAGACGGCCAGGTCGCTGTCGCTCATGATGGGCTCACCGAGTGGTGTTTCCGCCTCGGCGAGGTTGATAAATGCCATGCCCGGCTCAGGGGGTGCGGGGGGCACGTTCTTCCGGTAAAGGTTGCGGAGGAACTGAGAGGTGTTGGCATCAAATGCGGCGTCCGCGACGCCCGGCTGCCGGTTGAAGTGGACGAAGTAGAAGTCGCCGCCGAGGAAGGTTTCCATGACCTCGATCCACGGCGTTTCTCCGCGCTCCTGGTAAGGCAGGCTCAGGTTGATCAGCTTGTTCACCCGGTCGGGGTGCAACAGGGTCAGTCCCCAGACGACGAACGCACCCCAGTCATGGCCGGCGAAGGTGGCGTCCTCGTAGCCATAGTGGTCCAGGAGCGCGACGAGGTCACCCGTCAGGTGTTCGATGTCGTAGTCCGTCACCTCGGTCGGGCGGGATGAGTTGCCATAACCCCGCTGATTCGGTGCGATGACGTGGTAGCCAGCCGCTGCGAGGACGGGCATCTGGTGACGCCAGGAGAAGGCGTGCTCCGGCCAGCCGTGGCAGAGCACGATGGGCTTGCCCTTGTTCTCCCGGCCTGCCTCGAAGACTTCGAGCTCCACACCGTTGACCTGGATGAGGGTGGGCTCAGGAAATTCTGCTTGATTGAACACTGCATTTCCTCTCTCTGGGGGCGTTCGCTGGCGGTCGACCTCCTCGATGAGGCCATGTCGCCAGCTTGCTCCCCAAACCGGTCACCTCATGACCAGTTTTTATGAGAGTTTTGTCGGTATGCGATCCGATCGGCTGGTGGCCATACTCCTCTTGCTCCAACGGCGCGAGCAGGTGACAGCCGCGGAGGTCTCCCGAGAGCTGGACGTCTCCGAGCGCACCGCCCGCCGTGACCTCGACGCCCTGGCCATGGCCGGGGTGCCCGTGTACTCCGTGCAGGGCCGAGGTGGCGGCTGGCGCCTGGTGGGCGGTGCTCGTACCGACCTGTCCGGGTTGACCGCCAGTGAGGCACGCGCCCTGTTCCTGGCTGTCGGTCCGGCCTCGGATGCGACGCCGGCGATGAAGGCAGCTCTGCGCAAGCTCGTCCATGCTCTACCGAAGCCCTTCCAGGTGCAGGCCGAGGCAGCGGCGGCGTCGCTGGTCGTAGACCCGCAGCGATGGGGGGCGAGCCGGATCGAGCACCGGCCGCCTCGCTTCCTCGACGAACTCCAGGACGCGGTGATCAGCGGTGTCCAGGTGTTGCTCGGCTACGTCGACAGCAAAGGCGTCGAAACCCGGAGAACCGTCCACCCGCTGGGCATCGTCGCCAAAGGTCCTGTGTGGTACCTCGTCTCCAACACCGAGACCGGCCGACGGGTCTTCCGGATCGACCGCGTGTCGTCCGCCGACCCGACCGGCGACCCTGTGCACCGCCCCGGGGACTTCGACCTTGCCGAGAGCTGGAATGAGACCGCCAAAGAGGTCGATCGCAAACGAACTCCGCTGGAGGTCCAGGCGGTATGCACACCCGACGGAATAGGCATACTCCGGATGGCGCTCGGCGACCGGCTCGACGTGGGAGGTTCCACGACCGATGGCCGCATCGAGGTCGTGATCCGCGGCCCCAATGAGTCCATCCTCGCCGGCGAGCTCTCCGGGCTGGTCGAATGGGTCGAGGTGACCGGCCCTCCGAGGGTCCGAGACCGCCTGGCCTCGATCGGCAACGCCCTCGTCGAACGATACGGCCGACCGCGCACCAGCGGAGACCTTCACCCGTCTTGAAGCGGACGAGGCAGGGCTTCGAGAAAAGTTCCGCTCAATAGGCTGGGTTTGTCCGTTCCGGCAGGAGCCCGGTCACAACGCCGGCGGGTCCTCTGGCCTGGCTCTCTGCGGGTGGACCGTCTCGTGCCGGACCAGCATCGCCACGCACTCGGCGATCTTCCGGGTTCGCGTCTCGGCCCGCTTGACGGCATTGACCCGGCTGATGAGGGCGAAGCGGTTGGTCTTGGTGAGTACCTCGAACATCGCCTGCGCCGCTGGGTCGGCGGCGATCGCGACGCACAGGTCGGCCGGCACCTCCGCTTCCGATGACGGCGCATAGGCGGCCGTCCACCGCCCGTCGGCCTTCGCGGCGTCGACCGCGGCGCGGCCGACGGGCTGCATCAGGCCAGCCGCCTCCAACCGGGCCACATTGGCGACGTTGCGCTGGGACCAGACGCTACGGGGCCGGCGCGGGGTGAACCGCCGCCAAGAGCTCTCCTCGTCGCGCTTGCGGGCCTGCCCGTCGATCCAGCCGAAGCACAGTGCCTCGTCGACCGTCTGCTGCCAGGTCAGCGTGGTAACGGTGCCGCCCTTCCTGGTCAGGGCGAGCCACACGCCAGGAGAGGCGGTGTGGTTGTCCAGCAGCCACGCGCGCAGCGCCGCGCCGTCGGCAACGATCAACTCATCCAGCTCGGTTCCGGTCACCACCGCAGGTTAGTGCCGCAACCAGGTGTCGCGACCTGCCGGGGTGACTCGTTGAGCCCGCGGCGTCGATGTCGGCCTGGCTCGCCCTCGCCGACGCCACCGTGAAGAACGGCTGCCCTCTCCGGTCAGCTCAACGACCTCGGCGTCCCCACAGCCGCCACCTGGACCGGAGCGATCCGCCACAGTGGGTCCTGGAGATGCCCGCCCCGTCGTCGACGCCCTCGGCTACCACGACGTCATCGCGACCCGCCTCGCATCCGAGGTCGGAGAAGACTGGAGTCGCTACGCCGACGACCACGTACGGTCACCAGCAGGCTGGCCCCAGGCGGAACTGGCGACAGTTGAATAGGCGAGCCCACCAGTACCAAGGCCGTACACGAACGGGTACTTCCGCAGTCCCGGCCCGCCAGGCGAGTACCGGAGCAGGCCTGCGGAAGGGCCGCTGCCGGTTCAGTGAAACCCCGCCTGGCCGGGGATGCCCGCGCGGTGGTCTTCGAGTGCGGCGTGGAGGATGCGGGTGGCGGTGGTTCCGTAGAGGGCGACGGCTGCGTTGTGTCCTGCGTGGCGGGCGTAGGCGAGAACGAGTGCCGGGTCGGCCTCGGCATCGGCGCGTACGGCCGCCCGGTCCCAGGCGTCTTCGGGCGCGGTGTCGACGGTGGGGTACTCGACGAGGGTGTGGCCAGTGTTCTGGTTTTCGCGGGCGGTGAGGGCTGCCCGGACGGCCTCGAACTCCGCGTTCGGCACCGCCGCCTCACGCTCGGCTTGTTGGGGGTTGGGTCCGTGCTGTTCGAGGTGCTGCTGCGCCTGGCGGTCGTGGCGGAGGAGTGCTGCGGCGATGACCCGGTGCGGACGATCCGGACGCCGCCAACGACGGTCACCGGCTCCGACATGGTCACCGACCCGCTGGACCCAGAGCGGAGCCCCGCGCGGGCGAGGGCAGACAGGGCGAAGGTCCAGACCGACATGACGACCCCGGGGACGACCCCCGCACGGGCGGGGCGGACCGTCGGTCCGGGCGGCCGGACGACGCATGGGTGGA
Organism: Streptomyces clavuligerus; assembly: GCF_005519465.1. Lineage (NCBI taxonomy): Bacteria > Bacillati > Actinomycetota > Actinomycetes > Kitasatosporales > Streptomycetaceae > Streptomyces > Streptomyces clavuligerus. The sequence continues at coordinate 217,629 of NZ_CP027859.1, read as the reverse complement.
ACGACCCCCGCGCGGGCGGGGCGGATACTTCGTGACCTGGGGCGTTGTCACGTGATCATGCTGTTTTCCTTTACCTGCATTCCGGGCTGGTGCTCCGTTGGTTCGCGGCGGGGGGCTGGGTGTTCAACGATATCGGGCGGTGCGGTCGTCGTGGGGTTGTCCGGGTCGACTCCGGTGTCCGGAAGGCGACTTGCCCCGGCTCGGGCTGCGGTGGAGTCGGCCGGGTCCGCTGCCGGTTCAGTGGAACCCCGCCTGGCCGGGGATGCCCGCGCGGTGGTCTTCGAGGGCGGCGTGGAGGATGCGAGCGGCTCGGGTTCCGTAGAGAGCGACCGCCTGGTCGTGGCCCGCGTGGCGGGCGTAGGCGAGGACGAGGCCAGGGTCGGTCTCGGCGTCGGCGCGCACGGCCGCCCGGTCCCAGGCGTCCTCGGGCGCGGTGTCGACGGTGGGGTATTCGACGAGGTCGAGGTCAGTGTTCTGGTTTTCGCGGGCGGTGAGGGCTGCCCGTGCGGCCTGGAACTCGGGGTTCGGCACGGTCGCCTCACGCTCGGCCTGTCCGGGGTTGGGTCCGTGCTGTTCGAGGTGCTGCTGTGTCTGGCGGTCGTGGCGGAGGAGTGCTGGCGGTGACCCGGTGGGCCTGGTCGGGGCGCCGCCGTCCTGCGGTCAGCCGTGCTGATGTGGTCACCGGCACGCTGGAGCCAGAGCTGCACCCCGCGCGGGCGGAGCGGATTGGCTGGTGGAGTCCCCGTCGACGACGTGGACCGAGCTACCGCCGCGCCCCACCCAAAAAGGACGACCCCCGCGCGGGCGGGGCGGATCTCCGGGGGCGGAGGGAGATGGAGCGGATCCGGGGACGACCCCCGCGCGGGCGGGGCGGATCTGGAGCAGGCCGCCCGTACCGACGTCGGCGTCGGACGACCCCCGCGCGGGCGGGGCGGATACTTCGTGACCTGGGGTGTTGTCACGTGATCATGCTGTTTTCATTTACCTGCATCCGGCTGGGGCTCCGTCGGTCCGGTGCTCTGTTGGCCCGGGGCTGGGGTGGGGTTCAACGGTATCGGGCGGTGTGGTTGTTGTGGGGTGTCTGGTCGCCTTCCGGTGTCTGGAAGGCGACTTGCCCCGGCTCGGGGTGTGATGGAGTCGGCTGGGTCCGCTGTTGGTCCAGTGGGGCGGTGTCTGGGTGGGGATGCCTGCGTGGTGGTCTTCGAGGATGGCGTCGAGGACATGGTTTGTGGTGGTTCCGTAGAGGGCGACCGCTTGGTCGTGGCCTGCGTGGCGGGCGTAGGCGCGGACGAGTGCCGGGTCGGCCTCGGCATCGGCGCGTACGGTCGCCCGGTCCCACAGGTCCTCGGGCGCTCCTCGGCCATGGGGTTTTCGACGAGGGTGGGTCCGGCAGTCTGGTTCCCGCGGGCGGTGAATGCTGCTCGGGCGGCCTGGAACTCCGTGTTCGGCACGGCCGCCTCGCGCTCGGCCTGCTGGGGATCAGGTCCGTGCTGTTCGAGGTGCTGCTGTGTCTGGCGGTCGTGGCGGAGGAGGGCCGCGGCGATAACCCGGTGCGGACGATCCGGACGCCGCCGTCCGCGGTCGGCGGCTCCGACATGGTCACCGACCTGGACCCAGAGCTGCGCCCCGCGCGGGCGCGGGCAGACAGGACGAAGGTCCAGACCGACATGACGACCTCGGGGACGACCCCCGCGTGGGCGGGGCGGATACTTCGTGACCTGGGGTGTTGTCAGGTGATCATGCTGTTTTCATTTACCTGCATCCGGGGCTGGTGCTCCGTCGGTCCGCGGCGGGGGCTGGGTGTTCAACGGTATCGGGCGGTGCGGTCGTCGTGGGGCTGTCTGGGTCGGTTCCGGTGTGCGGAAGGCGACTTGCCCTGGTACGGAGTGTGGTGGAGTCGGCCGGGTCCACTGTCGGTTCAGCGGGGCGGTGCCCGGCCGGGGAAGCCTGCCCGGTGGTCTTCGAGGACGGCGTGGAGGATGCGGGTGGCGGTGGTTCCGTAGAGAGCGACCGCCTGGTCGTGGCCCGCATGGCGGGCGTAGGCGAGGACGAGTGCCGGGTCGGTCTCGGCGTCGGTGCGTACGGTCGTCCGGTCCCACAGGTCCTTGGGCGCGGTGTCGACGGTCGGGTGCTCGACGGGGGTGGGTGTCAACGGCCATTTGTGTTCCCCGGTGGCGGCCAGTTGTTCCGTGCACTGTGTGAGGTCCCGGGAGATGCTTGACAGTTCAGTCTCGGGACTTACTTGACGGTGTCTCGCATGATCCTTGACGGTTGCAGGTGATGGTTGACGGGTCAGCGCGCGTCTGCCCGGTAGCGGGTTACGGGGTTGCCCTTGAGTGGGTGGCTGGAGATCTCGACCTCGCCGTCGAGGACACGGAAGCAGGTCTCTTCGATCACCACGGTGACGGTCTTGCCGGCGTGTGCGATGCCGGGACGGAGTTTCTGCCGCGCGACGACGAAGGTGCCGTCGGCTCCGACGCGCCGGATGGCCCGCCGTGGCTGGGACGGGGGCGCTGGCAGCGGTGTGGTGGCGACCCGGGCACCAGTGAGTCTGGCACGTCGCTGGTGAGGGATGGGGGCAGGCAGCGTCTTGACCAGGAGTCCGGCGTGGATGACGTACATCATGCTGCCGTCGAAGCGCAGGGTGACGCGCTTGCCGATCAATTCGGAGCCGAGGGCAACGGAGGTCTGCCCGAGCGAGACCATGCCGTCCTTGGACGCCTTGCGCTCGACCTCGACCACCGTTGCGGGCGCCAGGGGTTTGTCCGCGCTGACGCCGCCCCGGGGCTCGGGCCCGCCGGGCCGACCGCCCCGCATGATCAGCCACTGAAGGTCGGCGTCGGTGAAGGCCATCGAGCGGGTCCGGATGAGCTGTCCGTCGAGCAGGACGTGGACGGTGCGGTGGCTGACCCAAACCGTGACGGTCCGGCCGACCAGGGTCGTGCTGAACTTCAGGCTCTGTCCCTGCGGCAGTGTCACATGCCGACCGGGACTGATCACCCCCTCGAACTCCACCGCCTGGATCAGGGTGCTCTCCTCGGACGATCCGGGTGGAGGCAGCACCTCAAGGGCCACAGGCCCGACCCCCAACAAGCCGAGCGTGAGGCGACGGTGCCGAACGCGGAGTTCCAGGCCGCCCGAGCAGCATTCACCGCCCGCGAAAAGCCAGACTGCCGGACTCGATCTCGTCGAGCACCCGACTGTCGAGGAAGCGCCCGAGGACCTGTGGGACCGGGCGGCCGTACGCGCCGACGCCAGCCTCGACCCCGCCCTCGTCCGCAGCTGCGCGCAGCTCGCCGGCCACGACCAAGCCGTCGCCCTCTGCGGAACCACCACCACCCGCACCCTTGACGCCGTCCTCGGAGACCACCGGGCAGGCATCCCCGGCCAGGCGGGGTTCCACTGAACCGGTCATCGTCCGAAGACCCCAGACACCCCACCTCACCTCACCTCACACCGGGGACATGGCACGCTCCGTGTACCGGAGCCGACCACACACCCACAACGACTGCACCACCCGATACCGTTGAACACCCACCCCAGCACCGGACCAACGGAGCCCCAGCCGAATGCAGGTAAACGAAAACAGCATGATCACGTGACAACACCCCAGGTCACGAAGTATCCGCCCCGCCCGCGCGGGGGTCGCTCACGGCGGGGGCGCAGGCTTCGGCTTCTGCCCGGATCCGCCCCGCCCGCGCGGGGGTCGCTCCCGAGTGACCACCAGCCCGACCGTGCCCTACGCATCCGCCCCGCCCGCGCGGGGGTCGCTCCCACTCCTGGAGAGCGGTGACCGAGTCGGGGTCATCCGCCCCGCCCGCGCGGGGGTCGCTCCTCGATCACCAGCAGCACCTCCGCCCCGCCCGCGCGGGGGTAGCTGGGCAGCGGCGATCCGGCTCTCGTCCGGAGCCATGCGCGAGTCGCCAGACATTCGGTGGACGCCAGGCCGGTCTGCGGACCATCTGGATCCGCCCCGCCCCGCCCGCGCGGGGTTTTCGGTATGAGCAGTCACTGCTCCGGCTGTCATCTGGCGTTACGGGGCGTCGGGGGCCCGAGGGGGCTCTGCCGTTCACAGCGCGAGCGGCAGCAGGAGAAGAAGGGGGCTGGTGATCCCGGTCCGGGCGGCCATCACCGCCAGACGGTGGTGACTGCCCGGGTTGACCTCCCGGCCCCGAACGCCCGAAACTCACATGCCGTCGGGCAGGCAGTAGACACACGCCTCAGCAGCATCGTCGTCGTGACACCCGCACAACGGGCACACCCAATACCAGAACGCCCTGACCAGGGCCAGGACACTCACCGCGGCCTGCCCACGGACCGCTTGTTCACCTCACGGACCTTCGCCGACAGCTTCTTCCGCTGCTCGTCGGTCACCCCGATCGCCATCGCGGTCACCGCACAGCCTCACGGCCGGTGGAGGTGAGGGTGAGCAGGGGCTGGCAGACGTAGCCGGGAGCCATCCCCGCCACCGTCCGCCGCGCCTTCCCGCCGTCCGCCGCCGCGCGCCGGTCACCGTCGGCGAGCAGATGCCGCACCAGGCGGTGAAGCTGCTGGACGGGTTCGTCATGAGGTTCGAGCCACTCCCGCTCCTCCTCGTCCCGGACATCATCGACGACACCAGCCTCGACACCCCACAACGACCGCACCACCCGATACCGTTGAACACCCACCCCAGCCCAGCCCCGGGCCAACAGATCACCGGACCAACGGAGCCCCAGCCGAATGCAGGTAAACGAAAACAGCAAGATCACGTGACAACACCCCAGGTCACGAAGTACCCGCCCCGCCCGCGCGGGGATCGTCCCCGGTAGTGGCAGAGTTCCGCGCCACCTTCGACACCCGCCCCGCCCGCGCGGGGATCGTCCGAGGGCGGGAGGGTCGCGGTGCCGCGCGCGCCGATCCGCCCCGCCCGCACGGGGGTCGCTCTGAGGTCGACGTCCTCCGGGAGCTGGGCGCCGTATCCGCCCCGCCCGCGCGGGGGTCGTTCGCCAAGCCTCGTCACCCGCGCCGCCGCGTGGCTATCCGCCCTGCCCGTGCGGGGGTCGTCCCCGGGGTCGCCATGTCGGTCTGGACCTTCGCCCTGTCTGCCCGCGCCCGCGCGGGGCTCCGCTCTGGGTCCAGCGGGTCGGTGACCACATCAAAGCCACCGACCGCGGACGGCGGTGTCCGGATCATCCGCACCGGGAGTCAATGCCGCGGCACTCCTCCGCCACGGCCGCCAGGCGCAGCACCTCAAGGGCCACGGACCCGACCCCGGACAGGCCGAGCGTGAGGCGACGGTGCCGAACCCCGAGTTCCAGGCCGCCCGAGCAACATTCACCGCCCGCGAAAAGCCAGACTGCCGGACTCGATCTTGTCGAGCACCCGACTGTCGAGGAAGCGCCCGAGGACCTGTGGGACCGGGCGGCCGTACGCGCCGACGCCCACGCCGATCCGGCACTCGTCCGCAGCTGCGCGCAGCTCGCCGGGCACGACCAGGCCGTCGCCCTCTGCGGAACCACCGCCACCCGCATCCTCCACGCCGCCCTCGAAGACCACCGGGCAGACATCCCCCACCAGGCGGGGTTCCACTGAACCGGCAGCGGACCCGGCCGACTCCACCACACCCCGATCGAGTCGAGCCGGGGCAAGCCGCCTTCCGGACACCAGAACCGACCCAGACAACCCCACGACACCACACCGCCCGATACCGTTGAACACCCAGCCCCCGCCGCGGACCAACGGAGCCCCAGCCCCAGATGCAGGTAAATGAAAACAGCATGATCACGTGACAACACCCCAGGTCACGAAGTATCCGCCCCGCCCGCGCGGGGATCGTTCCCGAGAGGGGGCGGAGATGAGGGGCCCTTCTTTATCCGCCCCGCCCGCGCGGGGGTCGTTCCTCCGCGCAGCCGCCCAGCGCCTGCGCACCCTCATCCGCCCCGCCCGCGCGGGGGTCGTTCGGCGTCCCACTTCCCCGCCTTCGGCGCGAGGACATCCGCCCCGCCCGTGCGGGGGTGGTTCTCGCGATGACACTGTGGGTCGAGTGCATACACCTCCCTGGCTACGGTCGGCGGTCACACCGGCGCCAGGGGAGACCATGACCACCACGGCCGTCATCGTCGTCGCGGTCAGCCGTCAGGGCACCAACCCACGGAACAGTGCCGGCAGCCGCTCCGTCTTCTGGCCGGCGGCCGGAGGGGTGGTTGTGTGTTGTCGATATCTCCGGGCACGAGCCCGGTGCGCCGACGGTCGGGCTGCTGTGCGCGCGGACCGCCGTGCGATACGGCGCCCTGTACGGCGCCCGCGCGGGTCTGACGGCCGCCGGGCGCCAGGTCGCAGACCCGGGGCAGCCGACCGGGGCCGCCGTCCTGGCCGTGCTGGAGGAGGGGGAGGACACGGTACTCGCCTGGGTCGGCGATGCCGCTAGATACTCGTGGGACGGGGCCGTCCATGCCCTGCACGCCCGGACCACGCCGCAGAACACGGCGTCGTACCTCACGCGGAACGGGGACGTCGACCGGACGCCCCTGGACACCAACTGGCTGACCGCAGACCTCTCGACGGCAGTGGCTGCGACCGTGGCCGTCGCAGCCGTCCCGGCCGGGCAGACGCTGCCGGTGTCGGACGGCGTCGTCGACCAGGCGCCGCACGGGGTGCTGGAGGCGCTGGTGCGGGAGCACGCGGCGGGTGAACCGCAGGCACTCGCGTCTGCGATCGTCGGGGCTGCAACCTCGACAGACGGATACCGCGATGACGCCACTGCGGTGATCATCGTGCTGGGCCACGGCTAGTTGCGCGCAACACCAAGAGCCGGTTGGAATTCCGCAACCTGCCGCAACTGCCAGATGCACCGCAGCTATCCACAGCATTCTGAAGTCCCGACTTCTCAACGGAGGACCTCGCATGGTGCTCAGACTTCTCGGCACAACCAGCGACGAAGGCGACTGCCCCACCCTGTACGAGATCCCGGAGACGGACGAGATCCTCGTCCAAGGAGACCGTGAGACCAACCCCAGCCACCTCGCGCAGCTACGTGACGTCAAAGAAACGGAGACGTTCGTCCGCGTGCCCCGCAGCCTGCTCACCCGCTACGCCCCACGGTCGGAGACTCCTGAACTCCGCCCGTTCAGCACGATCGCCCATCTGTTCCGGGAGTTCCGACACACCGCGTGGAGGCTGGAGACCCGCCGCGGCTACGCCTCCGACCGCAAGAGCCCCAAGTGGCAGCGCTGGCAAGCAGGGGACGACATCGCCGAAGGATCGAGCCAGTGGCTGGAGAACGTGAGGCAGCAGACCGGCGCGGGAAAGCGGTTCGAACGCGTCCGCCTGCTCGATGAGCCAGTCACCGAGGGGCAGCGGTTTCTACTCGCCAGTGCGCCCGGTAACGTCCGTGCCGGTGAGGACATCCGGTACATGACTCGGGCTCGGGCCACCGGCCTGCGCCTCCCGGACCACGACTTCTGGCTGTTCGACTCGAAGATCCTCGCGCGGTTCGCGTTCGACGAGGACGACACGACCCTTGGTGTGTACGTCACCGAGGAACCGACGGAGGTTGTCGCGGCCTGCCAGGCCCGGGACGCCGCCTGGCACTACGCCGCCCGTACCGCCGGCCCGGCGTGCCAGGTACGTTCCACGATGTGACCACAGATTTTCAGACCGCCCGGTTCGCCCTCGGCGTTCGACTCCGCGAGCTGCGCCTCGAAGCCGGGCTCACGGGCAGGAACTTGGCAGAGCGCCTCGGCTGGCAGCCGTCGAAGGTGAGCCGGCTGGAGAACGGCAAACAGACCCCGGCTGCCGCCGACCTCACTGCGTGGGCGGCGGCTGTGGGTCACGCCGAGGTCGCGGCGGAGCTGAAGGGCCGATTGGCTGGGCTGGACACGAAGTACAGGTCCTGGCGGCGCCAACTCGCGGGCGGACACCGTGTGCGGCAGGAAGCCGCGATCACCGAGACCCGCGCAACGCAGACGATCCGAGGAGCCGAGGTCACCCGGGTACCTGGCCTTTTCCAGACTGCGGAGTACGCCCGCTACGGCTTCGAAGCGTCCAGCGAGTTCCGGCAGATCCCCACGGACGTAGAGGCTGCGGTGCGGGCCCGAATCCGTCGCCAGGAGGCCCTGTACGAGCCCGGAAAGCGGTTCAGGTTCCTGCTCTGGGAAGGTGCGCTGTACGTGCGGACGTGCCCAGCAGGAGTCCATGCTGCCCAGATGGACCGTCTTGTCTCCCTGATCGGCCTGGACACAGTGGAATTGGGGATCGTCCCGTTCGACGCGCAACTACGGCGCACTCCGAGCCACGGGTTTTGGATCTACGACCAGCGCCTCGTGATCGTGGAGACGATCTCCACCGAGATGTGGCTGGACGACGAGGAATCAATCCGAACATATGGGCGAGCCTGGGATTGGATGGCCGAGTCGGCGGTATTCGGAAGACGGGCTCAGCGGGTGATCGACCGGGCCCGAAACTTCCTCGGGCCGGCGTGAGCAATCCGGCGCACTAATCTCACTGTCCGCGCAATTCCGCGCAATCCGCATGCGGATGCGCAATCTGCCTCCCTAAGGTCAATCACGTTCTGACCCTCGGAACCCTCGGAGGCCATCATGGCTGCGCCCCTCTCTGCGCGCCCGGAATCGCCGGACACCCTGCTCACCCCGGTGGACGGTGCGCCCACGACCCGGATAGTCGAGTGCACGGAGTGCGACGCGCGGTCGCCGTTCGGGCCGCCGCTGGCGGACTTCGCCCGCTGGGCCTTCGGCCACGCTGAGGCCACCGGTCACCACAACTTCCAGCGGGTCACCACCGAACTCCTGCACACGGGTACGGGCCCTGCCGACGCCGATCCGGCGGGGCCCGTGGAGAAGCCGTCGTGCCCCGGCTGACCGAGGCCACCGGGTACGGCCATGTGCTCAGCCTCTGCGGCGAGCTGCATCCGGAGCACGCGAAGACCTTCTGCACCGAGCAGAGCCCGGCGCACGACGGTGATCACGTCCACGAGTACACCGGCACCACCTGGCCCCGACGGCCCGAGCCGGGCGAGCAGGTCGAGGTCGGGCCCGAGTGCCGGATGGACGCCTGCAAATTCTGCCCCGTCGACGCCACCCCGCGCTGTGACTGCCGGTGCCACCGGCCCGAGCAGCGCTGAACCCCCGCCTCCCCCCGGGGCGGGTACCCGCCCGGCCCCACGCCACCTGTCCCCGGCCCGGGGCCGGGCCTGGCCGCACAGCCCCCGCCCCCCGCCCGGGCGGGAAACCGCCCGCCCTCTGCCGGAGACACCTCCCTGTCCGACCCGGCAGGGGGCGGGCTGGCCAACTCCGCCCGGGGTGCCGTACCAGGCGCTCCGGAACCGTGGCACCCCCGGCGGCCCCCCTTTCCCTCCACCACCGGATCGCAAGGGACCCCCTATGCGCGTCGAAATCGCCGTCCTCGCCACCGCCCCCGACGGCCGCACCCTCCTCGTCCGCCAGCCCGGTACCGCCGCTCAGTGGCGGATGCCCCGAGGCGAGGTCCACGACGGCGTCCTCCTGGGCGACGCCGCCGCCCGCGGCCTCGCCGCGGAGACCGGCATCCGGCTGACGGTCACGCACTGCCTCGCCCTCGACCAGGCCCACACCACCGACATGCTGACCATCGTCTGCGACTGCGGCACCGTCACCGACGACATCGCGGACACCGCGACCACGACCCCCGCCGACCTGCGCTGGGTCCCGGACGGATTCCTGGACGACTACGTCCACCCCGACGAGAAAGCCCGCATCCACGCGGCCACCCGGGCCCGCGAACAGTCCAACGGCATCCGCCTCAGCCTCGACCTCGGAGTGTCCTCATGACCGACGGGCGGCAGCTGCGCGCCGGCACCTGGAACATCCTCTGCGGCGGCCTCGGCCCCGACGGCTCGGAGAACCGGCTCCGCAAGCAGACCGAGGTCCTGGCCGCCCTCCGCCCCGACGTCCTCGCCCTTCAGGAGTGCAGCTACGGGGGCCACCAGGGCGAGTGTCGGCTGCTCGGCCTCGCGGACGCGCTCGGGATGACCCCGGTCGCCATGGAGCCCTCCCGCGTCGGTGACAGCCTGAACTTCACCGCCCTGCTGTACCGGCGGGAGAAGCCGCGGCTCGTCGACCGCCGCCGTCCCGCGGCACAGATCTTCCACCACGCCCTGATCCGCGCCCGCTTCCGCCCCGTGGACGCCGGGGACGATTCCCGTGACTTGCTCGTCCTCGCGACCCACCTGTCCCACGCGGGCGGCACGGCGCGGCTGGCAGAGGTCGGCAGCTGGCTCACGGACCACGCAGGCGACTTCCCCGGAGCCCCGCGCCGCTCCATCCTGATGGGCGATCTGAACTGCTCCGGTTTCCACGATCCGGACCCGGACTGGAGCAGCGAGCCTCCCACCCTCTACGCCCGCTGCCGGCTCGTGAACGAGGACGGCACCTTCGGCGCCATGGACCGCCGCGCGATCAGAATGCTCCTGGACTCCGGCTGGGAGGACCCCCAGGCCCGCCTCAGGGAGGAACGGGCGGCCACTGGTACCCCAACGAGAAAACCCCGCTGGGGCTCGACCACATCCTCACCACCAGGCACTTCACGCCGCTGGCGTACCGGACGATCGATACCCCCGCCACCCGCAAGGCGTCCGATCACCTGCCCGTCATCCTCGACGCGGTACTCCCATGAGCACCACCGGCAACCGGCGGGACCACGACCACCTCGGCCGGGCCCTGGCACTCCTCGCACTGCTCGGCCTCGCCGCCCCCGCGATCGTCCTCCGGGACCAGGCCGCGGCCGAACCCATCGAGATCGTGGCCCCCGACCACGGCTGGACCCAGACCGAAGACCACCCCGAAGGCACCTGACCCGAGAAAGGCCCGCACATGCCCGACACCGAAGACGATGACGAGGTCTTCCTCCGAAGGTTCATCGGCCTGGGCGCCGCGGCGACCGCCGCAGCCGACGAAACCCTGCCGGACGACGTCCGCCAGCTCGTCGCCGACCTCGGCCAGGGCATCGCGGACCGACTGCGCGCCGCCGAGGCCCAGCAGACCGAAGAAGACACGCCCGGGCCGGGCTGACCCAGTATGCCCAACCCACCCCAAGAGGCCACCCCCGGCCGGGCCCTCGCCCGCGGACCACCCCCACGCGGGCGGACGACGCCCACGCGGGGGTCGTTCTCAGGTTTCTCCCGAGTCCGGAGGGAAGCCGGGGGTCCGCCCCGCCCGCGCGCAGTCGTCCGATCCTCCAGGACCCGGACCACACCCACCGGGTCATCGCCGCAGCACTCCTCCGCCACGACCGCCAGATGCAGCAGTACCTCGAGCAGCACGGACCCGACCCCGAACAGGCCGTGAGGCGACCGTGCCGAACGTGGATTTCCAGGCCGCCCGAGCAGCATTCACCGCCCGCAGGAACCAGACTGCCGGACCGACCCTGGTCGAGTACCCCACCGTCGACACCGCGCCCGAGGACGTCTGGGACCGGGCGGCCGTACGCGCCGACGCCGAGGCCGACCCGGGCCTCGTCCTCGCCTACGCCCGCCATGCGGGCCACGACCAGGCGGTCGCTCTCTACGGAACCACCGCCACCCGCATCCTCCACGCCGTCCTCGAAGACCACCGCGCGGGCTTCCCCGGCCGGGCACCGCCCCGCTGAACCGGCAGCGGGCCCGGCCGACTCCACCGCAGCCCGAGCCGGGGCAAGTCGCCTTCCGGACACCGGAATCGACCCAGACAACCCCACGACGACCACACCGCCCGATACCGTTGAACCTCAGCCCAGCCCCGGACCAACGGAACACCAGCCGAATGCAGGTAAACGAAAACAGCAAGATCACCTGACAACACCCCAGGTCACGAAGTACCCGCCCCGCCCGCGCGGGGGTCGCTCACCTCAGCAGGCATGAGCACGAGGTGTTCATCAATCCGCCCCGCCCGCGCGGGGGTCGTTCGTGGCGCCCCCCGGCGACGGTAAAGACGCTGCGGTCTCTGCCCCGCCCGCGCGGGGATCGTTCGATCACCGTGGACGGAGCCCCGTTCCCGTGGCTGTCTGCCCCGCCCGCGCGGGGTGCAGCTCTGGCTCCAGCGTGCCGGTGACCACATCAGCACGGCTGACCGCAGGACGGCGGCGCCCCGACCAGGCCCACCGGGTCACCGCCAGCACTCCTCCGCCACGACCGCCAGACACAGCAGCACCTCGAACAGCACGGACCCAACCCCGGACAGGCCGAGCGTGAGGCGACCGTGCCGAACCCCGAGTTCCAGGCCGCACGGGCAGCCCTCACCGCCCGCGAAAACCAGAACACTGACCTCGACCTCGTCGAATACCCCACCGTCGACACCGCGCCCGAGGACGCCTGGGACCGGGCGGCCGTGCGCGCCGACGCCGAGACCGACCCTGGCCTCGTCCTCGCCTACGCCCGCCACGCGGGCCACGACCAGGCGGTCGCTCTCTACGGAACCCGAGCCGCTCGCATCCTCCACGCCGCCCTCGAAGACCACCGGGCAGGCATCCCCGGCCAGGCGGGGTTCCACTGAACCGGCAGCGGACCCGGCCGACTCCACCGCAGCCCGAGCCGGGGCAAGTCGCCTTCCGGACACCGGAATCGACCCAGACAACCCCACGACGACCACACCGCCCGATACCGTTGAACACCCAGCCCCCGCCCAGCCCAGCCCCGGGCCAACAGATCACCGGACCAACGGAGCCCCAGCCGAATGCAGGTAAACGAAAACAGCATGATCACGTGACAACGCCCCAGGTCACGAAGTATCCGCCCCGCCCGCGCGGGGATCGTCCTACATCGGGGACTGCTTCGGATCGGACGCGTAGATCCGCCCCGCCCGCGCGGGGATCGTCCGGGGTGAGCCACCACAGGAGGACGGATGCCCGAATCCGCCCCGCCCGCGCGGGGGTCACTCGGCAGCGGCGATCCGGCTCTCGTCCGGAGCCATGCACGAGTCGCCAGACATGATGCGGCCATCACTCTCTGCGGAACCACCGCCGAACGCATCACCCAGGTTGCTCTCGAGGACGACCTCGCGTCTTCCCCGGGCGGGGTTTCACTGAGCGGGAGTGGCTCGGTCCCGGGGTCTGTTCCGGCACCGGCCTGGCGGGCCGGGGCTGCGGAAGTAGCACGTTCGTGTACGGGAGTTGACGGAACGGACCGTACGACTGGGCGCCGGGGGTAGAGTACCGGTGCGCTTCGTGGCGCCTCCCCTCAACGATTCGCGTCCGGGCCCCCGCCCTCGGGGCCGGCCCGAACCCAAAAGAAGGTCACCAGCCGGGAACCACTGGTGACTGTTCTGAGGGGAGGCGCCCATGGGGCGTCGCGGAAAGCCCAAACCGACCTTGCGGCAGCGCATCGAAGACCTACTGGTCCGAGCAGCGCGGAAGCTGGGGAGGTGGCTCAAGGGCTGACCTGAGCCCCGTCATATGAGGCTCAGGCCGAAACCCTCGGCTATCTGCAGGGGCTCCCGTCTCGGTATCCGGCCTTGGCGGGGGCCCTCCTGGCTTTCACGGTACCCGACCGGCGCCCCCCGCGTCAGACCCGACAACTGCTCGGGACGTGCCGCCGGGACGACGGCAGCCCGACCCGGCATGGAAAACGGAATGAACTAGGGCATACGGGGCCAACGTCAGGTCCATCCGCCCCGCCCGCGCGGGGCTTCGCTCTGGCTCGAGCGTGTCGGTGACCACATCGGGACCGGTAACCGCCGGCGGCGGCGTCCGGATCGTCCGCACCGGGCTATCGCCGCAGCACTCCTCCGCCACGACCGCCAGATGCAGCAGCACCTCGAGGAGCACGGACCCGACCCCGAAGGGTGAGCCATGGTTGCTGGCGGACGCGATCGTCGGGGCAGCGACCTCGACAGACGGATACCGAGACGACGCCACTGTGATCGTCATCGGCGCTGATCAGCTGTCGTAGCGGAAGGCGGGGCGGCTACTCGGCCGCCAGCGCCTCGATCGCCCGCACGATGAGCGCGCGGGCCTCCGCCCCGTACACCGCCATCGACCGCAAATCCTCGAACGCGCGCAGATACAGCGTGATCTCGCTCGGCTGCGTGACCGTCACCCGGGCTGACAGCAGTTCCACCGACACCAGGGTGTCGTCGTACATGTGGAACGTCTCCATCGGCCAGATACTGCGGTCCCGCCGCGCACTGGGTATCACCCCGAGCGAGACGGTCGGAAGCGCACCGGCTGTGAGGAGACAGCCGAGCTGCGCGGCCATGGCGTCTGCGTCACCGATCTGGTGACGCAGGACCGACTCCTCCACCAGCAGCAGCACCCGCTTGGTCCGCTCGTGCAGGATGCGAGAGCGCTCCAGACGTGCGGCGACCGCTGCTTCTACGTCATTCGGGACCTCGTGGAACGAAGAGATGGAGCCCAGGAGGGCCCGCACGTATCCCTCGGTCTGGAGGAAACCGGGGACTACGGTACCGGAATAGACGCGGAAGACCTGGGTGGCCTGGAAGAGCGGAACGTAGCTCTCCTGGAGCTGCTTCAGTCCGGCCGCCGTCTTCCGTTTCCACTCGACGTACATGGCTTCGGCGTTTTGTGACTGCGCCACGATGTCGGGAGCTTGATCCGGTACGCCGCAGGCATTGCACCAGCGCCGGATGTCGTCGGGGGACGGCGGCGTTTTGGCGTTCTCGATCCGGGAGGTCTTTGGGTGGGTCCACCCACAGATCCTGGCCAGCTCACTTCCGGTCAAATCGGCGTCGCGGCGTAGGTCACGAAGGCGTTGCGCGACGGTTTGGCGCGCTGCGTGCGCCGACGAAGACGGTGAGATGGGCATGAGCTGGCCGGATCTCGTGCTATCGGATCTTGTACTCGCCATGCGGGGTGGCTCGTTCCCACACAGCTTCGAACGCTTCGGCGCACAGACGGGCTGCTGCCGGATCTCCGCTGACCTCCCCGCCCCCCGACGCACCCTCGCCCGTGAAGTGGTTCCAGCGGATGAGCCGGTCGTCGATGAGCCAGAAGTCATTGCCCGGGAGGGCGATGGCGGATGCCTGCCGTCGGGGCAGCCACCGGACCTGTTCTCCGGCGACGATGTTGGTGTAGGTCTCGTAGTGCAGGAAGCGGGTGTACTCGCTCACTGGTTCGGAGACGATCCGCGCCCTGCGGATAACGACGCCTCGCGCCAGCGTGTCGGCGATCAGAGTGTGCCAGGGCTCCCACCAGGACGCGCGGTCATCCGGGTCACTCCGCTGCCCCGCACGCCAGTCGGCGAACGCACCCTGCTCGTAGTCGACGGCGTAAGCGTCGCGCATCTCCAGATGGACAGCGGACACCTGAGCGGACCCGAGAAGTTCATCCCAGGTGGGGACCTGATGCACTGCACGCCTCCTGAAGGATCTGGAGCACACTGACGGGAATCCGGATGATCGTCTCGTGCGGGGGCACCTCAGTCGAGTGGCCAGGCCCTGAGCCGGCTTCCTTGCACTCGCGGATCTCCTCGTCGGTGGCCCGGTACGACTGAACGAACAGCTCCCCGGTCTCGGTACTGAGCCACACGGTGGCACTCTCGCCGTTCTTCGAACTCGGGTCGACTCCTACGAAGACTACGGACATAGCCGCCTCCAACTCACCTGATGTGCGTGGATGTTCGACACCATGGCGCGGATTTCGGGTTGCGGTCAAGGACTTTCAGACCGGCGTACTGCTCCAGGGTGACCTGTTGAACATTCGTGAACATCACTGGTATTCACGCACACTCGCTCCCTAGCGTCATGCCGTGTCGCCCACAGATCGGGGAATAGGCATGACGGCAACCCCTGAAGGTTCCCCCAGCCCTTCTGGCTCACTACTCACGCGGGTGGAAGGTGCGCCCACGACCCGGATAGTCGAGTGCACGGAGTGCGACGCGCGGTCGCCGTTCGGGCCGCCGCTGGCGGACTTCGCCCGCTGGGCCTTCGGCCACGCCGCGGCGACCGGTCACCACAACTTCCAGCAGGTCACCACCGAACTCCTGCACACGGGCCCCGTCGACGCCGACCTGGCGGGGCCCGCGGAGAAGCCGTCGTGCCCCGGCTGACCGAGGCCACCGGGTACGGCCGGGTGCTCAGCCTCTGCGGCGAGCTGCATCCGGAGCACGCGAAGACCTTCTGCACCGAGCAGAGCCCGGCGCACGACGGTGATCACGTCCACGAGTACACCGGCACCACCTGGCCCCGACGGCCCGAGCCGGGCGAGCAGGTCGAGGTCGGGCCCGAGTGCCGGATGGACGCCTGTGAATTCTGCCCCGTCGACGTCACCCCGCGCTGTGACTGCCGGTGCCACCGGCCCGAGCAACGCTGAACCCCCGCCCTGCCCTGGGCCGGGCCACACGCCCCCGCCCCCGCCCCCCGCCCGGGCGGGAAACGGCCCGCCCTCTGCCGGAGACACCTCCCTGTCCGACCCGGCAGGGGGCGGGCTGGCCAACTCCGCCGGGGTGCCGTACCAGGCGCTCCGGAACCAGGGCGCCCCGGACGGCCCTTTCCACCACCGGATCGCAAGGGATACACACCTGTGCGTATCGACATCTCCGTCCTCGTCACCGACGCCGACGACCACGTCCTCCTCGTCCACCCGGGCACCGGCACCCGCTGGCGCCTGCCCGCCGCCACCCACACCGACACACACCCCCTGGGCCAGATCCCCACCCGGGCCCTCGCCGCGGAGACCGACCTCCACCGGCCGGTCACCACGATCCTCACCATCGACCACACACCGGCCGCCGACGACGACGCCGACGGGGAGGAGCACGTGGTCCTCGTCTGCGACGGCGGACGGCTCACCTCCACCGAACGCGAAGCAGCAGCCGTCCCGGACAGCGCAACCACCGTGACCAAGGTGCGCTGGATTCCCTTCGGATTCGTCGGCGACTACGTCACCGACACCGAGGAGACCCGGATTCACACCGCCTACCACGCCCAGACACACGGCACCCTGCCGCTGCGCCTCGGAGCCGGAGCATCCTCATGACCAACGGGCAGCAGCAACTGCCCGCCAACACCTGGAACACCCTCCGCGGCGACCTCGACCCCGACGGCTCCGAGAACCGGCTCCCCGTGCGCGGGGTTTTCGGTATGAGCAGTCACGGCTCCGGCCGTCGTCTGGCGTTACGGGGCGTCGGGGGCCCGAGGGGGCTCTGCCGTTCACAGTGCGAGCGGCAGCAGGAGAAGAAGGGGGCTGGTGGTCCCGGTCCGGGTGGCCATCACCGCCAGGCGGTGATGACTGCCCGGGTTGACCTCCCGGCCCCGAACGCCCGAAACTCAAATGTCGTCGGGCAGGCAGTAGACACACGCCTCAGCAGCGTCGTCGTCGTGACACCCGCACAACGGGCACACCCAATACCGGAGCAGCCCGGGCAAGGCGCGGAGCCCGGTCACCGCGGCCTGCTCACAGACCGCTTGTTCACCTCACGAACCCGCTCCGACAACTTCCTGCGCTGCTCGTCGGTCAACCCGATCGCCATCGCGGTCATCGGGCACCCCCACGACTGGTGGGGGTGAGGGTGGGGAAGGGCTGGCGGACATGACCGGGAGCCATCTCCGGCCGAATGCAGGTAAACGAAAACAGCATGATCACGTGACAACACCCCAGGTCACGAAGTACCCGCCCCGCCCGCGCGGGGGTCGTTCGGCGCGCTCTGCGATGCACAGACCCGACTCGCCATCCGCCCCGCCCGCGCTCCAGCGTGCCGGTGACCACATCAGGGCCGGTGACCGTCGGCGGCGGCGTCCGGATCATCCACACTGGGTCATCGCCGCAGCACTCCTCGGCCACGACCGCCAGACACAGCAGCACCTCACCTTCAAGGAGGCACCCGAGGACCTGCAGGACCACGCGGCCCGTACCCGCCAACGCCAGCCTCGACCCGGCCCCCCTCGTACGCAGCTACGGACAGCTCGCCGGACACGACCAGGCCGTCGCCCTCTACGGAACCACCGCCGAACGCACCCTCCACGCCACACTCGAAGACCACCAGGCGGGCTTTCCCGACGGGGCTGGGTCCTCTTCGGGGTCCGGCGGGGTGCCACGTTCGGACGAGTGCGGCCCGGTGTCGGAGTGCGGGCGTGCGGGGTCCGGTGGAGCGTGAGAGGCATGACCACACAGCGCTTTTGGCGGGGCGGGCGGATGCTCGCCGTCGCCGTACTCACCCTGGCAGTGACCCTTCCCGCCGCCTCGGCCGCGTCGACGGCCACGGTGGCCGACACCGTGCCCAACGCCCAGCGGGCCGCCGCTCAGTCGCACAACCTGATCGTGGGGTCCCGGATGCCCGGTGATCGCCTCGTCCTGAGCCAGGCCGTGGTGAAGAGCTCCTCCTGGATGAGGATCGTGACCGAGACGAAGACCTTCCAGGCCCCGCACAACGAGAGAATCACCCTGGTGGAGGCGCTCGACCAGCGGACCGACGGCACCGGCGCCTACGCCTCGATCCTCAACGGCGGGCCGGGGCACAACTCCGTGACGATCAGATTCAAGAGCCAGCGAGGCCACGGCATCGACTTCGTCGTGAACCTCTACGCCCGCCCCTAGGCACCGAACCCGCCCCGCACCGCCCGCTCCGGCAACCACCGTCACCGAGGACCAGGCCGGCCGAGCCGACGGACGGCAGGGCTTTCGCGTTCGCACGAAGTCCGCCCCGCCCGCGGGGCGGGGGCAGCTCGGCATCGGCGGACCACAACACCGCCAATCACTATCGCCCTCTGCGGAACCACCGCCGGACACGCCCTCCAGGCCGATCCCGAAGGGCGACCGAGTGGACATCCCCAGCGGCGGAAACCGAGTGTCCCCCGCGGTCCAGGCGGACAGCATCCAGCAGCGCGGCGGCCCCGCGCCCGGGCACCCGCACCGATGGCGGGGTCAGGCCGTCGCTGCGGCCACCCCGTCCTCCAAGTGGCGGTAGAACTCCCGCCACTCCTCGAAGGCCGCCTCGAACCATGGGACCCCCGCGGCGAGGGGTACCAGGTGGCGGCACGTCTCGCGGTAGTAGGAACGCCGCTTCTCGGGCCGCGGGTGCGTGTCGAGCCGCTGCACGTTGCTGAACCGGTCCGCCAGCTTGAGCAGCAGGACCTCTGGAGGGGCGGAACGCAGGCTCAGGAGGTAGCGGTCTCGCACCTCTGCGGGCTCCTCGTGGGCCTCGGGGCGTGGCTTCGTCACCCAGCCCACCCACTCCTCGACCCGGGGCCCGAACCGCTCACCGACCTCCCCGGCCGTGCGGTCGGTGTCCTCCACAACGTCGTGGAGTACGGCCGCGACCAGCAAGTCCTCATCGCGGACACCCGCGCCCGACACGAGGATCTCCACCACCTCCAGGAGGTGCTCCACATACGGCTCACCGGCGGGCCTCTTCTGATCCCCATGGGCCTCTTCGGCGAACGAGACGGCCTCCCCGAGACGCTGCGCCGAAACCTCCGGAGCGAGCACCGCCAACTGCCGGCGCGCGGTGTCCCAGTCGTGCCACGCGCCGAACACCCGATGGGTCATCACGACTCCTGATCCTCAGCTTCCAGTTTCCTCTTGTACTCCGGCCACCGAGGCAGGGTTGACGGCAACTCGCCGACCTTCGCCCTGCGGGTCTCGACCTCCCCGACGATGCGCCGACGCTGGAGCTCGGTGAGGGCTTCGTTCGTGATCGACTTCATTTCCGCAGGAGATTCACACTCCCTCTCGTCGACGACGAAAGCCGCGAGCATGAACCCGTCCTCAGTCTTTCTGCGGAACGTCGAGATCATAACGAACCTCGGTCCGGTCTCATCTGTCACGGGTACCTCCTGCGAGTCTCTTCCTGGTCCAACGCCGCCGCTTCTGCCTGCATTGTACGCATCACATCGCGCTCCTCCGAGGTCGTTTCGATATGCGACTTGTACACGGTGTTGTGCTCAAGGTCAGCAGCCACGGAAGCCCGCTCTGTCGTGAGCTGGAGTTCGTATGTGTACGGTTTTCCGTCGACCTCGATGGCTACGATCATGGGAATAACGCGGTAGCTCGGATTACCACTCTTTGGCTCGGCGTACATGTTCTCGACCTCCAGCAGGCGCCCGCCTTCTCCGGTACCGAAGTACTCCTTAGCTTTTTCGAGAAGAGTTTCGAGCCGGGCAGTATCCTCGACGGTAATTCTCGCGCCCACAGCATCGATGACATCCCCGATCTGGTAATCCGGACGAGATTTTCGGCCCTCACTCCCCTCCGTCATTCGGTTCACTTTGTCGACCAGTCCGTCTGCGTATTTCGTGCGGATGCTCAGTTCGGCATCGTCGGCGCCGCCGACCTCCTCAAGGAGACTCGTCACATCTTCGTAGGCGGCCGACTCCACCTCGTTCTTGAGCCTCTTGCCGTATTCGTCCAAGGCGTCGCGGTCGCTGTCCTCGATGGAGGCTCCGAGAGCTCGCACCGGGTCGTCCACCTTGGTCTGCTCGACGTACGCGTTCTTGCGGGACGTCCCGTCGGGCTCGTAGTTCACCTCATGTTCCACGGGCTCGAACAGGGGGCCGCGGCCGGGGTTCTCGGACCTGTACTCCTCCAAGGAGCGTCCCTCCAGGATCCCTCCCTCGGCGAGCTCCTGAATGATCTCCAGGGTCCGTTCGCCCCCGCCCACGGGGTCCTTCAAGTTCTCGATCACGTTCAGCCTGTTCGCACCGTCCGCACCGAGCTTAGTGATCACCGAGGCCACCTCGGGATGCCGCTCGCCGAGGGCCTCCGCCACGTCGGCCAGCGGGTTCTCCGGCTGCTCCCCCGTCTTCGGATCGGCCTCGCCGTCCTTCTCCGACGGTACGTCAGGCTCGTTCGCATCCTCTGCCTCACCGTCGCCCTTCTGGCCACCGGAATGATCGTCAGCGTGGTCTTCGTACTCTTCTCCACCGTGGCCGCCGCCGGTCAGGTCGTCGCGATGCCCGCCCGTGTCCATGGCGGGGCTTTCGGCTTGCCCCCCGGTCTCTCTGGACGTGTCCGCAGAATCCCTCTTCTCCTCAGGAGCCTCGACAGCCGCTTCCTGCTCGTCGGTGGTGGGGGCTTCTCCGGGCGCGGATCTTCAGCGGAGTTGTTCCTGCCGCGTACATCTGCGGAGCCATCATCCGGCCCCGGACGTTCTGCGGGTTCTTCACTGTTCTTGTGAGAGCCGTTCGGTTCTTCAGCCGGCTTGCTTGGTACACCCTCTTCGCCCTCACGGGGGTCGTATCCGTCGCCTCTTCCGACGCGGTCGGCTCCTCGGCACCCGCGGTCTCCGGCAGAGGGGCCCCTTCATCGGCAACCGCGGTTTCAGCGGACGGCTTGCCGGGGTTGCCCTGTTCGTGCAGGTCTCCCCTGATGGCGGATTCATCGTCTGTAGGGGCGGACAGTAGGTCCCCCGGTGTCCGCGGACGGTCCCATATATCACCGCCGTGAGCGTCATCATCAGCGTCACCTAAGGCATCCATGTCCCCTGCCGCCGCGTGCCCCGCTTCATCGTGGTCTGGGGACTCGCTGCCGATCGGCTCCGCCGACACACCGTCGCCGTCGGCCTCCGGCTTCTCCGTCTCTCGGTCGCCGTCGGCCAGCTCTTCCAGATCCTCCGGTGTGCCATCAGTGGCGTCCTCGCTTTCTGCGCCACCGCGGGAGGAATCGGCGGCATCAATATCATCCATTGTGGTGTGGCCGGGCCGATCATCGTCCTGCGAGAAACCGTGGTCCGATGTCTCAGCCTCCAGAGTCTCTTGCTCAGTCGACCTTTCTGGTTCGTCCATGCTCATCGCTTGCCCCCTGTTATATTCACGGCCTGCACGAATGACTTCAGTGGCCACCAGGGTGCTTGGAGGAAGGAAGCTGCCTTCTTCAGCCGCTCTTGTGGGTCTCTCGCGCTGTGCAACGCCTCGCTTGCCTGGCGCCAGGCCATGGATCGGCCCCTCACCGTGGTTTCCGATGGGCGCCAGGTGTCAGGGTGCGCTTTCCAGGCTTCCAGTTGCTCCGCGACGGTGTGGCCCGTCAACCGCAGCCCGCGGGTCGTCCAAGCCGCTGTGTCGGGGTGAGGGCCATCGCCCGACGTGCCGGCTGACCACCGTCCGGACACAGCCCGGGCTGCGGGCTGGGAGACAGCTGGGAGATACGGGATGCGACCTGAGAGGCAGTTGGGAGAACAAGAAGATCAAGTTCTGGTTCGGCAAAAAGTACGGCATCCTGCAACTGCATGTACGGGCATGGGGTCCGGACAACACCTGGTGCAACAGGAGCAGGCCCTGCTCCAAGGCGAACAACATCTTCGCCAAGGCGATCTGGGGACTCTTTGCCAAGAATATTGGCCTGTACGTGCCACGCTGGTAGGAGATGGACATGAATCAGAGCACGACAGAATCTCGGGGCGGCAGCCTCGCGGGCGCGGTGGCGCTGGTCTGTCTTGCCTTCCTGCCGGCCCTGCTGGCGGTCCTCCCGCTCACCTTCAACGGTGCCCAGTACACCCTGGGTGCCCTGGGCCGGGCGGAGTTGCCGGAGGGCGCCTCGCCCTCGCTCGGGTGGGGGCTCGCCCTGCTGGGGGCGGCGGTACTGCCGTTCCTCGCGGGGCCGGGGGCCCTGGTGGCCGGGCGGGCCAAGGGGCTGTCCTGGGAGCGGGCCCTGAGGGTCTGTGCCTGGGCCGTCCTGGGCTGCGGTCTGTTCGCCTGCCTGATGGCGATGATGTCCGCCGGTGTCTGAACCGGTGACGTAAGGAGCCTGCTGAGGGCCGGGGACACGTTCCCCGGCCCTCAGCCGTTCCCACCGTCGACCGCGCCGCACGCGGGGTGCCCGTGTTGCTCAGTGTTGGGTATCCGGTTTCCCACTGGCGTCATGGCATGGCGCATGGACCTGGCAGGTGAGGCTCGCCGCGGCGCCGACTGTGGACACCTTCTGCGCTGCGGGGCGGGACGACTCCGACGGCATCGACCTGGAGCAGGTTCTCGGAGCCCGCCCGTGAGCAAAGGGTCGTGGCCGGTCTCCGCGACGTTCAGCGCCTGCTCCACACCGAGCAGCGGGGCGCCCTGCGGCGCTTCCTCCCAGTGCTCCGGCACGTGCAGCACCCCGCGTGCCGGGCGCCCTCGCACCCTTCGCCAGCATCCAGCCCGACGGCCAGTGCTCCCCGAGGACCTCGCGGACCACCGACTTCGGTGGAACCGGAAGGCGCTCGGTGGGGACCTGGTCGTAGTCGACGTCGTCGACCGGCCGCACGTGCTGGGCGAGGTGGACCAGGAACTGTTCCGCGATGGTCCTGTATCGCTGGCCGATCGCCTGTACACGGCGCCCGGCTGCGGCGTCGGGCCAGACGTCGGTGCGGGATCGTGGTCAGCATCGCGCCAGTGCTGTCTCCGGCCGCCGGGTGGCCGCGATAGCCTCAGGCCAGGCGGCCGAGGTGGATGACGCTGACCCGGATCCGGTGGGCGCTGATCTCGTAGAGGACCCGGTACGGCCCGACGTGGATCCGCAGCAGATCCGCGCTGCCGAAAGCACCCCGGGGTCTCGGGTCGCGGGCGAGGCGGTCGACGGCGGTGAACACCTGCCGCACACCGGACGGATCGTTTTTCGCCAGGCGCTCCGCCTGCCGCAAGGCCTCCGGCTCCCAGATGACCTCGTACACCGCGCTCACGTGCCGTCCCCGCCGAAGACGCGCTGTACGGCCTCGCTGTGCGGCACACCTGCCCCCTCCTCACCCAGCGCCTGGCGCTCGCGGTAGGCGGCCAGGGCCCGCAGCTCCTGAAGCTCGAGGAAGTCAGCCGCACTGACCAGGACCGCGACGGTCCGGCCTTCCTCGGTCAGGGCGACCGGCTCACCCGACGCACCGACCTCGCGCACGAGGACGCCAAGACGATGTCCGGCCTCGGCGATGGGGAAACTGCTCTCCGTCATAACCGCCACCCTACGGACACCCCCGCCCCGCCCGGTGCTCCGAGCGCCCTCATCCCACCGTCCGGATGACGCCGCAACATCGGGCTTGACCGACAACGCGGAAACCGGCAAGCCGAGGGGCCGTGACTACTCTGCGCCGCGCCCTGACGGGAGAGAGGGCGCAGGCGGAGACTTGTGTTCTTTGCTGCAGGGGTGCAGCTGCCGGCCCAGGGCGCGGAGGTGCACGGGTTCCGGCTGTGGTCGCGCCTCTACCCGGCGACCGGCCGTGAGGGTTATGTGCTGGTGGCGTTCATTGTTCACCGGACACTCGGACGGATGGCCGCGCAGCGGGAGAGCCGGATGCGGAGCCTGGAGCAGGCGGCGCGCCCTCTCTTCGCCGGTGTCCCGTATCAGGGCGGGGGAGAGGGCGTCACGGCGGTCGACGACCACCGGGCGCTGCCCGAGACCCTGGACAACCCCGACGGCGACCGGCTCTACGCCATCCAGCTCAACGGTCCGTCGGCGCCGTACAGAGTGCGAGGCCGCCGAGCGGGAAGCGCGGCGGCCCGTGTGCGTCGGCTGCGGGAGACGGTTCAGCGACGACCGCTGGCAGCAGGTCCGGACCCGTGGGCGGCCCGGGGAGCGGGACCACCTGTGCGGACCGTTCGAGCAGGAGGACCTCGCCCGCGCCGAAGCCGAACGCCGCGCCCGCCGCCAGGAGGAGGAAGTCTCCGCCCACGCGGCGGCCGACGCCACGACGAAGAAGAGCCGCGGCCTGTTCGGTAGCCAGCCGGGCCAGCGGGACCTCTCCGCTTCGGGGGAGGGGCCGTCCCCGCGCTGCTGTTGGCACGATGGACGGGTACGGTCCCCTGACCGATAGCGATGCTGTCGGGCACCACCGCCTGGCACGACGGATCTCCTCGCCCGAGTTCGCCCGGACACCGACCCCGAGCGCCGGTGGTGTCGTTGGATATGAGTATGGAGCTGCCGGAGGGGATACAGGGCGTCGACGGCCAGGCGGAGACGACGCTGGTGGCCGCGTGTGATCTCACGGACGCCGTGGCGGTGGCCGGCTGGAGCCGGGGCGCCGCGGATGACGCGCTGGAGGCGATCGAGGTCCTTGCCGCCGCGCTCGCCCGGGTCGAGGGCCTGGACGGGCCGCTCGCGCCCGTGGCCGACGCCGTGGTCCGAGCCCGGCGGCATCTGGACCCGGACGACGAGCTTGTGCCTGTGATCGGTGCCGTGTCCAGGGCTCGGTGCCGTCTCGGCGTGGACGACGAGCCCGAGCTCTTATCCGTCCCTGGCCCCGGCTGCGGTGCCGGGGTGAGGCCCCGACGAGCCGGTCTCGGCACAGGGACCGGTGTTACCCCGGCAAGGGGTTTCCAAGGCTCGCCGGGGTCTTGGCCCCGGTTCCAGGGGATCCGAACAGAGCGCTGAACGGAGTGCGTTGTGCCGTGGCGACCGGGACCGGCGGTGAATGGATGCTCAGCTGCGGTTCCGCTGGTCCGGCGGAACCGCAGCTGGGGGCCCCGGGGAGACCCGGTCTTCCCCGCCTGTCGCTACTTGTCTCCCTTGTCCTTGGGCTTGATCGTGCCTCGGTGGTGCAGCGGGGGTCGTCGCCGCGTGGTGGGCAGTTGTTGCCGGGGTCCGGATCCGGATCGTTGCCGAACACGGTGGCGGTGTTGACGATGCCGGGCATCGCCCACCCACCGGGTGGAGTCCACCCGATGTCGCGCATCGCCACCGGATACAGAACACCGAGTGAACTCCGTCGAGCGGACTCCACTCCGGTGCACCGGATGACGATGGACTCCCCATGGTGCGCACCGTGATGGTGCGTCACCGCGTCCGGCACCGCACCACTCCCACGATGCCCGGCACTCGCGCACGACTTCGCCCGCTGGAGCCGGGCCTGCTGCTGGTGGGTCATGCCGGTCTCGGCCCGCCGCCGCCCCTCCTGCAGTTCGCGTGGCCCCGGGAGCCGTACGGGCGGGGATCGCCGGCGAACACCTCTGTCCTGCTTTACCCCAGTGCCCGGTCGACCAGCCGCTGTGCTGCCCGGGACTGAGCGTCCGCCTGGGCTGCTTCGGTTGGCAGGGTGAACAGAGCGGCGGCGACCGCGGTGCCACCGTCCGATGTCACCCCCGTCTCTGAGACCACACCCAGGTGCGTACCGCCGTGGAACCATACGCCGGAACCGCCTGCGCCCGGACGCCAGGCGAGCCCCAGTCCGTAACCCGTGCCCGGCGGGCCGTAGTCGGCGGCCGGGACCGTCCGCTTCATGGCGGCGATCTGGGCCGGAGCCAGCAGCCGGCCGCTCAACAGGGCGCGGAGGAAGACCGTCACATCGTGTGGCGTACTGATGATTCCGCCGTCCGCAGCGCCCGCCGATGCGACAGTCGTGTCCGTCAGACCAGTGGCGCCGGGGAACTGGGTGTAGGCCACCGCAGTGGGCTGCGGGACATAGGACGAAGTGCCTGGGACAAGGGTGTTGCGCAGCTTGAGCGGAAGGATGAACCGTTCGTGGATCTCGTGGGCCCAGGGGTTGCCTGTCACCCGTTCAACGATCATTCCGGCCAGGACGTAGTTGGTGTTGGAGTACCCCCAACGCCGCTCCTCCGCAGGATCTGCGGCATCCGGCACCCAGAGCGGTGGTTTGCTCAGGGCGGCCATCACCTGCTTCTGCGGGATCCCCGGGCGGAATCGGTTCCGTCGGTAGGCATTGGGGGTGAACGGGGAACCGCCGGAGAGCGACAGATAGTCGTTGAGGCCGCTGGTCTGACGCAGCAGATTGGCGACCGTGATCCTGGAGCCGTCGTTTCCGTTGCCCCGGACCATGCCTGGAAGCCACCGTTCGACGGTGTCGGTGAGGCGCAGTCGTCCCTCCCCCACGAGCTGCAGGACCAGCGCGGCGGTGTACGTCTTGGTGTCACTGCCGATCCGGTAGTAGGCGTTCCAGGGCACCGGTCCGTCGTGCTCCAGGTCCGCCACCCCAGCCCGGGCGGAGGCCCGACCGCGGGGTGAACGCACCTCCGCCAGCACGCCCGTGGTGCCGGTGGCCCGGATCGCGTCGACATCGGCCTGGAGGGCGCTGCCGAACCGGGGCAGCGGAGCGGCGTGCCCACCAACTGCGGTCACCAGCGTCACTGCCGTCGCCGCCACTCCTGCCAGCCCGAAACGCCTACTGATGTAAGGACCGTTCGACCGCATGCTGCTCCCAGGAGATCACCGGTGTCTGTCGGCTTCGAGGCTAGGCACGGTCGCGGGTCGGCACCATCCGGCCAGCCTGTGGACCTGTCCTGGGGTAATCCCCCTGCCCTGTTGCAAGGGATCAGGCCTCATTACTGACTTCGGCTCGTCAGGGTGATCTTTACTGAAGTTCCTGCTGGGCCTGGCGCGGTGGCTGTATCCCGTGGTGTGTGAGATATGGCGATGGTGGCGGGTTGACCGCTGCGGGGCGTCGGCGCCGGGAATCGGTACGGATGCAGGCGGCCGGGTTGTTCGAGCGGGAGATCAAGCCGTTGGAGGTCGCACGGCGCCTGAGGGTGAGCCGGAAGTCGGCCTGCCAGTGGCATCAGCTGTGGCGGGACGGCGGCGTGCGGGCTCTGGTCTCCCGTGGTCGGAGCGGATCGCGGTGCCGGCTGTCCCCGCGCTGTCTGGAGAAGCTGGCCGTGTACCTCGATGAGGGGCCTGCCGCTCACGGCTGGGTGGAGGACCAGGTGTGGACCGCGGTGAGGGTGGCCACGCTGATCGGCAGGAAGTTCCACGTCTCCTACAGCGTCTCCGGTGCCACGCGGTTGATGCACCGGCTCGGTTTCAGCCCGCAGGTCCCCGCCCGGCGGGTCGCCGAACGCGACGAGCAGGCCGTCGCCGTGTGGAAGGAGGCGACCTGGGCGGAGGTAGAAGGGCCCGGGCGGCCTGCGGGGGCTACATCTGTTTCGAGGACGAAGCAGGTTTCACCCGAAAACCACCCCGAGGACGAACCTGGGGCCGGCGCGGGCGTACTCCGGTTGTGACCGTCAGCGGGCGCCGCTCGGGGCGCCCGTCGGTGGCGGGGCTGATCGCGATGCCGCCGGGCTCGCGGACACGGCTGTGCAACCGACTGCGCACCCACCGAGCAGGCAAAGGCGCGCGCCGCAGCATGGGCGAGCGGGACTTCATCACGCTCGTCGACGGTGTCCACCAGCTTGTCAAGGCGCCAATCGTACTGGTCTGGGACCGTCTGAACACCCAGGTCTCCCATGCTATACGCGAGCTACTCACCGAGCGTGAGTGGCTGACCGTGTTCCTGCTGCCCTCCTACTCGCCCGACCTCAACATGGCTGGCACCGGCCTGACCCTCGACACACCCGCATCACCTTGATAAACCGAAGTCAGTAAGGGCTTGCCGGAGAATAACGCGTCGCTTTTGGCTCCGTGATTCGTTGTTGTGATACGGGGAGACCGGAGGGGATCGAGGCGGCCCTGACCTCGAAGTTCGAGACGCTGTTCCCGCATCTGGACGAGCGGCAGGGCCGTCTGGCCATGGCGGCGGAGGCACGGTCGCTGGGGCACGGTGGGATCAGGCTTGTCGCCCGTGCTGCCGGGGTGCGGGCGGGGACCGTTTCGTGCGGGGTGGCGGAGCTGGAGTCCGGCGAGGGACCGTTGGGGCTGGTGAGCCGGGAAGGCGGCGGCCGTAAGCGTCTGGCGGACCTGCACCCGGGGCTGCGGCCGGCGCTGCTGGCGCTGGTCGAGCCGGACGTGCGTGGGATCCGATGTCGCCACTGCGGTGGACGACGAAATCGACACGCAGGCTCGCTTCAGAGCTGACCCGGGCCGGGCATCGGGTCTCGGCGGACACGGTTGCCGGCCTGCTGAGGGAGGAGGGCTTCAGTCTCCAGGGCAACGCCAAGACGATCGGGGGTGCCCAGCACCCGGACCGGGACGCGCAGTTCCGGTACATCAACGAGCGGGCGAAGGAGTTCCAGGCGGTCGGCAACCCGGTGGTCAGCGTGGACACCAAAAAGAAGGAGTTGGTGGGCAACTACAAGAACGCCGGCCTCGAATGGCACCGTGCTGGTGATCCGGTCCGGGTGCGGACCCACGACTTCCCCGACGCGGAGCTGGGCAAGGCGATCCCGTACGGGATCTACGACCTGACGGCCGATACCGGCTGGGTCAGTGTGGGCACCGACCACGACACCGCCGCCTTCGCCGTCTCCTCGGTCCGCCGCTGGTGGCACGCGGCCGGCCGCACCGCCTACCCGCACGCCCGCCGCCTGCTGATCACCGCGGACGCGGGCGGCTCCAACGGCTACCGCACCCGCGCCTGGAAGTTCGAACTCGCGGCCCTGGCTGTCGAGACAGGAACGGAAATCACCGTATGCCACTTTCCTCCCGGTACGAGTAAATGGAACAGAATCGAGCACCGGCTGTTCTCCCACATCGCGATGAACTGGCGGGGCAGGCCACTGACCAGTCACGACGTCATCGTGAACAGCATTGCCGCGACCACCACCCGCACCGGGCTGACCACCCGCGCCGAACTCGACACCGCCTTCTACGCCACTGGTGTCCGTATCAGTGACGGCCAGCTCAAGGCGCTGCCACTGGACGTCCACGACTGGCACGGGGAGTGGAATTACACCCTCCGCCCCGAGGAACACCGTCGGGACGGCATCCCGCCGATCCCGCCCCAGCACGAACCCGGCCCCGGCCGTGTATGGCTGACACACACCCCGCCCTCACCGGCATCCCGCAGGAGTAATGGAACGTGCTGGTCACCGAGCTGGCGGTGGCCCGCACAGCCCAGCGGGAAGAAGACCTCCCCCAGCGGCGAGGCGGCGACCGACACGAAGATTCCCGCTGCCGGCCTCTACACCGGCCGGCGCCCCGGCCTCACCCTCGTCGACCGCCTCCTGGCTACCATCCTCTACCAGCGGTTCAAGCTCCCCCAGATCGTCATCACCCCGCTCTTCGCCGTGACACCTGTGACCCTCAACCGCGCCATCAGCCAGACCCGCCGACTCCTCCACGACATCGGGCACACCATCGAACCCTCCAGCACACACCTGGCCATCCTGGTCGAACTCACCAGCCTCGCCACACACCTCAGCATCCCCACACCAGAGATCAAAACAGCGAGTTATTGATCGGCAAGCCCTCAACTACCCGGCCTTGGATC
Source organism: Streptomyces clavuligerus (assembly GCF_005519465.1). Lineage (NCBI taxonomy): Bacteria > Bacillati > Actinomycetota > Actinomycetes > Kitasatosporales > Streptomycetaceae > Streptomyces > Streptomyces clavuligerus. The sequence goes on along the minus strand of NZ_CP027859.1, from coordinate 187,679 downwards.
AAGCCCACTCAGAGTCTTCCCCCGCCCGCCGTCGAACGGAACTCACCGGGGGTGATCCCGTACTCCGTCCTGAAGATGCGGCTGAAGGCCGCCGCGTTGGTGAACCCCCACCGTGCCGCGATGGTATGGATCGGCTGCGCCGCGTAGCGAGCGGCTGTGAGCTCGGCGCAGCATCGGCGTAGGCGGCGGCGCCGGATGGTGGCCGAGACGGTCTGCTCCCGGTCACGGAACAGCCAATGCAGGGTGCGTACCGAGAGATGGTGGTACGCGGCAATCCCCGCCGGAGTGAGGTGCGGGTCGGAGAGGTTGGCGTCGATGAAGGCGTCGATGCGAGCGAGCCGCATCCGGTCGCGGGACTCGGGCGGCACCCGGTCACGGGCGTCGGCCCAGTGCCCGAGGAACGCGGTCGCGAGTTCCCAGGTCGCGATGCCCACCTGGGCAGCAGCGGGTCCCTCCAGGTGAGATGCCTCCTCAGCAACGCCGAGGAGGTGGCGGGCGAGGATTCCCGCTATGCCGGTACGGCCGGGTACGGCATTCGCCAGCAGGTGGTCCACCTTGGCTGTGGGAAGAGGCAGACCGGTGCGCGGCAGGTGCAGGATGATGGCTTTGGAGATGCCGTTGTGCGAACCGGCGAGACCCCTTCCGTCGAACGGCAATGAGGTGCTCCACAGCACCAGGTCGCCAGCCGCCATCCTGGCCTCGTTACGGGCCTGGGAGATCCACATCTCCGTGCCCAGGATCAGCGTGAGCTGGTAGTCCTCGGGGTCGGAGTACCGGATGAGCGCGGGGGTGCGCTCCGATCTGATAGCGGGAAACGACATGGTGGTGAGCTGTACAGCCCCAAGTTGCGCCATACCTGCGGTGGCCGGGAAGTCCTTGGCGTGGTCAGTGGTGATCCGAGTGGGCGCGACATCCTGGCTGATCAGGTCGCGCCACCATTCGAATCGGTGCTCTGGCTCTACGACAGCACTGTGCAGCACGGTGAAACTCACGGCCTCGACCCCCGTTGAATGCTGGGCACGACGTGTCTCCTGCCAGCCTCACCATCACAGGCCATGCCGACAAGCGACCGCCCGGCCGATCAGAAGGCGTCTATCCCAAGGACAGACATCTCGGCACGGCTCACAGAACCCCACGAAACTCGAAACACAGCAGTAAGCGGATATGGCCGTGCACCTGGCTGCCGCCCTCGTGCAGCGGTTCGCCGCCGGTTTCCTTCGCAAGAAGTTGCAGGAAGCGCAGTGCAGACCCAGGGAGCCCTCTCGGGCTGGACCCGCGCCAGCAGCCGCTCGGCCCGCGCCGGCGAATGACGTACGGCAGTGGGTGAGAGCTGGCGGCCGGGGCCGGGGTCCAGGCGTCCATGGGCTCGGTCGGCGACTCGTTCGACAACGCCCTCGCGGAGAACCTGTGGACGTTCATCAAGACCGAGTGCGTCCGCGGCAGCGTCTTCGCCACACGTGCCGAGACGAACCTCGCGCTCTTCCAGTATCTCGACGGTTTCTGCAATCCCCGCCGCGTCCAGGAACAGCTCGGCTACCTCAGCCCGATCGAGTACGAGAAGAAGCCCTACGCCAACCAGATAGCCACCGAACAAGTGAACCTGAAACCATGTCAACACGCCCTGGCCGGCTAGTCAACTACTCCCGCGCAGCGGGGGGCAAGGGCGGCCAGAGCCTGGACCCGGCGGTGCTCGGAATGGCGTTCCAGGAGCCGGGCCGGGCGGTCGTGGTAAAGGCCGACGTTGTCGATGATGCGGATCAGGGTCCGGCTCACCGCGGGGGAGACGACGGCCAGCTGATCCAGGCAGCCGAGCTGGGCGCAGGCCCCGCTCGACGGAGTCGCCTTCGGCGCCGTCGTACTGCTCGCCCTTCAGCCCGGGGACGATCCGCCCGACGGTGGCGACGAACTGTGCACAGGCCGCGACCAGGTCCATGAACTGGGCACTGTGTTGCATGCACTCAAGGACCGGGGCCCGGTCGGGGTGAACTGGACCTGCTGGCGGAACCGGCCGAGCTGCGCTTCGTCCCGCTGCACTGAGCGTCAACAATCACTGCGCTCCTGAACAATGGCAGATGAGACAGGTGTGCGCCAGAGTCGTTTCCGGGTTTCGGACAGGGTGCGTCCGGTCATCGGCGGGGGTCCTCGAGTGTCCGGTCCGGCATACAGCAGGCCGCAACGCCCGGAGTGAACCCGGTTCGTCGCGACCGGTCGCCTGTCCGGAGAGGCAGGAGTCGAGGGTTGTAGCGCGAGCCGCTCCGGGTGACAGGTGATGACACGAGGGTCGGGGGAGTGGGACTGGTGCCTGACATGTTGGACTTACGGATTCTCGGCAGGCTCGAAGGAGCAGTGACCGGGCGGCAGGTTCATCTAGGGCCGCCCAAGCAGCGGTTGGTTCTCATGGTTCTCGTCCGGCACGCCGGGCGGGCCGTCAGCACCGACCGGCTGGTGGACGCGCTGTGGGGAGACTTCCCACCGGCCTCCGCGACCGCGAACGTCCATCTTCATATCCACCGGATCCGGAGGGCGCTGGGACCCGGCCGGCCGGTGAACTCGGGCCGGTGCGGATATGTGCTGGAGATCGCGCCCGGCGAACTCGACGCAGGGCGCTTCGTCACCTCCTTGCCCGAGATCAGGCACGCCGTGGAGTGGGGCGATCTGACGCGCGCCTCACGGCTGAGCCGTGAGGCGCTGGCCGAATGGCACGGCCCGGCGTACGCCGATTTCGCCGATCATCCGATGCTCCGCGACGCGGCCGAGTACCTCGCCGAACTCAGGCTGGAGACCATCGAGCAGCAGATCGACATCGACCTGGCGCTGCACGATCACGTCCACCTCGTCGGCAGGCTGAGGCTGTTGCTCGCCGAACACCCCTACCGGGAACGCTTCCACGAGCAGTTGACCCTGGCGCTGTACCGCACGGGACGCTCGGCGGAGGCCCTGGAGCAGTGCCGTTCGACCGAGAGGATGTTCGCCGAGGATCTTGGTCTGGACCTCGGGGCCCGGCTCAGGGAGCTGCGGAAACGGATTCTCGACGGGGACACGGCGCTGTAGGCCACCGAGCGGCCGAGGCCGGGCCGACCCGCAGCCCGGCCCCGACCCGCCGGGCCCCCGCCCTCCGCACCGAGCCTCAGGGGTGGGACCGTACCCAGTTCTCGTCGGACTGGGTCTTGTGCCAGGCTTCGGCTATCCCATTGGTTCCGGTACTGATGCTGACCCTGCCCGCCGCGTGGATCGGGTCGGACCAGACTCCATTGGAGTACCTGACCTGCAGCCAGGCGTGACCGGCACAGCCGCCGGAGTCCTTCACGGTCCAGGCGTAGTTGTGGATGGCCGAGAGCCCGCCCGTGTACACACACCCGTTGCGGCTCTTGTAGAAATAGCCGCTGTGCGCAGCGGCGGGTTGTACGGCCAGGGAGACGGCTGCGCCAGCGAAGGCGAAGACAGCGGTGATGTTCCGGAGCGTACGAGCCACTGTTCTCATTGACGACACCTTCCGATTTTCCCGGGATCGGCCCCCGGCGACAGTCCGGCGGGCTTGGAGGTCCCAGCCTTCCCGACGCGCCTACACCTCACCTACATGAGGGCATGTAGGTGGCGCGGTCAGGGGGAAACAGCCGTGACCTGCCGATCCGTACGCTCGGCCGGGGCTCTGCGGCGAAGCCGTTCTCCCGGTGCCGGACGGGAGGTGGGCGCGGGGTGTTGTCGGTCTGCCGGATCAGGGGCTCGTGGGCCTCGTCCGCAACCGGTGCTCCGGACTCACCGGACACACCGATTCCGTGCAGTTCTGGTGGCGGCTCGCCGCCGGTGTTTTCGGCGGGGTGAACGGGTTCAGGCACGGATTCCGTGAAGTGGATCGTGCTGCCGTGCGCCGGTTACGCTCCGTCATTCTGGGCATCATTTTTCGGTCGTGTGAGAACTTGCTGGAGTTGGTGTTCCCGCACCTGGTGACGGTGCTGGTGGAACGTGTGGTGGCGGAGAGCGGCGTGCTGCGGATCGCGGCGACACGAGGGACGGGGTAGCGGTCGCCTGTCCTGGTTGCGGCGCATCGTCGATGCGGGTGCACAGCCGCTACGGACGACGCTGCCGGAGCCGGCCTGGGCGGTGCCGTGAGTGCTGGGAGTGGATGAGTTCGCAACCAGGAAGGGCCGCCGCCACGGCACCATCCTGATCGACTGCGAGACCCACCAGCCCCTGGACCTGCTACCCGACCGCGAGGCCGAGACGCTGGCCGCATGGCTACGCGAGCACCCTGGCGTCGAGATCGTCTGCCGCGACCGCGCGGCGTTCTTCGCCGAAGGCGCCCGCGCTGGCGCCCCGCAGGCCCAGCACTGCGCAGACAAATGGTATGTATGGCACAACCTCTGCGAAGCCGTCGAACGCATGGTCTCTCACCAACGCTCCCTTCTCCGCGACCTCGTCGAGCCGGAGCCTTCGCCCGACCCGAGGCGGGGCCTGTGCCGGCCTCCGCCGACCAGGAGCCATCCGAGCCCTATCCTGCTGGGAAGTTCCTCGACCGGCTCCGCGACACCCACGCCGCGGTCCGGGCCCAGGTCGAGCAGGGTATGAGCCTGCGCGAAGTCGCCCGCCGGCTCGGGCTGGGCCGGAATACGGTGCGGAAGTACGCTCGCGCCCCAGCCCGGAGGCGATGCTGCACGGCCAGTGGCAAGACCGGATCAGCAAACTCGACCGCTACCGGCCCTACCTGGAACAACGGATTGCCGAGGGCTGCACGAATCTGTCGATCCTCCACCGTGAGCTGCAAGAACGTGGTGCCCGCTGCGCCTACAGCACCCTGCGCGACTTCGCCCCCTCCGACCGCGCACCACATTCCCTCCGGGTCAACGAGAAAGGCCATCGCGACGTACCGCCGTGTACCGGTCAGTTGCGGGGCGCCGGCGCGGACGCGGGCGGATCGGATGCCGTCGGCAGTGTCCAGGAACTGGGTCCAGTCGGTGAGGGCGGCGCCGTCGAAGTCGTCCTGGCGGGGCGGGTGACCGGCCGGCACGAGGACACTGCCGTGGCGTGCGTGGCGGCCACTCGCGGCGGCGGGCCCCGGCCGTGCTGCGGGACGTCTACGACGGGCCTTGCCGCCATGCCCGGCCCGATCACCGCCGGCGGGGCCGTCCTTGTCACGCTCCCGGCCGGTCCGCGCGGAGGTGGGCAGGGCGAACACGCGGGGCACCACCCACACGGTGGGCCGCGACCCGCCGGGCCGGGGCATCGCACGTCCGGTCAACGGAATCACCTGGACGGGCGGCGGTGTGCCAGTACGCCCCGCCGGGGTCCGTCACGAGCCCCCGGCTCCGGGACGGCGCGCAACGGGCGCGTTCGTGGTGTGTCGGGCAATTACGGCAGGTCAGGAACGGTCCGAAGGTTCACATCCACTGCTCTCGCAGGTCACCCGGGCATCGGTGTGGCTGCAGGTCGAGAAGCGCCGACCTTCCTCACTCCTGTGAGGGATTGTCGCGCGCGGCCGGGGACACCTAGCGTGAAGCACGCCGCGTTGCCTGACGTGCCGGGATGGGCGAGCTCCCGTCTATCCGTCGGCCCGGCACCCGGTTGGTCCGGCAGTCCCTCGTCGACGCCACGTGATCGGATGGCGCCGGCCACCACTGGTGCCGGCGCTGGGAGGCTTCGTGTCAGCACACCCCACCCCGATGCCCTTTACCCACCGCACCGGACCGGGCGTATGGCGGGCGGGCTGCCCCAGGGCCCGGGCCTCCGGTCGGCCGGTGCGACAGCCCCGGAGTCCGGGCGTGACGGCCTCGATCCGCTGGAGCAGCGCGTCCACGCGTCCGATGACCGGCGAGCGGACCGCACGGCAGACCGCCGCAGCTTCGGCCCCACGGGCCTGGGCACTTCCGCCGCGCGGCTGTTCGCACCGCCATGTTCCCCGCCCGATACGCCCGCCCGTCTGGATGTGCTGTGGGTCCGCAGGCGCGCGGCCGGTTCGGCCCTGGCGGCCCACGTCGCGGAGGTACGCGGGCGGTTGGCCCTCGGCCCGGTGTCTCCCGGTCCCGGCGGCTGGGTCTACGACCCGGAGAAAACCCTGGCCACGATGAGACGCGATCCGGCCGCCTGGGGGGAGCGGTACGCGCCGTGGATGAGGGAATGCGCGGAGATGGTCGAGCAGGGCCGGTTGCTGCTCGGCGAGATCCGCGGTGTGCGCGGCGCCGACGTCGGCGTGAGCGCCTCGGGCCGGGTCGGCCTGGTCCCGCTCAGGATCGGCGCGGACCGTGTGGGGGCGCTGGTCGGCCGGGCCCTGCTGGGTGAGAACGGGGGACGCTCCACCAAGTCGAACCTCGCCCCCTGCGGCGACCCGAGGTGGACCGCCGTCAGGCAGAAGTTCGGACTCCAGGGGGTCGGGGAGTACCCGAACTTCGCGGCCGGCTGCTGGGGAGGCGGCCTGATGCCGGACACCTACGACGACTGGCGCCAGGACTACGTCGCCATGCTCATCTACGGCTTCTACCTGGAGTACAACATCGACACCGCCTACGGAGGGGCGGAAAACCGGCTGAAGAACGAGATCCTGGCCCTGTGGGACATGCCCGGCCTCCCTCCGGACCTGCGGGCACGGCGCGCACAGGTCGCGGCCGACCTCGCCTTCTTCGACAGGAAACGACGCGACGAGGCCGACGTCCACGACCGGTCCACCAGCGGCCTGGCCGCCTGGGTCTACCGCGACCGTGACCTGTGGCGGGACTTCAAAGCCTGCGACAGCGGCTACTTCACCTACTACCTCTCCTTCCTGCCCGGTACCCGCGGCCGTGACGACATGATGCTCACCGGCCTGGTCGCCGACTGGTCCGACATCGGACCGGACCTGCGCTTCCAGGAAAGCGGCCAGTCGGTTCTCGCGCTGACCCGCGGCTCGGTGACCATGCCGGACCTGCTGGCCTGCTACGAGCGCACCGTCTGGATGTTCAACACCCACTGGACCGAGGAAGGCGGCATCCGCGCCGAGCGCCACGCCGCGTGCATGGCCGTCCTGGCCGTCGGGCCCTGGCTGCTGGGCAACCACCGCCACGACGTATGGCGGTACTACTCCCTCGCCGCCGACCTGTGCGCCGCGGCGCGGCAGCGGGACCTGTACGCCTCCGGCCAGCTCGCCGACTGCTACACCGAAGATCTGACCCCGACCCTGCCGCCCGGCAGGCCCCGCGTCCACGTCCCCCGCCGTGACCTGCCGTTCAGCGTCGAGATCGACGGCACCCGCCACACCGGCTCCGTCGGACTGCACACCGCGATCTGCGACGCCGTAGCCGACGACGTCCTGCCGATGGACATCGTCACTTACGAGTTCGTCGTCCCCTGGCTGCTGAGCGAGGGCAGAATCTCCCCCGCGAGCTTCCTCGGATACATGGACAGCACCTACTGCCACCACTTCGCCCAGCTCATGCGCACCGGTCACGCAAGTGACTTCGAACGCTCCTTCACCGAGCCGGTCGTGGCACTGATCATGGAGCAGTGGTGGCACGGCATGTACTTCGCGATCGCCGCGGGCAGCCTGGTCGAGGCCCAACCAGGCCGGGTCGCCGACGACCGCGCGCACGCCTGACGGCCGCCACGGGACCGGGGCCCGCCGGTAGAGAGCTCCGAAGAACCCCACCGAATACACATCCCGGGTCCTGTGCGCTGGTGTGGGCCCGTCGGCGACCCCGGCCCACGGATGGTCTTCGCTCCGAGCGTGGCAGGCAGGAACGAGGATGCCGATGCTGATCTCACGCCCCGGCCGTGGTCGTTCCGGTCACCGGCCCCGCGATCGGTGCGGCTTGCGGCGGTCACTTTGTGATGGCTGTGGCGTGGCGGGCTCCGGCGGTTCTGGCCGGGCCGGTGTCCCGGGCCTGGCCGATGAAGTCCAGGAAGCTCTCCAGGTCCGCCGGGTCGGGGTGTTCCGCCACCACAGGCTCGCCGAAGTCCTCGAAGGAGGCCCGGACCCGCGGACCTTCGTCCAGGGCCACCAGGTAGGGCTTGCGCCCGGTCGACACCGAGAGCACAGCCGGGCCCTGGGGGGCGGTCACCCTGATGACGGGCTCGCCCCGCAGATCGGCGGGCTCCCGCCGCAGCTCACGGAAGCCCGGCCGCCCCTCTTCGAGGCCGCGTGCCATCTCCTCCAGCCGGCCGCTGAAATGGGTGGGGTCGCAGGCACGGGCGAGCCCCTGGAAGGGGCCCGCCTGGGGGTTCATCTCCATCCAGCGGCCGGCGAACCTGCCGACCTTCTCCTCGGCGACAGCGGGGGACCAGTCGGCGCGGCCGTTCCTGCGGATCTCCGCGGCGTTCAGCCGGATGTAGAAGGCCCCGCGCAACCGCAGGACGTCGACCCGGCCTTCCTCCTTGTGGTGAATGCCCGAGCATCGGCCCTCGCGGTCCAGACGGACCACGCTCGTCCGCCCCGCCCCGTCGTCGCCACGAGCTGTCAGGGACGACACCCGTGCGGTGTTGCGGACCGCGGCTGCCGCAAGCCTCCCGAGCCGACGGTCGTCCTCAGCCTCCCCGGACGGGATCGCCGCCGCCGACGCCGGTGCTTCCGGGGAACCGCCCCGTTCTGCCGACGGCAGGGCACAGCCCGCCGCGGACGCCAGCACGACGGCCGCGCTCAGCACGGCGGCCGGCCACCGGTGCCGGAAGGGGCGGAACGGCTTCGGAACACAGGTCATCGATGATTCCGCTTTCGGGAGGGTGAAGGGCAGGCGCCCGAAAACGATAGCCCCCGTACCCCATCAGCCCGACTGCGGTATACCGATGCGGGCTGGCCGTTCGCGAGCCGAAGCACGGTCGCAGGCCATGTCAGACTCATCGTCCGGTCGTCGGCGGTGAACGGGCCGCCCCCGCGTACGGCCGGGACGCCGGTGTGATCAGACCGCGCCCGGTTCCGCTTCACGAGACACGGGCAGGACCGCGCGGGCTTCATACGCGGTGATCGCGCGGCCCGGAGTCCCGGCAGTGAAACCCATGACCACCGCACCACCGGAGGGGTTCGGGACCCTTCCGTGGTGAGGCCGGCCGACGCCGGCTTCCCGCAGCAGCCCGACCAGCTCCTGACCCATCAACGAGGCATTCGTGTGAATCTGCTTGCCCTGGTTCAGATGTGCACTGAGAACCCGGGAGGAGATAGTCCCTCCGGCCCTGACCGATACCGCGTAGGCACGTGTGAGCAGCTCCGGTACCGGATCAGAGGGCCAGGGCTCCGCGACCGGCAAGAAAGCCGCGGGTGTGGACGATCGCGAAATTCCCCAGGCGGAAGTTCACGTAATTTCCCAGCTACTGAAGTGAGCTGACGGTGAGGGAGATCGTGAGCTGTTTCCAGCCTCAGCTTGACCAGGTCAGATGCAGGGTGAGGACCGCGCCCGCAGCAACAGCTTCAAGCTCTCAACACTTCGCGAAGCGCTGCAGGCGGTCGCGAGCTGGCAGGTCGGCAACGACAACGACGCCAGGCGGATCAGCGCGTCGGCTCAGACGTGCCTTGCGCCTGGTCGCGGCTGGCGACCACCAGGTATCCATCGCTCTCGGGGTCGTAGGTGGTGGACTGCACCGTGAGCCCGACGCACCGCAACTGCGCCACGAGGTCCTCGTACCGGTAGGGCCAGATGGACAACCGCTCCGAGCAGGCTCGCACTGCCCCATCCGGCTCGATCTGGGCGACCACGATCTCGAGAAAGTGTTCCTGCTCCCAGCGCTGCTCGATCTGCCAGTAGTAGCTGACGACCGCATCGCGGTCGTTGCGGCGGATGAGTCGATCACGGACGTCTACCCGTGAGCTGGCGGAGCGCACGAGCTCCCAGTTGCGCGAGTGGAGCACAAGGCGTCCGCCCGGATTCAGCAGCCGCGACATCGCTTCCAGTGCGGTCAGACGCCCGGCTGCGCCCTTGGCGTGCCCGAGCGAGTTGCCGACGCAGAACACCAGATCGAACGTGGACTCCTCCAGGTGGTCGGGCAACTCGTCCCAGCTCGCGCGGAGGGCTCGAAGCGAGACACCCTGCTCGTCGGCGGCCTTCTCGGCCCGGCGAACCATCCCACTGCTGGCGTCTGCGGCGACCACGTCAAGGCCAAGACTCGCGAGACCAACGGCGAGCTGACCGGTTCCACACGCACAGTCGAGGACGCGCGCGTTGGGCGGCAGAGAGCCCACGACATCGCTGTAGTAAACCGCGGCTGCCTTGGCGGGGGTCAACCTGTCGTCCCCGATCAGCCACTCGTATACGTCAGAAAGCGCCCCATAACCAGCCACCGCGATAACCTCCATCACTCGACGACACTCGGGCTAGACCGCGCCTGCGATACTGACCTTGCGCCTCGCACTGTGCCGGGCCGTATCAGCGAAGCATTGAGCAGGACCCAACCACTTCCGGCCGCTGAGGCTCCACCGGATTTCGTGGGAAACCGCGGCACGCCGCACGGATGCAGGTCCCCACTCCACCGGCGCCCCATCGGCCACGATGGGGACCGCGGCCAGCAAGCGCGCGTTCACTGCGGAGCGTTATTGATCCGAAATGCTTTGAGTTCAGGCTCGTTGATGGGGTGTGAGTGATCTGGTGGGGGACGCGCGGGCCTGGTCGCCGGATGCGCAGGAGGCTGTGCGGTTGCTGGCGGTGTCGGCGCTGGTGGAGGGGCGGGACCGGATGGAGGTTGCCGCCCTGTTCAAGGTGTCGGTCAGGGCTGTGGACAACTGGTGGGGCAAGTGGCAGACAGGCGGACGGGACGCATTGCTGTCGCGCCCGCGAGGCCGCCGTGCGGGTGGGCATCAGGTCCTGTCGGAGGCCGAACAGGCCGCGGTCCGGCAGGCCGTCCTCGATCACATCCCCTCCGGGCTGGGACTTTCCGGTCAGTTGTGGACACGGGGCAGATAGGCGAGCTGGTCTTCAAGCTGTACCGGATCCGCTTCACCGAGCCCGGGGTGGGCAAGTACCTCAAGCGTTGGGGGCCGACCTTCCAGCGTCCGGACAAACGGGCGGTCGAGCAGGACGTGGAAGCGGTCCGTGTCTGGCACGAGGAGACCTGGCCGGCGATTCGGGCCGAGGCGAAGGCGGAGAACGCCGAGGTTCTCTTCGGCGACCGGGTCGGGGTCCGATCGGACCAGGTCACCGGCCGCACCTGGGGCGCCAAAGGCGCGACTCCCGTCGTCCTCCGCACCGGGAACCGCTTCTCCGTGAACGCGATGTCCGCGATCAGCACTCGTGGCCGGATGCACTTCATGGTCTTCACCGAGACGTTCGACGCGAAGGTCATGTGCCGCTTCCTTGCCCGGATCGTCGGGCACTTCGACCGGAAGGTCCACCTGCGGAAGGTCCACCTGGTCGTCGACCGGCACCCGGCCCACCGCTCGAAGACCGTCCGGGCCTGGCTCGACGGCCACAAGAACGAGATCGAGCTGCACTTCCTGCCCTCGTACTCACCCGAACTGAACCCGGACGAGCTGGTCAACGCCGACCTCAAACGCAGCCTGCCCCACACCCACAGGGCCAGGAACCAGACCGAACTCGCCGCCGAAACCCGCAGATTCTTCCACAGGCGCCAGCGTCAGCCCCACATCGTCCGTGGCTACTTCGCCGGTCCCCACGTCCGCTACGCCTTGGGCGAGAACCCCTTGGGTTTCTGATCAATACCTGGTCCGGATGAGCCGGTGGCCGAAGTCCCCGTCACCCGATTTCAGATCTGGGTTTCCACCTCGGAGGTGAGCGGGGCCGTGCTCATGTCCCGGGCCACCGGGTTTTGTTCTCTCGGCCCGGGCAGGCGGTGCCTTCTGGGCGCCGTCGCCTCAGGTCCGCAGCGCGCTGCTGGTGCAGTTGAGGAAGACGCGTTGTGGACGAGGGGTGCGCTGTGGTCCTCGGTGACCAGACGCAGCGCCCCGTCGAGGAGGAGATACGCGCGGGCGTCCCCGGGTCGGCCGACAGCAGCCCGCCGGGATATGGACGGCGACGACCGGCAAGGTGTCTGTGCCGTGCTCGGGATGGCGGGCGGGTTCACGCGTGTACTGGTGGTGTTCGGCGCGCAGGCCCGTCCCCGCGTCCCCGTGTTCGGCGGCGGTCCGGGCCAGCCGCTCGGTGGCGGCGCGGCCCCAGGCCCGGACGGCGGGGGTGTCGCACTGGACGGTCCTGACCGCCCCGGAGCCGGGCGGCCGTGTAGGGGGTCACGGTGATCCTTCCTCCTCTCACGGGTGGGTGGCCCGGGCCGGGGTGTACCTCCTCCTGGGAACAGGCAGACGGGCCCACTGCAGCGGCTCGGTCGGACGCCCCGGGGGCTCAGGACCTGGCCCCGGCACACTCGCGTCCGGGCGGGAACGCATACCGACGGGCCGGGTCTGTCCGCCTCTTCGGCCACCTCAAGAGTGGCCGGGTGCACCATGCGTTCCCGACCCCGGGGACGGGGCTGGACTGGTCCCATTGACAGCCCTGCCCATCGCCGGTTTGATACCTTCGCACAGGCATCCGTCATATACAGCGCGCGTACTGAGTCCCACATCCTGACAGGGCTGGGCCTCGCAGCCTTGTCAAGTGCAGTCAGAGGCCTCGTCCCGAGCGGAATTCCTCGGGCGGGACCTTCGAGGTCCTGGCTTCCCATTTTTCCCGCGCGCGGGATTGTTCAGAGCGTCAGCGGTATTTCATCGTGGCATCCGCCCGGGTGTACTCGTGTCCGGGCGGGGCGTGCGCGCCGGACAGGGGAATGCCGACGTGCCAGGTGCTCGCGAGAACACTGGGGGACAGCCGGGCCCGGCAGACCCTGCGCTGCGGCCATCTTTCGTGGAGGGGTGGGGAGTGTGCTCGTCGATGTTGTCTTCATGAATGTCGGCCAGGGTGACGGAATCCTGGTCTACCTCGACGATCAGGCGAGCCCGGCCACCAGAAAACTGATCCTCATCGACTACGGATCGACAAAAGGCTCGGCGGAAACATATCCGGAGGTCCTGAAGGTCTTTCAGGAGTATCTCGACAAGGCGAGCGGTGGTACCGGCGGCCCCTATGTGCTGGACCATCTCTTTCTCACCCATGGGCATGTCGATCACTACAACCAGCTGTACAAGCTGCTCGCCCTCAGGCCTCCCACCGAGGTCCTGGAGGAGGAAGCCTTCGTCGATTCCCCGCCGATCGTCCCCACCATCCAGATCAACCAGGTCTGGTACGGCGGCGAGAGCTTCGAATACGGCCCAAACACCGGAGCCTTCCTCGACCAGCGGGTACGGGCCGGGACCGGCGCCACGTTCCTGCCGGGTACGACACGGCAGAACACCATCACGGTGGGCACGGCCACCGTCTCCCTGCTCGGTGTCAACGAGCGTGGCAACCCCGTGCAGTCCTCGAACAAGCGGAAGGCCAATGGCACGTTGAAGGGCCCGACCGCGCTCGACAGGAACGGCCGCAGTCTTGTCCTGCTGCTCCAGACCGACCCGGCGAACCCCTCACTGAACCACTGCGTCTATCTGACCGGTGACGCGACCACGGAGACGGAACGGGAGATCCTGGCGCGAGCGCAGGGCAACACCTGGATGTTCCCCACCGCCGCCGCCGGGAAATGGCTCAAGGTCGGCCATCACGGCAGTCCCACTTCCTCCGGCTCGGACTGGATCAAGACCATCGGTCCCACCGGGCTCATCGTCAGCGCGACGAACTCCTCGCACGGCCTTCCCGACAAAACGACGCTGGACTCCATTCTGAGCACGGCGTCGGTCACTTTGGGTCAGGCGCCGGCCCATGACTACATGCAGTACGACCGTCCGAAGAAGTCAGGCCCCGCGGGCAGCTCCGAGGCACCTCTCGCCGCCGACTACAACCTGTACGAGATCGTCCCCGGTTACTCGGGCGACCTCTATACGACGGCGTTCAGGGACCCGGGTTCGGCCCCGGTGCCCAAGAAGACACCGCCCGCCTGGCCGGGAAGCCATGTGGTGCTCAGCTTCGACGGCACGGGGAAATACACCCTGACCCAGACCGGCAACCCCTGATCCACCCGGACGCGAGGAGTGTACGGCTGTGGCACTGACGGTTGACGCCCTGCGCGAGAAGTTCCCGCCGCCGGGCGGGGAATTCACCCTCTCCGCTTCGGAACTGGACCTTCCGCCCGCTGTCGATCTGTTCACCGCATATCTGGGCAGCGGCACACTGACAGTCACCGACGTCCAGGACATCGACACGACGGCGCTCTCCTTCTCCGGCTCGATCGTCTTCGCGGACGCGTCCCGCACCGGGACGGTGGAGTTCTTCGCCGACCCCTCCGGCGTCGATGTCACCGGCTTCCGCGCCGACGCCGGGCTGACGGGCTGGGTGCTCCCGGCGGCCTGGGACGGAGCGGATCTGACATTCCTGCACGACTGGCAGCCGGACATCACCGGCCTGGCCCTCGCCCTGTCGATCGAACCCATCTGGGGCGGCATCGAGGGCACGGGCAACGCGGGCATCGGCGCCTGGCTCGCGGTGAGTTGGGACCCCTCCCACCTGCTGTATCTGCGCGGGTTCCCGGTGCCGGGCAGCGCGGGCGTGTCGGCGGGGGTGCAGCTGATCGCCGACGGGGCACCCGGGATCACCCTGCCAAACACCAGCGACCTGCCGGAGATCACTCCCAGACCGCCCGAATCCGCCTTCGGGACCCCCGGGATCACCCCCGTCCTCCCACTGGCGCTGACGGACCTCGCCTACACCCTGGCCCCCGCCGCCCCGGGCAGCATCACGGTGTCCTGGTCCGAGGTCCGCATTGCGGACTCCCTCACCCTGATCCCGGGGCTGTTCGAGCTGAACGACATCCGCGCCCGCTACTCCGTACGCGGAACGGATGTGGACACCGCGCTGGTGACGGGCATGACCCTGGGCGGCGCCCGGTGGAACGCCGGTCTGCAGCTCGCCCGGAACGGCACGGTGGCCTCCGTGCAGTCCATGGACATCCGGCTGGCCGACACCATCAGGCTGTCGGCGATCTGGGAGGCCCTGGGCCTGGCCGGTGCCGGACTGCCCGACCTGGAGATCAAGGAGCTGGCGTGCTGGCTCGATGTGCCCACACGCGGCTACGGCATGCAGATCGACCTGACCGGCGCCTGGCAGATCATCCCGTCGTTCTCCCTGAACGCGGTCCAGATCGAGGCCGCGGGCACCGACGCACCCCCCGACCAGGTCGACGTCCTCACCCTGTGGATGATCGGAAAGGCCGCCGTCCGCCTCTCCGCGCTCTACACGGCCGGGCAGAGCTGGCAGTTCAGCGGGGAACTGATCCCCGGATACACGCTCTCGATCAGCGACTTCGACACCGTCCTGGCCGATGTCTTCAGCGCTCAGGTACCCGCCCCGGTGGCGAGCCTGACGCTGCGGGGGCTCGCCCTGGCCTTCGACTCGGAGGGGGAGCACTTCGAGTTCGCCGTCTCCGGAGCCTTCCCGCTGGCCGGAGTGACAGCCGGGCTCACCGTGACCGCCGCACTGGACCACAACGAAGCCGACGGCTACGACCCCTCGTTCACCGGCGTGCTCACCCTGCCGTACACGTCATCGGTGACAGGGCAGGAGAGCGTGCTGAACTTCACGGTCGCCTTCGCCCAGGATGCCACCTCGACGGTTTTCACCGCGTCCGCCGAGGCCGACCCCGGGGTGTCCTTCGCCGACCTGGCGAAGGTGTTCGGCCTGGACCTGTCCGGGATACCGGAGGCGTTCGTCCCGGTCCTCACCCAGATCGGCTGCGCCTATGACAGCGCGCGGGGTCTGCTGGTGGTGACAGGGGCGACCCAGAGCGTGCAGGCCGTGTTCACCGCCGCCCGGGGCACGGACGGCTCGTTCGCGTACGCGGGGCTGATAAACGCGACCGTCTCCGTACGGCTGTCGGATCTGCCGCTGCTGGCGGGGCTGATCCCCGACTCGGCCGATCTGGGCCTCACCGGAGTGCAGACGGTCGCCGCCGCACAGGATCTGACCGCCGATCAGATCAGCGGCTTCAACTCGATGATCAGTGCGTTCGGCTCACAGTGGCCGCTGTTCCCCGCTCAGGAACTGCCCGCCGGGCTGGTGGTGTCCGTGTTCTACACCGTGGCGGGCACCCCGCAGCCCGCGATGGTGGCCGCGTTCACCACCGGTGACACCGAGCCCCCCGCCGACCCGGTCCCGGGCGCGGTGGCAGGGACAGCGGTCCCGCTGGTGCTGTGGGTGCCCATCCAGCGGAGTTTCGGACCGATCTCGGTGCAGCGGCTGGGGCTGGGATACGCCGATCCGGACGTGTGGGTGCTGATCGACGGCGTCCTGCGGGTCGACGGGCTGGCCGTGGCGGTGCAGGGGCTCGGCATCGGCTTCCCGCTGACCAGCGACACGGTGGTGCCCTCGTTCCGGCTGGACGGCCTGGGTGTCGACTTCCGCCGCCCGCCGGTCGAGATCGGCGGCGCACTGGTGACCATGACCCCGGACGACGGATACGACCTGTCGGTCGGCGGCGCGCTGGCCCTGTCCACCCGCCGCTTCTCGGCCCGCGCGGTGGGCATGTACGAGCACCCCGTGGCGGGCTCGCCCCTGCTGTTCGTCTTCGCCCGGGCCTCGGTGGCGGCGGTCGGGCCGGCACCGTTCGTCCTGACCGGGTTCGCCGCCGGATTCGGGATGAACGGAGCCGTACGGGTCCCGGACCGGACCGAGGTCGCGGACTTCCCCCTGCTCAACCCCGAGGTGTGGAGCACGTCCGGCGGAACCCCCCTGTCCGTCCTCACCTCCCTCATCCAGGGCAGCGACCCCTGGATCACGCCCCGGCCCGGTGAGATCTGGCTGGCGGCGGGCGCCGACTTCACCTCGTTCCAGTGGATCCGCTCCCGGGCACTGGTCCTGCTGGAGTTCGGGGACGAGTTCACCCTGGCGCTGCTGGGCCTCGGAGAGGCCACGTTCCCGCAGAACGCGGCCGTCGACCAGGCGTACGCGAAGGTCGGTCTGCAACTGGAGGCCGTGTACCGCCAGTCCCAGGCACGGCTGGCGATCAGCGCCGATCTGACCCCCGACTCCTTCCTGATCGACCGGGCCTGTGTGCTCAGCGGCGGATTCGCCTTCTTCCTGTGGTTCGACGGCAGCGGACACGCGGGAGACTTCGTGATGACCGCCGGTGGCTACCATCCGGCGTTCCGGGTGCCCGCCTGGTATCCGGTGCTGCCCCGGGTCGGGTTCTCCTGGACCGTCGACTCGACGGTGACGGTGTCGGGAAAGGCGTACGCGGCCCTCACCCCCGGCGCGGTCATGGCGGGCGGGGCACTCGATGTGGTGTTCCACACCGGCGGGCTGCGCGCCTGGTTCACGGCCCACGCTGACCTGCTGCTCCAGTGGGCCCCGTTCGCCTTCGATGTCGCGGTCGGCGTCACCGTCGGGGTGTCGTACCGGATCGACTGGTGGTTCATCCACACCACCCTGAAGGTCGAGCTGGGGGCGGAGGTGCACCTGTTCGGCCCGCCGACCGGCGGAACAGTGACGGTGCATCTGTGGTTCCTGTCGTTCACCGTGTCCTTCGGCGCGGCGAAGGCCGCTCCGCCGCCCCCTGTCGACTGGGCCGCGTTCCTCGCCCTGCTGCCGCCGTCGCCGGTGGCACTCACGCCGGTGGCGGGGCTGCTGCCCGCCGACGCGGACACCGTGAGCGCCTGGCGGGTGAGCCCGGCGGGCTTCACCTTCACCACTCAGTCGGCGGCCCCGGTGACGACGGCGGTGTTCTGCGGGGCCACCGCGGCCACGGGGGAACCGGTCGATGTGCGTCCCATGGGCCTCAGTGCCATCGCCTCCACCCAGACCGTCACCGTCACGACCGGGGGACAGACCCCGGACGTGTCCTCCTGGCAGGTGTCGGCCGTCTCCGGGAGCGTGCCGGCCGCTCTGTGGGGCCCGCCCGGCCCGCCGCAGGTCCCCGATCCGGGCCAGCAACTGCTGGCCCGGACGACCGGACTGGAAATCACGGTTCCGCCGCCGGTACCGGGCTTCTCTCCCGGCCCGGTGGCCGAGAGCCTGCTCGCCGCCACCGATCTCGAACCGGAAGCCGCCTGCCCGCTGACCCCCGGCGCGCCCGCACCCGAGCCCTCACCGGTGGACACCCCGGGCACCGCCGCACTCATCGGCACCGAGATCGCGGCCGGCACCGCCGTCACCGCCCGCACCAGCCTCTACGACGCGCTCGGCGCACTGGGCCGGAGCCCCGGCCCGGGTGCCGACGGCACCCTGGACACCTATGCGGCCGAGACCGGGGCCGTCCTCCTGGACGACCCCCTGCTCCTGCCGGCCCCCTGACCCTGCCGCTCGCGACCAGCCCCTGGGGGCCCGGGAAGGCAACCCGACCGACGCGGAGGACACCCGCATGCCCGATCCGACCGGTGACACCGCAGACAGCCTGACCATCGCCTTCCACGACAACCAGGTGCCGGACCTGGCCCCGGGCACCTACAGCATCGGCGTCAGCCAGGTCCTGTCCGGCGTCAACGACAGCGACGCGCTCACCGCCGCCCAGGACATCGAGGTACGGGCCCCGCAGTTCGCCCTCGACCCCGCCGATGTCCGCGCCGTGTTCCCCGCGGACGGCAGCACCGGCGACTACACCTCCGTACTGCCCCACATCACCCTCACCGTCCCATTCCTGCCCTGGGCGCGGCCCAGCGGATCAGGGGCGGCGGGAATGCCGTGGCTGGCCGTCGCCGTCTTCGCCGAGCACGAACTCCCCAACGACCCGCTGGCCCGCGGCGCGGTCGACACCATGACGGTCCAGTACCTGCTGGCCGGAGCCGAAGGCGATGTCCAGGTCCCCGCCATCGACACCGCCACCGTCCCTGCGGACATCCTCCAGAGCTCCTGCGCCACGATCCGCATCCCGGCGCAGACCTTCACCCGCGTCCTGCCCCGCGCCGACGAACTCCCCGCCCTCGCCCACGCCCGCGAGATCGCCCCCGCTCCCGCGGCCCCCCGGGGCGAGGAGACGGCGGCGGGCTCCTACGCGGTGGTGGTCGGCAACCGCCTCCCCCCGTCCGGGACGGGACGCTGCACCGTCCACCTGATCTCCGTGGAGGGGCTCACCGCCGCTCTCCCCGGCGGCACCCCGCCCGGACGCGATGTCCGCGCGGTATCCCTGTGGACCTGGTCCTTCACCTCACAGACCGGCCCCGGGGAGAGCTTCGCCGACCTCATGGCCGCACTCGTCGCCCCCGGCCTCGACGACCCGGACGCCCTGCTGCTGAGGCTGACCCCCACCACGGCACCACCCGCCCCCGACGACGCGACCAGCGCCGCGACCGACCGCCTCAACGCCGGCCATGTCCCCCTGCCTTACACCACGGGCACCGGGGAGACCACCTTCGCCTGGTACCGCGGCCCGCTGACCCCCGTCCCGCCCGCGCCCTGGCCCGCTGACCTGACCGGCACACCCCTGCCGTCCGCCGACCGAGCCCTCGTCTACGACGAACAGTGGGGCGTCTACGACACCGGCGTCGCCGCCGCCTTCACCCTCGGCCGCCTCACCGCACTCGCCGACACCGAATTCCGCACCGCCCTGACCCGGCTGCGCCGCACCGCCCGCACCTGGCTCACCACCCTGGCCCAGCGCATGGCCGCGACCGGCCTGACCGCCGACCGGCTCACCCCGGCCTGCCTCACCACCCTGCTCCAGTCCCAGCCCGCCCGGCACGCCTTCGACACCCTCGCCGCCTCCGGCGGAGGAGAAGCCTGGCTCCGCTCCCTCGTCCGCCCGCCCGCCCCGGACACGCCCGCCCCGGACACGCCGCCCCCGCTGACGAGCCCACCGGGAAGCGCTCCGGGGCACCCGGCCGGCGCGGCACTCGCCGCCACGCTCCACGCCCTCACCGGCGTCCCGGCGGTCCGCGAAGCGCTCGCCGCCGAACTCGCCGCCGCCGAACCCGGCGTACCCGACTGGCTCACCCGCCTCCACACCCTGGCCACCGTCCCCTTCACCTCCCTGATCGGCCACCCCGACCTCCTCCCGCCCGAAACCCTCCGCTTCTGCTATGTCGACCCCACCTGGATCATCGGCCTGAGCGACGGAGCCCTCAGCATCGCCACCGCCCACAGCCTCGACCAGGAACTCTCCGCCGTCATCGCCACCACCGTCCCCGTCCCCCCGCTCCGCGGCGGCCTGCTGATCCGCTCAGCCCTGATCTCCGGCTGGCCCGACCTCGACGTCCGGGCCACCGCCGCGGGCAGCCCCCTGCCCCTGCTGCGGCGCGCGCTGCTGGACCCCCAGATCCTGTTCTGCGTCTTCGACGGCGTCCCCGACACCGTCACCCTCGCCGAGCCCTACCACGGCCTCGCCTTCGGCATCGAGGAAGGTACCGACGGGGACGGCCTCATCGAACTGCGGGCCCTGACCGGCGACATCGGCCAGGCACTCGGCACCGGCCTGTCCGGCGGACCCGGCTTCACCGCCTATCTGCGGCCCGCGCCCGAGGGGAACACCGCCCGCGTCCTGAACCTGACCGACACCACCTGCGGCACCCCGCTGCTTCCCGCCCTGACCCAGGGACTGGACGGTCATCTGCCCGCCGAGGGCCTCACCCCGGCGGGCTTCGCCATCGAAATGGTCCAAACCCCCCTGCGGCAGTCCTTCCGGCCGCCCGCCTCCGCGTAAGGAAGCCCATGGCCGCCAGCAGCCCCGCCGCCGACTCCGACCCCGCCCTCGTCGTCCCCGTCGAGGTGGACGCCCTCGTCATCAACGACGCCGTACGCACCGCACCGCACGAGTTCGCGCGCTGGAAGCTGAACTTCTACGCCCTCGGCCTCAATGTGTCCCCCGAACCGCGCCCGTTCTCCGGCACCGATCCCGACTTCGCCACCACCACCGGCAACAACGGCGCCTACCTCCAGTGGCGCATGCCGCAGGCCCTGCGGCACGGCACCTACGACACCCTCACCGGAACCACCGCCCTGCCCCTCGTCCCCAACCGCTGGCTCGTCGTCCGCTACAGCGGCCCCGCCACCGGCCGCAGCGCCGACGCCTGGGTCGTCGACAGCGACTACCTCGACCGTCAGAACGGCACCAGCCCCTTTCTGCAACCCCCCGCCGAACCCGGCGCGGCCATGACCGTCACCCGCGCCGGACGCAAGGTGAACCTCGCCGACGGCTCCTGGAGCGAACCCACCGGACGCGGCCCCCTGTATCTGACCGTCCTCGGTCCCGGCATTGACACCTTCTCCGTCTACCAGCCCTACAACGAGAACGTCTTCTCCCTCCACGACCCCCTCGACGGCCTCCAGGAACAGGAAACCCTCAGCTATCTCGTCACCGGCTGGTACTCAGACCCCGCCCAGGACATCCTCGCCGTCACCCCCGGCACCTCCTTCGCCGAAATCCTCGCCTCACTCGGCTGGAGCACCACCACCACCGGCACCACCACCGGCACCACCACCCGCTCCCTCTACCAGGGCATGGTCCTCGACCTGGCCTGGAACAGCACCGGACCCGCCCCCGCCTCACCCAGACCCGCCCCGGACGCGGTCGACATCGCCATCGGCACCAGCAGCGACGACGCCCTCGCCGCCCTCGCCCCGCCCCCCGCCGACCCCCTCGCCGTACGGGCCCTGCTGCGCGGCCTCCTGCCGGCCCTCGACACCCCCGGCGGCCACGGCGAGGTCACCGACACCCTCCACGAAGCCGCGTTCAGCCAGTCCTGGTCCGGCAATCTGTGGACCGTCAACCACGATCCGGCCACCACCCCACCACCACCCGTGGCCCCCGACCCGGCCGTCATCACCGAGGCCCTGAGCGAACTCAACACCGCCCAGGCCCAGTACGACCTCGCCGTCACCACCCTGTCAGCCCTCCAGTGGCGGCTGTACTGCACCTGGTGGATGAGCACCCTGCCGCTGCTCCCGCCGCAGTACCGGCGCGAACAGTTCCGCTACCAGCTCGACCCCACCGCCGACGGCTCCCTCGCCCAGCAGGTCTCCGCCCAGACCGACACGGCCAGCACCCTCAAGGCGAGCATCCCCACCGGTGACACCCCCGAAGAACTCGCCGCCGCCATCACCACCGCCAACCGGCACTACGGCCTCGACCAGATGCAGCTCACCCTCTCCCGCGCCGGGCGCACGGCCTCCTACCAGAGCGGCGACCCCGTCATCCTCACCCGCGGCGCCCAGGGCACCCAGCCCCCGGCACCCCTGACCGGCACCACCACCCTGCCCTGCCGCTTCCCCGACCAGCTGATCACCGGCATCACCTTCCGGGAACAGTCCATCACCGCCGCCGATGTCGCCGCGGTGATCCCCGCCATCCCCAACAGCTCCAGCGGCCTTCCCCCCGAACTCCCCTCCCTTGTCGACGAGTTCTTCTTCCTCGACGGCTTCAACGCCACCTCGATCGCCGCCACCCAGGGCTGGACCGACTCCGCCACCATCGACGACCTCGCCACCGCCATGGCGGACCCCGCCGACAACGCCCTCTACGACTCCGCCGACGGCGCCCCGCCCCCGTACGGCACCACTGTCTGGTCCCAGCCCTGGACACCCCTGTATCTGATGTGGAAGGCCGACTACTACGCCATCCCCTTCACCACCGGCACCACCCCCGACTGGACCTTCAACGGGACCGACTACCAGTGGAACGGCACCGGCGCCGCCACTGCCCCCCGCACCTACCTCGGCCGCAGCATCCTCACCCCCCAGCTCACCTCCACCCTCGCCCACCAGCTCACCGCCTACGCCGACCGCACCACCGACCCCGACACCGCAACCGCCCTCACCCGGCTCGCGGCCCAGGCAACCGAGGGCGACCTCCTCTCCCAGACCATGGACGGCCTCACCGAACAGTTCGCCCTCCGCGTCCCCCAGCCCGGCACCAACCCGCCGCCCGCCCTCGCCCCCCTCATCGGCCAGGGCTACCACTACGGCCTCAACCCCGGCCCGCTCCCCGAACCCTTCACCGGCTGGTCGCCCTCAGGGTTCCAGCAGCTCCGCTCCGGCCAGTTCACCCTCACCGGCCTCCAGATCATCGACCGCTTCGGCCGCGTCCTCGACCTCACCCCCGCCACCAGCGGCGCCACCTTCACCACCGCCCCGGACCTCACCGCCACCGCCTCAGCCGTCGACGGGGTCCCGCCCGCCCTGATGGTCCAGCTCTCGCCCCGGCTCCTCCAGCCCGCCCGCCTCACCGCCGACACCGGCACCGGCACCGCCCACACCGCCCGTGCCACGGCCGCCGAACCCACCGGCGACGACACCCTCCTCATCGGCTGGGTGATCTCCAACTACGCCGACCGCGCCCTCATGATCTACAGCCCCGCCGGCGACGCACTCGGCGAACTCCTCACCACCTCCGCCGGAGTCACCTGGACCCCCCTGCCCTACACCCCCTACCCCACCCTCGACAGCCTCGCCACCGACCACCCCCACCTCCACAACGTGCTCGCCCCGCTCACCGGCCCCGACCCCGCCGCCTTCACCGACCTGCGCACAGTGATCGACACCGCGCTCGCCGTCATCAATCCCACCGGCGGCACCGACGACCAACGGCTGGCCACACTCATCGGACGCCCCCTCGCCCTGCTGCGCTCCCGTCTCACCATAGAACTCGACGGCCCACCGGTCACCGACCCCGGCTGGCAGTACGCCTTCACCCCCGCCACCCCCGAATTCACCACCTACCCGTGGAACATCCGTCTCGGCCGCGACGACCGGCCAACCGACGGACTCGTCGGCTACTACCGCGACGACACCTACACCACCCTGTTCACCGACTACCTCACCGCCCCCACCGGCTATCTCACCCCCATCACCGGCAACTGGCCCACCCTCACGGCCGACCCCACCACCACCGGCCTCAACCTCACCCTCCTCACAGACCCCCGCAACCCCGTCCACGTCACCACCGGCATCCTCCCCACCACCGCCTTCCAGATCCCCGCCGACCTCATCCAGGCCGCCCTCCAGCGCATGAACATCCCCTTCCGCGCCGACCCGCTGCTCGCCCCGGAACAGCCGCCCAGCGACGCCGGCCCGCAGACCGGCGCAGTCGTCCTGCCCCGGCCCATCGACAAGACCCAGAACTGGAGCTGGGCCCAGCCCACCACCGCCCCGGCCCAGAACCCCCCGCTCACCTGGACCACCTACCCCACCGCACCGGCCGACACCACGGCCCACCTCCCCGGGACCCCGCCCGTCCTGCGTGCCGGAATGCTCCAACTGGACCAACCCCTCACCCCGCCACCCGACCAGGCCCCCCGCTGACATCCACCGCAGCCCCCTGCAGCAGTCCCCACCGGGGCGCACAGCGGCCGACCCCCCCGGCATCCGGCCCCCGCGCCCGCCGGGCGGACCTCCCGGCGGCCGGCACCCGCCCCGGGCGGACCCCGGGCACCACATCCACGGGGAAACCCATCCGCAGGAGTCAAATCTCATGACCTCACCCGTACCCGACCTGCCGCTGCTGGACTACGCGGTGGTCACCACGCCGCAGCCCCTGACAGTCAGCACCAGTGGCGACGCGCCGAATACGGCCGATATCGACATCATCGTCTCCAACGGCCGCGAAGAGACCGTGTACTGCAAACAGTTCGTCTTCACCATCAAGGTCGGCACCCTCGCCCAGGACATCACCGAGGACCCCGACGCGATCGCGATCACCGTCAGCCCCGCCGACCAGTGGGCCTTCGTCCAGGTCCAGGACGAAGTGCTCTACGCCGTCCCCACCGACGACTACGCCGCCTTCACTGCCTCCGGCCCGGCCACGGCCGACTACCGGGCCACACCGGTCTCGGACACCGGCTACACCAGCCTGGTCGCCGACAGCGTCACCTTCCATCTGACCGGCATCCCCGTCAACACCCAGGTGGGCACCACCCGGATCTCCATCCAGGAGACAGCCACCACCGACGACCCCGACACCTCGGCGAGCTGGCCCACGACACCACGGACCATGAACCACCCGCTCACCAAAGCACCCGCGGTGACGGCGAAGAGCCTGGTGGTGGACTCGCTGACGGTACAGGGCGACGCGAACTTCCAGAGTGACTTGATCCTGGCGGACCAGAAACAGATCCGGGCAGTGGAATCCGGCACCTTCTCAGTGCAGTCAGCCGTACTGGAATCCCCCCAGATCTCCGGACCCCTGGCCGGCGCCGGCCAAGAATCTATCACCGTCGCCAGCAACCTGCAGTTCAACGACCAATGCGTGATCGGGCCGGTCGGCGATGGAGTCCTCTGGATCAAACAACCTCACATCCAGGGCACACTTCTGGGAGAGGACAGCACGCTGGACATCGGCGACGCCATCACGGCGGACAAAGGCATCACAGCCACAGGAGTGTCCAGCTTCGAAAAGCTGCAAGTGACCTCCGAGCTCTACGGCGTCAACGGAATCCTGAACGTCACCGCGACAACCCTCGACGCCTACAACGTAACAGTGGACGAGACGCTCACGGTCAACGGAGAACTCAGATGAGCCGTCCGCGAACAGGTTGAACCGCGCTCCCCCTCTTCCCGTTCTCCAAAGATCCGGGCCTTCGCGCAGGATTTTCCGACCACCGGAGTGGCATCATGACCGTATCGACCGACGTACCCCCTTCGCCCTTGCTGGACTATGCCGTGCGCGCGAACCCCGCTCCCCTCAACGTGAGTTCCGACAGCTCCGAACCGGCCCTGGCCGACATCGATGTGATCGTCTCCAATGGTGGCGGCGAGGCGATTCACTGCAGAAGCATCGTCCTGTCGCTCTCCGTCGGCTCCTCCGCCCGGGATCTCACCGAGAGCCCCGAGACCGTGTCCACCGAGGCCATACCCGCGGGTATCTGGACCTTCGCCCCGGCTCCGGCCACAGGCACCCGTCAGTCCGGTACCGGACAGGGCGTGGGTGACACCCCGGCCACGGTCCGGTACCAGGCGACCCCGGTATCAGGTGACTACCTCACCCTCACCACGGACGGTGTCGCCTTCCGCCTCGCGGACATCCCGGTCAACTCCACAGCGGGCACCACCCGGATCTCCATCGAGGAGGTCTCCACCACCGGAGAGCCCACTCAGGCCGACAACTGGCCGACCACGCCGTACCTCACCAGCCGGGCCCTGACCAAGGACCACGCGACCAGCAGAAGTCTGGTGGTGGACTCGCTGACGGTACAGGGCGACGCGAACTTCCAGAGTGACTTGATCCTGGCGGACCAGAAACAGATCCGGGCAGTGGAATCCGGCACCTTCTCAGTGCAGTCAGCTGTACTGGAATCCCCCCAGATCTCCGGAAGCCTCCATGGCGCCGACCAGGACCCCATCACCGTCGCCAGCAACCTGCAGTTCAACGACCAATGCGTGATCGGGCCGGTCGGCGATGGAGTCCTCTGGATCAAACAACCTCACATCCAGGGCACACTTCTGGGAGAGGACAGCACGCTGCACATCGGCGACGCCGTCACCGCGGACAAAGGCATCACAGCCACAGGAGTGTCCAGCTTCGAAAAGCTGCAAGTGACCTCCGAGCTCTACGGCGTCAACGGAATCCTGAACGTCACCGCGACAACCCTCGACGCCTACAACATGACGGTAGACGGGACACTCGGCACACCAACGCCATGGGCGGGATATACGGCGAGCATCACGATGGCCAATACCAACGGCGCAGGAACCGACGCAGACGTCTACATCAAAGTCAACGGGGTCCGGCAGAATTGGGAGATAGGGCCCCTTGACCATCCAGATGAAAACGACTTCGAACAAGGGGGAACCTATGCATTCTGGCTCGATATCCCCTACATTGGGGATATCGGCCAGGCAGTGATCCGCCAGTCGGGTGGCGCCGCCTCTGCGGACATGTGCGTCCAGAAAATAGTCATCACTGAGAAGGTGCTCAACAAGACATACACCTATGACAGCGGCGGAGTATGGATAGACAAGAACTCCTCCCACACTTTCGACCTGGTAAGAAGCTGACATCCGCAGCCCCACGTGAACACCAAGCCCCACCACCCTCTGCACGATATCCCGCGGCCTCACCGGCAGTGCGTGCACCCAGGCTGGAGACTGGTGGATCAACGGAGTGCGAGGCCAGAATAGATGGCGATCATGCTTTCACTCCGGCTTGACGGAGGCAGGCCAGCCCCGTTTCCCGTGCCGACCGTCCCGGTCCGCGCGGGAGTCGGCGAGGTACACGGGACCCCGCACCGCCTCCTCCCGCCCGGGTGCTCTGCCCGCCCGGAGCGAAGACCATCTGTGTGGCCGGGGTCGCCGACGGGCCCACACCAGCGCACAGGACCCGGGATGTGTATTCGGTGGGGTTCTTCGGAGCTCTCTACCGGCGGGCCCCGGTCCCGTGGCGGCCGTCAGGCGTGCGCGCGGTCGTCGGCGACCCGGCCTGTTTGTCACTTGCGTGACCGGTGCGCATGAGCTGGGCGAAGTGGTGACAGTAGGTGCTGTCCATGTATCCGAGGGAGCCTGACCGTACGCACCGGCGACAGCCGCTCGAACCTCAACGTCCAGCAGGCCGAAAACGGCTCGCGGCGCTGTACGCGGCCCTTCTCGGCGTACCCCACCTCGAACGCAGTCCGCCCCAGCCTTCCCACATCCACCGCCCACCCCCAGGCCGATCACACGGAACAGATCCGAGCAAAGCCACCAAGTCGGCACCGGGCGCCAGCGATACGGGCTCAAACCGCCCGAGAGGGGGGAAGACCACGTGTGAAAAGCGGCGATCAGTGACAACGCAGCCTGAGATGCACCCGTCCGACAGGCAACATCACCTGAGACTGGCCGCTTACCACGGCGCGGCGGCGACAACGTCACCCGAGACCAGCAGCGAATCCAACAAGGTCACCTGAGTCAGGGTGAATACCCAGCGAGACGGGACAGCGGACCACCAGAGGTTCGCGCGGATGGACGCGCTGCCCGGACCCTGATTCCGGATCCGCTCTCCTTATCCGGAATCAGAAACCGGCGCGGACATGGCAGCGAATCCGGGGGAGTCCGGGGAGCAGGGGCGGAAGATGCCGAGCGAGATCCTCCAGGGCCCAGGGCGGGCCCCTGCGGCGGTGACGTCCCCTCACCCGCCCGCCCCCGCCCTGGTCGCCGGTCACACCGCCGACCCGTCCGAGGTTCGTCCGGCCGCCCTGCTACTGGACGAGGCCACCCACGTCGCCCGCCGGGCAGCCAGGACCGGCCCGGGGGACGGCCGGGAACTGCTGCTGATCCACCGGACCACCCCCACGGTCAATCGTGACAGGGGTCCGGCGACGATTCCCCCGCCCGAACCGCCCGGCACCGCACGGCCGGTCGGTCCCGGCCCACGGACGGTCCGGGAGCGCCGACTCCAGTCGGCCGACCCGGCCATCTGGGTCCACGCCCTGCTCCAGGAGCTGTGGGACCCGATGCCCCCGGGCGCCCCGCTGGGCCTGGAACTCGCCGCCGCCGAGACGGTGCTGGAGCTCCAGTACCTGCGGGTCTCTCTCCTCTGCCGCGGCCAGGGACACGCCGCCCGGGTCCTGACCCGGCTGTGCGCCGAGGCCGACGCCCGCGACCTGACCGTGGTGTGCACGCCGACCAGCCGGTTCGGCGCCGACCGCGCCCGGCTCCAGCGCTTCCTCCGGCGCCACGGCTTCACCACCGTGCCCGCCGCGTCCCGGCTCACCGGCCACATCTGGGAGCGCCCCACGCCCTCCCGCCGCGCCACCGTCCGTACCGCTGTTCGCGAGGAGCAGGAGACATCATGACCGCGCTCGTCCCTGCCCCCGCCCCCGCCCCGGCCGGACCGGCCGTACGGCGCCGTGCGCACGCGGATGTCACCACCGCGGACGGGATGCAGATCTCCGGCTCCGCCGCCCGCCGCCTCATCGACTCGGTGCCCCGCAACAGCCACGACGCCCGCGCCAGCCGCTGGCGCACCTTCACCACCTGGTGCGGCGAGCACGGCTGGGACGCCACGGAGCCCGGCGCGGTCCTCTCCCACCTGGCTGACCTCGCCGACCACGGCCACCCCACCGGCACCCTGGAAGCTCACTTCAGCACGCTGCGCGGTCTGCGGCAGATCGGCACGAGCCCGCCCGCCTCAACCTTCACGACGCCCCGCATCACCACCGTCAAGGTCGACGACCCCGCGACCGGGCGGCCGGTGCCGGTGAAGGCCCTGGTCATCAAGCTCCGCCGCTCCAAGGCCGACCAGCGGGCCCGCGGGCACGAGATCCGCATCCTGGCCCCCGGCGACGACGAACTCTGCCCGATCTGGGCGCTGGAGGAGTGGCTGGAGGTGTTCGCCGCCGACGGGCAGCTCGCTGCGAGGCCGTTGCTGCGCCGGATCGACCGGCACGGCAACATCGGCGCGAAGGCGGCCGACCGCCACACCAAGGATCCGCTGCGCCGGGGCGGGATCACTGCCGAGACGGTCAGCGACCTCGTCACCTCTACCGCCCGGGCCGCCGACCTCACCCCCACCCCTACCGCGGAGGAGAAGGCCGCCGCCACGGCGGCGAAGCAGGAGGCGTATGCGGCGGCCGGGGCGGCGCCGACCGCCGAGGAGGCCGGGACGATCCTGAAGGCGTGGCGCACCGCTGCGTGGGCGGCCCGGCAGGCGGTGCGCCGGATCACCGGGCACTCCATGCGCCGGGGCTGTATGCAGGCGATGCTGGGCGCCGGACACCCGGCGGAGAAGGTTGCCCTGCACTCCCGGCACAGTGTCTCCCGCAGCGCGTTCGACGTGTACCGGGAGAAGAAGCTGACCTGGGCCGAGGCGACCACCCGCGGTGTCCTCGACCTCGCCGCCTGACCCCATCACCCGGAGGAACAGCCGTGCCCACGACGTACCCGACCAGCCTGCCCACCGTTCCCGAGGACCGGTGGGACGCCCGGAAGACAGCCGACCGGGGCATCGAGCCGCGCGACGGCGAACGGGACCTGTGGGTCTCCGAGTTCATCCTGAACGCGGACACCGCCGAGCAGGCCGAGGAACGCCTGTTCGCGTACGTCGACAACGACTACGAGGACGACCTGCGCGGCGCGACCGCCACGGCGGAGGAGGAAACGGCGCCGGGCACCTGGACCGTCATCCTGGCCGTGCCGGGAGAACACTGAGAACGGAAGGCTGACGACGACCAAGACAACGGGAAGCTCTCTCCGGGCGCTCGCGGCCGGTGCTCTCGTCGGCACCACCACGATCGCCCCACCGGGTGCAGCTCCTCCGTACGGCGGGGCCCGCCCGGGCCGAGAAGGACTCCACCACATCATGCTGCTGAACACCCCCTCGTACTGGCCCAGGGAGAACCGGACCGGATCTGCACCGTCCACGTCCACCGTGCCCACCGCCGCGCCGGCGAAGCCCCCGTGATGGACGCCGACCAGCTCGCGGCCCTTGAGGCGAGCGCCCGGTCAGGTCTACGTCTCGTCCCCGAGTGCGTCACCGCCCAGCAACCCGGCGCAGACGTCGAACTCGTCCAGCACCCCGACGGATCGGCCGATGCCGTGGCGCGTGTCGTGTGCGACTCCGAGTTCTGCGCCGCCGTCGCCCAGCGCTGCACCCGTGACGCCGGCGAGGACGTCGAGGCCGAGGCCACCCGCGTCTGGGCCGCCGGAATCCTCACCCCCCGTACGGCAGACGGATCCGCCGATCACTCCGTAGTGACCTGGCAGTCCGTTCCCTACCCGCCGGGGCAGTGGTGGGGAAAGTCAGCGTACGAGGCCTCACCGGCACCTTGACCACACCTCCGTACTGCCCGGATCCTTCCTCCGGCGCGGAGAATTGACGCGGGCCCACGCCCTGGGGGCGGCTACCGTGTCCACCATGAGCACGCCCGGTCCGAGCGCCGCCCCGATCCCCCTGCACATCGCTGGCGAACCGCTGACGTCCCCGGCCCCCGACGTGATCGGCACGTCCGTCGGGGCGGGCCGTCGGCCCGCCCCGACGGTGCGGCCGGGAGTGGTGGACTGGGCGGCGCTTGGGGCGGAGCCGCGGTGGAAAGATCAGGAGACCGGCGACTGCGCGGCCATTCTGTCCCCCGTCCTCGGACCCGCCACCGGCCTGGAGCCCTACAAGCGCTACGCCGCGGGAGCCCGGCAGCGAGGTGAGACCGCCCTCGTCGTCGCCTGTACCGGTGCGGGCGAACGCTGCCACAACGTCTTCTCCGGCACCGTCGCTCCCGGCATCCACCTGCCCGACCGCTACGGATCGATCTCTGCCAACCCGCTCCCCGCCGGTGTGAGTCCCGAACTCGCCGACGGCCTGGACCACGCCGAGCACGACCTCGGCACCCGGCTGCTCAACCGTCCCCCGGACACCTGGTTCCGCCTGACCTACCTCAGAGAATCCAGGTCCTCGCGCCCCGGAGCTGCCAGGGTGTGGCCGCCGCCGGGGGAGGGGGAGCTGCGCCCGATTCTGGTCGACGGCCTCGGCGACCCGGTGGCGGGGGTGTGGATGCCGACGGGCGGCAGTGCCCGGTGGTTCGTGGTTCCCCACGGCACCGACCAGCGGCTGCTGGTGGAGTGGCTGGTCCGGCACGCGCTGCCCGCGTACGTGCCCGGCGCGCTGACCCGCGCCCGCTCGACCCTGGTGCGCGACCCGGCGTTCGCCACCGACGCCGAAGCCCGGCTGGTCGACACGATCGCCGAGGAGCAGCGCGCCCACGAGCAGCGGCAGACCGAGCTGCACCAGCAACTCGCCGCGCTGCGGGCCGTGACCGATCCGCTGCGCGACGATCTGCTGTTCGGCACCGGCCGCCCGCTGGAGGACGCGGTGCACGACGTCCTCGTGACGGCCGGTGCCGCGGTGACCCGCCTCGACGACGTGTACGGCACCGAGTCGGCGGACCTGCTGGCCGAGTACGGCGGCCGTCGAGTCCTGGTCGAGGTGAAGTCGGCGAACAACCGGCCACCGCACAGCCTGCCCGACAAACTACTCAAGCATCTGAACACCTGGCCGGGTCTGACCGGGACCGAGCCTGTTGACGGCGGCGTCCTGGTGGTCAATCACCAGATCAAGCTCCAACCCGCTCAGCGGGACGTCGAGGTCTACACCGACCGCGCGTTCGTCGACGTGCTGACCGTCCCGGTGATCGGCAGTGCGCGTCTGTTCGACTGGTGGCGCCGCGAAGACTGGGATGCCGTGCGACACGCCGTCTTCGGCGAAACCGGCGTCGCGCAGTCTCCTGGGATCGCCGTGCCGGATGCCGATCCGAAGGCGCCCGGGCGGCCCGGTCTGCTCTCGCGCCTGCGTCGGTAGCCGGCAGACGCCTGACCCACCGTCCGGGACCAGGTCGCCGAGCCTGCGTACCAGGGGCAGCAGTTGCGGAGACAGCGCGTGCAGGACGCCGTGCCGGTTGGACGGATGGCTGGTCCGGGACGGCATGCTGCCCTCAACCCGTCGGAGGCGCTGGAGCGCTGCGGACGCAGGCGCCCAGGTGTTCGGCGCACGCGGCCGACCTCGGCCGCAGCGGGCCGCCTGTAACGTTACGGGCGGCCCGGCCCGCCCCGCTGGTCAGCCGGGCCACCCGGCTGGTGTCCCGATCGGCATCGCGCCGGGGGCGAGCAAGCCCGCCGTCCATCCCGGGCCTCTCGGCCCGGCTCGGGACACGTCCCCGGCCGGATGCGCGATATCCCGTGGGTTCGCCCCGCCTCGCGAGGCTCGATACTGCGTCTGGTCAGGTGCATCGCGACACGCGGGCCGTTTCTCCTCGCCTGATCATGACGGTTCTTCGGGAATCCTGAGAAACCGTCATGATCACGGCGGGTGTGGAGGCGACGATTCCCCGGTTGACCTGTGGCAGAACAGGCCGACAGCGGAACGAACCCACGGGATGTCGCGCCAAATCGGCGGTTCCACGGCCAGACTGGCGGTCAGCCGGCCAGGGTGACCTGCTGTCCCGCCCCATCGGGCAGCGGGCCGCTCCTTCCGTCTTTGACGGTTCGCCGACATCTCTGAGGTTGGCTGCCTATCATTGCCGGGTGATTTCCCACGTCTGGACGCCTTCCTCGTTCTGGACTCCGCCGTTCCCGCTACTGCCGGGCAGCGGAGGAACGGAAACCTTCACCCTGGGGCAGTGCCGGGAGTTGACCCGCCGGGGCATCGACAACCAGGTGGTCACCTTCCGGCTCGGTGAGCAGGACGGCCGGTCGCAGGCACCGGACGTGCGTTTCACCGGCTACCCGACCCCTGGCGACGTCGGCCTGCTGGAGGGCGAGGTGGTGCTGGCCACCGAGCCGCTGCGCCTGTCGACCAGCAGGGTGCCTCACGTGATGATGCACAACCTCCCACTGGTCGGCCGGGATCTGGCGTTCTACCGGGAGGGCTACGCAGGTCACCGGCTGCTCGCGCCCAGCTCGGCCGCCGCCCGGGGGTGGGCTGACTTCCTGGACCTCAGCCCGGGCGAGATAGGAATCGTCCACCCGTTCGCCGGTGTCGAGTTCGCGAACGAGCCGGAGCCGGAGCGTGAGCCGGGTCCGGTACGGGTCCTGTTCGCGGGACGGCTCGGCCCGGAGAAGGGGATCTACACCCTGTTCGAGGCGCTGCACTCGTTCGCCGGGGACGGGGACTTCGCGTTCACTGTGGTGCTGGCTGGCGACCAGGACGCCGCCTACGCACTGGCCGAGCCGCTGGTGCGGGCCCACCCGATGATCGAGGCAGTGGCACCACGTACCTCCGCGCGGGAAATGGCGCGGCTGCTGGTGACACAGGACGTGCTGGTGATGCCCAGTCACAGCACCCTGTGGATCGAGCCGTTCGGAACACTGTCCGCCGAGGCGCAGCACGCGGGCTGCCGGGTGGTGGCCAGCGACCTGGGCGGTCTGCCCGAGTCCGATTGCGGGGGCCTGGTGCTGTGCCGCCCCGACGATCCGCTCGCGCTGGCCCGTGCGGTCCGCCGGGCGGGCGCGCTGGGCCGGCTGACGCCCGCCGAGCGCAGGGCTGCCGCCCGGCAGCGCACTGCGGCGCACTCGGTCGACGAACTGCTGACCGCGCTGACGAGCGGGCTGCCCGCCCTCGCCTGAGGCAGGGGTATCGCCGAGGTGAGCCCAGAAGGGGCCACAGGATGATCTTGGGGTGCTTATGCCCGGCCCGGCCCCGCCACCCATCCGGCCCAGTGTCGGTGGTGGTGGTGTTGACCACTGTTCGGGGCTGGGGTGGGTTGTGACCTCGATCGAGCGGACCGCGTATCCGCGGTCAAGCGGCTGATCACCGCGCATGAGCTGCATCTGTTCTTCGCGCCGTCGCGGGATGAGGTCCGGTGGGCGTCGGAGGCCACGGACGACGACGGGCATCTGCTCGCTCTGCTTCTGATGCTGAAGTCGTACCAGCGCATGGGGTGCTTCCCGAAGCTGGAGGACGTGCCGGAGATGGTGGCCGACTTTGTGCGGCGCCAGGTGGGGCTGCCGGAGGGCACGCTGGCGGTGTACCGGGCGGGGAAGACCGCGAAGAACCACCGGGCCTGGTCCGGAAGCGGTGCGGGGTGCGGTACGACCAGGCGGAGGCCCGCCGGGTCGCGGAAGGGGCGGTCCGGCGGGAGGCAGGCTTGCGGAACCGTCCGGCGGATCTGATCAACATCGCGCTGGAGAAGGTGGTGGAGGCCGGGCTGGAGCTGCCGGCGTTTCAAAAGCATCGGCGGCACGGGTGAGTGCGACCGTCCCCGTGGTCCTCGGGGCAACAGCCGACCCGGGCGCTACGGCGGGCGGCGGCCGGGCCACGGGCATTCGCGCTGAGGTGATGCGGAGGGCTGTTCAGAACCGGTACAGGGCGTGCCGAGCTCACCCGACATCCGGAGTCCGTGCGCGGCCGGCTTCCTTCCGGAACACCCCCGCGCCGGTCACTCCGGCAGATACCGTGCACCTACCCAGACCGCACCACACAAGGACCAGCCCGGAATGCCGGCAAACGAAAACAGCATGACCACCTGACAACACCCCAGGTCACGAAGCATCCGCCCCGCCCGCGCGGGGATGGTCCGGTCTTTATCTCGGCCTCGCTCCCGAAGGGGCCATCCGCCCCGCCCGCGCGGGGTCGCTCCCGGGGCCAGTTACTAGAAAAGTAACTGGCCCGTCCACCCTGCCCTCGCGGAGATCGTCCGACTTCTGAGCACCTACTCACGTGAGTAGGTTTTTCTCCCCGCTTGCAAATGATTTGTTCGTTATGTTGGTGTGGTGGGTCAGGGAGGTGGAGGGGTGCTTGCGGCAGCGGGGGTTGTACGCGGTTGCGGTCTCGCCCGGGCTACGGCGGGCAGCGCGGCCCTGACCGGCAGCCACCAGGGCGGTGTGGGCGGGCTGGTCCGCCGGGGCCCGGGGGCGGCGCCGGATTGTGGCCAGGTGTATGTAGGCGGCGTGGGTGAGGTGCTCCAGCGGGCATTGACGAGCTCCAACGGGAGATCAGCAGGCTGGAGCAGCGCAGCGTCGAACTGACCTCCGTGTTGGAGGAGGCCCGATCCGATTTCGTTGCCGCGAGGGAGGTCAACCGGGACCTGGCCAGGGCTCTGAATCAACGTGGCTGAGGCGGTCCAGGTTGTCGCGTGCTGTCGATGGCGGCACGCGGCAACCTGAGTCACTTCCCTGCGCGCATCAGTAGATGCCCCCGGCGAAAGCGCTCACCGTCGCATGGCTCACGCAGCATCCGGCCGATCTCGGTGAAGCCGGCCTCACCGGCCAGCCCCGCGAGGTCGTCGATCGGCCACCGGTAGGCCGTCGCCACTTTGTGGTCGAACGCCGTGGCCGGCTCGCCTTCCGACTCGAAGAAGGCGAGCAGGAGAGTTCCCCCGGGTGCGAGTACCCGACGGAACTCGACGAAGTACGGTGGCACGTCCTGCGGCGAGGCGTGAATGACCGAGTACCAGGACACGATGCCTTGCAACTGGCCATCGGCCAGGTCTAGGGCGTCCATGGAACCGACCTCGAACCGCAGGTCCGGGTATGTCTCGCGGGCGAGACCGATCAGCACCGGCGACAGGTCGACGCCGAAGACGTCCAGGCCCAGATCCCGCAGGTGCGCAGTAACAGGTCCAGGGCCGCATCCCAACTCGGCGACGAGCCCGGAGCCGGCGGCCCGCACATCCTCAGCGAACGCGCCGAGTACCGCGCGATCCAGCGGAAAAGTGTGGAGGTCATTGCGGGGCAATTCGGCATAGCGAACAGCGACGGCATCGTAGGCATCAGCTGTCGCACGGTGAT
The DNA here is from genome assembly GCF_005519465.1 of Streptomyces clavuligerus. Taxonomy (NCBI): domain Bacteria; kingdom Bacillati; phylum Actinomycetota; class Actinomycetes; order Kitasatosporales; family Streptomycetaceae; genus Streptomyces; species Streptomyces clavuligerus. The sequence goes on along the minus strand of NZ_CP027859.1, from coordinate 151,650 downwards.
ACGAGGAAAGGTCAGTCACAAACGAGGACCCTAGTAGTGCTTCGTTACGTCGGGTGATCTCGGCTGGTAATGGGCATCCTGCTGGTATGAGGCTTGGGGAGGTGGAACGGCTCCGGGGTGAATTGTCGGAGTTCGTTGCCGATGCGTTCGCCGTCACCACCCCCGGAGGGGTCGCAACATTCCCAAACTTGGGAACGGCCCGCCCCGGGCCCGGGGCGTCATCACCCCAGGAGGGGTAGCAACACGTGGTGGTCGAGTCACATCCGCCCCGCCCGCGCGGGGTTCGGTATGGGCGATCACGGCTCTGGCCGTCGCCTCGCACAACGGGGTAGCCGGGGCCGAAGGGGACGTGTCGTCCACGGGGTGGACGACAGCAGGAAGAAAAACAGGAAGAAGGGGAGAAGCGGGGAAGGGGGCCGGTGGTCCCGGTCCGGATAGTCATCACCGTCTGGTGGTGACCGTCCGGGCTGACTTCCCGGCCCTGAACACCCAGGAGCGGTTACATGCCGTCAGGCAGGCAGTAGACACACGCCTCGGCTGCGTCGTCGTTGTGGCACCCGCACGACGGGCACTCCCAGAACCTGAGCGTCCTGATCAGGGCCAGGACACTCACCGCGGCCTGCTCACGGACCGCTTGTTGACCTCGCGCACCTTGTCCGACAGCTTCTTCCGCTGCACGTCGGTCATCCGGGTCGCGGTCATCGGGCACCCCCACGACCGGCGGAGGTGGGGGTGAGCAGGGGCTGGCGGACATGGCCGGGGGCCATCTCCGCCAGCGTCCGGCGGGCCTTCCGGTCGGCCGCCGCGGCGCGCTGGTCACCGTCGGCGGTCAGGTGCCGGACGAGGCGGTGGAACCACTGGGCGGGTTTGTCGTGGGGTTCGAGCCACTCCCGCTCCTCCTCGTCCTGGACGTCGTCGACGACACCGGCCTCGACCGGCGGGGGAGTACGGCGCTTGGCGGAGCGGCGCTCGGCCGGGCCCGGATTGAAGACCGCGACGAACTCGCCGACGGTCGGCCGCCGGTGCCTGGCCTCGGACTGGCCCGGGGTCTGGCCCGCCAGGCCGCCGGTCGTGCCGAGGGCGTCGCGGTCGAGGCCGGTGCCCAGGGTCCGGCGGCGCCGGAACACCCCGGCCGTCTCGTCGTCGCGGCCTACGGCCTCCTCGATGTCCCGGGCTGACGGTACCGAGGTCGCGGGGCTCACCGGTGAGCAGCCCGGCGCGGACCATGTCGTCCTCACCGCGGTTCGGGTCCATACCCCCTTGGTCCCGCAGGGCGAGCCGGAGGCCTCGCGGTCGAGACCGGCCCTCAGGGCCAGGCTCTCGAAATCCTCGTACCGGCCGCGCAACCCGGACGGCCGTGCGGGGAACTGATGACCTGTCCCGTACGTCTGGGTAAGTGGAGCCGACCGACGGGGGGACGGGCGTGTCCGTGACGCTGGCCGAGGAGATCATGCTCCTGTCGCTGGACGACGGGTCCGGGGCGGTACGGGAGCGGCAGGCCTGCCAGTGGGCGGTCGCGGGCGGAATCGTCCTTGACCTGGTGTTCGCCGCCCGGGTTTCCGTGGACGGCGGCCGGATCACCGTCCACGGCACGGCCCCGACGGGGGTCGGGCTGCTCGACGGCCGGCTCGGGATGATCGGCACGTGGGCCGCGGGGCGGAGCCGGCCGCCGAAAGTGACGGCGTGGCTGGCCAAGGACCACCGCAAGGCGCTGGACGCCGCCGTCGAGTCCCTCAGGGAGCGCGGCCTGGTCGGCGAGGAGGAGCGCAAGGTACTCGGGATGTTTCCGTTGCGGCGGTTCCCCGAGGTGGATGGAACGGCCGAGAGCGAACTGCGCGCACGGCTCGCAGGCGTGGTGCTGCGGCACGAGGAACCTGATGACCGCACGGCCGGCCTCGTCGCCCTGCTGCATGGGGCAAGACTGCACCGCCTGGCCTTTCCCGGTCTGCCTCGGCGTGAGGTCGTTCCGCGAATGCGTCGGATATCCGAGGGGCAATGGGCCGGTGAAAGCGTCCGCAAGGCGATCAGGGAAATGCAGTCGGCGATGACTCCCGTCGCCCTCGTCACCATGAGGAGCTGACAGCACCGACTGCACGGCACCCGCTACTCGAAGTCCTCCGGCGGGGGCGAAGATGTTTTGTCTTCGCCCCTCCGGCGGTCGGCTCGTCTTCCACTGAGCAGCGTCCCGTTCCCTCTGCGGTGTGTCGGCAGGTGGTGGGTCTGGTGCCTCAGGGTGCGGCAGTGGCGAGGAGTTCCCGGATGCGGTGGGCGGGTGCGGGGACGGCGGGGGCCTGGAAGATCCACTGCTGGATCTCCTGCTCGCCGAGTCCCTCGGGGAGCGGGGGCATGTAGGGCAGGGCCTGGAGGGCGGAGCCCGGCTGCACGGGCCGGCTGTCGGCGAGGGTGCCGAGGTCGACGGCGTCGTAGCCGAGGGTGTCCAGCAGGGCGATGACCTCGGACTTGGCCCCCGGATCGTCGGCGGCGACGGGCAGGGCGCTGCGGTCGGGGGCGCCTGCGGGGCGGGCGAGGTCGAGCAGGTGGCGGAAGAAGACGTTGTTGAGGGCCTTGACCACCCGCGATGCTTCGAGGCGCTGCTGCACGTACGCGCTGGAGGTGAGGTCTCCGGTGTCGAGCGCGGCGATGCGGCCGTCGCGCTGGGCGTAGTAGTTGGTCGCGTCGACGACCGTGCGGCCTGCCAGGGCGTCGGCGGGGAGCTGGCCGATGGCGCTCAGGGGGACGGCCGCGACGATGAGGTCGGCGGTCCGGGCGGTCTCGGTGACGGACGCCGCCCGGGCTCGCGGCCCCAGGTCGGTGACGAGGTCGGTGAGGGTCTGAGGGCCTCGTGAATTGCTCAGGACCACGTCGAGTCCGGCGTCGGCGGCGAGGCGGGCGACCGTGCCGCCGATCATTCCGCTGCCGATGATGCCCAGCGTTCTGGTCATGGTCATGTCTCCGTTTCACAGGGGGTGGGGGTCATCGGTGCCGGACCGGGCCGCCGGTGGTGCGAGGACCTGCGGCGTGAAGGCCGGTCTCCCATTTCGACTCCAGTGTCATGATTGACACTGAGTTCCACATTGGTTTCTTTGTACCATTAACGCGATGGAGAGCCAAACCGAGAGGACGGCCGGAATGACGAGCGCGATCACAGGCACCACCCGGGGCATCGCACGAGCGGCCGTGCGCGCGGAGCTGGCGCAGGTGGCCTTCGACCTCTTCCGCCGGAACGGGTTCGACAAGGTCACCCTCGACGACCTCGCCTCCGCCGCCGGAGTCTCGCGCAGCACATTCCTGCGCTACTTCCGCACGAAGGAAGACGCGGTCCTCGGCGCCTTCGACGCACAGGGGGAGAAACTCGCCGCCGCACTGCGGGACCGCCCCGCCGCCGAGGACGACTGGACGGCCCTGCGGCGCGCCATGGACTGCGTCCTCGACCCCTACCGCAAGGACCCCGAGCACTCCCTGGCGCTGGCGGCGCTGGTCCGGGAAACCTCCGCGCTGTGCGCGCGGCACCTGGAGAAGCAGGACGGCTGGCGGGCGACCCTGGCCCGATCCCTCGCCGAGCGCTCCGGCAGTCCCGGCCCCGGCACGCTCGCCCAGACCGTCCGGGCGGCAGCCGCTCTGGACTGCCTCAACGCCGCCCTCGACCACTGGACCGCCTCCGACGGGCACTCCGACCTCGACACCCTCCTCGACGAGGCGTTCGCGGTCCTCGCTACGTAACGGCACCCCCATGAAGACGGCACCGGTCCGTATGTAAAGGGACGCCCGGTGGGCGCCCCGGCGACCACGACGGTGACGTCGGCTCGGCCCGCAGGCGTGATGTCGGTGAACGACAGTCTCAGAGCCGGTCCGCAGGCGCAGGTCTCGGGACCCATTTCGAGCTCTGGTGGGGGGTGTCCGCTTCCGCGCGTACAGCGGGCGCCTGGTGCCGATCCTGACGCCGAAGTCTGTGTCCGCGCAGCAGCTCCGCCTGCGGCTGCGGCCATGGGGTGTCGCTGTGAGCGCGGCGGTGGCCGCCCGCCCGGGTTCCGGGTGCCGGGTCCCCGGCACCTGCGCGGACGCGGCTTGGCCCGGTGCCGGTGCCGGTGCCGGTGCGGGGCCGGGCCGTCCGCTGGCGCTGGGCCGGGACGCCCGGGCTCGGCTGGGCGGTGCGGTGCGCGCGCTGCTGGACACGCCGGTCCTGGACGGTGTGCCGGACGCGGTGCGCCTCGCGGTGCTGGTGCTGGCGTCGAGGACGCCTTCGGAGACCGGTGTGGTGGTGATCCGTACGGAGGAGCTGGCCCGGTGACTCGGGTTCTCCGCCTCGTACGTCGCCTCGGTCGTGGTGCCGGTGCTGCGCCGCTCGGGCGTGGTCTCCATCGACACGGCGGAGGGCGACTACGGACAGGACGTCGGCCTGAAGTGCAAGGTGCTGCCGCTGTGGGCGGCGCAGGACGTGCTCGGGCATCGGCTGAACCTGTCGAAGAAAGAGTACGCCACCTTGTGGCGGCGGCTGGAGGCGGTGATGGGCCCGGGTTGGGCGCACCGGGACGGTTCGGTGACTCCGGCCGGTCTGATCGGTATGCGTACCGGCCGGGGTGCGGCGACGGACCGTCTCCCGCTGCTGCTGGTGCTGGAGGCGCGGGAGTCCGGGCGGTTGCGGCTGTGCGGCGGGGCGGTGGACACCCGGCGCGGCCGGGCCGCGGCGACCGTGGCGCGGCTGCTGGGGTGTTCGGCGGCGGCGGGGGAGCGGGTGCTGGAACGCCTGGAGGACCAGGGGCTGGTGCTGCGGGTGCGGCTGCGGACGGGCTCCGGGCTGTCGAACCGGTCGCGGCTGGTGGTGCCGGCGGTCGCCGCCGCGCACGGCCGTACGGTCGCGGCCGACGACGCTCTGCAGGACGGTGCGGAGGCCCTGGAGCCCGGGTTTTCAGACCCCGACGTTACGGCAGGGCCTGGTGAGGCGCCCGGGACGGACACAGACCCGCAGGTCAGCGGTGTACCCGTGGCGGATGCGACGGTTGTTGCAGACTCCGACGTTGCGGCAGCCCTTCACACTGATCACCCTCCTGTGGTCTCCCGTAGTGGTTCTGATGAGCTCTCTGGTGGGTTTTCCGTCGAAGGCCGTGGAGTTGACGGCCGTCGGCCGGACCGCGCGTGCGTGCGCGAGGACCAGGCCGTCGACCGCGAGACCGGCGCTGCCGGGACCGGGTCGTCGGTGGCAGAGGGCGGCCCGCTGCGCGGGGAACAGCCGAAGGAGTCCCCGGTCGACGAGTGGGCGGCGCAGCGCGCTGCCGGGGCTGGTGCCGGTGGCCGGCCGAAAGCCGCGGTGTGGGAAACAGCGCAGCAGCAGCGGAGGGTGGGCCTTCCGGCTGATCTTCGTCTGCGAGTGGCGCTGGGGCCGGTCTCCTGGTTGTGGGAGCGGCTGTCGGGGTGGCAGCAGGACCAGGTCGAGGCCGCCGCGAAGGCAGAGCTGATGCGGCTGACGGACGTGGGAGTGGCGTCGGAGGGTGCGCCGCGGCTGCTGGCCGACCGGCTCACCGACCGCCTCCGGGAGACCGGCGGCGAGGCCCTGGTCACCACGCCGTACGGGTGGCTGATCCGCCGAGGTCTGCCCCAGCGGCAGACGTGCTCGCACCGCAAGTGCGACGACGGAGTGCGCCTGGACACCGGGGAGGAGTGCGAGAACTGCGGCAACGTCATCCACCTCCGCCGTGCTCTTCGGGCCCGGACCTGCGCCGAGGTCGACCGGGAGCTGCCCGGCCTGACCGACGGCGAGCGGCAGTGCGTCCTTGAGGAGCGGCTGCGCGAGCACGCCGCCGTTGAGGCGGAGGACTTCGTGTGGCGCCGGGAGCGCGCCCGTGAGCAGCAGGCCCGCCGGGATGCGGCCCGTGCGGCAGCGGCGGAATGGGCGGAGGCCGAACGCGCGGCCGTGGCCGCCGCCGACACGGTACGCCAGGCGCTGCTGTGTGAGGGCTGCGGCCAGCCGCGCGCCGGTGGGCTGTGCGAGACATACGGGTACCGGCGCCGGACCGAGACCCTGATCGCGGAGGCCGGACTGGTCGCCGCGGCCTGGGCCGCCGACCTGACCGACGCGGCCGCCGTCGCTGCCGTCCGCGCCGCCGTCCGGGCATGCCTGGAAGCCGCCATCCGCATGGCCCAGGACGACTTCCTCCGGGCAGCGGACCCGGACGGATTGGCCGAGAACCCGGACGCGACCGAGTCCGCGCTCGCCTTCACCGCACTCCACACCCTGGAACAGTCACTCCCCGAGTACCACAGCAGCGCCCTCGACCAACTGGGCCGCACGCCGGAGGCCGACGCAGAGGCCCGCCGGGCATACAAGACCGAGCAGGGGCGGCGCTGGTACCGGCACAACCCGCACGGCGCAGACGCCGTCACCGTCGCCACCAAGGCCGCCCACACCGCCCGCGAGCGCGCTGCCGAGTACCTGCTCGCGGCACGGCTGAAGCAGCTGCGCGAGCAGGCCGCCGCCCGGACCGAGCAGGCCACCGCCGCGCCGTGGACGGAGCGCTCGCCGCCCGCCTGGTGGACGGCGACGCCACCGGGGCGGTGATCGCATGACCGGCGGGCTGAGCGGCGTCGACCTCGCGCCAGGCCCTGGTCGCGGCCCCGGAGGCGGCGAGGAAGAACGGCGCCGCCCCCAGGAAGCCGAAGCGGCGCACCACCGCCGTCATGCGGCGCTACGGGCGCGAGCCGCTCACCTTCGGCACGGCAATCGGGATGATGATGACCGAGCGTGGCCTGGTCGCCCCGGCCGCAGGTGGCACCATCCTCGGCGACTTCGACGCCGTCCCCGACCTCGCCGGGCATGTCGCGGCGGTCGAGTACGACGCGGACACCGGTGAGCTGACGCTGCGCCCGGTCTCCGCGGCCTGGGGACAAAGGCCCGTATGGAGACGGCTCGGGTCATCGCTGCCGCCAATCAGGCAGCGGGGCGTTCTGGCTCCCGGCACGGTCACCGACGCCGTGACGACGACCGCCAATCCGGCACCGCAACCGACCGTGTCCGCCGTGACGTTGGAACGCCGGACACCGCCGGAGGGCTGCCACCGCGCGATCGAGGCGCACCGCCAGGCCGCCCGGCTGTCCCTGGCGGACCCGGGCATCGCGAAGGCGGTGGGACGGCAGGCCGCCCGCGGTGCGGGCGCTGTCCCGCCGGGCGGGCCACCCCCGCGCGGGGGTGGCCCGCCCGGCAACCCGGATCTGGCCGGGTGCCGCAGCCGATGCCCGTGGGTTCAGCGGCGGGCGCGAACCAGGAGGAAAATGGGGCGGCGGGTGTACTCGGTCATCCGGAGGTCGACGGGCGCCGTCGGGTCGGGCCGGGGCTCCAGGACCTGCTCGATGAGGAAGCCGGTCCCGGTGAGAGCGTTCAGCAGGGTGCTGATCCTGCGGTGGTGCTTGGGAACGGTGGTGCCGAGCCAACGCTGGTCACGGGGGCCTTCGACCCCGTAGTCGTCCAGTTTCCAGTGCCGTGGGTCGCCCGTCCCGTCCAGGCACCAGCCCTCCTCCTGGGAGGCGGTCGCGGTGTGAACGGGGTGCTCGGTGGAGTAGACGAGGACACCGCCGGGCCGCAGCCAACGGTGGACACGGCGCAGCAGTCCGGGGTAGTCGGCGATGTAGTGCAGCGCGAGGGAGCTGACGGCCAGGTCCAGACTGCCGGGGTCGAGCTCGACCGTTTCCACGGGCTGGTGGAGCCAGCGTATGGAGTGGGCCTCGTCCTCTCCTGTCAGCTCCCGCGCGCGGTCGATCATGCGGGCCGAGGGGTCCACAGCGAGCACAGAGCGTGCGCCGGATCTCGCGCACCACCGGCTGAGGTCGCCCGTACCGCATCCGATGTCCAGCACGTCCCGGCCGACCGGTGAGGGTATCAGGGAACGGATGGCGGGGTGTTCGAGGGCGTCGTTGGACAGGCGTCCGGCGGAACCGGCCCGGAAGGCGGTGTAGGCGTCGAAGAAGTCCGGGTCGTCGTACACCACGGGGGTGCCGGGCGCGGTTGGTGTGCTCCGAGTCCTCGGTGTCCGGTGGTCCGGCTGGTGGGAGACCATGAATGCTCCTTCTCTCGGGTGCGTCCGGCGGTTGCCGCCGGCGACGGGACCCGCGCCGCCGCGCGAGTACGGGCGGAGTCCCCGGTGGTCAGCAGTCGACGCGGTGGGTCGCGTCGGCCCAGGGGTGGAACGGCGGAGGGCTGTGGGCAGCGCCCGGCACGCGACGCGGATCGCCACGATCCCGGCGTGCTCGGTGGGGTCGTCGGCCGCAGTCGCATCTGGCCTCGGACAGGCTCACCGTGTGCGACTCCACCGTGCGTCCGTGACATCGGCCGGTACCGGTTCCCACTCATCCCTGACCCCTCCCCTCGGGCGATCAACCGCGGTGGGTCCCGCTCTACCCTGCGGCGACCACGGCAAACCCGGGACGCCGGACCCTCACGGAGGCTTGACGGCCAAACGAGGGCCGAGGGCTCCGACAGTCGGGGCGGCCGCGGTGTCCTGCCACACCCCGCCGGTGGCGAATGCCGGCCCCACCGCTGCACGCCCCCTGGAGGGCTACCAGTCGGTGAGGTCCACCAGCCGCTCGCAGTGCGGGGCGCCCGGGGCGGCGGTGGTGCGCCAGGTCCCGGTGATCAGGTCGGGCAGTGCTGCCAGGAGGGCGTGTTGGCGTACCGCCGGGCTTCACATCGGCGGCGGTTACCCCGGTGGTGTCGTCGCCGCCGACCTCGACCACCCGGGCGCCGTCGCTGCCGTCCGCGCCGACGTCCGGGCATGCCTCGGGGCCACCATCCGCATGGCCCAGGACGACTTTCTGCGGGCAGCAGGCCCAGACGGATTGGCGGAGGAAGCAGACGAGACCGCGTCCGTGCTCGCCTTCACCGCACTTCAGACCCTGGAACAGGCACTCCCCGAGTACCACAGCAGCGCCCTCGACCGGCTGAGCCGCACGTCGGAGGCCGACGCGGAGGCCCACCGGGCATACCGGACCGAGGAGAACCGGCACCGAGACCGCGCAGCCGCCACGGCCGCCGCCAGCACTGCCCGGGAACGCACAGCCGAGCATCTCCTCCCAACGCGGCTGGAACGGCTGCGCGGACAAACCACCGCCCACGCGAGGAGGGCGACCGCCTCGTGGGCGGACCGCCTCACCGAACTCGCCGCTCGGCCCTCGCCGGCGACAACAGACAGATCGGCTGCGGCCGGGTGATGGCAAGGCCCGACATCGGCTTCACGGCTGCCTCGGTGAGACGACCATGTAAGCCGATCCCGGCGGCGACACCTCAGACCGGAGCCGGTACCGACGATCACGAAGAACCCGGAACCGGTGCATGCCCGGTCGATCGCCCCGGCGATCGCCTGTCGCCCTGGAGGCGTTGTACGTGCGGACAAGTCGATGATGGGGACGAAGCCGTTGGCGATCGGGGCTTCCATCTTGGTGCCGCGCATGAGCGCTGTCCTCTTCTCTCGCGAGGGGATGGGGGGTCAGGTCGTCGACGTCTCCGCCTCGGGGGAGGTCTTGCTGCCCCGTGCGTCGCCGCTGCCGAGGAGCGCGACGAGGGCGGCGCCCACGATCAGGGTTCCGAACGCAACCCAGAGGGCCACCGCGTAGCCGTGCACGGTCCCGGCGGAGATGTCCCCGGGACGGTTCCCGCGGTCGGCGAGGTAGGAGGCGGTGACGCTGGTGGCGATGGAGTTGAGCAGCGCCGTACCGAAGGCCGCGCCCATCTGCTGCACCGTGTTGTAGGTTGCGGAGGCAACACCGGCTTCGGCCCAGTCCAGTTCGTCGGTCGCCCGGTTGGTGGCCACCGCGAGCAGACAGCCCAGCCCGATGCCGGTGAGGATCATGGACGGGGTCAGGAACACCGCGAAGACATGGGAGCTGTCCACCTCCAGTTGGGTGAGGATCAGCATGCCGAGGGCGGAGGAGACCAGGCTCCCGGCGATCAGGGTGTTCGGGGCGAGCCGCCCCTGGAGTCTCCCGGCGATCAGCATCGCACCGACGGTGGTGCTCACGGCGTTGACGAGCAGGGTCATACCTGCCTTGACCGGTGAGTAGCCGAGAATCGTCTGGGTGTAGTAGCTGACGAAGAGGTAGAAGCCGAACATCGCGATGAACATCGCACACACGGAGAGGAAGGCGACACCCCGGGTCCGGTGGGTGACGATGTGCAGCGGCAGAAGCGCCTGCCGGGACTTCGCCTCGACCACGACGAACAGAACGAGCAGCAGCACGCCGCCGGTGAGCAGGATCAGCACCTGCGGGTCGCCCCAGCCGCGGGGTTCGGCCTGTGAGAAGCCGTAGACCAGCGCGACCAGGCCCGCGGCGCTCAGCAGCACCCCGGGGATGTCGAGATGGCGCAGATTGCCGGTGGCGCGGTCACGCAGCAGGAACGTCACTCCGGCCAGGGCGAGTGCGGCCATGGGGATGTTGATGTAGAGGGTCCAGCGCCAGTCGGCGTACTCGGTGAGCAGGCCGCCCGCGACGACGCCGAGCGCCGCGCCGCCCGCGCCGACACCGGCGAAGACACCAAAGGCCACCCCGCGTTCCTTCGCGTCGATGAAGGTCAGGATCAGCAGGGACAGTGCCGCCGGCGCCAGCAGCGCGGCGAAGACGCCCTGCCCGGCGCGGGCGGCGATCAGCACACCCGCGTTCTCGGCCGCGCCGCCGAGCCCCGAGGCAAGCGCGAAACCGACCAGGCCGATGGCGAAGGAGCGACGGTGGCTCAGAGCGCTGCTGACCCGCCCGCCGAGGAGGAGCAGCCCGCCGAAGGCGAGGGCGTACGCCGTGATCGCCCAGTGCCGGTCGGCGTCCGTCATCCCCAGGTCCTGCTGCATCGAGGGAAGAGCGATGTTCACGATGGTCGCGTCGAGCACGACCATCAGTTGGGCAAGGCTGATGACGGGTAATGCCCACCAGCGCTTCGAGGGTCGCGCCGATGACGCGGGGGTGTCCTGCCAGGTCTCTGTCACGGTCACTCGCACTATGGTCGGGGGACTGGAACGTTGGTCTAGTGATGCCCGACGCTACTACAGTTCCCCGCCCCGGTCCGGGCTCCGGGCAGCGGGAAAATACCGACCCCGCGCTTCAAATACCGCTCTGAACAGGGATATTGAAGGGAAAAATCTTCAGGCAGCCGCCGTGGACCAGGGCGGCCGGTGGCGCGGGAGGAGCCTTTGTGCGCCGGCTTCTGCACTGCTTCCCGGGGCGGACGGCGGGACGGGCGAGCGGTCCGGCTGTGTAAGACTCTTCAGCATTCGGCAGAGCGTCCGCGGTCGAGACCGGGCCGTGGACGGGGCACATCTGGAGGTGATCGTCGTCGTGGGCAAGGAGACTCGGTCCGGCGCGAAGGTCGGAAACGTGTGGCTCAGACCCGCGCGCGGCGCCGGTCAGGAGCCGCCGCTCACCCGGGAGCGGATCGTCCGGGCGGCCGTGGCCCTGCTGGACGAGGAGGGCATGGGCCGGCTGACGATGCGCCGGCTGGCCGAGCGGCTCCAGGCGGGCGCGACGACCCTCTACTGGCATGTGGCGACCAAGGACGATGTCATCGACCTCGCCGTGGACGAGATCTTCGGAGAGTCCCAGGTGCCCGACCGGCACTCGGACGACCCGCGCGACGACATCACCGCGCTGGTCGACAGTTGGCGCCGGGCGATGCTGCGGCACCCCTGGGCCACCGAGGTCCCCTCACGCCAACGGCCGCTCATGGGGCCGAACTTCCTCGTCTGGATGGAGTTCCTCCAGTCGGCCCTGCTGCGTGCCGGGGTGACGGAGCAGCAGCTCAACGCCGCGACCTGGGCGCTGTACAACCACGTCATGGGCGCCACCGCCGCCCAGTCCAACCTGCGGCTCTCCGCCGAGGAGATCCGGCTGGGCCAGGAGTACCTCCACGGCAAGCGCGACCGCTTCCCCACCGTCGCGGCCCACAACTACATCGCCGACGACGACTGGGACACCAACTTCACCAGCGGCCTGACCTTCCTCCTCGACGGCATGGGAGTCGGCACGGCCCCCTGCCGGGCCGCCGGCCGGCCGATGGGTCAGTAGAGACGGCGACGGCCGACCCCGCGACCGACGGAGGACCGACGGCCCCCAGGAGTTCCGGCAGCGTGGGGCCTGTGTCGCCGGCCGGAGGCTTGCCGGTTCGGCGTGGGGAGTACCCAGGCAGGGGTGACGTCGTCGGTGGACACGCGCCCGTTGGAGTAGGCCACGGGCCTGGAGCGGTCGAAGCGCAGCATGTCCGGCAGTACCGTGCGCGCCGGATACGGCCGTGCCGGTTTGCCGACGTGCCTCAGGACGCCGGCGGTGACCGGGAGCGTGGTGTGCGCGGGCCGGTTCGCCTTGACCCCGCAGCGGACGCGTCTCCACCACCGTCCTGCACGATGCCGTCCACCGGGACGAAGCCGTCACCACCTCGGCCTTGTACACGGACGACGATCGGGAACTCGCTGAAGCCACGGCGTCCCCGCTACGGGCAACAACCACCGAGCCGGCGGGCCTGCCCCCGCACTGGTCGTCACAGCCGAGGCCGACGTCGTTCGGGACGAGAGGGAGCAGTACGCGCGTCAGCTACAGCAAGCAGGTGTGGCCGTGACCGCCGTCCGCTACCTCGGAACAGTCCACGACTTCGCGTCTCTGAACGCTCTGCGCGACAGTCCGCCCACCGAGGCCGCCATCCGCCAGGGCGGTGCCTTCCTCAAAGACGCTCTCACGACTGGGCAGTGAGAGCGGGGAGATGGACCGTACTCCACTGGATCAACGGCCCATGAGAAGTCCAAGGCCGAGCACATGGCAGCCCCAGCGGAAGAACCGTCTGCCAACGGGCCCCGCGATCGACCTTGTGACGTGCTGGTCCGGGGGTCCGGGGGTCCGACGGGCTGGTGGTCCGGCGGGCTGGCGGGCTGGTGGTCCAGCAATCGCTGGTTGGCCCGTCACTCGTACCGGTACTCGGCGAATCCGCCTCCGCCTGCTCGACGTCGGCGATCGCCAGGTCCGGAGGTCCGGAGGTCCGGCACCCGCAGCCGGGCGTGCGGGTCGACTCACTGTGTTCCTGATCCGCGACCGGGACGCGAAGTACACCGAGTCCTTCGACGCGGTCTTCGCCGCATGCGGCATCGAAGTCCTGCGGGGGCGGTCCCCGACTGCCGCTTCCGCCGAACCGCCGCCGTCTGAGGGCGGTGGCGAGGATCCGGCGCACGGTCGGTGACCTCATCTCCGAGCGCCGCACCTGCCTCGGTGACCGGGGAACGCCCGGCGCGAGAGCTCCCGCATCGCCTTCGTCTGCCGCTCCACCACAGCCGCGACCCCCGGATCCACTCGGGACGGCCCGGCGGCTTGGCGGTGCGCCTCGACCGCCCAGCGGTAAGCCGTCCGGCACGGCGGGCGCCGCCAGTCGCAAGCCGGGGTCGGCTGCCGCCGTGCCGGGGTCGGCCTTCAGATACGTGGGCACCAGGACGTGCAAGGCGCGCACGTTCACGTTCGGCAGCGTCTTGGTGGCCGCGGCGATGAGGAACGACCCGGCCCGGGTCAGCCCTGGGTCAGTTCGTCCTTGAGGTAGATGGTCACGGTGTGGGCACCGCTGGTGCCGCAGGCGAAGCCGAACCCCAGGTCGAACACCTGGGGTGTGGCCCGGTTCGGCACCCGGATGGAGAGCCCCTCCGGCTCCCGGTACGTCAGCGAGGCACCCGCCTCGGTGAGGAACGAGGTATCAACGGCGCCCGTGCCGAGGTGCACCGAGGTGAGGTGGGTGTTGCCGACGCCCGGGGGCGAGTGGGGAGAGTCGTAGGAGTCCCCGTGCAGCAGATAGAGATAGCTTCCGGCCACCGCGTACCCCTGGAACGACGGACCTCCGACGCCGGGGAAGGGGTTCGGCTCCGCTACGTCGGCGACGTAGTCGTTCCAGATCCCCTGGCGCGCCTTGCCCAGATCGTGGACGCGGTAGCGCATCCTGCCGTCGAGCTCGAAGCGGTGCACCAGCCGTTCGTAGACCGGATCGATGTTCACCGTGTTGTGGCTGCTGCCCGGCACCGGCGTGTGCTTCTGGAGCAGCGCGCTGGTGTTCGTCAGGGTCTGCCCGTCGGCGTATGCGAAGCGGCAGATGTTCTTCCCCCGTCCGCTCCACTGGCCGGTGGTGCCGGGGAGGAGATAGGGCACGTTGTCGACCTCGGTCCACAGGTGCGCCACACCGGTCGCCGGGTCGGGATCGACTCCGATGCTCACGCCGTGTCCGAACCCGGTCAGCAGCATGAACCCGGCGTACGCGTAGCCGGGTGTCGTCGCGGACCCGTTCCACACCCACCGGGTGATGGTCAGGTCGCCGTTCTTGTCGCTTTCCGCTCCGCCATTGGTCAACTGGGCCAGATAGAGCGCCTTGTTGACGTTGTCGAAGGCGAGCGACTGCAACACGGTGTGATCGTGCGCGGGCTTGTCCTTGACGAGGGGCGGTTCCACCGTCCGGCCCTCTACCTTGATCTTCTTCGTCGGTACGAGCCGGGCCGCGCCCGGCGCCGGAAAGGTGATGCCGGCGGACCCCGTGTCCGCCTCCGACAGATCACTCATGTGCTGCCCCCATGGTGAGATTCCGGTACCAGGATCGACCGAAAATCCGGCCGTGTCCGGCCGATGGGCACACTTCACCCCGTCGGTCGACTCGGATGCGGCACGACCTGCGTAGCGTCGTCGGCCGGCAGCTCATCGACGGGCCGCTTCCCGGCGGGCCGGTGCAGGGTCCAGTCGTCCGCCGGCAGGAGCAGGGGGCGGAGAGCGGCAGGGCGTGCCGTACTCCGTACCAGAGCAGCAGCCGGGCGTGCCCGTAGTCGTCATCCTGGAGGTTCTCACTTGCAGCTCACGCACGGTTGTCGCTCGCCCGAGGCTGCTGACGCGGTGGGGCCCGGAGCGGACCCAACGAGGCTCCGCGCTCAACCGCTACAGCATCCAGGTCGGCATCGGCCGCGAGCCGATCAAGCGCTTCAACGAGGAATGGCCGGTGGACCTCGCAGACATCACCGTGCAGGCCCGCAAGGCCGCCGCGCTGGTGCGGTCGTGCCGCGCGGCCCGGGCCCAGCGGCTGCTGCCGCCCGAGCGGGTGTATCCGGTGGGGCCGGGTGTGGCGGGAAGGCCGGAGATCGGCGGATCGCCGAGGGCCGTCCGGGCCGTTCGGTACGTTCCCGTCAGGAGCGCCCCGCCGGATCAGCGCCGCCGCCGGCTGCGACAGGCCGGTCGCCCCCGGCCACGGCGTGCACCCGCGCCGACCGGAAGGGAGCTCACCCTCCGCACCGACATCTCCGCCTGAGCCCGCTGTCCCTCCCGGAACAGGGGGGTTGGGCCCACCTCTGTCCGGGGGCTGGCCTCATGGGCGTACCGGCACCCGTTCGGCATCGTGAACGTCATGAACACACTGATCAAGAAGACCCGTTCACGGATGGCCGTCACCGCCGCGGTGGCCGCCGCGCTCCTCGCGGGCGTGGTGGCGGTGCCCGCCACAGCCGCCCCGTCCGCCGGGCCCGTACCGGCCGCGACCGCCGGGGACCGCCCGGCCGCACCCCTCACCCGGGCCCAGCTGACCCGCGAGATCGAGCGGACCCTGAAGGAAGCGGGCTATATCGGCATCGCGGTGGAGATGCGTCATGGACAGCGCCGCACCCACATCGACGCCGGGGAGGCCGTCCTGGGGACCGGCAGGCCCACCCCGCGCGACGCGGTGTTCAGGGCGGCCAGTGTCACCAAGTCCTTCATCGCCACCGTCGTGCTGCAACTGGTCGCCGAAGGACGGCTGTCACTGGACGACACGGTCGAGAAGTGGCTGCCGGGAGTGGTCACCGGCCAGGGCAACGACGGCCGCCTCATCACCCTGCGCCATCTGCTCCAGCACACCAGCGGCGTCTACAACTGGGACCAGGTCGAGGTCAATGGGGACACTGCGGAGGACTTCGAGCGCACCAGATTCGACGGTTTCACGCCCGAGGAGTCCATCGCGTACACCATGCGGCACAAGCCCGACTTCCCGCCCGCGGCACCGGGTGATCCCGCGCCCGCGTGGAACTACTCCAACCCGGGCTATCTGCTCGCCGGGATGATCATCCAGAAGGCCACCGGGCGTACCTGGGCCGAGGAGGTGACGCGCCGCGTCATCCGCCCGCTGGGCCTGCGCGACACCCGTACCCCGGGCGCCGATCCGTATCTGCGGGCACCCCATGCGCGTACGTATCACAAGTTCCGCGGTTCGGACCGCTGGACCGACACCACGGTTCTCAATATGACGTCCACCGATGCGGCGGGTGCCCTGATATCGACCCGGCGCGATCTCGACCGGTTCTACACCGCGCTGTTCCGCGGCCGGCTGCTGCCCGCCGCTCAGCTCGTGGAGATGCGCCGCACGGTGCCCGTCGGCGGGCTGTTCGGAGAGGTGATGCCCGGTCTCAGCTACGGGCTGGGGCTGATGCGACAGCCCCTGAGCTGCGGTGGACACCGATGGGGCCATGGCGGCGATCTCGACGGCACCACGGTCCGAACCGGGTTCACCGACGACGGCAGCCGGTCGGTCGTCGTCACCGCGAGCGGCAAGACCGCCGATGTCAACCAGCTGATCCGGGCGGAGCGGGCCGTGCAGCGGCTCGTGGAGCGCGCCCTCTGCGGCTGAGTTCCCCGGGCGGGCCGATGAGCGGCCGGGGCCGCGCTCTCGCGGGCGGCGCCGGCACCACTCGGGCGGTCGGCGGCGTCCGCGAGCGGATCGCGCTCCCCGCGCGGGAACCGTCCCGCGGGGAGCGCGATCAGGGGGTGCGGCGGCCGGTGTTGTCGCCGTCCGGTCGGCGGCGGCCGGTGAGCAGTGCTCTGGCGCGGTCGAACACCGCGTCGTGGTCCGCCGCGGACTCCGCCTCGGTGAAGACCGGTGTGCGCAGAGGCGGGGGAATCCCCGGGCCCTCGAAGCTGTGCCCCCGCGGGGTGGTGCACTTCTCGTTGGACAGGCTGGACTCCCAGCCGTTGGGCAGCGAGCGCGAGAGGGTGTCCGAGAAGACGCCCTGGGTGTTCTCGCCGATCCGGACAGTGGGCGCGGGCCGTTCGGCCGGCGCCTGGGTGAAGGCCTCGCCCGCGCTGACCGTCGAACCGCCGGTCAGCAGCGTGATCGGACCGGTGCAGCGGGGCGAGCCGGCGGCCGGGATCACCCGCATGGTCTGGCGCGGGGTCAGCCGGGTCTCGTCCCGCGCGTCATTGCGGGTCTGCTCGGCGAAGGCGGCGTACGGACGGTTGGTGAGCCGGTTCGCGATCTGTAGCGCCAGACCGTCCAGCCCGCCCATGTCGCCCCGCACGTCGATGATCAGTCCGCGCCGGGCGCCGGGGCCCGAGGTCCGGGCCCGGTTGATGATCCGGTCCAGAACCCGGGGCGGCGCGGGCGAGTCGGTCGCGTGCCCGTACGCGCCGGGTGCGCAGGCGACGAAGCGGCTCATCCGCAGACAGCCGATGCCGCCGGGCAGGTCCGCGGAGCCGATCGCGCCGTCGGCGTACCGCTCCAGCGACTCTCCGCCCAGGTCGCGCCGTTCGATGAACGCGTCCCAGTCGAACCCCCGTTCGGTGAAGAAGGGGTAGTTCTCCTTGAACGTCTGCCAGAAGACGTACAAGTTCGCCACCGGACCGGTCGGCTGTTCCCGGCCGGAGAGGGCCGGCAGCGCGCTGATCCGGCGCATCCGCCGGGTGCTCATCGCGGAGTCGTGGCTCAGGGAGGCGGTCCGGGGCGATACGGTCGTGACGATGCCGTCCTGGGCGAACCGGACGGTGCCGTCGGGGCCGGTCACGGCGCTCTGCCGCACGGTCAGGGCGGGCCGGCAGCTGATGGCCGTGGTGTCCCGGGTGCGCAGCACCCCGTCGCTGATGGTGAGAGCGGTCCCGTAGCCGTCCACCTGCCAGGTCCCGTCCGCAGACAGGTGCGTCCGGCCCTCGGGTGCCGAGGGCGTGGCGGCGGTGCCCAGGGTTCCGCCCCGTGCGGGAACGGTCCCCGCCGCCACGAGCACACCGTGCCGGGCCCGGCGCCCG
This sequence comes from Streptomyces clavuligerus, assembly GCF_005519465.1. Lineage (NCBI taxonomy): Bacteria > Bacillati > Actinomycetota > Actinomycetes > Kitasatosporales > Streptomycetaceae > Streptomyces > Streptomyces clavuligerus. The sequence goes on along the minus strand of NZ_CP027859.1, from coordinate 133,638 downwards.
GACATCCGTCTCCGTCCGGGCCCCGGCGGTACCGAAGGCTCCCCGGTCCCGACGGAAAGCGTCGATGACGTCGCGTTTCCCTTCCCATGGACATGGATGCGGTCAGCCCTCATCGCTTTCCGGGCACCCCCGTCACCGCGTCACCCCAGGGGTGCCGGGCCGGGTCGGACCAGAGGGACACAAGGGAGGTTGGGAACCCTTGGGGGACGGGCCACCGGGATGGACGGCGAGGATCACGGCGCTTGTTCAACAGCGGCAAAAAACCTGCTGCATGTTCGGCAATCCGGCGGCACCGGGGGCGCCGCCGAGCCGTACCTTCTCTGTATGACCTTCCCTTCCGAACGGCATGCGGCGGGCGGTGCCACGCCGGCCCCGGTATCACGTCCGCGCCGCGGGCTGCTCCGCGCCGCGATCATCGGGAGCACCGTCACGGCCGGCGCCTGGGCACTCGGCGGCCCGGCCGCGTCGGCCGTCCCGCGTACGTCCACCGGCCCGCGGCCCGCCACCCCCGAAGCGGCCCTTCGGGAACTGCACGCGGGCAACCAGCGCTGGCGCACCTTCCATGAGCAGCACCCTCACGAGACGCACACCATCCGGCGCGAAGCGGTCTCCGGACAGCACCCGTTCGCGGTCGTCCTGGGCTGCATCGATTCCCGGGTTCCACCGGAACTGGTCTTCGACCAGGGCCTGGGCGATCTGCTGACCGTGCGCTCCGCCGGTCAGGTGCTGGACGAGGCGGTACTGGGAAGTGTCGCGTACGGAGTCCTCGAACTGGACATCCCCCTTGTCGTCGTGCTCGGTCACCAGTCGTGCGGCGCGGTGGCCGCGGCCGTGCACGCGGACGAGACGGGCGCCGAACTGCCCGCCCACATCCAGTACATCGCCGCCGAGATCAGACCCGCCATCGACCGCTCGGTGCAAGGCGACGCCCGGATCGACGCGACGGTCTCCGCCCAGGTGCGCCGCGTGCGCTCGCGGCTCGCGGCGGAACCCGATCTGGCCCCGCGAATCGCGGCGGGTCGGCTGGCGATCACGGGCGCCCGGTACGAGCTGACCAGCCAACTGGTGCACCAGCTCGCCTGACCGGACTCCGCCCGGCCGGGCCGGCGATGGCTCCGTTCCCCGGCGAGAGGATCGTGAACCTGTCGGCCGCCGCACCGGGTCGGCTCGCTGCCCGGCGCGGGGCGGTCGGCTCCGCCCGCTGCGGCGGCCGGACTGTCCTGTCCGCGCTGGGCGTCGCGGACGCGCTGCGTCTGCTGGGGAACTCGGTCCCGAGCAGCCGCGTCATAGCCCCCGATCAGCGCGGTCACGGTGACGCCGACCGGCCACAGACCACCGAGAACATAACGAAGCACTACTAGGCCAACACCTGGACCCTGTCCGCCTGCATCCCCTTCTGGCCCTGGACAGCCTCGAAGGTGACCTTCTGGCCCTCCTTCAGGGACTTGAAGCCGTTCCCCTCGATCGCCCGGAAATGCACGAACAGATCAGCCCCGGACTCCGGCGTGATGAAGCCGTATCCCTTTTCGTCGTTGAACCACTTCACGGTGCCGTTCTGGCGCTCGGCCATGCCTTCTCCCACGTTTCGGAGCAGTCAGTCATCATCGACGTAAAGCCGCAGAAGATCATGACACGAGGAAGGCCGCCTCACCTGCGGAACACCACGGAACCATCCGATGCAGACCACCCGCCGACACCCCACCGGTGCATCGCACGCCGGCCCGGGCACGCACGGCACCCGTGTGAGGGATACCCAAGGGACCGATGGCGGGAACACGCTGGGTGGTGGTGTACCGCCTTCGCCGGTGTGACAAGGCACAGGGATGTGACGTCCTTGTCCCGGGCGGGGGCAACATCGCGGCGCCCGCCGGATGCGGGAACCCGTGGCACCATCCCGTCCCGCTTCTCCGGGAGGGCCCTTCTGTGACCACGTCATCGATCCTTCACCGCATTCCAGCTCTGCTCGGAGCGCTTGTCCTGACGGGCGGGGGTGCGCTGACCGCGCCCGCCACCGCCGGGGCCGCTCCCGCCCCGCTGCCCCGGTCGACCACCACGCTCGTGACCACGCCCGGACCCGGCACCCTGTCCATCCCCGCGGGAATCACCGAGGTGACCATCACCGCCTGGGGAGCGGGCGGCGGCGGAGGCGGCTCCGGCTCCAGCATCAACAGTGCTCCCATCGGGAGCGGCGGGGGCGGGGGCAGCGGCGTCGGTGTGCAGTGCGCCGTGTCCCTCCCGGCCGGGAGCCGGCCCACCGTGCTGAACTTCGTCGTCGGAGCGGGCGGTGCGGGAAGCGCCGGTGCGTCCAATGTCTCCCGGCAGTTGAACCCCGGCGGGAAGGGCGGCGCCGGCGGCGGTCTGGAAGGCAACGGCAAGGCGGGCGGCACCGCTGACTTCACCGGCGCGGGCGGCGGCGGGGGAGGGGGCGCCACTTCCGTCGGTTCGGACACTGAGCTGATCAGTGTCCAGGCCCCGGGTGGGGGCGGAGGCGGCGGAGGATCCGGCGACAACGGGACCCGCCCCGGACTGGGGGTCGGTGGAGACGGCGGGGGCCTGGAACCCGGCGACGGCGGCTGGGGCGCGAATCCGACCGGGACCCTCTTCTACGGATCGGGCGGCGGCGGGCCTCTCGGCGGTACCTGCATCGCGATCGCGGGCGGCGTGACCGTGTCCCTCTCCGAGGAGGACGGCAACACGGGCGGGAACGGCGCCACGCACCTATCTGGCGGAGCGGCCGTAGCCGGCGGGGCGGGCGGAGCCGGAGCCGAGATCGACGGCAACGCCTACGGAGCCGGAAGCAAAGGCGGCAACACACCCCAGCAGCAGGGCGTCCCAGGGAACCCCGGCAAAAGCGGCGGCAATGGTGCCGTCCTCATCCAGTACTGACCCAGACACCCCGTACAGCACGAAGCCGCAGGAGTGTTGAGCGTCCCGCCCGCCCGGGCGGTGGCCGGCGCTCTCACCGGGTCGGCACGGGACATGGCCGCGTACTCCGCTCGGTGCGGCAGATCGCTCTCCGCGAGCTGCCGCACTCTGCGCTCCACATCATCCGACCAGGGCAGCCTCCGGTTGGGCCCGTGAGACGTGGGGCCACCCCGTCCCCGACGGATGGCGTGGGGGCGGGACGGCGGCGCAGGCCGAAGGGTGTTCTCGTTCCGTCGAGGTGACGCTTTGCCCGTTCTCCGGCCCCAGCGCGGGTGAGGATCTCCAACCCGTTCTCCACGGTGATCTCCGGACACAGCGGACACTGGAGCAGAAGACCGACGGCTTCCTCACCGAGCAACGCCGCATGAATGCGACCCTGTCGAGCTGCTGTACACCCTCTGACCAGGCTTGCCCTTCGACGCTTTACTGGTGATGGCGAGTCCTGAGGGTTCCTGGCGCGAGTGGCTGTCCGAACCCGAATGGTGGGCGCCGCGTCACGAAATCTCCGCCGGACAGCCCCTGGCAGGGCGGCATGGCATGCAGCGTGTCCTCCACTCCGTCACTCGCTGTCGTCGTCGTCCTGGTGGAGGCGGGTGTTGAGGTCGGTGGACCATTCCAGGTGCCCAGGTGCCCAGGTGCCCAGGTGCCCAGGTGCCCAGGTGCCCAGGTGCCCAGGTGCCCAGGTGCCCAGGTGCCCAGGTCTGCGGTCGAGCGGTGCCGCATCGCGGCGTGGACGTCGATGAGGTCGCGGACCGCGCCGCGGTCCGCGAGTGCGCGGACCGTGGTGCCGATCACGTCGTCCAGGGCGAGAACGGGACCGTACTCGGTGACCGTCGGTGGCGCCCAGAAGGCTTCCTTGAGGACGTCGACCTCGCACGTCTCGCCGGTGGCGCGGTCGGTGGTGATGAGCCTGCCCGACAGCGGACTGGACTCGATGTGCCGGACATCCCAGCCGCGCTCGGCCAGACCGTCACCGACCGTGCGGATGATCTCGTCGATGGGAGCCGGGTTCTCGGTGGCGACGTCCAGGTCCTGCGAGAGCCGGTCGACCAGACCATGGGCCTGTACGGCGTATCCGCCGGTGATCACGAGCGGATAGGGCGCGCCGATGGCGAGGACGTCGGCCAGGAGCCGGCGGTGCCGTTCTGTGAGGTTCACGCGGCGGCCGTGGCCGTCGCGGTGGTGAGCTGGGGAAAGCGGCTTCCCACGCGTCCCGGATCGGACGGCTGATCAGGGTGCACAGGACCGGCCACTGCGCGATGAGGAGATCCCGGTTCAGGAAGTCGGTCAGGTCCTGGCGCTGTCCCTCGGCCAGGACGGTGCGGTACAGGCCCATCCGGGAGCGGGGCTGTTCCAGCCCGTAGGAGCGGCGGCCCGACCAGACCACGTGCAGCGGCAGGTCGACCGTTCCGTGCACCGGGCCGGTGAGGTCCTCCAGCCGGGCGGGCATCCGCTGTGCGTACTGCGGACGCAACAGGTCGAACGCGTCCGGTACGGGGAACGGAAGGGGCTGTACGGTCATGCCCCGGTATCGCCCGGGGCACCGCGCGGGTGCTACGTCATCCCGGGCTTGAGTCCCGCACCGGGTTTCCCATGAAGAATACGGCGATCGGACTCTCCTGGGGCGTGATGCCCTCCAGCAGGTCCGGGACGATCAGGTGGTCGAAGATCCAGCGGTGCTCCTCGGCGGAGAGCCGGTGGTAGTCGGCACCGGGCGCATCCCGCCTCGGCTGGGTGGTACGGCGGACCGGTTCCGCGAGCGCGGCGGCCCGCTCGGCGTCACGGCGTATGGCCAGCGCCCAGTCTGCGGGGAGCCGCGGATCATGAGCGCGGCGGTCGGCGTCGGCGAGCCGCCGGCGGAACGCGCCGGTCTCGGCCGCGCTCCACGGGCGTGCCCACTCGGTGTCCACCGCCTCCGCCGCACCTACCGGACGTCGCCAACGTCCGCCGCCGTCGAGCTCGTTGGCGTACACGACGCCGGCACCGCGGCGGACGACGGTCACCCGGTCGGCCAACCCCCCAGTCTCAACAGCTTCAAGGGCCCGGGGGAGCGCTGCGGCGCAGGCGCCCCGGCTGTCCCAGGACACGTACCGGGCCGCCCCATCCTCGGCGAGCCGCAGACACCGGTCCAGTACACCGAGCTGGCTGACCGCCTCCGGCACCGCCAGGGCCACCACCTCGATCCGGTACCCCGCCCGCCGCCATTCCGTCAGCGACGCCATCCAGCCGGACGGATCGGCCAGTGGGCCGAGGCCGTCGAGCCGTCCGACCTCCCGATAGTGCGCAAGATTGTGACCGAAGTCTTCGAAGGGCGCGACCCAGTCGCCTGGCACGATGGTGCCGGTCCGATCCCCGGCAGCGAACCGCGCGCGATGACCTGCGCACTCGCAGCCATCGCCGACTTCGTGGACCTGGTCGACGGCCCCGGAGCCTGCCAACGGCACCTGCTTGCCACCCTCGACAACGCCCTCAACTGACCCGGCCGGGAAAACCGATCCCTCCTCCCGCCCGCTTCCAGGCGCGGGTCCGCTTCGCCCCGCCGAAGACGCCACCGGCCTGATCTGGGGACAGGCCCCGCACGCCATCACCCCTTCGGGTGAATCCGCGGCGGAAGGGGTCCACCGGCGGGGGCTTGCGCGGCGATAGTGGCTGCGTCCGCCGGCGCCCGGCGGGACCGTCCCGGCGTGCCCGCCGCGGACCCCGGCGCCGCTCAAGGCCCGGACCGGGACGGTGGACCCGGAAGGGGGCGGTGCCATGACCGGTCAGAACACATGGAGCACCGACGCCGCCCCGGCGTGCGGCGACTTCCCCGAGCTGTACCGCCGCGTCGCCGCCGCCGGCCTCCTGCGCAGACGGCCGCTGTACTACGCCGGTCGGGCCTCGGCGCTGTTGATCGCCCTGGCCCTGCTCCTCGGGTCGTTCGCCGCGCTCGGCGCGAGCTGGTGGCAGCTCCTGCTGGCACCCCTCTTCGCCCTTCTCCTCGGCCAACTGGCGCTGCTGGGGCACGACGTCGCCCACCGCGCGGTGTTCACCAGCCGCCGGGCCACCGCCCTCGCGGGCGTGCTGCTCGGGAACCTCGTGGTCGGCATGAGCTACGGATGGTGGGTGAGCGACCACCACCGCCACCACGCGCACCCCAACCGCGAGGGGTACGACCCGGCCGCCGATTCGCTCCTCTTCGTCCGCACCCCCGAGCAGGCCCGCAGGACCCGGGGCGTGCGGCGCGTCGTCGCCCGCCACCAGGCGGAGCTGTTCTTCCCGCTGCTCTCCCTCCAGGCGCTGGGTCTTGCCGTCGTCACCGGGGTGACCCTCGTGCGGGGCACGGTCCGCCATCCGGGGTGGGAGCGGACGCTGGCCGTGCTGCACTACCTCCTCGTGGCGGCGCTGCTGCTCGTCGTCCTCACCCCCCTCCAGGCCCTGGCGTTCACCGGGGTGTGCGGGGCGGTGCTCGGCGTCTACCTGGGGTGCGTCTTCGCCCCCAACCACAAGGGCATGCCGATGACCGGCCCGGACGCGGGGCGCGCGGATTACTTCCGGCGCCAGGTGCTGCCCTCCCGCAATCTGCGCGCGGGCCGGTTCGTCCACGCCGTCTTCGGCGGCCTCGGGCACCAGATCGAGCACCACCTCTTCCCGTCGATGCCGGTGGTGGCGCTGCGCCCGGCTTCCCGCATCGTGCGCGCCTACTGCGCGGAGGTGGGGGTGCCGTACGCCGAGGCAGGTCTGGTCGACTCGTTCCGCGAGATCCTGCGGGACCTGCGCGCGGTCGGCCGCTGCGCGGAAGCCCCCTCGCCTGCCGCGGCGCGGACCGCGGACGTCGGGGGCGCCCGATGACCGGGGCCCTGGACGAGCGGGAGCCGGCCGCCGTCGACGCTCCGGCGCGCGGGGGCGGGCAACTGCGGGTGGTGGTCGTCGCCGAGTCCTTCGCGCCCCAGCTCAACGGGGTCGCCCACAGCGTGCTCAGGGTGGCGGAGCACCTCAGGGCTCGGGGACACGTCCCCCTCGTGGTGGCCCCGGCTCCGGGAGCCACCGGAGGCGAAGGTGCCTCGCCGCAGGGGGAGCGGCCGTACGGCTATGAGGTCGTGCGGGTGCCCTCCGTGCCACTGCCGGGCTATCCGGAGGTGCGGGTCGCCCTGCCGGGGCGCCGGGTGGCGGACGCCATCGCGCGCCACCGCCCCCATGTGGTCCACCTGGCCGGCCCGCTCGCGCTGGGGGCTGCCGGAGGGGCCGCGGCCGGGCGGGCGGGGGTCCCGGTGGTGGCGGTGTTCCAGACGGACCTGGCCGCCTATGCCAGGACCTACCTTCCGGTGGCGCGGGCCGCCGGGGCCCGGTTGGCCTGGTGGTGGCTGCGGCGCGTCCACACCGCGGCCGCCCGGACGCTGGCCCCGTCCCGGGCGTCCCTCGACGCCCTGCGGGACCAGGGCGTGCCCCGCCTCCACCTGTGGCCGCGCGGCGTGGACTGCGTGCGCTTCCACCCCCGCCACCGCGACGAGGCCCTGCGTCGGCGGCTGGGCCCGGGGCAGGTCCTGGTGGGGTACGTGGGGCGGCTGGCGGTGGAGAAGCGGGTCGAGCACCTCGCGCAGGTCGCGCGGATACCCGGCGTGCGCCTGGTGGTCGTGGGCGACGGCCCCTGCAGGGCCCGGCTGGAGGCCGCCCTGCCCCACGCGGTCTTCCTGGGCCGCAGGACCGGTCACGACCTCGCCCGGCTCTACGCCTCCTTCGACGTGTTCGCCCACGCGGGGCCGTACGAGACCTTCGGCCAGACCCTCCAGGAGGCCATGGCCAGCGGTCTGCCGGTAGTCGCCCCGGCGGCCGGCGGCCCCCTGGACCTGGTGCGTCCGGAGCGCACCGGGTTCCTGGTCCCGCCCCACGACGAGGGGGGTCTCCGGCAGGCGGTGGAGCGGCTGGCCGACAGCGGGGCGTTGCGGACTGCGTTCGGCCGGGCGGGTCGGGCCGATGTGGTGGAGCGCAGTTGGGAGGCGGTCGGCGACCGGCTCATCGACCACTACCGGCGCGCCATCGTCGAGACGGGCGGATTCGCCGGTCCGTGAGTGGGCGCCGACCCCGCGGCGCGCCGGGACCGCTCCCCCCCCGGCCCCGGCGCACCGCGACGACCAGCCCCACCACCCAGCGGGCACGGGAACCACTCCAACGCCATCGGCACCACCGGCCCGGGCTACGCAACACCCCCGCGAGGAGGAGGACCACCGTGCAGCAGCCCCTTTCCACCGTGTACGCCCCCGGCCCCGATCCGGGCGCGGCCACCGCCGTCTTCCTGCACGGGCTGGGCGGCTGGACCCACAACTGGGCCGCGCTGATCGACCTCGTACGGGACACGGCGCACTGTCTCGCCGTGGATCTGCCGGGTTTCGGGAGGTCGGCGCCCCCGCCCGACGGCGTCGTCACGGTCGGGCGCCAGGCCGCGGCCGTCGCGGGCCACCTCGACCGCGCCGGGCACCGCCGGGTGCATCTGGTCGGCAACTCTCTCGGCGCCCTGGCCGCGCTCCACCTCGCCGCCGAACGCCCCGACCTGGTGGCCACCCTGACGCTCGTCTCGCCCGTCCTGCCCGCCCTCCCGACGCCACAAGCCCTGCGGGTGGCCCTGCTGGGGCTGCCGGGCGCCTCCCGGCTACTGGCCGGCCAGAGCGTCGAGCGCCAGTTGGACGACCTCTACCGTCTGATCTACGCCGATCCCGCCCTCGTCGGCGACGGGCAACGGGCTGTCGAGGCGCGGGAACGACAGCGTCGCGCGCAGCTCCCGTACGCACCGGCCGTGCTCGCGGCGGGCGTCCGCGCCGTCGTCCGCGCGCATCTCCCCCTCCCAGGAGGGTCCCCCTGGCAGCAGGCCCGCCGGATCGCCGTCCCCACCCTCCTCGTCTACGGTCGCGACGACCGCCTCGTCCCCTTCCGCACGGCCTCCCGCGCCCACGCTGCCTTCCGCGACGCCCGTCTGCTCACCCTCCCCGGCGTCGGTCACGTCGCCATGCAAGAACGCCCGCGCCCCGTGGCCGCAGCGCTGCGCGCCCTGATCGCATCGCACCCCTGGGGAGCTTGATCACGGGACTGCGGGCCCGCCCAGGCGCCGGCCGCAGACGGATCCGGCGCTGACGGCTATGGCGGTTGCACCACAGCGGGGCCTACCGGGTGTCGTGCGGGAGGCCGTCGGTGTGGCCGGGCCCGAGGACGCCGCAGGCGCGCACCTCGTCCCCGGTGCCGCTGGAAGGGGTGGGGCCGATGGCGCTGTTGAGTGTCAGGTCAGGCGGTTGCCGGTGATCTGGTAGATCGCCAACTTTCCGGTGGAGACGGTCGCCCGCGCGTCGCGACGGTGTCGCGCAGGATGTCCAGGGTGCGGATGTCCAGGGTGCGGAGGTGCGGAGGTGGCCCGGAGGGCGGCGGGGGAGCCGATGGCGGTGTCGGTGGCCTGTCCGGCGGTCCACCAATGCGCGCTCTGCTCCCGGGCGCAGGTCTCGCTGGTGGTGCGCAGGGGGAGGCCGCGGCGATCAGGTGGGCGGTGATCCGGTCGGCCTCCGGCGGGCACAGCGACGCGGTGCCCTGGGACGGGCCGGTGTCGCCGGACCCCGCGGTGTGGCCGGCGGGGCGGGCGCGGTGCGCGCGATCGGGTCCAGCGCCGACAATACCGCGGCTGAGTCCTTCGACGCTGCCTTCAAGAGGGAGACGCTCAAAGGCCGGAAGGCCTGGTCGAGCGAGCACGAGGCAAAATTCGACGCCTTCCGCCGGCTGACCCGATACAACACCGCCGCCGACACTCCCGCCTCGGCCAGCGATCTCCGATCGCCTACGAGAACGACCTACCACCAGCAGCAACTACCCTGGCCCAAGCCGCATAGACATGTTCAAAACCCGGGGTCAAGGCCCGATCGACACCGACGGAGTGGTTGCACACTGATGCGACGCGAGGACATGCCCGGCGCGGACCGGCCACGTCATCGTTTCACGCGGCTGCGCACGGCGAGGACGGCGAGTGCGAGGAGAGCCGGCTCGATCAGGCGGGCAGTCATCTCCATGTATGTCCCGGTAGTGGTCAGATCCTGTCCGGAGGCCCGGAAGATCACCGAGTTGGCCACCACCCTCATGGACTTCTCCAACCTCGCGGACGACAGACGCTTTGCGTACGACCCTTCCGGATTGACGGGTTCCGGCTTCGTGGTCGTCAGGGTTATCCGGCGGCCGTCGGCGGTCCCCGCGCTCACCGGGTCCGGAGCGGCTTGCGGCAGCCCCCACAGCATCATCGCAAGCACGGTGGCCGTCATCGCCAGGACCAGCCAGGTCAGGGCACGCACGGCGCGCAGGCCGTACCCGGAGAGCACCCAGTACAGCCGCAGCAGCGTTCGCTCGCCGCGGGACACCGCGGCGTCATGACGGCGCATCTCCATCTCGCCGTAGTAGAAGTCGGCGGCTCCCGGCTCGTTCCGGCCGTCCTCAAGCGCCTTTCGGAGCTGCCGGTAGACCGGCGCGAGCACCCCGGGTCCATACGTCTCGACACCCGATGGCGCGGGCGTCCAGCCACCGCCGTACCGAATCGCTCGCCAGTGCTGCTCCTCGGCGAGGGTCCGGCGGCGTATCCAGCGCGGCCCGGGGGGTGGTGACGCGAGGAGGCAGCGGCCTTCGAGCCGTAACTGGTCCAGGTGGACCGTCCCCACGAAGAGACAGCCGGTCAGGTCGACATCCGCCAGCACCAGGTATGCGGCGTCCACGCCCTTGACCGAGGTGACACGCACCCGGGAACCGGTGAGCCCCGGTTCGGCCATCACCCCGCCCTCCGGCGAAACGAACGGGCGGGACCGGCCGACGACGGTCACCGGGAACTCCAGCACAGCATCGCTCAGATCCACCCGGGCGTACCGCAGCCGCAGCGCGGCGGTACGAGCCCACCGGGTCTGCCGGCAGCGCACCTCCCGCGCGGCGGCCTCAAGCGTCACCGCGGCCTCGAACACGGCGCCGGAGAGGTCCACCCTCCCCGGGCAGATCAGCGGGCCGATCCGGGCGGTACGCCGGAACACCGCCCGCCGGAAGTCGACGCCGGCCGCCAGCTGGGCCCCGGAGAAGGACAGGTCACCGCCGATCGCCGTTTCCTCGAAGCTGGCTTCCGCCTCGAAGCAGGCCCCGGTGAACGGCATGTCCCCGCCGATGTCCGCCCCATCGAAGCGGGCGCTGTTCACCAGGAAACGGGCGCCGTCGAAGCAGGCACGCCCGGCGATCCGGGTCTTCGTGAAGTCGGCGCCCTGCTCGAAGTGCACTCCGTCGAAGGCGGCCTCCCCGTCGACGACCGCCTCGCTGAAGGAGGTGACGCCCGCCATCCGCGCACCCGAGAAGTAGGCGTCCCCGCACATCATGCCCTTGAACATCGCGCTTCCGCCGATCCTGCGGACGCAGAACCGCAACGCGCCCTCGATCCGCGCCTTGAAGAACCAGGCGTCGGCCTTCACCTCGGTGTCGTCGAACCAGGCGTCTCCCGCGACCTGCGCCGCGGAGAGACGGAGGTCGCCGCCGACACACGCGTCCTGGACGTACAGGCCCCCGTCGAAGACGGCCGACGCGAAGGAGCAGAAGCCGCCGAAGTCGATGCCTTCGAGCTCCGCGTCCCCGGTGAACCGCACCTCGTCGAAGGCCGCCTCCCCGACACGCACCCGCCCGCTCCCCGGCTCCCTGAGCGGTGCGAGGAGTTCGTCGAGCAGGCTCTGGGTGAAAGGGGTGCCCCGATGGTCGAGGTCGGCTCCGGGGGTCAGCGAGGCGAGGTACGCGGTCCGTTCGGTGCCGTCCAGATGGGCCAGGCAGGCCGGGTACGCGGCCACGGTGCGCCCCCGGCAGCGTTCCCCGCTGTCGGTGTGTCCGCACCGCGGCCACTCGGGGGTGTCGGTTCCGGTCATCCCAGCTCTCGCCTCGTACTGCCGTGTCTCATACCGCCACGACCGTGACGTCCCTCCGGTCGCGCCCCTTCGGCCGGTCCACCAGCGCCTCGACCACCCATCGCCCGGGCGGCACTTCCAGCTCCGCCCGGTAGCGGTCGGGCTCGTACTGCCGGAAGACGACGGGCTGCCGGTCGTTGCGGCCCGAACGCCAGGTGAACGTCCGCAGATTGCGCCGCAGCAGGTCGTGCCCGAGCAGCTCGATCACGAAGGGGCGGCCGGCGGCGACGAGGTCCCGGGGGAAGTGCAGGGCGATGCCCTCCCCACCGGCAAGCGTGCCGCCGGGCGGGCGGCCCGCACGGATCGCGAGCATCGCGTCCCGGAGCGCGAGGCCGCTCGCCAGGTCCGCGTTCCGGAAGCCGCTCCACAGCATGGGGTCCGTGCCGGTCCAGTCCGCGAGGGCCGACCGGCGCGACACGGTCCCGTCGCCGGGGCCCAGCAGGGTGTCGGTGATCCGCGACGCGTCGGAGGCGAGCAGGAGCGCCTCGGGGCTCGGGAAGTCGACACTGCCGAGGCAGTGCACCGCGTACGGCAGGGGGCCGGCGCTCCGGTGCTCGTCACAGGCCGCCCGGAACTCCTCCTGGAAGGCCAGCGCCTCGCGGACGGCGCCGCCCGGCAGCCCGGGGAACGGGTGGCGGCTGTCGGTGATGTACCGCTCACGGCTCTTTCCCTCGACCCGCACCGAGGGGTGCACCGGAAGCATCTCGACGACCGCCGGAAGGTCGACCGCCCAGCCGCGCAGAGCCTCGTTCAGCCGGGCGGTCACGGCCGCGGCGGGGCCGGCGTCGCGGGGGACCGCCTGACCCGACAGCAGCCGGGCGGCCTGGACCAGCCCCTGCTGCGGGGTGCCGAGGGTGACCAGGGTCCGGGCGGTCTCCCGGCCGCCCTCGCACTCCAGATAGTGGCGACCGACCAGACCGCCCGTCGCGTGGCAGACCAGGAGGACGCGGGGATCGTCGGCGCGGTCCGGGTAGTACGTGTCGACCTCCGCACGCCACCGGTCGAGCTCGCGCCCCATCCGCGCCTTCAGCCGCCGGGCCACCAGCCGGTGAGACAGCCGCCAGTCGTATCCGAACGGCACGAACTGCGCGTCGAGCGGGTCGCCGAGCGCGGCACGGATATCGGGATAGCCCATGCAGGACAGCAGCCCGGGTACGGAGTCCGGGACATCCAGCAGCGCGCCGGCGTCCAGCCGGAAGGGGCCTTCGGGCGGGGCGTCCCCCAGCCCGGACGGGAGGGCCGCCTCGCTGAGGGCCGCAGGCGCCGAGTCCATCAGCCGCCTACCGCACCGCGCCCAGACGTCCTCGCCGTCCCGGTACAGCCTGGTACCCAGGAACCCCGGGACGAAGACCACAAGATCGTGTTCCACTCACCCTCCCCATACCCCGGCGCTGAAGTACGTGTACGGCAGTCGGAGCAGATCACAGCGGTCCTCCCCCTGCAGGGCCAGCACGAGACCCTCCGGGTCCATGGCGCTGCGGACGGCGTGCACGGCGTACCCCCGGCCGGGAATCCCCGGCCCGTCGAGCCACACCCGGGACCAGACGTCCCACGCGCGCGGGACGGCCTCCGGCGTGCAGAGCAGCAGCACGGGCCGCTCCACGGGACCGGCGAACACCAGGGACGTCACGTCGGGGAAGTCCCCCGGCAAACGTTCCGGGGGGTGCATGCCCGCGTCGCCGGAGCAGTCCTTGAGGTACACGCTGCCGTGACCCGCCCAGGCCAGCAGGGGCATCGAGGCGTCGTCCTCCTCGTCGTACAGCTCCCCGAGAGCGAGGCATGAGGGGGCAGCGGTCAGCAGGACGCGCTGCTCCACGCCGTGCTCGCCCTCGGCCCAGACCCGCAACTGGTCGCTCAGATCACCGGCCATCCAGTACGAGCCGTCCCGCAGGACCCTTGTGTCGATCCCGCAGAACCCGCGGTCGGTCCGGACCTCGCGCAACGGGATTCCGGCGGACGAGACATCGAACGGGAGCTCATGGCGTACCAGCCGCCGGCCGTCCGCCACACTCAGCCGCAGCGTGGCGGCGGCCGGGTCGCCGACCAGGCTCAGCGCGCGGGCCGGCTGGCCGACGTCCCCGCTGAGCGGGATGTCCCGGTGGGTGATGACCGACAGGGTGTCGTCAAGCCGCCAAAGCCGTACGGTCCGGCCGGCCGCGGCGGCCACCGTCCAGCCTTCCGCCGCCCGAACCGCGGCCACCGCCGTCACCGTGCTCCCGTCATGGGCGAGCTCCGTCGTCGGCAGGCCGGCCGGATCGCCCTGCTCCGGCCGGGAGATCCGGATCCGGTCGTGCCAGGCCCGGCACAGCAGCGGCGGACCGTCCGGTGCGCCGGCCAGGGCGAGGACCGGGCGCTCGTTGCTCGGCCGCCGCTGGACGCCGTAGCCGGCCTCCAGCGCGGGGACCACGTCCACCACGCGGATATACGGGCCGTCGGCGACCGCGAGCAGTCCCTGACCGTCCGGTCCGAACGCCATGGCGCCCTCCCGGGGGCCGTTCAGCACGAGCGTGGCCCCGCGTCCGGGCCGGCGGACGGACCAGATCCGGACGGCCACTTCCTCGTATCCGGCGAGCAGCACTTCCTCACCGTGGCGGCCGAAAGTCAGGCCGCGCGTGTTCGAGGGGTACGTCGCCACCTTCTCCACAACCGGCGGACCGGACACGGCCTCGCAGCGCCAGACGTACACAGCGGTCCCGTCAGCCGCGGCGAGGAAGCCCTCCCGGGGCGAGACCGTGAACACGGCCGCGTCCAGCGCGGGTGCCGCGAGGGTCACGCCGAGGTCGATACCGCAGGCGCGCAGACCGCCGTCACCGTTACGGGTGCGGTACGCCTCGAACAGCTCCACTCTCTTCTCGCCCGCCGTCAGGACGAACATCCGCGTGCCCAGGGTGAGGGCCGCGAGCTGTCGCACATCCGCCGTACGGACCTCCTTCAGCCGGGTGTCCAGGCGCGTGTCGCTCTCCCAGAACCACACCCACACCCGGTTGCCGTCGGCCGCCAGGGCCACCCGTCCGCCGTCCAGCTCAGCCACCGACAGGGCGCGCACACTGCCACCCCACCGGTACTCCTGATCGGGTACCCGGGCACCCCCGCGCCAGAAGTACACGGCCTGGTCGTCCCGGGCGACAGTGACCCGGTCGGCGCCGTTGCCCACCTCGCACACCTCGTTGAGCGGGCTTCCGCGCTCCCCGCCGGTCCGGGGCAGCCGACGGGTCAGCAGTCGGGCGCCCGACCCCGGGTGCAGGACCTGGATCTCCCCCAGCCCGCCGGCGGTCAGGGTGTCCGCGTGGGTCAGCCCCACCGCCCGGGTCCCGGCGCGCCAGCTCAGCGACCGCGCGCCTCCCGAAGGCGCCGTGCGCCGCCACTCCGGGGGGTCCGGCGGGGCATCGGTCCAGTACTCCTGCCAGGGCAGGTAGCCCTCGGTGTGCCGCAGTGTCTGGTGGGTTCCGGCGCGGTGGCTGACGAAGGCGGTCGCGCTGAGCAGGGCCTTCCGCTCCAGCAGGACCGCCGACGACAGCGGGCCGGACGTGCGGGGGAACGCGTTCGCGACCCTGCCGTACAGCGCGGCGCCGTCGCAGTCCCGGGCCAGACCCGCCGCGAGCGGCAGCATGACATCAGGGTTCGTACGCGGCAGGAAGCCCACGTCCTCGAAGAGCTCCCGCAGGGCATCCGGCCCCACCTGGGCGGCGTGGGCGCCCAGATATTCCAGGGTGTACTCGTCGGCGCCCCGCCAGTCGCCGCCGGCACGGGCGCGCAGCGCGTCGACCACCCTGCGGTGTGCCTCCGCGGTGGTGAGTCCGGCGTCGGAGAGGAAGAATTCTCCATAACTCGGGTGGGCCAGCTGATGACGGATCCGCCCGGCCGTCCGCCGCGTGCTGTCCTTCCGGGTGGCGACGATGCCGCCGTCGGCGCTCCGGCACACCTGCCGCAGATCCTCTGGCGTGAGTTCCGGTGAGCCGGCGTCGCGCAGGCCGTTGGCGAGTGTCAGCCAGGCCGCGTCCGGATTCAGTCCGGGGCCCTGAACCACCGCCAGAGCCCGCAGCACCTCATGGGCTCGCCGCGCGCCGGGCTGCTCGCTCAGGTAGCGCGTCTCCTCCGCCAGGCGGGTGCGCAGATCCGTGCCGCCGTCACGCAGCCACGCCAGCAGTTCGGCCTCGGCGGCGACTGTGGCCCGCCGGGCGAGTCCGGTGGCGACCAGCCGGGCCACCAGGAACGAGCCACGACTCTGGACCGCGACGATCTCCGCTGTCCAGTCGCGGTCCTCCCGCCGGGCGCCGCCCCGGTACGGGGAGTGGCCGGTGTCCAGTACGGACAGCACCATGCCGGTGATGCTCGCGCGCGCCTCCTCGTCGTCCCCGAGGACCACCGGTTCCACGCTGAGTTCCAGCGCGTCCAGGAGTGACTCCTCCTCCGCGGGCGCGGTGATGCGCCGACGGGGCTGCGTCCGGGTACCGACGATCACTCGGACACCGGGCGTGTTCGCCAAGGGGCCCAGGACGTGCCGGGCGATCACGTGCGCTTGGTCCGGGAGTGCCTCGTCGAGCGCGTCGAAAACCAGGTTCACCGAACCCGCCCGGCCGACCAGCTCCTTGAACGCGTCGGTGAACTTCTCCGACGTCACCGGCTCCTCCGGCATCGACGGGGCCCCGTCGATGTCCGCCAGCACCTCCCGCAGATGTGCGGCCAGCGAACGGGCTGACTGCCCCCGGCAGCTCAGCGCCGCGTGGATGGTCCCCGCCCGGGGCAGCGTCGCGGGGTCGAGGTCCAGGCCGAGGGTCTCTCGCCAGCTCGGCAGGGAAGTGAGTGCCAGCCGGCCGAGCAAGGAGGTCTTCCCCGTGCCCGCCAGGCCCGTCACAGCGAGCAGACCCTTCGGGTGGGTGTCCATCCAGCGCACGATCCGGCTCAGCGCGTCCCGGCGGCCCGCGAAGTGGCGGCTGAGGTGGCTGTTCTCCTCAAGGCCGAACTGTTCGGCCTCGATCCAGGGCTTCCGTCGCGTCAATACGGCCGGCGTGTACACGGGCGGGTCGGACTGATGGTAGTGGGGGTTGTCGAGGAAGTTGTTGGGGAGCGCCCGGATCTCCCGGTAGTCCGGTCGCTGCGCGGGTTCGTCCAGGCCGTCGTCCGCGGCACGCGCGTCCACGGCACGGCAGAGATACGGCAGTGGCAGATACAGCGCGGACGGCTCGAAGGGGCGGGCCTGGTCATCGGCCACGAAGTCCGGTTTCGCCAGCGCTTCCTCCAGCCATGTCACCCAGCGGCCCGCCAGCACCTGCGCGTCCGCCCCCGAGGTGCCGACGACGGCGAAGCCCTTCCGCCGGCTCTCCCGTGCCCGGATCACCGCGGGGTCCCGCTCCAGCTCCACGGCGTGCCGCACCGCTTCGCCGAGGGAGTTGTAGCTCTGCGAGGAGCAGGCGTCGATGATCAGCAGGGTGTCCGCCTCGTACTCCGGGCGCAGGAGGAGGCCCACCAGCTCCAGCAGGGGGACGGCGCGGGCGGGGTCGAACTCTCCCGACTGCCAGGAGTCGGCGCAGGCGAGGAAGTATCCTTCGTCGCCGCGCTGGACGCCGTGCCCTGTCCAGTAGAGGGTCTTCCGCTGGGCACCGTCGGCCAGGAACTCCTCCAGCCCAGCCCATAAACGCTGCCGGGTCGCCCCGCCCCGGTCGACCCGGAGGGTCTTCCCGAACCCCAGCCCCTCCCGCATCGTCCCCGTGAAGCGGTCACGCACCTCAGCCAGTTGCGGGCGGCGCAGCCTCTGCCGCTCCTCCACGTCCGGATGGAGGTATTCGGGCACGGCGATCGTGCCCACCAGGGAAGAGGATCGCCGCTCGGCCTTCAGCAATGACAGCCGGTTATCCGAGCTGTTCCGTACCATGGCGGGCAGACCCCCCTCACGAGTACCCAAAGTGGTTTATTCATCAGTGGAGTTGACGATGCGCGACAGGTTCACCGTAGTCGGCCGGGTGACAGGCTGTCACCTTTTCGAGGGTGACGGGACCCGGCCCATCGACGAGGAGAACGTCCACGTCAGTTACACGCCGAAGCGGGTGCAGTTCCCCCAGGAGATCGCCGCCTGGCGGCGGTCCATCGAAGCGGAGGAGGAGCGCAAGGAGGCCTGCGGGCTCCAGCACCGTTGGAACAACGCACGTTTCGCGGTCGAACGGGTGGTGGTCACCCGTACGCATCTGGCCGAGGAGCCTGTGGTGTCCCTCACCCTGCGGGACGCCGACTACTTCGACTTCCTCACCACCTCGCTCAACCTGGACGGCCGGCGACAGCGCAACGGGCTCACGCTGCGCCAGCAGTATCTGGAGGGCGGGGACCCGGCCGACGCACCCTCCTGGATGAACTGCAGCTTCGGCATCAACGTGGCCCTGGAGACCGGCAAGGACGGCAAGATGCTGTTCTCCCGCCGAAGCGCCCAGGTCGCCGGGCCGAACAGCGCGCGGTGGAACTCCTCCGCCAATGAAGGCCTGGCCCAGCAGCACGACCTGCCCCGGGACGGCAGCCCGATCAGCCTGCACGCGGTGGCGCGCCGCGCCCTCTTCGAGGAACTCGCCGTGCACGACGGGGACAAGCCCAGGGTGGAGCTGCTCGGGTTCGGGCTCGACCTGGACAACCACCAGTGGGCGGCGTTCTTCCGCGCGGTGGTGCCCGAGCTCGACGAGCCGACGCTGCGTCTTCGCTGGACGCGTGGTATCACGGACAAGTGGGAGCACGACCGGTTCGAGTTTGTGGACGCCGACCCGGAGTCCGTGCTCGGCTTCCTCGCGGACGAGCCGCAGGCGCTGTGGACACCCTGCGCGCCGGCCCTCTTCTATCTCGCCCTGGTACGAGGTGCCGTGGAACGCCTCGGCGGTGACCCGGCCGGCCGGGTCACCGTGGAGCGGGCCGAACAAAAGGTCATGTCGGACCGCGGTCTGTGAGCCGGGAGCCCGGGGCGAGACGTCTCAGGGGGTTTCCCGCCCATATCTCCCCTCCAGGAACGTGGTCGAGGACGAGTGATCCCATCCCGACGACGGACCCCGGCCCCACGGAGGCGTACTCCCTGACCTTCGCCCCGGCACCGACATATGCACCCTCCTCGACCACGGCGCACCGCCCGAGAAACACCTGGGCCGCGACGGTGCCGTAGTCCTGGACCACGACGTCAGCCGCCATCATGGACTGCGGTCGCACGATCACGTAGTTGCCGATCGTCACGCCCGGCAGGACGCAGACCATGGGCATCAGCACTGTGCCATGTCCCATGGCACAGCTGGGGTCGATGATCGCTGTGCGGTGGACGATCGTCGGGTACCGGTGAGAAGGAAGTCCCAGTGCCTGGGCGATCCTGCGGCGTGCGCCCTGATGAGCGACATGGCAGATCGAAATCACCAGATCCGCACCCGGATAACGCTCGACGGCCTCCAGTCCGCCAAGGACCGGCAGACCATCGACCCGGGTCCCGTGGAGCTCCCTGTCCTCGTCGATGAAGCCCTGCACCTGCCATCGTCGAGCGCCCGCCTCGTCGGTGGCTTGGCTGCACATCCGTGCGAGAGCGCGACCCATCCCACCCGCCCCGATGATCAGCAGATCCTTCAGGGAGGACGGGGGCGGCGCGGCACGGCGGCGTACGCAGAGGTTACGTCGTTCCCGTCGCTGCCGTGCCAGCCTGACTCCGTGTGACACGCTGCCCCTATCCGTTCCTGGCCAGTCGGACAATCGCCCATGCCCATCGGCAGACGGTACAGCGTGCCGTGAGCGGTTGCCCCCAGCGGAGCGGCCCCGCACATCCGGGGCCGACGACCCATAGGCCGCCCCGTCGCTCTGGCCGGTCCTCCCCTCGCGGGTGGGGTGGATCAGCTACGGACCGGTCGTCCACCGAGGGTCCGAGCGACCTCCGCGCGCGGGGTCGTCCGATGATGCCGTGCTCCTCGCGCCAGGTGACCAGATGCACCCCGCCTGCTCGGGGCTCCGCTCTGGCTCCAGCGGGTCGGTGACCACATCGGAGCCACCGGCCGCGGACGGCGGCGTCCGGATCGTCCGCACCGGGAGTCAATGCCGCAGCACTCCTCCGCCACGACCGCCAGGCGCAGCAGCACCTCAAGGGCCACGGGCCCGACCCCAGCAGGCCGGGCGTGAGGCGACCGGGCCGAACACGGAGTTCCAGGCCGCACGAGCGGCACTCGCCGCCCGCGAAAACCAGAACAACGGAACCACCGCCGTACGCACCCTCCACGCCGCCCTCGAAGACCACCGGGCAGGCTTCCCCAGCCAGACACCGTCCCGCTGAACCGGCAACGGACCCGGCCGACTCCACCACACCCCGAGCCGGGGAAGTCGCCTTCCGGACACCGGAGTCGACCCAGACACCTCCACGACGACCGCACCGCCCGATACCGTTGAACACCCAGCCCAGCCCCGGGCCAACGGAGCACCAGTCCCGAATGCAGGTAAAGGAAAACAACATGATCACGTGACAACGCCCCAGGTCACGAAGTGTCTGCCCCGCCCGCGCGGGGGTCGTTCTATATGACTCCGCCGAAGCGAAGAAAGTGAAAGGTGATGTGGATGATCCTCTCTGGATGGGCGTCCGGGGTGATTGATCGTGTGTTCGATGCGGAGGTCCGTGAAGATCTCTATATTCGCTTCTCCGGATTGGATCAGCGGATATTCGATCGAGAGGACCCGGACAGAATGGCTTCGGCTATCATCCTGAAATGTCTTCAGGGTCACTCTGTAAGCGTGATCTTCGAAGAGGCCCAAACGGACTACCGTGACCTTCTGATGGAAAGCGGTGTCGAGGATCTGGATTGGCGTGATGTAGTGGCTGAACGATTCGGCTCGGCACCCCCAGGACGAATGGGGTAACTCCCTCGCCGGGCGGGCGATCCGGTATCACCTGCAATCGTTGGTGGACGGCATCGAGGCACTGAGAGATAGAGGTGCGGACACCGGGCGGCGATGCCACGGACAACCTCGGAGCTGACCACCGGCCGAACGAGGGGAATGTCATTCTCTGCAACCCGGTCCATATCCATCAGACTTGAGACGAGCGGGGAAACCTACAGGGCGCCGGAGAGGAGTCCTCTCGTTGTACGAGTGGTCCGCCGATCTTCTACCGGCCTTGTATTTGTGGTGTCGTTGAGGCTGACGGGGGGTAAGCGTTGCGGTAGGCCGGGTGTATGAGGTATCCGCAGGGTGGGCGTCTGCCGCCTGAGCGGCAGGTGATTCGTGAGTGCATCAGGCTGGAGGCGGCGGCGCAGCGGTCGCCGTCCTCAGCCAGGTGCCGGACGAGATGGTGGAATCGCTGGGTGGGTTCGTCGTGGGTCGGGCCAGTTCCGCTCGCCCTCGTCCCGGACGTCATCGACGATACCGGCCTCGACCGGCGGGGGAGTGCGGTGCTTGGCGGGGCGGCGCTCGGCCGGGCCCGGGTTGAAGACCGGGACAAACTCGCCGGCGGCCGGCCGGTGGACCCTGTCCCGGACTCCCGATCGAGCCCGGGGCTGGTCCGCCGACCTGCCAACCGTGGCGAGGGAGTCGCGGTCGAGACCGGCCTTCAGGGTCCGTCCCCGCCGGAACATCCCGGCCAGTGATCCTTTCTGCTCGTTTCATGGTCTTGCCCACGTCGTAGCGGGTGGCGGGTCGCCGGTTCTTCGAGCCGGGTGGCCGTCCGGAGCCAGGCCGTGAAGGTTTCGGTGCATGGGCCGGGCAGACGAGGTGGGGGCGGAGGTTTCTGAACCCTCGGTGGACTCGGGCCGGGGTGAGCCGGCCGGGGTCGGCGGGCTTCTCTCAGGGGCGCCGGAGGTCAGCGGCGGCCCGGCGGAGGAGGCGGAGGCGGGTGTGGGCGGCGATGATGATCCAGGTCCAGCGGTCGCCGACCTCGGCGTCGTCGGCCGGACCGAGGCGGTGCTCGGCCACAGCGTCAGGTCCACCGGAGTCCTCACCGACCCGTCCGCACACAGCAACGCGTCCACCAGCTCGGACAGCTCGTCCCTGCGCGGGTACCGTTCGGGGTCCGGCGGGGTGCCACGTTCGGACGAGTGCGGCCCGGTGCCGGAGTGCGGGCGTGCGGGGTCCGGTGGAGCGTGAGAGGCATGACCACACAGCGCTTTTGGCGGGGCGGGCGGATGCTCGCCGTCGCCGTACTCACCCTGGCAGTGACCCTTCCCGCCACCTCGGCCGCGTCGACGGCCACGGTGGCCGACACCGTGCCCAACGCCCAGCGGGCCGCCGCTCAGTCGCACAACCTGATCGTGGGGTCCCGGATGCCCGGTGACCGCCTCGTCCTGAGCCAGGCCGTGGTGAAGAACTCCTCCTGGATGAGGATCGTGACCGAGACGAAGACCTTCCAGGCCCCGCACAACGAGAGAATCACCCTGGTCGAGGCGCTCGACCAGCGGACCGACGGCACCGGCGCTTACGCCTCGATCCTCAACGGCGGGCCGGGGCACAACTCCGTGACGATCAGATTCAAGAGCCAGCGAAGCCACGGCATCGACTTCGTCGTGAACCTCTACGCCCGCCCCTAGACACCGAACCCGCCCCGCCCCGCCCGCTCCGGCAACCACCGTCACCGAGGACCAGGTCGGCCGAGCCGACGGAGGACAGGGCTTTCGCGTTCGCACGAAGTCCGCCCCGCCCGCGGGGCGGGGGCAGCTCGGCATCGGCGGACCACAACACCGCCAATCACTATCGCCCTCTGCGGAACCACCGACGAACACATCCTCCAGGCCGATCCCGAAGATCTCACGGAACGGACCCCGAAGGGCGGTGGCATGGTCCGTGCGACCCGGGGCCCGTCCGCCTGTGGATCAGGTCGTCGTTCAGTCTCGGGGTTCAGGTAGCGGCCGGGGGCTGGATGAGCTCAATGAGGTTGCCCTCGGGGTCTTTGACGTAGGCGAAGCGGGCTCCCGGCTGGACGGCGTCGGCCGGTGGCCATACGGATTGCGCTCCGGCGGCGGTGAGGACGGTGAATGCTGCGGCCAGGTCGTCGACTTCCAGGGCCCAGTGGCCATAGCCCTGCTCTCGGCAGGCGTCCAGCGGGTCGATGAAGACCCGCTGGCGGGTGGAGCCGGCACGTTCGATGAGCTCTACGCGGGCTCCCGTGCGGGCCTGTAGGACAGCGGTGCGCACTGGCGGCTCAGGCACTTCGTACTGCTCGATGATCTTTTCGAATCCGAGAACCTGCTGGTACCAGATCGTCTGACTGTCGAGGTCAGCGACCGAGATGCTGACGTGATGGTGGCGCGGGTTAACTGTCGAGGCCATCGGGTCGGCTCCTGGTTCGGGAAAGTGACTCGCACTCTTCGGGTGTCGATGGTGAACACGTTGTAGTCAACGACTACATCGTCAGTGTAGTCACTGTCAACATTGCTGATAGGGTGCTGTCATGCCAACTGGCCGGAACGAGTACCACCACGGAAACCTGCGCGCGGCCATCCTCGCGGAGGCGCAGACGATGCTGTCGGAATCAGGGGCCGACGGCCTGTCGCTGCGCGAGGTCGCCCGTCGGACGGGCGTCAGCCATGGTGCCCCGCGCCGACATTTCCCGGACAGACAGGCGCTGCTGTCCGCGCTCGTGGAGCAGGGTTACGAACAGCTCGGGGCCCGGATCGAATCGGCTCTGACCAGCACCAGCACCAGCACCAGCACCAGCACCAGCACCAGCACCAGCACCGGCGGCTTCACCGCGCGACTCACGGCGTTCGCCTGTGCCTACGTCGATTTTGCCCAGCGCAACGAGGAGCTGATGATCCTGATGCTCTCCTCCAAGACGTGGCCCGACGCCGGACACCTGATTGCGGCGAACGACCGGGCCTTCGCTCCGGCGGTCGAACTCCTGCGCCAGGCCGCCGGGACGGGGGACATCGCGACTGCCGACGCTGACACCGTCCATATGGCCGTCCTCGCACTGCTGCACGGGCTCGCGTTCGTGGCCGGACACGGTCTGGCAGGAACGAAACCCACATCCGACCTGGTCGCAGGCGCGGTCAGAGCCCTGGTCGAGGGTATCCGGCCGCGCTGACCCCGGGCTCCGGCGGCCGGCACCGCAGGTCGGGAAAGATGATGGCGCGGAAGCCGGCTGCCGCGTGATGCAGCGGGTCATGAGGGTGGTGGCCGCCCAGGTGGTCAGCGTCTCGGAGCGCTGGATGAGCCGTTCGTAGGACCGGGCATGCCGCTGGGCGTTCATCATCCAGGCCGGACTCTCGACGGCCCGGCGGCGGGGGTCACGATGAAGCCGGAGGTGTCCCTCAACCGGTCAGGCCAGGGCGGTGGTGAGGTCGTTGACGTGCCGGAGGTGACTGGTGTGGGTGGTGATCAGGCCGACGGTGGGGGTGCGGCCGGACCAGGGGGTGCGGTAGGCGCTGATGTGGCCGACGATCCAGCCCGTACTGGTGGACGCGGTGAGGGCATCGGCGGGTTGGAGCACGGGCTCCGGGGCCAGGGGCGGCGCCGTGCTGGTGTTCGTGGACGGTGGCGATGATCCGATAGGCGACCGTGCCCCACTTCTCGGCGGCGGCCAAGGCCCCGTCGTCAACTACGGCATGAACCTGATCAGGTTCCGACGCCGCAGCGCAGAGCGGTTGGGGGCTCCCGTCCGGGGCGCCACCGGTGTCGATCAGTAGGCTCCGCACCATGACCAGTGATCCCGGATTCACCTGCTCGTGCTGCGGTGACCACCACTCTGAACTGCCGATGGACTACACGGCCCGGGCTCCGGCCGGGTGGGATCCGGCCATGGCCGACGCCTCGGACTGCCTGCTCTCGCCGGACCAGTGCGTGATCCGCGCGCGGCACTATTTCGTCAAGGGCCTGATCGAGATACCGGTCATCGGCAGCGAGGAGGTGTTCTCCTGGGGGGTCTGGGTCTCGCTCAGCCGCGAGAACTTCTCCCGGGCCGTGGACTTGTGGGACACCCCGGGCCGGGAGTCCGAGGAGCCGTACTTCGGATGGCTCACCACCGACCTGACGGTCTACTCGCCGACGACCCTCAACCTGAAGACAAAGCTCCACACCCGACCGGTCGGTGAGCGCCCCTTCGTCGAGCTCGAACCGACCGGCCACCCCCTCGCCGCCGAGCAGCGCACGGGGATCACTGTGGACCGCGTGCGGGAGATCGCGGCGGCCGTCCTCCACTCCGGCGACGGCAGGCAGCGGTGACGGCCGGCGCCCCGGTACCGCCTGTCCCGGTACCGCCTGTCCCGGTGGCACCCGTCCCGGTATCGCCCGTCCCGGTCGCGCCCGCCGGACTGAGCCGCAGGGCCCGCCGGTTCGTCGAGGCAGAGGGCATCCGTGTCCACCGGCAGGACATCCGGCGACACCGCGACGCGTGGACCGGGCAGCACATCCCGGCCTCCGAGTTCGACCGGGCCATCGCCTTCCAGGATCGCTGGGGCGGGCTCGCCCTGCCCCCGGCCCCGTTCTACGAGGGCGGACCGCGCATTCTCGGCGCCCGCCGCCCCGGGCGGGCACCCGCAGGAGGCTGGTCGTTCCGGGCAGGGGACTGCCGGGTGTCCATGGCCTACGGATTCATGATCGGCCCCGACGGCGCCTTCGGTATCGACGCCCACCACTGGACGCCCCTGCACGCGAGCACCGACGGATGGGTGGAATCCCTGGCGCTCGCCGCCCACGCACGCCGCTGGGCCAGGACCGTCACCAGGATCACGGGCAGGGCCGTCGACTCGCTGCACCTCGGCGGATTCGAGCCGGTACCCGAAATCCAGGGGGTGACCGACACCTGGTGGCGCGGCAGGGACTCGCTGATCGCCCTGTACCGGGGCGAAGCCGTGGGCCTCGACGCCCCACAGTGCCTCGAAGCCCATATCTACGGTGGCCTCGACGCATGGGGCCTCCACGGAGAGTGACCCCCGGTGCCGGATCCGAGCAGGCGCTCGACCCGAAGGGCCGGTCCTCGCGCTCACTGGCACCGTGCCCGACTGTCTGTCGTCCGGGACGGGAGCGACGGCGGTCCGGGGTGGCCGCGGCTGGTGGTGACGGTGCAGAGGCCGGGGCCGAGTCCGCGGGTGAGGCCGGTGTCGGGCCTGCCTTCCTCGTGCCGGGTGCTGTGGCGGGAGATCGGTGACATGGCCTTGCGGGTACTGACCCGCCGCAGTCGGGGCGGAAGGAGTCGGGTCAGGATCCGGTTCCCGATCAGTCCCAGGCGCCCGGTGTTGGCGGGGTCGGTGATGACGGCGGCTGAAGACGAGTCCCTACCAGTACCTCGGCGGGTATGGCAGCCACTGGGCCCCGACCATCTGGCGACCCTGGGATGGGTGGCCGATCCCCTGTGCCCGGACCCCTGCTGACCCCGGAGCGGGGACGTGAACTGCTGTCCACTCCCCGGGGCGGACAGGTGTGGGTGGGACACAGGGTCCGACGGCCGACCTCGACCCGGACGGCACCCCGGGGCGCGTGCTCACCCCAGTCGGCGCAGGTGGATGTGCTGGCGCTGGAGGGGCGCCGCAGGGTCGGCGCTCTCCTCACGGTAGGTGGAGACCAGGTTCCCGTAGCTGTCCAACGGGGAGACACGGCCGGGGGAGGAGTAGGAGGGCGGTCCTCCTGCCGTGTCCGGGTACGCGAGAACGCTTTCGCCGGAGGTCCGGTCCCACACATACCAGTCGTCGGCGCCCTCCCCATAGGAGATGAAGAGTACGTACCGGCCGTCACCGCTGATGCCGCCCAGGTGGGTGAAGCCCGTTTCCGGGGATCCCACGGCGTCGATCCGCTGGAGGGCGCCGGTGCGCAGATTCTTGACGAAGACGTTCTGCTCGTCGCCGTTCGCGTCCTGGCCGGGGACCAGGTTGGTGGCCCGGGACACCAGGGCGGCGTACCGGCCGCCGGAGCTGAGGGCCACGTCCAGGGTCCGGTGGTCGGCCGGGGTGCCGTCCCGGGCTGTGTCCAGGCGGATCATCCGGTCCTTGCCCCGGTCCCACATCCGGGCCATGGACACGATCGGACCGCTGTAGCGGTCGCGGTCCATGTGGGCGAGGAACCGGCCGTCGGCGGTGAGCGTGGGAGTCGAGATGAGCAGCCGGCTGTTGAGCACGCTCAGCACCCCCGTCTCCATGTCGCGTACAGCCACCGCCTCGCTCGGCCTCGGGCCCCGGCCACGGATGCTGACCGCCACCTGTCTGCCGTCGGCGCTGACGGCCTTGGGCGCCAGGGTGCGGAAACCGCCCTTGACGTCGTCGATCCCGGCGACGGGATCCACCGCTCCGGTGACCCGGTCCTTGCGGACGAAGCCGGGCCGCTGCTCGTAGGGGTCGAGGCTCGGCACCTCGTGGACGACATAGCGGCCCGTGGCGCTGATCGCGGGAGCGCCGATGCCGCCCTGGGGGAGCTGGTTGCCCTCGGCGTCGGTGCTCACGCGCTCGGTACGGCCGGTGCGCAGGTCCCGGACAAAGATGTCCGCGTTCTCGTTGGTGTCGTCCGGCACCAGATTCGACGCGTGGGAACTGAAGGCCACATAGCGGCCGTTCGCACTGATGGTGGGGTTGTCCGAGTCCCCGTTCGCCCCCTCGGTGAGACGGATGACGGACGGCGCCTTGATGCGGCCGGTGCCTGTGCTCGTGCCTGTGCTTGTGCTGGAGCCGGTGTCGGCAGGTGTGGCGGCGGTGACGGTGGCCGGGACGGAAGGCGTCAGCGTCAGCGCGCAGACCGCCGCCAGGACACCCGTTCTTCTGCGGAGCGCACCCATGGGATTCCCCCCGGAGTCATGGCACCCGGCGCCCGCCGGGGCTCAGCAGAGCCAAGCCCATCCATGGAATCTTCACGAGGCATTCGATACTTTTCGACTGGAATCTATAGGGGGAGAGAGTCGTTTGACCGGTTTTCGCCGCCGCAGGGTCCGGAGGCTCAGGCGGCGACCCGGGGCGTGCTCCTGAGCCCCTGACCTCAGCGCTCCAGGACGATCGCCTCGTACCCGGCGCCGATGACGAGTTCGCCGCCGGGGGCGAAGACGACGGCGTGGGGATCGACGGGCAGATGGATCTCATGCAGGCGTGCGCCGTTGCCGAGGTCCCAGATACCCACGGTGAAGTAGTCGGCGGTGACGGCCACGGGCACGCCGTCGAGCAGGCCGAGCGCCACATCGGACGCCCAGCTGTCGCCGAGTTGGTGACGCGGTTGGCCGGATGTGCGCCCGGGAGACCTCGTCGGGCGGTGCGGCCGCGCTACGCAGCTGAGGAGGGATCTCGGCGGGCTTCGTATGGTGCTTGGGCCGAGTCCGGGCCCAGGCGCCAGGCTCACCCTGGTCGGAGGGCCAGAGGCTTGCTTGCCCTGCTGCGTTCCCCGGGCCGGGCGCACGGTGGGCCCCCGGCACACGGTTTCTTCAGGGGCGGCCAGGAGCGGCGGCCAACGGATCCGGGTGCTGTTCAGCGGCCGTACGGAGCAGGGCGATCGTGGCGTTTGCGATGTCCCGGACGGTCTCGTCCTCGGCAGTGCGGCCCAGCCCTTCCGGAAGCAGTACGGTGGCCTGGAGGACACCGAGTTGTACGGGGACGGTGCGGCCGGTCGCGAGCGCGGCTGCCGCACGGTCTGCGGGAAAGGGGGGGGCGGTCTGCGGCGTCCTGGAGACCTTGGAGGACAACTCCCCCTTCGTCGCCTGGGCCCTCGACCGCCTCGGCCACTTCACCAGTGTCCTCGAACCCAGCGCGCTGACCCGTGGCCGCGTCGTGCAGTACGCCATCCTGGAACAGCTCAAGAACGAGTACGGCGTCACCTCCGCCGAACCCCGCCTCAACCCCTGGACCCCCCGGTCACACCGACCCTCTGGCCAGGGATCTTTGCCGTACGCCGTGGGCGGGGCCCATGGGGGTCAGGGCCGTGTCGCGACGAGCCGCCGCAGCGCCGCCTTGGCCGGCGGCCCCCACGTGGGCTTCCCGCCCGGGCGGCCGTGGACGCCGTTGTCGCCGATGATCAGGCAGGCGAGCGCCTTGCTCACCGCCCAGCCGCGGGCGCGGCGCAGGGTCGCTGCGTCTGCGGCCGGCCCATAGCTCCGGTGGAAGCGGTCGATGAAACCGTCGGGCAGCAGCATCCAGCTGGAAGCCAGGTCGCAGGCAGGGTCTCCCGCGCACAGGTCACCGAAGTCGATCACGCCACAGAAATCGCCGTCCTTCGTCAGGAGATTGGCCGGATGCAGATCCGCGTGCAGCCACTGAGCAGGACCGGTCCACGCGGGCGCGGCCACCGCGTCGTCCCAGACCTCGCGCACGGCCTCCGGATCGGGGAGCAGCCCGCGCTCGGTCGCCTCCTTGAGGAAAAACGCGAAGCTCTCCGTGCTGTCGGCCAGCGGACCGCCCCGGCGGTGCCGGCCGGCGGGCGTGTCGGCGGGCGCGGGCCGGTGCAGCGCGGACAGAAAGGCCGCGAGGGTGTCGGCCGCCTCGGCGCCGCGTGTCGCGGGGGCGCGGTCGGCGGGTTCACCGGGGACCCAGGTCGTGACGATCCAGGGGCGCGGGAACCGCTCGGAGGGCTGCCCCAGCCGCTGGGGAACAGGAATCCGCAGGGGGAGGCGCGGCGCTATGGCGGGAAGCAAGGCATGCTCTTTGAGGAGCAGTTCGTCCGCGTCCTCGGTGGCCCAGGGCAGCCGGACCGCGAGGTCGTCACCGAGCCGCCACAACTGATTGTCCCAGCCACGGGCACCGAACGTCAGTGGCAGATCCGCCAGGTCGGGATGCTGATCGCGGAGCAGCTCCGTAATCAGATCCGCGGTGACCTCGTCGTCAGTGTCCGTCACAGCAGTAACTATAGTCCCGGGGCCTTTCCCGCCATCGATCTCCGGTGCGCCGCCGGGCCGTTGACCGTCCGCCACCGGCCCGGCCCGCCGTCGCGGATGCTGAACTCCTATGAAGTCACAAACGCCTGTCCGGCCGCGTGCGCGGTGATGCCGCCGACAGGCCGACAAATCCCGAACAGGACAGCTGAAGCGTCAGTCGGCCGATGGGTCAAACCCACCGGCAACATCACCACGAACATCATCACTGCCAGTCGTCGATCGCCTGATAAGCGGCGGTCCAGAAGTCGCGGAAGACCGGCAGCGAGCTGCCCTCCGTCCGCTGGAGGACCAGCATCGTCGTCATCTCCTCGGCAGGATCGTTGGACCAGGCGGTGCCGTACTCGCCGTACCACCCGTAACTCCCTGCCGAAGGGCCGAGATTCGTGCGCCGGGTGCGGACCGCCATGCAGAACCCCCGGCCGAAGTCCGCGAAGTACCCCGGCGGCCAGAGAAATCTGGAGACCGCCTTCTGTTCCGGTGCCAGATGGTCGCTCGTCATCAGCGTCACCGACGGCCGCGACAGGATCCGTTCGCCACCGCGGGCGCCGCCGGTGAGCAGGGCCGTGGCGAAGACGAGGTAGTCCGCGGTGGTCGATCGAGACGAGCCCGCTCGCGGCCGCCTTGAACGCCGACGGCCGTCGCCACAGCCCGTCGGGGCTGTTCTCCAGGAGGGTCCCGCCGGTGGCGTCGTCGTGCAGATACGCGGACGCCAGCCGGCCAGCGTCCGCAATCGCTGTCGCTCACCCTGTTCCGGCGCATGCCTCCGCCTCTGCCAGGTACCGCGTCACCGGGCCCAGGGTCAGCATTCCGCTGGCGGCGCCGGCGTCTTCAGCACGGGCATCGTCCAGGGCAACCGCGGCGCGTGCGGCGATGGCGCGCTCACCGAGGCGTACGGCGGCGCGGGCGGTCAGGCACCACAGTGCCTCCTGCATGTGGTCACGCGGTGGCTCGGGCGCTGCGGCGAGGGCGGCACGGGCCTCTTCGACCCGGTCCTGGGCGAGCAGCACGAGCGGCCGCGCCCAGGGGCGGTACGGGCCCCAGTCCAGGTGGGGGTCGGTCGGCGCGGGCCGGTCGTGCAGCAGGCGCAGTCCCAGCAGGGCGAGCGGGAACAGGCCGCGGTGCAGCCCCGGCATTCCGGCCGTCCGGAGGGCGTCCTCGGCAGCGCGGTAGTGCGCTGCGGCCGTGGCGGCGGTCGGTCCGCCGGGGTCGATGCTGCGGGTGGCTGTGGCCCGTGCCCCGAACCATCGGGTAAGGACGGGGACGAGGGGTGCCTCGGTGGTGGCGGCGAGCTGTTCGGCGGCCTCGGCGTGCGAGGTGGCGGCGTCGAGGTCGCCGAGGGCCGAGGCGGATTGCAAGCGGACGAGCCGGCCGAGTACGGCGAAGTTCGACAGCCCGTGCCGGGTGGCCAGGTCGAGGATCTCGGCGCCGATCCCGTCCCGGGCCGCTGCGAGCCCGGGGCGGGTGAAGGACTGAAGGAACACCCCGTTGAGGGCGAACGCCAACAGGGCGGGATCGTCCAGATCCCGTGCCAGCGCCTCGGCCTGCCGTGCCGCCTGCTGCGCGCGTTTGCGCTCGGTCCCGGACAGATCGGCGCTGCGACTCTCCACGGCGACCGTGGCCAGGAGGCGGGCGGTCAGGTCGGCGGGGCCGTCGGGGGCGAGCGCGGCGAGCGTGCGCCAGGCAGCCGCGACGACGGCGCGGGACTGCTCGGGATCGTCGGCCCGGCTCCAGATGGCGGGCACGTCGTAGGCGCCGATGATCCGGGCGGTCAGGGTGACGTCTCCCGTGCGTTCCGCCGCCTGGACGGCGGCGAGGCGGTCGCGCCGCGAGAGGACGAGGGCGTCGCCGCCCGCCAGGGCGAGGGTGCGGGCCAGGTCCACGGTGGTGCGCGGGCCGAACCGGGCACCAGGGCCGGTCCACGCGGTACGTGCGCCGTTGAGGAGCGCGCCCCCGTTGAGGATCTCCGTCTCCAGGCGCTGGAGGTCGGCGCTGGGATCGAGCCCGAGTTGATCGACGAGCATCGCGCGGGCGCGGCGGAGGGCGGCCAGCGCGTCGGCCTGGCGGCCCGCGTGGTGGAGCGCGCGGGCAAGCAGCCCCCAGGCCGGCTCGCGCCACGGGTGCTCGGCCACGTGGGCACCCAGCTCGGCGACGAGATCCGACCCTTTCCCGGAGTCGAGAAGGAGGCGGGCGCGCAGTTCCACCCCCTCCAGCCTCAACTCCTCCAGCCGGGTGCGCTCGCGCTGCGCCCACGCGGAGCCCGACACATCGGCGTAGGCGGGTCCGCGCCAGGCCGCGAGCGCCGCGCCGAGGTCGGTCACCGCGTCGGGGTCGCGCCGGGCACGGGCCAGGGTGTCCTGGAACCGATAGACGTCCACGTCCGCACGCGGCAGGCGCAGCGCGTAACCGGGGCCTTCGGTGACGAGTACGCGCGGCGGACTGCGGGGCGGCCGGTCGGGTTCGAGGGCGCGGCGCAGCGCGGCGACGAACGTACGCAAAGCACCCGTGGCACGGGTCGGCGGATCGGTCCACAGGTCGTCGACAAGGGCATCGGTGGTGACCATCCGTCCCTCCGCGGCGACGAGCCGGGCGAGTACCTCACGATGGCGGGGTCCGCCCAGATCGACCGGACTGCCGTCGTCACGGAGGGCCCGCACGGCACCCAGTACATCGATTCTCATGCCCCCATCCTCCGCGCCACGGGGCCACTGCGCCCAGCCGTACTGATCGGCTGCTCATCGGCGTCGCCCATGCTGATCCCGTCATCCCCCGACCCGAGGAAAGGGCCTTTCATGACGCTCACCATTCCCGGCTTCGACCACATCAGCCTGCCCGGCACGGACGGTGTGGAGCTGGCCGCCGCCGTCGGCGGCAGCGGTAGCCCGGTCGTACTGTTGCACGGCTTCCCCCAGACCCACCTGATGTGGCGACACGTCGCCGAGCGGCTCGCCGACGAGCACACGGTGATCTGTCCTGACCTGCGGGGCTACGGCGCCAGCGACAAGCCGACGGCCACCGACCCCCATGTGTACGCCAAGCGGACCATGGCCGCCGACGTCGTGAGCCTGGCGGCGGCACTCGGCCACGAGCGCTTCGCCCTCGTCGGACACGACCGGGGCGCCCTGGTCGCCTTCCGGGCGGGTCTTGACCACCCCGAGACCATCACGCACCTGGGCATCCTCGACATCGTGCCGACGCTCGACATGTGGAACGTCCTGCACGGCGCCTCGGCGGCGGTCGGCTACCACCTCTTCCTCATGGCACAGCCGCCGGGCCTGCCGGAGGCGATGATCGCCAACAGCGCGGACACGTTTTTCGGCTCGTTCCTCGACACCTGGGCCAACGACCCGACCACCATGCCGCAGGAGGTGCGTGCCGAGTACCTGCGGGCGAGCGCCGCCGCGGTGACATCGATCGTCGCGGACTACCGGGCCTCGGCGGGCATCGACGTCACCCACGACCAAGCGGACCTGGACGCCGGGTCGCAGCTGGCCATGCCCGTGACGGTCGTCCAGCAGGACTGGGGCGCACGGCTGGCCTACGACGCCGCCGGGGTGTGGAAGGCGTGGGCGCCGGACCTGGACCACCGGCTGACCCGAGCGGGGCACTTCATGGCCGAGGAGGCACCCGACGAGATCGCGGCGGCGATCCAGGACCTGCTGGCCCGCTGAGCCCCGGTTCCCGGCTCGCACCGCCTCCGAGGCCGGGAGCTGGTGGGCGTCTTCGCCGGGTGGCTGAGCAGGCCAGGTTGAAATCCGCCCCGCCCGCGCGGGGTCGTTCCCCGGAAGGACGCTCGATGAGCGAGCTGGAGGCGTCCGCCCCGCCCGCGCGGGGGTCGTTCCGCCGTTGCCCCGCTCAGCGCGACACGGGGTGGCACATCACCGACACAGCCGCAGTTGCCTGGACTGCGGATGTCTCCGAGGAGGCGTGGGTCCGGTCGCTGTCCTGGCAGGAAGCCCGAGCAGCGACGGCGGACGCGGTGACCACGGAACGGCGGCGCGCGATCCTCCGCCAGATGGAGGCCGGGGAGGGCCGGCAGATCGCCGGGCGGCTCGACCTCAGCGAGCGCGCCATCAGCAAGGAACTGCTGTCGCCCCGCAGTGTGCTCGGCCTGGCGACCGGCCACCAGCTGATGGTGCGGTGGGCTCGGGCAGCGGAGCGCAGGATCCCCTGATGTCCCGGCGCCCGGGACGGTGCCGGTGGCCGGGCCGGTGCGCCCGTACCCGCGACCGTGCCCCGGCGTCAGGAGCGGCCCGGCCGCGACTAGGGCGAAGAGGACGAGCGCCCTGCCGAGGGCGGCCTCTTCGGGCGGGTCGGGCACGCTGGGTCTTCGCTCTGGGCGGCGGAGTGCGTGTCGACGAGTCCCGCGGCCAGGTCTTCCACGAGTTCACTCGTTGGGGCACCAGGGGCCGACTGTGGCCGCCCGTTCTCCGCCGAGCAGAGTCTGCGGGTCCTCCTCCCCGCCGGATTCCAGGAGCATTCTGATCGCGTGGCGGTCCATGGGGCCGAAAGATGCCGTCCTCGTTCACGAGCCGGTAGCGGGCGTAGAGGGTGGGAGGCTCGCTGTTCCAGTCCGGGTCCGGATCGTGGAAATCGGAGCAGTTGAGGTCGCCCATCAGGATGGAGCGGCGCGGGGCTCCGGGGAAGTCGCCTGCGTGGTCCGTGAGCCAGCTGCTGACCTCTGCCAGCCGCGCCGTGCCGCCCGCGTGGGACAGGTGGGTCGCGAGGACGAGGAAGTCACGGGAGTCGTCCTCGGCGTCCACGGGGCGGAAGCGGGCGCGGATCAGGGCATGGTGGAAGAACTGTGCCGCAGGACGACGGCGGTCGACGAGCCGCAGCGCGCCCGGCCGGTACAGCAGCGTGGTGAAGTTCAGGCCGTCGCCGACGCGGGAGGGTTCCATGGCGACCGGGGTCATCCCGAGCGCGTCCGCGAGGCCGAGCAGCCGACGCTCGCCCTGGTGGTCCCCGTAGCTGCACTCCTGAAGGGCGAGGACGTCGGGGTGGAGGGTGGCCAGGATCTCGGTCTGTTCGTGGAGCCGGTTCTCCGAGCCGTCGGGGCCGAGGCCGCCGCGGAGGATGTTCCAGGTGCCGGCGCGCAGCAGCTGCTGCCCGTCGGTCATGCGGATGCTCCGAGGTCGAGGCGGATGCTGATGGGCTGTTCGCGGGCCTCGGTGGCCGCGTGGATGCGGGCTTCCTCGTCGGGGTGGACGTAGTCGTCCAGGAATCCGTCCGGGGCCCAGCGCAGGTCGGCGGCGGTGGTGGTCGCGGTGTCCGCGATGTCGTCGGTGACGGTGCCGCAGTCGCAGACGATGGTCAGCATGTCGGTGGTGTCGGTCTGGTCGAGGGTGAGGCAGTGTGTGACCGTGAGCCGGATGCCGGTCTCCGCGGCGAGGCCGCGGGCGGCGGCGTCGCCCAGGAGGACGCCGTCGTGGACCTCGCCTCGGGGCATCCGCCACTGAGCGGCGGTACCGGGCTCGCGGACGAGAAGAGGGCGGCCGTCGGGGGCGGTGGCGAGGACGGCGATTTCGACGCGTATAGGGGGTCCCTTGCGATCCGGTGGTGGAAGGGGGCCGTCGGGAGCGCCTGATACGGCACCCCGGCGGAGTTGGCCGGCCCGCCCCCTGCGTGGACTCGGCGCGGACCGGACCCGCGTCGTCGACGCCTTGAAACTCCCCGCCCACGCGCCGGCCGCGAAAGCCTGACCCGACGGGCCGTTCCAGGCGGGGCGGTGGCCTGGGCGCGAGTGGTCCGGCAAGCGCGGAACTCCCGCAGATCACCGATACGAGTGAGTTACTGGACAGCTGTCCCGGAGGTAGCTTGCGGGAGCCACTCCATGGTTCATCGGCCCACTACTGTCTGGAGCCTTCCATGTCCGATATATCCTCACAGCCCTACGTGCTGGACCCGGCGGCGCGCGACCGCGCTGCCGAGGATGCTCTCCTCCGTGCACGCGGTTCGGTGACCAGGGTCGATGTTCTGGGTGAGGAGGCGTGGGCCGTCACCGACCCCGCCCTGCTGAAGCAGTTGCTCCTGGACGGGAGGGTCTCCAAGGACGCCCGCCGCCACTGGGACCGGTTCCCCGACCACACCACCGGCTGGCCCCTCACTCTGTGGGTCGCCGTCGAGAACATGTTCACCGCCTACGGTCCCGAACACCGCCGCCTGCGCCGGCTGATCGCCCCCGCCCTCACCGCCCGCGCCATCGGCGCACTCGAACCCGACATCGAACGCTTCACCCGCGAACTGCTCGACAAGCTCGCCGCCACCCCGCCGGGCGGCACGGTCGACCTCCGGGAGAACTTCGCCGTCCCCCTCCCCATCCGTGTCATCGCGCACCTGATGGGCCTCCCCGAACACCTGCTCCCCGAGTTCCGCCGAACCGTGGACGGCGTCTTCGCCACCGACCTCACAGCCGGAGAGGCAGCCGCCCACACCCAGGGCCTCTACCGCGCACTGGACGCCCTGATCGCCCTCAAACGCGCAGAACCCGGCGACGACCTCACCACCCGCCTCATCGCGGCCCGCGACACCGACGCCGGTGGCGACGGCCGGGGACTCACCACCCAGGAACTCCGCGACACCCTTCTCCTCATGATCAGCGCCGGCTACGAGACCACGGTGAACCTCATCGACCAGTCCCTGACGGGCCTCCTCACCCATCCGGCGGCGCACACCGCCGCCCGTTCCGGCACGGTCTCCTGGCCGGATGTCGCCGAGGAGACCCTGCGCTGGCAGGCGCCCCTGCCCTTCCTCCCGATGCGGTACGCCACCACCGACATCGCCCTCCCCGACGGTGTCGTCATCCGCCGGGGACAGGCCCTCCTCCCGGCGTACTCCGCGGCCAACCGCCACCCCGCACTCCACGGCCCCACCGCCGAGCGGTTCGATCCATCACGCGCCGACAAGACCCACTTCTCCTTCGGCCACGGCGTCCACACCTGCCTCGGCGCCCCCCTCGCCCGCCTCGAAGCCACCATCGCCCTCCGCATGCTCGACGCCCGCTTCCCGGCCCTCTCCCTCGCCGTCCCCGCCCACGACCTCACCCCGCTGCCGTCGTTCCTGACCAACGGCCACCGGGCCCTCCCCGTCGTCCTTCGACCCGGCACATCGGACTGAACCCCTTCGTGGCCCGTATCCACCCAAGAACGCTGCCGACGATCAACGATCGTCGTGGCCCGCCGCATGCCGTCGGCCCCCGCACAAGTCCGGGGCGATCCCGCGCATGTGCGGCTTGAGCCTCAAGAGGGGGGAGGGGCCGGTGGGGTGCCCGAGCCCGGTGCCGCAGCCGCTCCAGGAGGACCGTCGCTCTCTGCGAACTGGCGCCGTTCGCCAGGCGCGGACCCGGCTGTGAAGCCTCACGGCTGCGTACGGTCTTCCGGTCCGGGCCGAGCCGCGCGCTGATCGCCTGAGTCCGCGGGCCGCGCTCGCGGAGGACGTGCATCTCGGCCCAGCGACCGGCGACGTGCGGGACCTCGGGCAGAGCCCGCTGGGCACCATCGGCGAACGCTCCGCCGCGGTCGCGGCAGACCAGCTTCACGTGCGGGTGCTCGCGAAGCCGGGCGGCGAAGGCGTCGGATGTGTGGTCGGGGAAGCACGTCAACGGGGCGGAGCCGCTGACCGGCACGGCCAACTGCTCGGCCATCCGGCTCCCGGCCTGGCCGGCGAGTTCGCGTGCCAGGCGTTCCAGCAGGCGTCGCAAGGTGACGGTACGCCGGCCGTAGCGGAAGGCGAGCCGGTCGACCTGTTCGGCGAAGGCCCGTTTCGCGCAGGCGATGTCGCCACACGCGAAGCGGCGGACCAGCGGGTCGACCGCCGTGGCCTGTGCCCCGACGTCCGTGCCGGCGAGTCTTCGTACCTATCGGCTGTGCGCCCGCTCCGATACCGTTCCGGAGCCGGCCCGGGGCCAGCACCTCGACGACCGGGGTGCCCCGTACCCCGAACTCGCGGCCATCAGCCGGAAGGCGTTCAGCCACCTAGCCGGGAACAACGCCTGCGGCGCCGCCTCCTACGGGTCGGTCAACCGTCGAGCACCCCGACGGCGACGCTCGCCCCGCAGCAGGTCAGCCTCGTCCGCGACAACTACGGCCTGCCGCCGGTCACCTTCTGCAAGGGACAGGTCCGTTTCGACGGTGTCCGGACCCGGGTTCTGCCGGATGACCGGTGGATCATGCCGCCCCCGGACCGGACGAAGTGGGGGCAGACCGTCTTCGGGGCGACCGCCGAGTCCCTGGTGCTGTCGCGCGAGCCGCCGCCAACAAGAACACCGCGAAGGATGGCACCCCGATCAGCGTCTCGGCCACAGCCGGGGAAACCGACGCGAACCACACCTTCCGCCACCGCCACCACGACTTGCTCGCCCTGCTCCGCGCCGCCGGACTCGAACCGACAGCCCAGGAGCCGACAGAGCCCCATCGGACCCCTCGATGGCTCACCGCCACCATGCATGAGCTCGATGGGCCTTCAGCCATGGAACGATCCCGGCGCACCGTGCGGACCAGGCTGCGGCGCGGGCGGCCGGCGAGGCGGAGCGGGCCGTCGACCTCAGCACCAGCATCTGACCCGCACAGCACGACCAGCGCCTGCCCCCGGTTCCGGCCGCCGCTCCCGGCACTCGTGGCAGAGCCGTGTGCCGGGAGACGTATGGCTCACCGTTCGTTCTTGTTGCCGCTTCCACCGCAGTACCCCATGACGTGCACGGTGATCGCGTTCACCGGTTTCCCGGCCTTCTCCGGCACCTGGCTGGCCATGACGGTGGCCGACCAGCGTCCGTGTTCCATATCGGCCGCGGTGCTGTCGCCGTCGCTCCAGACCGTGCCCGAGGGCTTCCAGCCCGCGGCCCGCAGCCGGTCGACGATCCGCTGGACATCCGCCTTCCCCACGGGCTTGGGGGCCAGGATCATTCCGGACACCTCGCAGCTTTTCCGGTGAGGGGTCTGCTCGACAGGGACGAATCGGGTACCAAGGCCCTCCAGCGCCGTCCGGAGGTCGTCCTCGACGAGCGTGACGGACCGCTGGCCCTCCATTCCCCTCTTTCCATCACCCGGTGCTCCGGACTTCTGCGTCCCCCGGGCGGGTCTGCCGCAGCCGTGGACGGAGGCGTCGAATTCGACCGCGCCGTTGGCCATGTTGAGGGCGCGGCCCTGCTTGTCCAGGCGGCCGCCGAACACCCGGGCCGTCCAGGGGCCGGACGTCAGCGTGATGTCCACACCGTTCTCCAGCGCACGGTAGTCGCGCTGATCGGATGCGCGGACCGGGCCCTTGGGGGTCCAACCGAACTCGCGCAGCGCCTCCACGACCTGCTCGACCTGGGCCCGTCCCGGGATCGTCTGATCCGGCACCGTGCCGGACACCCAGCAGTCCTTGTACTCCGGGTCGACGACCTCGTGAGGGATGTACCCCTCACCCATCCCTGTCGCCGAGACGCGGAAGTCCTCACCGACCTCCTTCGCGGTCTTCCCTTTCACCTGGGCGGACGCGCTCTCCCGTTCCCCGGAGGACGCAGACTTCCCACCGGTCCCCTCACCACACCCGGTGAGCACCAGCGCTCCCACCAGCACCGTCCCCGCCACGGTTTTGGACAACCGCCCCATGCCCCACCCTTGCCTTTATGTACATGTCACCTGTCAGAAGTGGGATTCTGCCACGTCAGGGATCTTGACCCGTGCGGTTGGGGTATCGGGCCCGCAGGTGTACGTCCTCGCGCGCTGGGAACACCACAGCACCTCGGCCGCCGCCGGCCCGGCCGATTCATGGTGGGCCCGCACGATCGTGGGTCCACACTGACCAGCTCCAGCCCAACGTTCCCAGCCCACCCGGCGTCCGTCACATCACAACGTGCCACACATCGAGTCCCACCAGCCCCACCCAGCACACCACCGAGCACCAAGAAGATCCGAACCTCGAACAGCTCCCGGGCGGGGCCCTCCGCACCCCGGGCTGAACCGGGTGGTCCGCCGGTCCGTGGACATGGGCGACCTTCCAAGACCCGAACCGATCGTGGAGGTACAGCTGTGTTCCAGCGGATCAGATGGGCGAGTCTGGCGGCGGCGGGGGCGAGTCTCGCCCTTCTCCTCGGGACGGCCGGCACCGCCGACGCGTCCCCGAACGCGGTCCGGGTCGCGGTCCTGTACGAGCACCACAACTTCGAGGGTGAGTCCGTGGCCCTCTACGCCGACACCTGCCGGGGCAACCCCGTCCCCCAGTACCAGAACGCGCCGGAGGGGTGGAACGACCGGGTCACCTCGATGCAGATCTTCGTGAGCTGCGACATCGTCATCCATGAGCACGGCTTCCAGAGCGGCAGATCGGCCAGGCTGAAATCGGGCTCCTATGCGAATCTGGGCAATTCCCATGGGTTCAACGACACGATCAGTTCCTTCAGTTTCCTGCGGCCGTGGGCAGGTGTGGCCCCCGGCCGGGCTCCGGCGGGCTGACCGGCTCCGGAAGACGGAGGAGGAGTAGTAGCAGCTTGACCTGAGAGTTGAGAACGCGCTGGCGCAGACGACGAAGGAGCGGGCGCTGGAGATCGTGCGGGACATCGATACCACGGTGGGCATCACACCCGCGGCACTCCTCCGTCGGCTGGAAGAGGAGAAGCACGCCGTCTACGGACGGCAGGTACGCACCTGGCTGGGGGAATGGAGCCAGAACCGTCTGGTGCGCCAGCGGCACGACGGCACCTTTCTTTGGAACTGCCGCGCAGGATGTGTACGCCACCCGCACCTGGTGCCCTGCCGACCCGTTCTCCGACGGCTGCCACGGCCAGGTCGGGGTAGCCGTCGGCGTTGAGGTCCGCCGCCGTCGTTGTGCCGAAGGCTCGTAACGGTGGAGCGGCGGGGCGTTGGTCTTGGGGTCGACGGACGTCACCGGGCGGGTCCGGCGGGGTCGGTTGTCAGGTTGTGGTGGTGATGGTGGCTGTCAGTTCCCGGTCGGGCTGGATGGTCACGCCGAAGCGCTGTCCGGGTATGTCGGGGAAGGCGGCGGTGAAGGCGGGCAGGAGTCGTTCCAGCAGGATGGTGATCTCCCGGACGGCGAACTGTGCGCCCAGGCAGGCGCGGGGGCCGATGCCGAACGGGTAGTACGCGCCGGGCGGTGTGCGGCGGTGGGGGTCGAGGAACCGCTGGGGCAGGAAGCGGTCGGGCTCCGGCCAGATGTCCGGGTCGCGGTGGGTCAGATAGGGGCAGATGAGGATCGTGGTGCCGGCCAGGACCCGGTGGCCGCCGAGGGTGCCGTCCTCGGCGGCGTAGCGGGGCAGGAGCCAGGCTGTCGGGTAGAGCCGCAGTGTCTCGCTGACCAGGGCCCGTATGGCTTCGGTCCGGGCGGGTGAGCCGGCGGGGCCTGCTGCCAGGGCCCAGGTGCGCTGTTCGGGGTGCTGGTGCAGCAGGAGGAACAGCCAGCCGAGGGTGGTGGCTGTGGTCTCGTAGCCGGCGGTGAGGAGGGTGACGAGTTCGTCGCGGATCAGCCGGTCGGTGTACAGGGGCTGCTGGTCGGCGCTGTCGAACAGGACGCGCAGCAGGCCGGGAGCGGGGTCGGTGCGGGCGGCGGCGATGAGTGGTTCGACGATGGCGTCGACCTCGTCGACCTGGGCGGTGAGGTCGGGTTGCGGGGAGTTTGCCGGGGCCAGGGCGGGCAGGGCGGCGAGCACGTCACTGGCGACCCGCAGGGCCCGGTGGGTGGCGTCGTCGAGCGGGCGGCCGGTCGCCGCGCGCCAGATGACGTCGAGGGAGTAGTGCTGGAGGTCGGCGTCGAGGCGGCGGGGGGTTTTGCGGGCCGCGGTGGCGGCCCAGCGCCGTGCGGTCTCCTCGGCGCAGTCGTGCATCAGCTGCTCGTAGTGGTGGACGGCCCGTCCGGTGAAGTGGGGCTGGAGGACGCGTCGTTGTCGGCGCCACTGTTCTCCGGCCGCGGCCAGCAGCCCGTCTCCGAGCAGGACACGGGCCCGGTGGGAACGTTTGACATACCGCTCGGGGCACCGGGCGAGGACCTCTTGGACGGCCTGCGGTCCGGTGGCCAGCACCACGGGGCGTTCACCGATCCGGAAGGCGCTGACCGGACCGAGCCGGCGCGCCTGCGCGAGGAGGTCGACCGTCTCCGCACCGCTCTCCCGCCAGCGGAGGAAGGCATCCGGAGCCAGTTCGGGAATCGTCCCGGACCGTGCAGAATCCACTGCGGACCCCCTGCCTTGACGCGTTTCAAGCGATCAGCGAGCGATCAGCGAGCAATCGGCAAGCGATCACCATGATGGCGTGACGTAGTGTATCGGACGCGTACCGTCATGGACGGGGTCCTGCTCGACGGGGAGGAGACGGAGACGGGATGGGGATACCTGCGGAACTGGTCGACTTCGTCGACGCCGACGACCGTCCCGTCAGCCGTGGACCACGCGGCCGGGCCCAGCGGGCCGGTCTGCACTACCGGGTCGCCGCCACCGTTCTGACCGCGGGCCCGGACCGGGTCCTGGTCTATCGCCGTCCCGCTGGCGCGCGGGTGTTCCCCGGTCACCACGATGTCCTTGTCGGTGGTTCGGTCCGGGCCGGTGAGAGCTATCTGGTGGCCGCCCGGCGGGAGTTGGCGGAGGAGTTCGGTGTCCGCCCGGAGCTGCGTGAGGTGTTGCGGCTCCCGCAGCCGTCCCCCATCGGCCCCTGTCATCTCGCCGTGCACCTGGCCGACATCGGCGAGCTGACCGGTCTGCTGCGCCCTGACCGCACCGAGATCGACCACTGCCAACTGCTGTCCCTCGCACGGCTGCTCAACGACCCGCCCCGGCCGTTCGTCCCCACCGGGGTCGACGTCCTGCACCGGCTGTTCGCCTGAGCCCGTGCCCGTCCCGGCCCCGGAGGGCTCCATGCGTCCCGACCTGATCGTCCGCCGTGACCTGCTCGCCGGCCGCGTTCTGAACCGGATCGGCCCCGGCGGGCTGATCCACGCCCCCGGTACCAGCCGGGTGCTGGAGTCCGCCCTGCTGCTGGCCCTGCTCACCAACGAAGACCTCCTGCCCGAGCAGGCGGAACTGACCCGCCGCTACCTCAAGAACACGCTCGCCCACGATCCGCCGGACCCGCTCCAGCACTGTTTCGCGCAGGCAGCGCTCGGTGACACCGTCGCCGCCGACCAGGCCG
Source organism: Streptomyces clavuligerus (assembly GCF_005519465.1). Classification (NCBI taxonomy): domain Bacteria; kingdom Bacillati; phylum Actinomycetota; class Actinomycetes; order Kitasatosporales; family Streptomycetaceae; genus Streptomyces; species Streptomyces clavuligerus. The sequence goes on along the minus strand of NZ_CP027859.1, from coordinate 90,919 downwards.
TCGAAGCCGCCCTCTCGCCGTTCCGGCACTTCAGCTCGGAACGCAAGATGCTGACCTTCCGGACCCTGCTGCACGAAGTGGCCGGTTCCACGGCAGCCCGGCACCGCCTGCCGCCCGACACCTACGAGGTCGGCGACCAGCAGGTGTGGCTCTCGATGCAGATGTGCGCCCTCAAGGCGATGACCGCCCCCGAAGAGGCCACCGACGCCGACTGGACGCGGCTCGCACCGGCGCTCCGGCCGGGCCCGGCATGGCAGGCCAACCACCTGGCCCGGCTGATCGCTCTGTTCGCGCTGCGCAAGCACCCCGCGCACCGGCCGGCCGTCCGCGGCACGCTGGTCCGGATAGCGGCCGAGCAGCTTCCCGGTGGCGGAGTTCCGTTCGTCACCGGTCTGGACGTCTTCGCCACCGCCGTCGCCGGGCTGGCCCTGGCCCGCGTCCGCCCCCGCGATCCGCGGCTGACGGCGATGGCGGACGCCCTCGCGGCCCACCAGAACCCGGACGGCGGGCTGGGCTTCACCACCGGTGTGACCCAGAGCGACATCGACGACACCTCGTACACGCTGGAGTTCCTGCGGGCCGTCACACCCGGACGGCACGGGGAGGCCATCACGCGTGCCGAGCGGTACCTGCTGGACCAGCAGAACACCGACGGCGGGTTCCCCAGCTTCGTCCGGGGCACCCCGTCCGAGATCGCCATGACCGCGGGCGCCGTCAACGCCCTCGCCCCGAGCCACCGCCGGGCCGCCGAGCGCGGTGTGGCCTTCCTCGTGGCCGCAGGCCCCGTCGAGGAGCGCAGCTGGAGCCGGAACGCCACCAACGCCGCCTTCCGGACCACGCTCGCCTGCGGCACGCTCACCGGGGACGCGCCCGCCTCGCTGCGGTCGGCGGCCCGGAACACCCAGCGCCGCTGCCGCGCGCGTCTCGCCGAGACTCAGGAGACGGACGGGGGCTGGGGCCACGAGCCCGGCGGTCCGAGTGACCCGATCAGCACCGCGTACGCCGTCATCGCCCTGAGTGGCGCCCCCGGGCACACCGCCGTCCTCGGCCGGGCCCTCGCGTATCTGCTCGACCGTCAGCAGGACGACGGCGGCTTCAGCAGCCGCCCCGACCAGGCGGGCCCCCGGCCGCTCCTGCACGACATCCCGGCGCTCGCGGACGTCAACGTCCTGCTGGGGCTCAGCTTCGTGTGACCTCCGGAGGGATCAGCGGGTGTCCGCCCGGGGCTGTCGAGCCCCGTCCTACGTACTGGGGCGTCGGCCCCAGGCGGAGAAGGTGATGGTGACCAGGTCGCTGTAGTGCGGGTCCGCCAGCAGGTCACGGCCTTCGGCGAGGTCACGGTCGGTGATGAGGCACCGTTCGACCAGGGTCGTTCCGAGCTGTTCGAGCGCGATCCGGATGAACTCGGTGGCGTTGCCGCTCCCTCCCACCAGGCCGGGGGTGCAGTGGACGCCGATGTCGGTCAGGCCCTGGGCGGCGAACAGCCGCGGCAGGGTGGCGGCCCAGTGCTGGTCGATCCGCATGGTGCCCTCCGCGAGGGTGACGAGCGCGTTCCAGCAGCGCTGATGGGCGTCGCGCGGGCCGCCGGGCGGGCGTATGGAGATCAGGTCGTCCACGCACACCCAGCCTCCGGGGGCGGTCCAGCGGACCATTTTGGCGAGAACATCCGTGGGTTTGGGCAGGTGTTCGAGCAGGGCGCGGGCGTGGACGAGGTCGAAGGAGGCCGCGGGGAAGTCGTCGTGGACCACGTCGTGGCGCAGGACGGTGAGGTTGGGTATGCCGCGGGGCAGCAGCCGGGTGTCGAGGTCGGTGACGACGACCTCTCCGGGGGCGCTGTGTGCGGCGAGCCAGCGGGCGATGGACCCTGCTCCGCCGCCGAGTTCGAGGCAGCGCCAGCCCGGCTGGACACCCCGGGCCAGGATGACCGACTGGGTCGCGGGGTCGTTGTATGCCTCCAGGGCACGCAGCCGCTGTACCTCCAGGCGGCGACGGTGGTCGAAGAGTCCCGCGCCGTACCCGCTGCGGGCGCTGGTGGGGGTGCCTATGCCGTCGTCTCCTGCGGCCGTCACGGCGCTGTGCCCGCACCGGAGCCGCTTCGTTCCCGCAGGCGCATGGTGAGTTTTTTGGGCTGGAGGGTGATGTGGCGGGCGGGGCGGACGGGTGGTCCGGGGGTGGGGTCGAGCTGCCAGCGGGTGGCGATGGTGGCGAGGGCGAGGGTGGTTTCGTTGAGGGCGAAGGTCTCGGCGATGCATTTACGGGGGCCGCTGCTGAACGGCAGGTGGGTGCCGGGTGGGGGTTTGGGGGCGTTCAGCCATCGGTCGGGGTCGAAGCGGTCGGGGTGGGGGTAGAGGTCGGCGCGGCGGTGGATCTGGTAGGCGCTGAACATGATGGTGCTGCGGGCGGGCAGCGGGTGTCCGCCGAGTTCGGTGTCGGTGGTGACGGTGCGGGTGAAGAGCCAGGCGGAGGGGTAGAGGCGCAGCGTCTCCTGGATGATCCGGCCGGTGAGTTCGAGCGCGGGGAGGTCGTCGTGCTGGGCGGGGCGGCCATCGAGCACGGTGTCGACCTCGGTGTGCAGCCGGTCGCGGATGTCGGGGTGGGTGCCGAGCAGATGCCAGACTCAGGAGAGCAGGATGGCCGTGGTGTCGATGCCCGCGAGGAGGAAGGTGAGGATCTGGTCGTGGATCTCGGTGCCGGTCAGCCCCGGTCCGCCGTCGTCCTGGGGAGCCAGCAGCATCGACAGCAGATCGCCCTGGTCGGTGCCTTGTGTCCGGTAGCTGTCGATCAGGGTGTCGGTGAGATGCCGCAGGTACCGTTGTGTCCGCTGGTAGCGGCGGTTGGCCGGGGTGGGGAGCCGGTGGAGGGCGGGGACGGGCAGCATGGCACGCCGGGCGATGCCCTGGGTGACGATGTCGACGCTCTCGTGCAGGGAGGGCAGGTCGGCCGCCTGTGCGGCGGAGGCGAACAGGCACCGGGTGGTCACGGCGGTGGTGAGCCGGTACATCAGAGCGGGGACGTCGAGGGTCTGGCCGGGCCGCCAGGGCTCGGTGAGCGCCGCGATCTCCTCGGCCATGGCGGCCGAGTAGCCGGGCAGGCGCGAGCGATGGAAAGCGGGCTGGACCAGTCTGCGCTGCCTGCGGTGGTCGCGGGCGGGACAGCCGAGCAGGCCGTTGCCCGCGGTCTTGCGGAAGGTCTCGAAGACCGGCCCGCCCTTGTCGAAGACACGGTCCTCGGCCAGCACCCGGTGGAGCAGATCGGGATGGCAGACCACATGGGCCGTCAGCGGGCCCAGCCGGACCCGCACCAGGTCCCCGTGATCGGGCAGCTCCCGGATGAAGTCCAGCGGCCGGCGGGCGAACGCGGCGGCATGGCCGAGCACGGGCAGCGCGCCCGGCGCCTGCGCCATCGTGTAGGTGGGGTTCACCGGTGCTCACGCCTCCATGTCGACTGCTGCAACCCGGATGACCGACTGGCCGTGATTCCGCCCGGGAGAACGGGTGGCGGTGGCCCCGTCCGCTGGTGGTGGGGAGCGCCGCCCCTGCCTGCCGTGGGTGGGCGATCCCCGGCACGGCGTTTCCTCACCGGCGTGTCAGCGCCATCGGAGCCCGGCTCGGGGAGGGGCTCCGGTATCCGCCACCACCAGCCGATCACGTCCGACCGGGCGGGGGCGGGCCCCTGCCCCGACAGGGGAGGAACCTCATGCGGGCTGAGGGCGGCGCGTTCGGTGACCGGACCGGTGTAGCGGGTGGTGGTGAGGCTGAAGTCCAGGTTGGCCCGTATCCAGCGGGCGAGACCCGTGGTGAAACGGTACAGCTCCGGGACGGCGGCGGGGGTCCGGACTCGTTCGGCCACGCGCACGAATTGACGCATGATCTCATTGCGCAGGGCGACGGCCTGGGCTACGGCTTCCCCGGGGGTGGTGTGCCCCGTCCGGCCGAGCACATCGAGGAGATTGGCCTCCCGGGTCCCGCTCGTGGACTCCTTGTGGTGCGAGAGGATGTCGTTGTCCACCGAGACGAGAAGCGCGGTCATCTCGACCAGGGCGCGTACGCCCGGTGTTTCCCGCAGCTCGCGTGGCAGGACGTAGCCGTTGACGGTGTCCAGGAGGGTGATGCTGGTGTGCATCGCGCCGTTGCGGAGGCGGAGCAGCAGATAGTCGTCGAGGCTCTGGAGCCGGTCGTCGTCGCGGCGGCGGGAGCGTTCCCAGACCAGGGCGGCGAAGTAGGACCGCAGGGCTTCGAGCCATTCGGCGAGCTGGGCCGGTGTCGTGTACGTGGAGAGCCGGCAGGCGATGTCACGCAGGGCGAGGCCGTAGGGATTGCCCGGCAGCAGCGCGCTCTCGCCGGTCTCCACCACCCGGTGCAGCCGGGCCAGGAAGCTCGCCCACTCGGTGATGCCGGAACCGTCGGCCCTGTCGCAGTACTCGTCGTCGAAGGCGAAGAGCCAGGTGTGGTGGTCCGCGAAAGCGTCCAGCACCGGGCCCCGGGCGTCCGGGGCGATACGGGCCGCCAGCAGACCCGGCGCCATCGCCCGCAGCCGGCCCGCGTCCCGGTCCGCCGTGGGTATCCCCTGCCCGGACGCCCAGTCGAGCGTACGGTCATTGACACCCGACGCCGCCGGATGCGGAAGATCGTCCACAGGGCAGTAGAACATCAGATCGCTGTGGTTCAGGGACATGTCGACCTCGCACAGGGTGATGAGGATTCAGGCCACCCAGGGGGTGCTTGGTCCTCGGCGGTGGGGTGGTGGGTCCGGGGCAGGAGGCCGAAGAACCGCGGCCGGCGGAGATGACCGGCGGCGGCCCGGCCGGTGCCCGGGCCGAGCCGTGTGGGAAAGGGGATGAATGCGGCGATGTCCTGGGGCATACCGTGCGCCTCCCGCCCTACCGGGCCGCCACGTCCATGAGGAGACCACTTGGCCGCACCAGCGCCACCGGCCTCTCCCGGACACGGATTCCGGGGCACGGCACGAGCCGCCACCGCCGGGCGATGGTCACGGCACAGACCAGGACCACCTGGAGGGTGAAGTGGTCGCCCACGCATCGGTGCCTGCCGGTTCCGAAGGGCATGTACGCGCTGCGCGGCAGACGCGCCGTCCGGCCGTCCAGCCAGCGCGCCGGGTCGAAGCGCCCGGGGTCGTCGTACTGCGGCGCGGTGCGGTGCAGCGCGGTGAGGCTGAAAGCGACCTCGCCACCGGCCGGAATGCGGTGCCCACCGAGGGCGACGGCCTTCAGGGCACGGCGGGTCAGCAGCCAGGTCGGGGCGTGGACGCGCAGGGATTCCTTCACCACGGCCCGGGTGAAGGTGAGACCGGCGAGCCCCGCCACGGTGAGGGGGCCGTCCCCGAAGACGGCGTCGAGTTCCTCCACCAGCTGCCGTTCGACGTCGGGGTGCCGGCTCAGCTCGTGGAACAGCCAGGCCAGGGACGCGCCGGGCCCTTCGGCGCCGGCGACCAGGAGATGAATGACCTCGGTCCGCAGTTCCACGGAGTCCAGGGGCCGACCGCTCGCCCGCTCGTTCTCGGCCATCAACGCGTCGAGGATCGCCGCCCCGTCGTGGTCGGCCGTGCCGCCCTGCCGGTAGTGGTGGATGATCCGGTCGACCACCTCGGTCATCTGCGCGTCGCCACGCCGGAACCGGCGATTGAGCGGGATCGGCACCTTCTCCAGCCACTGCGCCGGATAGAGCGAGTGCGCGACCATCCCGGCCATGATGCCGGAGGTCGCCTGCTTCACCAGGTCCGCCGATGCGCCGTCGAGCGCGCCGCGGAACAGTACCCGGGTGAAGACGTCCATGCCGAGGTCGTACATCACCCGGTCCGCGTCCATCCTCCGGCCCGGCCGCCAGGAGCCGACTCCGGCCTCCGCCGCCTCGATCATCGTCTGGGTGTACTGCTCGATCCGGCGCGGGCTGAACGCCGGCTGGACCAGCTTGCGCTGCCTCCTGTGCGCCTCCCCCTCGACCATGGTCAGACCGGGACCCACGACCTTCTCGGCCTTCTCGAACAACAGTCCGCGCTGAAAGCTGTCGGCCTCGGTGACCAGCATGGACTGGACCAGATCGAGCGAGTTGGCGACATGGACCGGCCGCGTCCCGACATAGATGGTGACCACCTCGGCCACGGCCGGCAAGGACGCCATGAACCCGAGAGGATCACGGAGCATGGCGACGAGATGCCCCAGGACCGGGAGCCGCCCCGGAGCGACGGGCGGCGCGGGCAGACCATCCGGAACGCCCCGCGCCTCCTCCCGGCGCCCCGCCCCGACCGCCCGGGCGGAGCCTTCCGGAACGTTCACCATGACCACAGCCTTTCGGGACGCGGCACCGCATGCGGGGACGTGGGGCAGCCGGGCCTCCGTGGCAGGAACCCTCCGCCGTCCGCCGTCCCGGCGGAGACAAAAGGCTAGACCGTCCACATCACCTCTGAGGGTCACCCGGAAGAGTGATCCACAGGATGCACAGGGTGCACAGGACAACGCGACGCCTTCACCCGGCCCCGCTCCCGCCACGGCCCGGCCGCACGCACCCGGACCGCGACGAACGGGCGCGCCGCGGTGAACTCCGTTCCGGGAACGCGGTGATCCGCCACCGTCACTCACCATGGTGGGCGAGGCGGAACCGGCCGCGAAGGCGGGCGACAGGATTCCCCGGCCCGGCACGGCGGCTCCCTGAGCCACGAACCCCGGACATCGGCGCCGCAACCGGGACGCGGCGAAGCGGCCCCCGGCGCCGCACCCGCCCCGCGCCCCGGCAGCGGCGGCCGTTCACCGGACGCGAGCACCAGCATTCCCGCGGCCGGCACGAATACGCCGTAGTGGAACTGTTCCTGCGGCGGCATCGAGAGGGACATCGAGACCGCGAACGGGAGGTTCAGCAGCCCCGCGCCGAAGGCCGCGAGGCGCACCCGCACACCGAGGAGCAGCCCCGCGCCGAGCACGATCTCCGCGGCCGTGGCGAGGACGGCGGGCGCGGGAACGAGACCGCCCGGCAGGAACGCGGTGACCTCGCGGGCGCAGTCGACGAAGGCGGCGAGGTCCCCCCCAGCCCGCGAACCGGCCCTCCACCGGGCCCAGCAGCCCGAATCGGTCGGCGACCGCGTGCAGGAACAGCGCCCCCAACAGCACCCCCACCAGCACCCGCGCCGATACGGACACCCACTCCCGGCCCGGCCGCCCGTGCAGCACCGCGAGAGACGTGAGGACCACGAGGACGACCGCGCCGACCCCGTTCGGACCGGGTGAGCGGCACAGGACAAGACCGTTCAGAAGAACCCGCAGAAGCCGTGCCCGGCCGCTACCCGGACAACCACCGCGTCCGCCCCACCAGCCGGATGATCCTCCACCACCTCGGCGGACCCACCCTGCGAATCGGCAACCTCACCGATCCGCCAACCGTCCGGATCAACCGCGGCGCCCCACTCCGCCTCCTCGGTCCCCTCGCCACCGGCATCGGACGAACCCGCCGGCCACAGACCTGAGACAGCCACCCGCGAAAGGACGGGTCCAGTCGCGCGTCAGACCGTTGAGAAGCTTCCGGCCGAACGGGTCGACCCCGGCCGCGCGCACGGCGATCCGCATCTGCCCGGGACCGGGTGACGGAAGGGGGCGCCGACGGCCCCCAGTGCCTCGGTGGTGCCGTACGCGGAGAACTGCGCTGCGCGCCGGACCGGGCGCGCCGGACCGATGGGTTCGGTCCGGCGGGCGCTTCCCCGTGGCCGGAGGGTCAGGACGCGGTGCAGTTCACCCGGACGGGGCCCGCCGCCGCGTGGCGGTTGTCGGCACCGCTGCCGCGGTTGTCGAGCACGACGGAGATCTTGTTGCCGCCGATCCGGTAGGTCCCCGCGGACACCCACTGACCCAGGCGCGAGGGCTGGTTGATCCGGAACGTGCCCACCACGTTCTTCGCCTTCTGGCTGAATGCCTGATACACGGTGTAGTGGGCCGGGGTGCCTCCGACGTAGTCGTTGTTGCCGACGTCGGGAATGAACACCTCGACCGCGCAGAGCCCCTTCTGGACCTTGCCGGTGTAGAACTTCCACTGGGCCCAGATGCCGTCCGAGGTGGAGCTGCCGGACATCGGCATGCTGTAGAAGAGACCGTTGCAGCCGTGGCTCTTGGTGCTGCCCCAGTGCTTGAGCCATCCCTCGTTCTTGTCGACGTACCAGTCGCCCGTGGCGAAGCCGGGCGTATCGCAGCCGAGTCCGATCAGATGCGAGAAGGTGGCGGGTGCCGGGGCGGGCGGCGGAACGGCGGGGGCGGGCTTCGCCGGTTTCGCGGGCTTCGGCGTGGCGGGCTTCGCAGGTTCCGCGGGCTTCGCCGGGGGCTTCTTGTCCGGAGCGGGGGCCCTGGTCCCCGGGGTCTTCCTGTCGGGCGCGCCGGGTGCCTCGTCGGCCGGTGCGCCGCCGGGCTTCGGGGCGCCGGCTCCGGTCCCGGTTCCCGGAACGGGAAGTCCACCGTCCTGGGGACCGGGCACCGGGCCGAGCGGACCGGGAGCGGTCAGCGCGGGCGGGCCGCCGGGGCGCGGGGCACCCGCCGGGGCCGCGCCCGGGCGGGCGGGAGCGCCCTTGGCCGCGCCGGGGGCCGCGACGCGTTCCTCGCCCGGGACCAGACCCTGGCCGATGCTGTCGGGATCCATCGGGCTGCCGCCCGGTCCCTCGGCGACCGAGGACCGCGGCTTCTCCTCATCGGATCCGGAGACGAGGAACGGCACCGCGACGAGCACCAGCCCGCCGAGCACGGCGGCGGCGATCAGCGGCTTGTTGGGCCTGCCGGGCGGGGTCTCCCCGGAGTCCTCGTTCCGGCCGGAGCCCGGACCGGACGCCCGGGCCGCCGTGGCGAGACGCGCGCGTACCGCCGACAGCGTTCCGGCGCGGGTGGCTCCCTCGGCCACGGCTGCCGTACCCGTTCCCGTCGAGTCCGCGGCGCTCGTCGTGGCCGTACCCGTGCCGGCCGTACCCGCCGATTCCGTGCCGGGCGCTCCGGCCGCCGCGGTCGCCGGGGAGGATTCCGCCGGAGCGGCGGCGGCGGACGACACCGTCGGGGAGGCCGCCGAGGAGGCCGTACCGCTGATGGTGGGGACGGCCGTCGTGCTCGCCGTCGCCGTCGCCGTCGCACCGGCCGTCTCCGGCGCTCCGGACGGCCCGGCCCCCGGCTTCCCTTCCGCCTCGCCCGCCCCGGCGCCGGGCGCCGGGGCGGGGAACAGACCACTGGTCGGCTCCTCCGCCAGAACCGCCACGGCCGCCGCCCGCCGTACGGAACCCGCCGCGGCGCTTCTGTTGTCCGGGGTGGACTCTCTGCTTGCCATGCCTGGGGCTGCCTTTCTGGTACGGGGAAGGTGAGGGCCGGCGGGGGGCCGGGGCGCGGGCCCCGGCCCGCTCAGGGCGCCGACGGGATGTGCTGGAGAAAGGGGCCGGTGCACCGGCCGGGCCAGGGCGGGGTGCCGGAGGCCGGGCCGCGGGCGGCGGCGTCCAGCTTCTCCAGCGCCTCCGCGGACGGCTCACGCGCGGGGTCGCCCGGGAGCGCCTCCGCCAGCAGCACCCGCGCGGGCAGACCGCCGCCCCGCTCCCGGCGGTCCAGGACGGTGAAGGACGTCCCGGCCGCGAACAGGGCCCCGGGACTGTCCCCGTCCTGGGCGAGGACGGAGCTGCGCCGGGCCGTGACGGAGCGGATCACGTAGCGGACCAGCGCGTCGGGCGGCAGCGGGGCACCACGCCGCCCCGCCTGGACGGCGTCCAGCGGCGCGTCGCAGCGCAGGACCGCGCCCGGAACCAGCTCGCGCGGGATGCCGGGCTGGGGCACGGCGCGTATCAGGGGGCCGCGCAGCGCGGGCAGCCTGCGCAGTCCGGAGGCGAGACAGACCGCGTAGGGGCGCAGCGGCTCCGGATCGGCCGCCAGGGCACGGGCGCCGAACGGATCGTCGGGCCCGGAGGAGAGGAAGAGCCGCACGGCGACCAGATCGACGCTCGCGCCCTCCGCCTCCGTGCCGCGCAGCGCGGGCAGCCTGATCAGCGCCTGCCCGACGGGTCCGCTGTGTTCCTCCCACACATCGGCGGCCAGTTCGCGGAAGGCCAGCCGGTCACGCTCACCACTGGGACCCGTGGGCGGGGCCCGGTGCGGGGCCGGGGCGGGGGAGCGGTGTGCCGTGGGCCGGGCCGGGGGAGCGGAACGGGGGTGTTCCCCGGCCGTCGGAGGCCGTACGGGGGCGCCCGCGGTCGGCTCACTCGTGACGGGCGCCGCGGGTGCGAGGGTTCCGCCCGGGACCGACGGCGCCGGAGCGGTGGAGCGGACCCCGTATACGGGCGCGTGGGCGGGCGGTGCGGCGGTGCGTGACGTGCCGGGGAGCGGGTCCGGCGTCAGTGTCGGCACGGCGAAGGGCCGGCCGGACGCCACCGTCGCGGTGGCGGAAGGGGCGGTGGGGGTGGCACGCGCCCCGGTCGGGGACGCGTGCACCGCCGACTCCGCGGATTCCGTCAGGGGAGGCGCGGCGGATGTGGTGGGCGCGGCCGTTGGAGTGGAGTCGGCCGCCGGGACCGGCGGCGCGGCCGGGAGCGCACCGGACGGTGGTTCCGCCACTCCGGAGCCGATGGTGACGGGGGACCCGGTGGTGACCGTGGCGCACTGGGCGTTCGGTGAACCCTGCGCCCCGGGAGAGCCCTGGGCGCCCGTGGAACCGCTGCCCGCTCGTGCGTCCTCGGCGCCCGGGGGGCCCTGTGCGCCCTCGTCGCCCATGGCGTCCCGTGACGGTCCGCTCGCCGTGACCGGAGCGGCCGACGGCAGGGCAGGCGTCGGTGTGGCAGGTGTCGGCATGGCAGGTGTCGGTGTGGTGGTGCCGGAAGCCGCCGGGGCACCGCCCGCGGACGTCACGGGATCGGGGCCCGTCACCGTTGCGCGCCCCGGCACCGCTCCGAGGGTGAGGCCCGCCCGGACCGCGAACCGTCGCAGCGCGGCCACGAGTTCGGGCGACGCGTCCCGGGGCGGCATGATCTCGGTCTGCGCGCGGGTGGTGGGTTCCAGCTCCGCGAGGAGGTTCGACACGCCCTTCAGATGCGCGTCGCGCCGCCCGTCCGTCAGACAGCCGGAGTCGACCGTTACCCGCAGGGCGCGGGGGTCGGCGGGCCGGTCGCGTACATCCCCGGGCGGCTCGGGCATGTCGCCGATCCAGAGTCCGGAGCGCACGGCGACGGCCCGCGCCCCGGACGGCAGCCGCAGGGCGGCCGGTTCGGCTCCGGTACCCTCCGGCGCTCCCGGCAGGGCCCAGGAACGCGGCCGGGGTACGGGGCGCGAGCCGTCGGCCCGAGCAGGGAAGCAGGTGAGGGAGGTGAGCGGCGGGGACCAGGTGAAGTCGCCCTCGGCGGAGACCAGCCGTACGGACTCCTCCCGCGAACCGGCCGCACCCCCCGCCACGGGGATACCGAGGGTCACCTCCAGCTCAGTGCCGAGCAGGTCGCACACCTCCTCGGCGAGGACGACCGCCTCGCGCCCGTCGGCGGGTACGAGCCGGACGGCGCTCCGTGCCTCGGCGGGCAACCCGGCCAGGAGCGTCGCGACATCGTCCGCCGGGACGGGCCGCGCCCGGGGCACACCGAGCAGGACGCTCACCCTCTCCGGATGGGTGGCCGCCGCGTAGGCGGGCGCGTCGGGCCGCGGAGCGCCCGCGTCCGCCGGGCTCAGCAGCAGTCCGGCGGGCACGGCGCGGGCCACACAGCCGCCGACCGTGCCCATGGGGACCCGGGCGAGGGCACGCTGCCAGCGCGGCGCGGGCAGCCGGGTGCCCAGGGCCTCGGGCGCGGCGTCCGGCGCGAAGCGCCACCACCCGCCACCCGGGGCGGCGGGCTCGGCGACGTACAGCGGGCCCCCGGGGGTGAGGACCGCCGGGGCGTCGGGCGCCTCCAGGGTCAGCCGCCAGGCGTCGGCGAGACGCTGCGCGAGCGGGCCGGCCGCACCGGCCGGAGCCGCAGCCCCGGACATCACCAGCCGGACGGCGAGCGGTTCCTCGTCCCGAAGGCGGGCCAGCAGCGATCCGAGTTCCTCGCCGAGATTGCCTGCGGCGGCCGGGGGCACGTCCACGACGACGACCGGGCGGCGGCTGTCGGCGGGCAGTTCCCGCAGCAGCTCGCGGACCGCGCTGTCGGTGTCGGCGGAGGATCTGAGCAGATACCGGTGGGGGAAGTCCTCCCGGACCGTGTGCGGGGATTCCGCGGCCCCGGCGGTGGGCGGGACGCTCCGGTCCGGCGCGGTCCGGCGGCCGAGGCGTGCCAGCAGCCCCGGTATCCCGCGCCTCTCCTCCGCGCCGGGCGGGGTGCTGTGTCCCACTGGTCCTGGTTCCCTTCGCTTGTACGATCCGGTCATGGCGTGCCGCCCGCAGGGGCGTAGCCGCCCTCGTGACACGGCCCCCGTGCCGGTGAACGGCGCTTGAGCGCGTCCCCGGGGCGGCAGGGGCGCCACCGGGGCCCAACCCCCGTACCGGCGCGGACCGGTCGACCGCCCCGGCTCTCCGCCCGGCCCGGCCCCGTCCCCTCCGGGTGTGGCGGGCCGTACGCCGGGCGGGCTCCCCGGCACGGACCCGCCGCGCGCTCCCGGCCCGGCCCGCGCGGCTCCCGGCCCGTACCGGGCGGGCTGTTCCGGGCCGGCCCGGTGTTCACACCGATGCCCACACCCATGCCCATGCCGGTACCGGCACCGTCGCGGAGCCGGACCCATGGGACCGGGCCGCTCATCATCACACTAATACCGGGATTGATGGTGTTGAGAGCGTTCGGGTTGCGGATTTTCGCCTCCGATCCGGACACGGATGTTCCGCGCGGTGGACGGCCTGCGGAAACCCCCGGGGCCGCGCCCCTCCCCGCACCCCGCGCAGTATCCCCGAACACCGCCCTGACCAGCTATTTCAACAGCAGGAAGGGGTAAGTGGAACAGCGCGGGCCGTGCCGGGGCGGACGCCGCCCCGTCCGAGTGCGGGCCGACATCCGCGCACGGACGGATACGAGCAATGGACGGGCGCGTCGGTGAATGTGACGGATGATCGGAAACAGAGCTTTCATCAACTCGACCCCGATCCGGCAAGAGAAATCCGAGATGTCCCCTGTCATGGGATTCCCTCACTCCCGTCCCGGCGTGACAGATCCGGTGTGACCTCGGTGGCCAGTCTGACGTCTCACCATGCATGATGAGCGGAACAGTTCCACCCGCCCCGGAAGCGAACCGACCCCGTACGGAGGAACGGTGCCCGGGGCGCCCGGGAGGTCAGAACGTGTCACGCCAGCTGCTCACCGTCGCACAGGACGGGACGGGCGACTGCTCCACCATCTCCGAAGCCCTTCGCGTCGCCCGGACCGGCGCCGTGATCAGCGTCCGGCCGGGGCGGTACGAGGAGAACCTGAGTCTCACCACCTCGCTCACCCTCACCGCGCAGGAGGGCCGCGGCACCGTCGAGCTGGCCCCCCGCCGGGGCACCGCGCTGACACTCGCCTGCGACTCGGCGATGGTCAACGACCTCGTTCTGCGCGGCCACGACGACGAACTGCCGGTCGTGGACGTCCCCCGGGGCCAGCTGCTGCTCGACCGGTGCCATGTGTACGGCGCGTCCTGGGCCGCCCTGTACGCCCGGGCCGACGGCGCGCTCGCGGTCCGCCAGTGCCGGATCGAGAACCCCAAGGGCGCGGGAGTGGTCACCACCTCCGCCCCCGAGAGCCTGCTGGAGGAGTGTGTCGTCGAACACCTCGGCACCTCTGCCGTGGTCGCGGGCGAGGACGGCCGGCTCTCACTGCGCGGCGGGCGGCTGCGCGACGCCCGGGGCAACGGCGTACTCGCCAACGGCCGCGCCCAGGTGCGGGTCGAGCGGTGCGAGATCTCGGCCACCGACAAGCCCGGCGCCGCCGCCGAGGGGGAGAGCGCCGTCACCCTGCTCCACTCCACCCTGACCGACTGCGCGGTCGGCGTCTTCGTCAACTCCACGGGAGCCAGCCTGATTGAGGACGTGACCGTACGGAACGCGGGCGGTCACGGCTTCGTCGTCGGCGGTGGCGCGGCGCCCACCCTGCGGCGCTGTCGCACCGAACGCACCGCCGGGCACGCGCTGCTGGTCACCGAACGGAGCCGGGGCACCGTCGAGGAGTGTGTCTTCGCCGACGCCCGGGAGACGGCCGTCCGCGTCGCCGGATCCTCCTCGCCGGCGCTGATCGGCACCGCCGTCCGTGACGGTGAGTCGACCGGGGTGCTGCTGGAGGAGGAGTCGGCGGCCGAGACCGACCGACTGGAGGTCACCGGCAGCGCGGGCAGCGGCATCGTCATCCGCACCGGGGCCAACCCCCTGCTGCGGCGCACCACCGTCACCCGCTCCGGCGGCCACGGCGTCGAGGTCCTCAAGGACGGCCGCGGCAGGATGGAGGACTGCCTCGTCGAGGCGAGCGGCGGCGCCGGAATCCAGGTCACCGGCCACGGCAGCCTCTACGTCGGCCAGGGCACACTCCGCGGCGGCACCGGCCCCGCCGCGCACATCGGCGCCCTCGGTGCCCTCACCGTCCGCGATCTCGACGTCCAGGGCTGTCCCGCCGACGGCATCCGCGTCGACGACCAGGGCGAGCTGACCGCCACCCGGGCCCGGATACGGGAGGCCGGCGAACACGGCATACGGCTCGCCGCGGGCGCGCGGGCCTCGCTCACCTCCTGCGAGGTCACCGGCGCGAGCGGCGACGGTGTTCGCGTCGAGGGCCCCGGCCCGGTCTCCCTCGTCGACTGCGCGGTCCTGGAGAACGACGGCAGCGGGCTGCGCCAGACCGTCGCCGGCGACCGGGTGGTGGCGCAGGGTCTGACCAGCACCGGCAACGGCGCCCCCGACGCCTGGGGGAGTGCCGCCGACGCGGAGGCGGCCGGGGGCGGCAGACTTCCCGGCGGGGCGTCCGTCCCCGGCGGGGCCGGGGCCGGGGCCGTGGACGGCCCGGTCGCCGAGCTGGAGTCGCTGATCGGCCTCGACGACGTCAAGCACCAGGTGCTCACCCTGATCAACCTCAACCGGATGGCACAGCGCCGGGCCGAACTCGGTATGCCGGTGCCGCCGATGAGCCGCCATCTGGTCTTCGCGGGCCCGCCCGGCACCGGCAAGACCACCGTGGCCCGGCTCTACGGCTCCATCCTCGCCTCCCTGGGCGTGCTCCCCTCGGGCCATCTGGTGGAGGTCTCGCGGGCCGATCTCGTCGCCCAGATCATCGGCGGCACGGCCATCAAGACCACGGAGACCTTCAACCGCGCGCTCGGCGGGGTCCTCTTCATCGACGAGGCGTACACCCTGCTCTCCGACTCCGGCGGGTCGGGGGCCGACTTCGGCCGTGAGGCCATCGACACCCTGGTCAAGCTGATGGAGGACCATCGCGAGGACGTCGTGGTGGTGGCGGCCGGATACCCCGAGGAGATGACGGACTTCCTCGCCTCCAACCCCGGTCTCGCCTCCCGCTTCACCCGCAGTGTGGAGTTCACCGACTACACCTCCGGCGAACTCGTCACCATCGTGGAACGGATGTGTTCGGCACACCGCTATGAACTCGACGGCGACGCCCGCACCGCGCTGCACGCCCACTTCGAGCGCATCCCCCGGGACGCCTCCTTCGGCAACGGCCGCACCGCGCGCAAGGTGTTCGAGGAGATGGTGGACCGCCAGGCCTCGCGCCTCGCGGCCCGGGCCGACGTCGGCGAGCGGGACCTCGCGCTGCTGACGGCCGAGGACATCGGCCCGGCCGGCTCGGCGGCCGGCGGCCCCGCCGCCGAGGACGAGGATCCGCTGCGGCGCCTGGACGCCCTCATCGGCCTGGCGGCCGTCAAACGCGAGGTCGGCGATCTGGTCACCCTCCTCGCCACCGCCCGGCGCCGGGCCGCCGCCGGGCTCCCGGCACCCCGCATCAGCAACCACCTGGTCTTCGCGGGCCCGCCCGGCACCGGCAAGACCACCGTGGCCCGGCTCTACGGCGAACTGCTCTCCTCCCTGGAGGTGCTGCCGCGCGGCCAGTTGGTGGAGGTCTCCCGGGCCGATCTGGTGGGCCGCTACATCGGGCACACCGCCCAGTTGACCAAGGAGGTCTTCCAGCGCGCCCTCGGCGGGGTGCTCTTCATCGACGAGGCGTACACCCTCACCCCCGAGTCCGGTGGGCCGGGCTCGTCGGACTTCGGTCAGGAGGCCGTGGACACCCTGCTGAAGCTCATGGAGGACCACCGCGACGAGGTGGTGGTGATCGCCGCGGGCTACACCCGGGAGATGGACCGTTTCCTGGGCTCCAACCCCGGTCTCGCCTCCCGCTTCACCCGCACCGTCGAGTTCCCGAACTACTCCTCCGACGAACTCGTCACCATCGTCCAGCGGCACGCGGCGGACAACGGCTACGACTGCGCCCCCGAGACCGCCGCCGGACTCCACACCCACTTCGAGACGATCCCGCGCGGACACACCTTCGGCAACGCCCGGCTCGCCCGGCAGACCCTGGAGACGATGATGACCCGTCAGGCCCGGCGGCTCAGCGCGGTCGCCGCGCCGACACTCGACGATCTGCGGCTGCTGCTCCCGCAGGACCTCCAGGGCTCCTGAGACCTCCAGGACCGTGCGGGGAGCGACCGCCCCGGTGGGTTCCCGCCCCCGCACCTCTGCCCCGTCCGCCCGCTGCGACATCCGGTGCCCCCCGGCCGCGCGCCACACGCTCCCGCACCGCGCGCCCGGGGCCTCACCGGGTGCCCGCCGACACACCCCGACCGCGCATCCGCCCGCCCCGCCTCCGGGCCGGAGGGCCCGAACCGCCGAAGCGAGGACGTTCCCGTGCGCCGCCGCACCACCGCGCTGCTCTGTCTGGCCACACTCGCCGCGTTCCTGCCCGCGCCCGTCGCGCTCGCGGACCCCACCCGTCCCACAGCCGACCCCACCGCAGGAACGGCGGCCGGTGTGACCACCCTGCCGGGCCTGCCCGAACGGATTCCCCAGGGTCAGGACGGCTGCACCACCCGGCGCGGCCGGGACACCTCGGCGGCGCCCTGGACGCGCCGCGCGCTCGGCCTGGACCAGGTCTGGCGGCTGTCCAGAGGGCGCGGCACGACAGTGGCGGTCGTCGGCACCGGGGTCAGCGACGCCCCGGCCGTACTGGCGGGCCGGGTCAGGGCGCTCGGCGCGGCGGGGGAGGACTGCGTGGGCCGGGGCACGTTCCAGGCGGGGCTGGTCGCCGGGGCGAGCAGGCCGGGCCAGGGCTTCTCCGGAGTGGCGCCCGACGCCCGGATCCTCGCCGTGCGCGGCACGGGCGCGCGGGGCGAACCCGATCCCGCCCGGCTCGCCGCGGCCGTCGAGGAGGCAGCCGAGGAAGGCGCCGACGTCATCACGGTGACCGCCCCGCTGGACGGCTCCGATCCGGCGGTGCGCGCCGCGATGGCCGCCGCCGCGCGCCACGACAGTCTCGTGGTCGTCCCGGCCGCCGCCGACACCGAGCCGCGGGGCGGCTCGGCGGTGCCGCCCGCCCCGGTGCCCCCGCCCGGGGCGCTGGCTGTGGTGGACACCGGACCGCGCGGGGACCGGGCGGCGGAGTCCCCCGCGTACAGCCGGGCCGATCTGACCGCGCCCGGTGGCTCTCTGGTCGGGCCCGGCCCGGTGGGCGACGGCAAGTGGACGGCCTCCGGCTCCTCCCTGGCCGCCGCGCTCACGGCGGGAACGGCGGCGCTGGTCCGCTCGTACCACCCGGATCTCAGCGCGGCCGAGGTACGGGAGCGGATGCTGTCCGGCGCGTATCCGGGCACGGTGCTGCCCGCGCTCGACCCGTACGGCGCGGTGTCCGGCGTGGCCCGGCCCGCGGCGGCGGCCGTCCCCGCGGGCGAGCGGCCCGTCGCTCTGCCGAAGCCCTCCGACACGTCGGGGCAGCGGTCCACGGCCCTGCTGGTGGTGGCCGTCTCGGTGGGGGTGGTCGTGCTGGTGGCGTTCCTGGCGGTGGTCCTGCCCCGGGGCCGTGCCCGGGGGTGGCGCCCCGGCCGCTGGGAGACGGCGGACCGACCGGGCGCCTGACGGCGCACGACGCCTCGCTCCTCCGCACGTCCGGGGAGGGCCTGAACGGCGGAGGCGACCGCACGGGACGACCCGCACGATCGCCTCACTCATTCATTCACTCACTTCACGCGCTCGCGGCTCACCGAAGGGCGAAGGCCCCCGCCGAGGCCCCGGCGCTCAGGCCCGCGCCTCGTCCCCCTCGGCCTCCCCGGCCACCTCCTCGGGCAGGGCGAGCTGCACCATCCCGGGCTTGCGGCGCACCACGCTCTGCGCCCGCCCCGGCGGCAGGATCCGGGACCGCACACCGTCCACCACATGCCCCTCGGACGGCGGGCAGGACAGCAGCAGGACGGACGAGTTGACCTCCTGCATCTTGCGCACCAGCGGGTCCTGGCGGCCCGCACCCGACGCGGCGCGGGCGACGACCATGTGCAGCCCCACCTCGTACCCGAGCGGGATGTGGGTCAGCAGCGGTTCGAAGGGGTTGTCGAACCCGGAGCCGATCAGTTCGTAGTCGTCGACCAGGACGAACAGCCGCGGCCCCTCCCACCAGTCCGCCCGGCGCATGCGCGCGGGAGAGATGTCGGCGCCCGGGGACCGCTCGGTCATCGCGCGCGCCACCCCGCCGACGAACTCCCGCAGCGGATCGGCCGAGACCGCGTGACCGAGGCGGTACTCCTCCGGAATGGCCCCGATCAGCTCGCGGCGGAAGTCGGCGACGAGGAACCGTGCCTCGTCCGGGGTGTGGGTGGCCATGATCCGCTGGGCGACCAGCCGCAGCGCGCTGGTCTTGCCGCTCTCGGTGTCACCCACCACATACAGATGCGGGCTCTGGGAGAAGTCGTGCCGGGCGGGCTCCAGCTCCGCCTGGTCGAGTCCGAGGGAGATCCGCAGCGGCTCGGGGTCGGCGGGGAGTTCGGCGGCGGGCAGGCTGGTGGGCAGCATCCGCACCGGGGGCGCGGGCGGGGCGTCCCAGCTCTCCGCGACCGCCTCGACGAGGTCGCCGATCGCGTCCGACAGGTCCTCCGCCTGCTCCTGGCCGTCGATACGGGGCAGCGCGGTCAGGAAGTGCATCTTGTCGGCGCTCAGCCCGCGGCCGGGACTGACCGGCACGGTGGCCGCCTTGCGGACGTCGACGGTGGAGTCCATCGGATCGCCCATGCGCAGCTCCAGCTTGGTGCCGACCTGATCGCGCAGCCACGACGGGACCTCGACCCAGCGGGCGGTGCTCAGGACGAGGTGGACACCGTAGTTGAGGCCGCGGGAGGCGATGCCCTGGAAGTGCTCCACGTCGTCCTGCATGTCGCTGCGCACCGTGGACCAGCCGTCCACGACGAGGAAGACATCACCGTACGGCGACTCGGGGAAGTCGCCCCGCGCCCGGCGTCTGCGGAACGCCGCCATCGAGTCGATGCCGTTCTCCTGGAAGAAGATCTCGCGCCGGTTGAGCAGGGAGGTGACCTCCGCGAGGGTGCGGGCGACGCGTTCCCGGTCGAGTCGGCCCGCGACCCCGCCGACATGCGGCAGCCCGGTGAGCGAGGAGAGGGCTCCGCCGCCGAAGTCGAGACAGTAGAACTGAACCTCACGGGGTGAGTGGGTGAGGGCGAGCGAGCAGATCAGGGCCCGCAGCAGGGTGCTCTTGCCGCTCTGCGGGCCGCCCGCCACGGCGAGATGGCCGCCCGCGCCCGACAGATCGACCGCGAGCAGATCGCGTACCTGCTCGAACGGCCGGTCCACCAGACCGACGGGCACCCGCAGCCTGCCGCGCTCCGGCCAGTCGGCGGCGGTGAGCCCCAGCTCCGGATGCGGGGTCAGCGGCGGCAGCAGGGTGTCGAGGGCGGGCGGCGCGCCGAGCGGCGGCAGCCACACCTGATGGGCGGGCGGCCCGCTGCCCCGCAGCTTCGCCAGGGCCAGACCCATCAGGCTCTCCTCGTTCTCCGAGCTCTCCGAGGAGTCCGGCCCGCTCTCCGGCTCCGGATCGGGAGCCGCGGGCAGCACCCGCGGCACCACCCACTCGGTGCCCCAGGGCACGACCTGACGGGCGATCTGCGCCTGCCGCGCGGTGCCGCGCCGGGGCGCCCTGTACGCGCCGGAGACATAGGCGGCCCGGAAGCGGGTCAGTGCCTCCACCCCGCTCTTCAGGTAGCCGCTGCCCGGCTGGGACGGCAGGTGGTAGGCGTCGGGGACACCGAGGACCCCGCGGCTCTCGATGGCGGAGAAGGTCCGCAGACCGATCCGGTACGAGAGGTGGCCCTCCAGCTGGCTCATCCGGCCCTCCTCCAGCCGCTGGGAGGCGAGCAGCAGATGCACCCCGAGCGACCGTCCGAGCCGGCCGATCATCACGAACAGCTCCATGAAGTCGCGGTGCGCGGCCAGCAGCTCGCTGAACTCGTCCACCACCACGAAGAGGCTCGGCAGCGGGTCGAGCGGGGTTCCGGCGGCCCGGGCCCGCTCGTACTCCAGCACCGAGGCGTAGTTGCCCGCCTTGCGCAGCAGTTCCTGACGGCGTACGAGTTCGCCGTGCAGGGCGTCCTGCATCCGGCCCACCAGGGCGACCTCGTCGGCGAGGTTGGTGATCACCGCCGAGGTGTGCGGCAGTTCGTCCATGCCGAGGAAGGTCGCGCCGCCCTTGAAGTCGACCAGGACAAGATTGAGCGTCTCGGAGGAGTGGGTGAGCGCGAGACCGAGTACCAGGGTGCGCAGCAGCTCGCTCTTGCCGGAACCGGTGGCGCCGATCAGCATGCCGTGCGGTCCCATGCCGCCCTGGGCCGACTCCTTGATGTCGAGCTCGACGGGCGTGCCGTCCTCGCCGACCGCGATGGGGACCCGCAGCCGGCCCCGGCCCTCGACCGGGAAACGCCACAGCCGGGAGGGTTCGAGCCGGCGCAGATCCGTGATGCCGAGCAGCGCGGTCAGCTCCGTGTCGGTGACGAACGGTTCGGAGGCGCCGGCCCCGCCGCCGCCGAGGCGGTACGGGGAGAGCCGCCGGGCCAGCGCCTCGGCGGCGACCGGTCCGAACGCGTCCGGCTCACCCAGCAACGTCGACTGCTCTTTGCGGTCGCGATCGGTACGGGCCAGGTGCAGACCCTCCTCGTCGAGGCGCAGCCGCAGGGTGCCGCGGCCCGACTTCCACACCAGCGCGCCGCTGAGGTCGAGCAGGACGGTGTTGCGGTACCCGGCGCCCGTCACCCGGTGCCCGGAAGGCACGGCCCCGCCGTCCACCACGACGACGGTGAAGGGCTCCTCGCGCGTCGGCGGGGTGTCGGGATCGAACGGCGGACGCTGGGTGAAGTCCGCGCCCAGCAGTTCCTCCAGCGACTGGAGGTCCGCCGCCGCCAGCCTGGCCTGCCCGGCCCCGTCCCGCTGGTAACCGTGCTGGGAGTGCGGCAGCCACTTCAGCCACTCCCACGTCGCGCGGCGGTCGTCGGAGACGCACAGCGCGACATTCAGCTCCTCCGGCGCGTGGAACGCGGCCAGCTGGGCCAGGACGGCGCGGGTCAGCGCCCGGGCCCGTTCCTCGTCACCCCTGATCAGCACCCGCGACCAGGCGCGCAGATAGAGCGCGATCGGCTGCCCCGGCACCGTGCTGTAGGCACGGATGAAGCTGCGCAGGGCATGTGCCGACAGCGGCTCCAGATCCTCCACCGGACGGGTCGCGAGCGGGGCCAGGCGAAGGGCCAGCCTCTGCTCGCCGAGGGCCACCCGCACCTCGCTGAAGTCCTCGTCCGACACCCGCCGTTCCCACTGCCGGCTGGTACCGCCGAGCGCCCAGAGCGCGGCCGGTTCCGGGTGCCGCCAGGCCAGGGCCCGCTGCTGTTCCCCCACCGTGGCCCGAATCCGGCGGCGCATCTGGGTCAGATAGCGCAGATAGTCCCGGCGGTCGCCCTTGAGTTTGCGTTTGCGTTCACTCGCGGTGCGGATCACCTGGGCCAGGATCATGACCACGGAGGAGAGCAGCATGAGACCGATGGCGATATAGCTGAAGGTGGTCGCCTGATGGGGCCTCAGAAACATCATCAGCATCGCCAGCGAGGTCAGACCCATCGGCAGATAGGTCCACATCGCCGAGGTGTTGGGCTCCGCCTCGGGGAGGGTCGGCGGCTCCTGGAGGCTGAGTTCGCCCTCGGGCATGTCGGGGCCGCGGCGGCGGGCCGGCCGACGGAACAGCACGGTGCTCACGCTGGTGGATCTCCTCGGAATCGTCGGGCCCCGGCCGCGGCCGTACCCGGAACCAGGGCGGATGGGTGCACTGAGAAGGAGGGAACAACGGGCGAAGTGGTTCTGCGAACAGCCCTTCCGGTCAAGGTAATGTGCGCCTCCTCTCCTTCGGAAACCCGGCCTCTCGGATAGGTGTGTCACTCACATGTCGGAAAATTCGGGCCCATCGGCCCCCGGCCTGTGCCGGCTCACGGTGAAGACCCCCAGGCGGCTGCTCGACCTCGCGGTCCCGGTCGACGTACCCCTGGCGGACCTGCTGCCCACCCTCCTCGACCACGCGGGCGAGGGACTGGCGGAACAGGGCATCGAGCACGGCGGCTGGGTGCTCCAGCGCCTCGGCGAGGACCCCCTCGACGAGGAGTACACACCCGACGCGCTCGGACTGCGCGACGGGGACGCCCTGCATCTGCGCCCCCGCACGGAGGCCCTGCCCGCGATCCACTTCGACGATCTGGTGGACGGCGTCTCCAGCACCATGCGCGAGCGCCCGTACGGCTGGGACAGCCGCGCCGGCCGCCGGCTGCTGCTCGGCACCGCCGTGCTGCTCCTCACCACCGGCTGGGTGGTCTGCGCCCTGCCCGGCGGCCCGCTCATCACCCGGGCGGCCGTCGCCGCGGTCGCCGGACTGCTGGTGCTCTTCGGCGCCGCCGCGGCCTCCCGCGCCGTCGGCGACGCCGCCGCCGGAGCCGCCCTCGGCGTCTTCGTCCCGCCCTATCTGGCCCTCGCCGGAGCCCTGCTGACGACCAGTGGCGCGAGCGCGAACGGGTATGTCACCGGCGCCTCGCTGCTCGCGGCCGGAGCCGCCGCCGCGGGCGGGGCCGTGCTCGCCGTCGCCGCGGTCGCCGCCCACGTACCCCTGCTGCTCTCCCTCGCCGTACTCGCCCTCGGCGGCGCCCTCTGGGGCACGCTGATGCTGCTCCTGGACGCGGGAGCCGGTCCCGCCGCCGGCGCGGTCGCCGTGATCGCCGTCCTTTTCGGCGGACTGGTCCCCGGCATCTCCTTCCGGCTCTCCGGACTGCGGCTGCCGGTCCTGCCCACCAACGCCGAGGAACTCCAGGAGGGCATCGACCCGCACCCGCACCAGCGGGTCGTGACCCGGACCGCGCTGGCCGAGGAGTGGATGACCGCCCTGTACACGGCCATCGGCCTGCTGTGCGCCGCGGTCCTGACCGCCCTGCTCCTCGACGACCCCGGCACCGCCGCCCGGGTCACCGCCGCCGTCCTCGGCCTGCTCCTGCTGCTGCACTCCCGCGGCATCGGCCACGCGCTGCAACGCCCCGCCGTCGCCCTGCCCGGCCTGTACGCGCTGCTGCTGCTGGCCCTGACCGTCGCCCCCGAACTCGCCCCCGAGCGGCGGCCGGTCCTGCTCGCCCTCGTCCTCGCCCTCGCGGGCGCCGCGGCGATCGCCTCCTGGACCGTGCCCGGCCGCCGGATGCTGCCCCACTGGGGCCGCGCCGGGGACATCCTCCACACCTGCGCCGCCGTCGCCCTGATCCCGCTGGCGCTGTGGGTGCTCGGCGTCTTCGCCCGCCTGCGCGGCATCTCCGGCTGACCCGACGCGGGCGCGCCCCCCGCGGCCGCCGTCCGCCCCTCCCGGCAGACCACCCGACCAGAGCGGAGGAAACCACCCCGTGCAGTCCAGAAAAGACCAGGTCCAGGCGCACATGTTCGTCATGGGCAGGCTCACCGGCGGCATGCTCCGCCAGGACCCCGACTCCCCGGACATCCCCACCGGCCGCACCAACCGCGGCCTGGCCTGGGGTATCGGCCTCGCCGTCGTCCTCGTCCTCGGCTTCCTGCTCTACGGACTCATCTCACCGGCCGGTACGAAGACCTGGCGCACCTCCAACGCGCTCATCGTCCAGAAGGAGACCGGCACCCGCTATCTCTACCTCGACGGTGTGCTGCGCCCGGTCCGCAACTACGCGTCCGCCCGGCTGATCGCCGAGATGAAACCCGGCACCGTCACCGTCTCGACCGCCTCCCTGAAGGGGGAACGGCGGGGCACTCCCGTCGGCATCCCCGGCGCCCCGGACGCCCTGCCCGCCCCCACCGATCTCCGCTCCGACACCTGGCAGGTCTGCGCCGCCGAACCCCTGCGCACCGGCCCCGACGGCACCGGGCGCAAGACCCTCACCTCCCTGCGGCTGGGCCCGTCCGCCGACGGCACGGCACCCGGCCGCGACCGGGCCGTGCTCGTCCGGGCCGACGACGGCACCAGGCATCTGCTCTGGGGCGACCAACGGCTGCGCATCGGCGGCAACGGCGCCCTCCAGGCCCTCGGCTACTCCGGCGCGGACCCCGTACCCGTCTCCGCTGCCTTCCTCAGCGGCCTGCCCGCCGGCCCCGATCTGGTGGCCCCCGAGATCGAGGGACGCGGCACACCGGGCGGCCGGATCGGCACCACGGACGCCCGGGTCGGCCAGGTGTTCCAACTCCGGTCACCCGGCGTCCACAGCCAGTACTTCCTCCTGGAGAAGGCCGGACTGCGCCCCCTCGGCGCCCTCGCCGCCGCGCTCGTCCTGGGCGACGCGCGCACCGCAGAGAAGGCGTACCCGGGCACCGCCCCCATCGCCCTGCCACTGACCGCCGACGGACTGACCGCACGTCAGGCACCTTCCGGCAGCACCACGCGGGACCCGGCGGGCTGGCCGGACCGCACCCCGAAGGCGGTCCCGGTCGCCGCCGGTACGGAGCTCTGCGCCCATATCCGTCCCGAGGCCACCACCCCCCGGGTCCACCTCGCCCTGGTCCCCGCGGCCGGGGACCGCCCCGCGCCCCCGGCCCGGGGGCCCGAGATCGCCCCCGCCTGTCTCCCGGTGGACGGCATCACCGTCCGGCCCGGCGGCGGCGCGCTCGCCGTCGCCCTGGGGGCCGGCGGCGGAGTCCGCGGCACCACCACATACCTGGTCACCGACGTGGGAGTGAAGCACAGGATCGGTGGCGCGGACGCGGCGCAGCGGCTCGGACTGAAGGGCGCGCGCGCCCAGGCGGTTCCGTCACGGCTGCTGGACATGCTGCCCAGCGGCCCCGAACTCAGCGTCTCCGCCGCCGCGAACGGCGGCGCCCAACGATCGGTTTCGACAAATCCGCCCTGCGGATGAACCACTTGACGTTACATCATATCCTCAAGGGCGGAACGGACTCGTTCCGCTCCCGACGGCATGTCCGAGGGCTTCGGTGAAGCCCGGGAAAGCCGCCGGAACCACCGCGCGTCACCCCACCGCTCCCCGGGAACCACCGGTATCCGGAACGGAGGATGTGCGCGGTCCCCCGCCGCTCCGACCAAAGGACCCGCTGTGAGCACTCCCGGATCCGGAAACCTCCAGACCTCCAGCCAGCATGCCAACCAGCTCGGCCACAACGCCCTCCAGCAGGCCGAGTCCGGCATCAAGCGCTCCCAGCAGGATGTCCGCACCACGATGGACGGCCTGATCAGGGCGTACGGCGGCAAGGACGGCGGCGCTTTCCAGAACCTGCTCAACGAGTGGAGCGGCCAGGTCGACCAGATCACCGCCCGAATGGCCGAGATGATGGAGGCCCTCCGGAACACCGGCCTCGCGCAGAACCGCACCCAGAACGAGATCGAGGAACTGATCACCGCGGCGAAGAACCAGCACGCCCATCTGGGCGACGCCGCCTACGGCACCCTGATGGGCGGC
The DNA here is from genome assembly GCF_005519465.1 of Streptomyces clavuligerus. NCBI lineage: Bacteria > Bacillati > Actinomycetota > Actinomycetes > Kitasatosporales > Streptomycetaceae > Streptomyces > Streptomyces clavuligerus. The sequence goes on along the minus strand of NZ_CP027859.1, from coordinate 65,043 downwards.
AAGTAGCCCGGCACCGCCTCGCGGACCCTCGTCACCTCGTCACCCCACCCACAGCACCAGCGGGAGCCCTCCGTGTCGTTCAACAGTCACCTCAACGACGGTGTCATCCACGTCGAGTACAACTCCGTCCACATGGCGGCGGAGGACATGCGCATGCAGACCAAGGCGATCCAGAACACGGTGCTCAACCTCAACGCCGAGCTCGACACCCTGCGCAACGCCTGGCAGGGCATGGACGCCGTCACGTACGACCAGAAGCAGGAGGCGTGGAACGCGGCCTCCAAGCAGCTCGCGGACATCCTTCAGCGGCACAGCGGTCTACTGGAGCAGATCGTGGAGATCTACCGCAAGCACGAGAACAAGTCCGCGAGCGAGTGGGGCTCGATCCGCGTCTGACCTCGTCGTACCCCCTGTCGTCCGCCTTCGGACGGCCGCCGCCCCAAAACCCCCGGGCCCGGCCGTCCCTCCCTCCTGCCAGCCGCCCGCCCGTCGTACGGATGAGTGACCATGAGTGGTACCGACCCGTTCAAGCTCTCCCACCTGGACGTGGAGAACCTCCGCGCGTTCAGACAGAACACGGAAAGCGGGGTGCAGTGGTTCATCAACGAGATCAAGACCCTGATCAACTCACCCGCGGACCCCGCCGGAGGACAGGATCCGATTGACGGCATGGCGATCCTGGGGGGTGACGGCGGTCCGGCCGGCAAACCTGTGCTGAACCCCCTCCAGCTCGGCAGACTCGGTGCCCCGAAGGAAGGCGACAAGGTGAGCGCCGGACGCCTGCCCGAGGTCCACAAGGGAGCGGCCGGGGAACTCGCGAGGATCGAGATACAGCAGCAGATCCTCTTCGACAGGATCTCGCTGAATCTTCAGGCCACCATCGCCGAGATGGAGTCCGCCCAGGACTCCAGCCTCGCGGAGGTGGAGGCGGGCAAGTTCCTCGACGCCTGGGCGAGCGTCGACAGGGGGCTCGTCCCGCCGAAGAGCGTCTGAACACCGGGACCGACCTCCTCCGCCGCCGCCGCGACAACCGTCGCCTCCACCCCGCTCGATCGACCGAAGGACGTGTCTGCACATGACCACTGGAGCCGTCTGGGAGGAGGTCTCGGGGCCGATGACCGGTCTGGCCGGGCCCACGCGTATGGAGGTCGGCAGGATCGGCAGCACGGTCGATACCCCGGGACGCGAGGGGATGAGCTGGCTGAGCGCCACGATCAGCCCGCCGCAGTCGCTGCACGCGCTCGGTGGCAACACGACGACCCAGAATCCCGCCTACAGTTCCGACCGCGCCATCCGCTTCTACGACGACGCGGGGGACGGGAATGACATCACGGCCTATCGTCAGGTGACGCTCTCGACCGTCTGGAACAGGGAGAGCCTCAAGGATTTCAGCGACAACGGACTCGCGAACCGGTTCAACTACGGGTACGGGGAGGCCGTCGAGCACCTGGTGAACACGGGATCGGCCAAGGATTTCAGCCCGCATCGCAATATGGGCAAGGACATGGACAGTGTCGACCTCAAGTCCTTTGTGCCCAACGCGAAGGCGTTCGACGCGGTCCTGAAGTTCTTCGCCGACAAGGAGAAGGTCCTCGCGGAGTGGATGAAGCAACTCGGTGACGACGACGCCGCGTGGCGCGGGACGAGCGCCGACGCGTTCCGGGAACTCATCGATGGAATACACACCGGTTACAAGAACCTCGTCTCCGAACTCTCGGCCGCCCCGGGCGCTCCAGCGACGCTGATGGCCTATGTCTCCCCGGCGTACACCCCGACCTCCGCCGTGGGGAGGATGCTCATCGAGGCCGCGAACGAGATCCACAGAGCCGCGGACGAGCTCTGCACGGCGTGGAGGACATGGCGGGACCATCCCGGCGGCGGTCATCTGCAGACCCATCACCTCGACTACTGGCTCGACGAGGTCTCCGTCTATCTCAACGAGAACAACATCACCAAGACGGTCGACCGGTCGGTGAGCCGGATCGCCGGGTGGGGACAGGGTTTCGGCCTTGAGACCATCGTGCGGCGCGGGAAGCTGCCCGGCTTCTCCGTGACCCATCCGGTCTTCGGTGATCTGCGCAATCCGGAGGCGTGGCAGAAACTGGGAGAGGCTGCCTACAAGAGCTGGGTGGCGGGTACCGGCAACGCCGCCGGTCCGATCGGCCTCACCGAACTGGACAAGACGGCCGGCCAAGTGGCGATCCGGCTGTACAACTCCCTGAATGCGCTGGCGAACGCGACTCCCTCCGCGTACGCCTTCACAACGGGTTTCACGAACCTGCGGGCCCGTTTCGACGTACGCGAGGCCGAACGCAAGGCCGCGGACGCCCAGCGGGAGGCCGAGCGGCAGAAGGAGGAGATGGAGAAGAAGCTCGGCGGGGGCGGGCAGCCGCCGCCGGGACTCGGCCCGGGTGGCGCGGGCAGCAAGGACGGCGGCCTCGGCATCGGTGGCCCAGGGGCTCCCGAGCCCCCGCCGGGCCTGGACCTCAACGGACCCGGGCCCGGTACCGGCGTCGGAGGTCCCGGTACCGGTATCGGCGGGCCTGGTACCGGTATCGGGGGGCCCGGTACCGGCGTCGGCGGGCCCGGAGGTCTCAAGCCCCCGCCGGGCCTCGATCCCAACGGCCCGGGCGGCGGCGACAAGAACGTCATCCGCAACCCCGACGGGTCCGTCTCGGTGCGCAACCCCGACGGCTCCTACACCACCACGCGCCCCGACGGCAGCAAGGTGACGACACCCCCCGGTGTCCTCCCGCCCGGCCTGGGGCTGAACCCGCCGCCCCCTCCCCCCGGCCTCAAGCCGCCCCCCGGCCTGGGGTTGAACCCGCCGCCCGGCACTCCCGGCAACCCGGGGAACAACCCTCCCTCACCCCCGCTGAAGACCGTCAAGGGCCCGGACGGCTCCACCACCTCCTACAACCAGGACGGTTCGCGCACGATCACCCACAAGGACGGCGCCACCACCACCGTCGGCCGCGACGGCACGGTGACCACCACCAACCCCGGCGCGTCCACCACCGTTCTGAACCGGGACGGCAGCCAGTCCGTCACCTACGCGGACGGCAGCAGGACCACCTTCAAGCCGGACGGCAGTTCGGTCACGCAGTACAAGAACGGCACGACGGTCAGCCGCGCGCCCGACGGCACGCTGACGACCACGGACCCGGAGGGCAACAAGACCGTCAGCCTCCCGGAACCGGGGGAGACCGTCCGCAACCCCGACGGCTCCACCACGACGTACCACAAGGGCGGCTCGACCACCACGGTCCACCCCGACGGCACCCGGACCACGGTCGGCAACGACGGCACCGTCACGACCATCGACCCCGACGGCACGAAGACCGTGGCCCGGCTGGGCCAGTCCACCTCCACCATCGAGTACGCCGACGGCTCGGTCGCCAAGGTCGAGAAGGACGGCACGGTCGTCACCACCTACAAGGACGGCGCCTCCACCCGGCTCGGACCCGACGGTACGTACACCACGACCGACGCCGAGGGGAAGAAGACCACCGAGCACCTCAACCCGCTCGGCGGCAAGGCCGGCGCGATCACCACGCACAACGCCGACGGCTCCACCTCCACCCGCTACCCGGACGGAACGGTCGACCAGGAGTTCAAGGACGGCCGTCGCAAGATCAGCTATGCGGACGGCCGCGTCATCACCACCGACGCGGACGGCCGCACCATCAGCGTCGCCGGCGGCACGTCGGCTCCGCCCCCGCCCGGCCTCGGCTCCAGTGGTTCCGGCCGGTTCAGCGACAGCGATCTCTCGGGCAACCGTTGGGTCCCCAAGTCCTGGCAGGGGCCGTCCGGCGGTCAGCAGCCCCCCTCCCTCAACCTCAACTCCACCGGCAACAGCCTCGTACCACCGCCTCCGCCCGGCGCCGGGGGATCACTCGCCGGGAACGGGACGGGTGCCGCCAAGGCCACCCCGAACCAGTCGCTCGGGGAGGTCGGCCGGCGCCCCGCGACCATGTCCACCCCGGGGCCCGGAATGATGCCGCCCATGATGCCGCCCATGGGCGGAATGGGAGGCATGGGTGGTGGCGGCCAGGGAGGCCAGAGCGACGAACGCGAGCGCCAGACCTGGATCAGCGAGGACGAAGAGGTCTGGGGCACCGACGAGGGCGGTGTCGCCGGGGTGATCGGCAGATGACCGCCCCACGGTTCACGGAGCCCGGCGTACGGGAGCGGAGCGCCACGCGCCTCCGCGCGGCACATGAGTATCAGTCACGAGAACGACAGGCGGGCATGGAGCGATGACCACCCAGTGGGAAGCACGACTCGCGGAAGCGATGACGGAGTTCCAGGAGACCCGGGAGCAGTTGAACCGGGCCTCCGCCGAGGCCGGCCGGATCTCCGTGACGGTGACCTCGAAGGATCGCGCGGTGGAGGCCACCGTCGGGGCCCAGGGCGAACTGCGCAGCCTGCGGTTCCCCACGTCGCGCTACCGCTCGATGGCACCGGCCGAGCTCTCCGGCGTCCTGATGAGCACCATCTCGCAGGCCCGCCGGGAGGCGGCGTCCCAGCTGCTCGATCTCTACCGTCCCTTCGGCCCTGTCCCCGGGATGTCGGCCGACAGTGAGGCCGGATTCACCCCGGTCTCCTGGGACGACCTCCTCGCACCCCTGAAGGAGGAGGGCATCGAGGTGCCCGAGACGCGCACCACCGGGCCGGGCACGACCGGTGCGCTGCTGGACGAACTGGTGGACGACGAGACCGACGGCGACGCCGTGGCACGGGACGGGATGACGCGATGAGCACACTCGACGTCGACCCCGAGGGACTCGGCAAGGGCGGCGACGCCCTCGACGAGGCGGGTGACAAGCTCAAGGTCATCCGCGAGGAGTACGTCGACAGGATCACCCACTATCGCGGCTGCTGGGGCACCGGCGAGTTCGGCGAGGCCTTCGCCAAGAAGTACTACGAGGGACTCGATCCGTGCGTCGAGGGCGTCGACGCCTTGAGCGCCGCCGTGAAGGGCAGTGCCAACAGCCTCAAGCGCACCGGCGCGAACTTCCGGAAGACCCAGGACGACATCCACAGCAACACAAGCGGCAGGCGCTGACCCCATGGCGATCGAGTTTCCCCCCGAGTGTGCCTGGCTGTTCGCCATTCTGACGGGCGAGGTCCCGCCCGACGGCGACGAGGACAAGATGTTCGCCCTCGCGCAGGTGCACCAGGATTTGAACGGGAAACTCAACGGGGAGTTCCAGGCGCTGGTGGCCGACGCTCTCGGCTTCACCAAGGACAAATTCGGCGGCGACGCCGCGCAGATGTACGAGGAGGCGATGAAGACCTTCCTCGGCGGCCAGGAAGGACTGGACTACTTCAAGGCGGTCGGCGACCAGGCGCAGCTGATGGCCGACTTCACCCGCAAGAGCGCCACCCAGCTCCAGTACATGAAGTACATGATCATCGCCCAGCTGGTGGCGCTGCTGATCGAGGCCGCCTTCGCGGCGGCCACCGCCTTCTTCTTCGGCGCCTCGATAGCCGTGTACATGCAGAAGATGGCGATCGTCCGATGGCTCATCAAGACGTGGATCGGCCGCGCGATCCTGACGCTGCTGACACATCAGTTCATCAACGTCGGTATGGGCGTCGCGATGGACTCCATGATCCAGTGGATTCAGCTCAACCAGGGCACACGTGATGAGTGGGACACCGATCTCACGAAGAACGCGGCCCTGTCGGGTATGGTCCAGGGCTTCCTGGCCGGTCCCTTCAACTTCCTGGGTGACCGTTTCGGCAAGTTCCTGGCGAAGCGATTCGGGCTCGACGCCGGGCCCGACCTCGGCAAGCAGATCGACGGCGTCCTGAAGAAGCCGGATCCGGATGTGCCCCTGCCGAAGGACAAGCCCGATCCGGACGTGCCCTTGTCCAAGGACAAGCCGGATCCGGACGCGGACGGCTCCACCCCGCCGCCGAACGCCGGAAAGCCGGATCCGGAGGGTGCCACCCCGCCACCGGGCGGAACGAAGCCCGAGCCGGAAGGCCCCACACCCCCGCCGCACCCCCCGAAGCCCGGGACCGAGACCCCGGAGCCCTCGCCGAAGCCGACAAAGAACGACTCCGACACGGAGAAGGCTCCTTCCCCGACACCTGCGGCTCCCTTCAGCCGGGACCTGACCGAGGCGTTCCGCAAGCACCTCCCGAACACCCACGGGCCCGCCGGACCGGTCGTGCAGAAGGAGTTCGTCAAGGACGTCGGCGAGGCGTTCCGGAAGCAGTTCGGCGACGGGGCGGGCGACGACATCGCCCGCAAGGCGGGCGAGGACTGGGCCCGCGCGCTCCTGGAGAAGACCGGCACCAAGGGGCTTCCGGACGACCTGGGCAACGCGCTCAAGCCGATCGCGGGCGAGCTGGGAGACGACCTCACCAAGGTTCTGACCAAGGGCGCCTCCGACGCCCTCGGCCTCAGCATCATGCGCACCATCGTGGAGGGTGCAGGCCGCGGTGTCTTCGAGGGCGCCCATGCCGTGGTCTCCGAGGGCATGTACAACCTGATCTTCTCGGACGAACACACCTTCAAGACGTCCGGACTCACCTTCGCCTCCGGCATGGTCGAGGGCCGCCTCGGCGCCATGATGGAGGCCGGCGGCGAGAACCTCGCCATGAACACCCGCTTGAAAATGGGCCTGGACACGCCGGACTGGGACGCCGATGGCGGTGTCGGAACGGGCCCCGGGACCGGTTCCTCGTCCGCCGCGGACGACGGCCCCGATGAGGACGGCCTCCAGTACCTGGACGTCGGCGACGACGACACGTCGCTGTACGGAGAGGACGAGGACGACCTCCAGTATCTGGACGTCGGTGAAGAGGACGCGCCGCCGTCCGGAGAGGATGAGGACGGCCTCCCGGGTGACGGACAGCCGGGCGTCCCGCCGGTCATGACTGCCTCGGGCCCGGCACCCGCATCTGCGGGGAGCAGCGGCACCGCACCCGCCACCGGTTCGCCATCTCCGGCCGGCGGGCAGTCGCCCGGCGCGAGTACATCGCAGAACACTCAGACGAACCAGTCCAACCGGCCCCCAGGGGGCTCCCCGGCGCCGTCGTCGGCGTCGGGCTCCAACGCGCAGCAACCGGCCGGGCTCTCCACCGTGGGGGACGCGCCCGCGCAGGCCCAGGAGGGGACCGACACCGCGTTGCCCGAAGCCGAACAGGGCAATGGCGGACCCGTACCGGAACAGAGCGCGAGGCCCGACACCGAGAGCACGGTCCCATCGACCACATCCTCCGACCGGACGAGCGTCGAGGACGACGGTTCCACGCCAAGCCCCTCGCCCACCGGGGACGTGACCACCGCGACAGTCGGCACGGAAGAAGCGGTCCCGCACCCACGGAGCGAGGACGCGAAGGACGACGCCCCGGCCGGCCGCGACACCGCCGAGGCGCCGCCGCTCTCCCTGATGTCGGACACCACGGGTGAATCCGCCGACAGCGACGGTGATTCCGTCTACGAGGACGCCCTGGACCACCTCGAACCGGATCAGCCCGGGGAGGAGGACACGCGGACCCCGTCGTCCACGAGCTCCGGCGGCACGAACACCCCTGTCGGGGACCCCGTGAGTGTGCCCGCTCCCAGCCCGCTCGGACCGGACCCGAGTTCTCGGCTCTCCTCCTCCGATACGGCCGACGGACCGTATCGCCGCCCCCCGAGCGCGAGTCCTTGGAGGAGCGATCCTGCGGAGGGGTCGGGTGGCACGTCCCACGGAGCGCGCTCCGCCTCCGCTGGGCTTGACGGCGGGGTGATGAGTCTGGAGGACTTCAAGAAGGCGACCGCGTCGTCCGGATTTCGTAAGAGTTCATCGATCGCCAAGGTGGACAGTGCCCTGAAGGCATTTCACGCGCTGCCACCGAACGCCGGGGAGAGGGCCCGGCTGGACGCGGCCATCGGGATCGCCAAGGCGTCCGAGGACTACGTCCAGAGCAAGATCGGGTCGGGCGAGCCCTCGGAACGCCTGCCAGGCGTGCGGAGATTGCGCGAGCAGGCGAGGACGGAGGTCGCGCGGACGGACAGCGCGATGGTCTTCCAGGTGCTGCTGACCGAGATGGACCAGGTGATGGCCGCGGGTGAGCATCCGGGATTGAAGCATCCCTGGATGACCGAGATCGCCCTGGGCGCTTCGCAGAATCTTCCGGCCGATCGCTTCCACCAGGTGATGAGTGAGTACGTCCGGGCTCTGGGCGGCCTGGGCGACCGCTCCCCGCTGCCCGAGGTGACCAGCCGGGTCATCCAGGAGGTGATGGCTGGGGAGTCCTCGGTGACGATGCAGTATCCACAGGCCAAGTCGGGTGTCACCCTCATGTCGAAGGAGGAGGAGCCTCCCGCGTTCATCTTCAATGTGGACACCCAGATCAGAAGCGGAACGTCTTTCCTCCTGGGGCACATCGCCCATGAGCTGACTCATGTCGCCGCGTTCCGGGCGTTCAACAGCAGCCCGGCGATGGAGTTGGCGCCGTTGACGTCGACCGAGCCTGAGATCAAGGCGCTGGTGCGGGAGCGCGGGGCCGCGCTCGACCGTCTGAGTCATGTGCTCGACGCGAGCCCGTTCGGGGAACCCATGCACTCTCTGCTGAAGGAGAAGCTGGGCTACGGCAGGCAGCCGGGCAAGCTCAAGGACTATGCGGACACTCTCTGGAAGTCGAAGGAGAAGAAGGACGCCCACTACCGCGAGGCCGCTGAAAAGCAGGCCGAGGCCACGGGTGTCCCACTGACGGAGCCGGTGGTCAGGGTGCCCGACGCCCGGGAGATCACGGCCACCGAGCGGGACCGTCTGAGGCTCTGGGACGGGTGGGCGGGGGACGCGTCCGGCACGCTGGTGGAGTACGACACGGTCGTCAACCAGATGCTGGTCTACCTCCACATGTGGGGCACCCCGCTGAACAACCCGTTCTACACCGAGCTGCGGGAAGCGGCCGAGACGGCGTACGCCCGCCGCGAGCACGCCCGCCGTAACCCCGCCGGCCCCGCGACACAGACCCCTCCACACGCGGGTCAACAGCCCATGACTTCGTCCTCCTCACCGATTCCGACCACCTCGGTCTCGTCGTCCGCCCCTGCGTCCGGTGTCCAGGCGTCTCAGGCCCCGGCGCCGGACAGCGCGGCCCCGGCCTGGCCCGGCCGCTCGGACCAGCCGGCGACGATGCCCTCGGCCATCAAGCCACCCACCACGGGGGATGCCGGGAGCACCGTCCGCGGGCCCGCCGCCATGCCTGCCCCAGGCACCACCCGACCCACCACCACCGACCGCGGAGCACTCGCCTACCAGCTCCTCAGTCCGTCGTCCCCCCAGGCACCGCCCCCGCCCCCGAAAGCCGACCGACCCGGTCAGGACACCCCGCCCCCGCCGCGCCCAGCGCCCGCGACCCCGCCTCAGGCCGACCCTCGCCCGCCCCGGGCGGTGGCCGAACGGACCATGCCCCCCGTCAGGGCGGACGAGCTGGCCGGCGTCGACGACGCGTCGTGGGCCGCGGTCCGCACCGAACGCTTCGATCCGGTCCTCGGCCAGAGCAACCGCAGGCCCGGTCTACTCGACGGGTCCGAGACCCTGATCCGCAACCATGTACGTCGCGAGCATTTGCAGGACGGCCGTACGGTCCGCCATTTCGTGGTCACCCTGCCCGTCAAGCCGACCGGGAATCTCGGCGACGCCGATGTGCGAGGGCTGGAGACGCGGCTCCAGAAGATGCTGGACCAGACGCTCAACAGCGGCTACAAGCTGCCTCGCTCCGGTGACCAACTGCGCGTCACGTTGGAGCTCGAACCCGTCTCCCGGCACGGAGAGGCCATCACTCTGACCCAGAGCCGGAATCCGGGCCGCGCCGATCAGCTCCACTGGGACGTCGAACACGGCGACGGCACACTCGTCCACGAGGTCCTGCACTACCTCGGGCTCCCCGACGAGTACCTGGACACGGTGGACGGCAAGAAGTCCGATGCCACCCATCTCTTCCGCAGGGACGGCCGCCTCACGGGTGTTCATGAGACCGGCCCGATGTCCAGGACGGAACGGGCGGATCTCGACGCACTGGCTGTCGACCACCTGAAGCGGATCGAGGACATCAGCGACACCGCGAACATCCCCTCACATGCGGCACACACCGTGCCGCCCCAGTCCTCCGACACCACCGGCGCGCAGCCACCTGCGCAAAACTCCCCATCGAACAGCGGGGCAGATCCGAGCACTTCGTCCCACCGTCGCTCTCGCCTTGTGCCCGACAATGATCCGGCTCATCCCGTCAGCGCGAGCCCCTGGCACGGTCATGCCGGAGCGGGACCCGGCACCGGCCAGCCCTACGGGGCGCCTTCCTCCTCCGGGGCGAACCCCGTGTTCGTACCCCCTCGTTTTCAGCGGCAAAACACATTCACCGTGCAGCAGACCTCCAGTGACTTCATTGCGAATGTTCAGGTTTCGAGTAATTATCAAGCGCCAAATGTTCTTTTGCATAATGTAAATATTGGGGATATCAGGCTCAGTAACCAGGACCGCCCTGACACGCAGTACTCCTTCCTCGACAGAGGGCAGCAGAATCACACCGTGGCCTGGACACTGATTCGTGATGCCCTGAAGTATCACGAGCATCGTCCGGCCGCCGATCTTATCGGTTATATTGAACTCGGCCTGCAAAGTCTCGATAGGCAGAACAATCAGGAATCCTATATCGACACAACCCGTGGTGCGCATGCACGTTTTTCGGAGGCGATGCGCAAGGCTGAGGAACTGCTGAGAGAGATAAAGGTCAATCAAGCTCCACTGGGTGAGTGGCAGCAGGCACTTGCCAAGTTGATCAGTCTCTACGTCGAAGCGTACCAGCTCTCCCCGTCAGCCACTTTCGGAGGTCGCTCCGGCGGGAATGCCGAAGCAAACTCCATGAGGATTCTCCGGCGTCAGAACACTCTCCCCGAGAATGAGCGGATGTCGTCCGGAGAGCTGGCAAGTTTGGTTGAAAGTCTGTACGACAGCCCACCGATTGCGAGGCATAAAGAGCACTCGCGCGAGCATCTTCTGCATGCCGTGGCAGCCCGCTTCCCTAATCTCGTATATCCATTGTCGAGCCAATATCCCGAGTACCATAATATGCGTCAGAATTATCCGGGCATCAATCAGGCGCTGGCGCAGGGTTTCTTTCAGTCTGAGTTCCTTGATTCCAGACAGGGGAACGATGCCTTGCTGGCGCGTCTCCCCTATGGTGTATTGGATTCAGGCTTTGTGGTCAATGCCGAGGTGGATCGAGACGCTCAAAACAATCTGGGGATTGCGCACCTGGAGATGAGCCGGCGGGAGCGCCCGCCCACCCAGTACATCTCTGCCCAGCGATCGCATGTCATGGCATGGTCGCTCGTCATGAACAGCACCCGTGGGGCATTGATTCAAAAGCCCGTCGCCGATGCGTTGCTATGGGTCTGGGGAAGACTCCAGCACTGTGAAGCGGCGGGAGGGCCTGTGGCGGCGCTGGACGACTGGAACGCGCTGGGGCACGGTATTCGTCAGAAATTGGACGTTGCCGAGCAGCTTCTCGCAACGGAGCCGAGTCCCCAATTCTGGTCCTCCCTGCTGTCCATGCTGATTCATGGGTGTCTCACATTGGAGAACTCAAGCAGACTTGCCACCACGGGTGGGCCGGCAGGCGACCTTGGTGCGGCCGTGGGGCATGGGGAAGCCCGGACTCACGAGCGGATGATGCATGGTGGATCCATGCAACAGGAGGAGGCCCGGGAGGTGGCGAGGGGATTCCTGGACGACGGTGCGATCCGGACCACCATAATCAATGAGATCATGAAAAATGCGGGCAGGCCGATCCGAGGTCAACCAGCCGTTGATCCGATGCTGAGGATAGAAGCGTTCAATCAGCGCCTGGACAGCGATCCAGGTATCCGGGTCATCCTGAACAACATGGCGCAGGCGGTGAGTAGCGCCTATCCGAATGTGCAGTTTGGGGATCGGGAATCTCTGGTGGATTATTGGCATGCCCGGATGCGGGCGGTACCCGATGGTGATTCAAATTCCAGTGGAACGCCTTTCAATGAAGCAGAGCGGGCGCTGCTCTGGCTTCCTTGACTGCGAGCACGAGCACTGAGGGGCACTTCTGTTGTGCTCATGGCATCCTTAGGGCCAGGAACTCCGGCACGGTGTCGGGGGCAGGCACCCGGGGCGGAGACGGCCGCAGGGGAACGATGAGTTCCCCCTGTGCGGCCTCACAGACCCCGGCGGCCGTGGCACGATGAGCCGCGGCGTAACGCCGGTCGGGTGCCGGTGCGCACTGCGGTGCGTCGCCTCCCCGGATACCCCGAATGACCCCGGGTCCGCAGGTCAGGCGGGAGCGGCGCCGACGGTGAGGACCTTGACGGCGATGCGGGGGCCGTCGATCTCGTAGGTGGCGCGGAAGTCCCCCACCCGGAGCCGACGCAGACTCGTCCCGCCCAGCTTGCTGCTGGCGGGCGGCTCGGGATCGGCGCCGAGGGCGTTCACCGCGCGGACGAACGGCCTGACCGCGTCGCCGTACTTCGCCCTCAGCCTCTTGAGGCCCTCGGTGGCCGCGTACTCCCAGACCACCGTGTGGCTCACGACACCATCTCCGCGAGCATCTGCTCGATCTCGGCCGCGCTACGGGTCGGGCCGCCCTCACCCCGGGCGCGCAGGGCGACGGCCAGGTCCGCGAACTCGACCGCAGCCTCCCGCGCCCCCTCATCGGGCGCTGCGTCCACGAGGGCCTGGATCCACCAGTGGTCGAGGAAAACGTCGAAAGCACCGCCACCACCGACGGCGCCGAGCTCCCGGTCGAACTCGGCGCGCCGCTCGGGGCGCACCGCTGCGCGCACGGCGGCGACGGTGCGGACGACGGCCTCGCCGCCGAAGCCGCTGGCCTCCCGGGCCGTGCCGACCGCGCCCGCCCAGTTCGCGTCTTCCATGCCGGTGTCCCTTCTCCTCCAGGCTCACGCTACCGCCGGGCCGATCCGGGAGGCGAGCTCACACACCCGTCGAATCACTGTGCCCCGTCACGTTCGGCAGCGGCGGGATCACCGAGCCGTGCCAGTGAACCGGTGCGTACGACGCCGGATTCCGCACAGCCGCTGCGATCAGGTCTGTCGCTGTGCCCAAGGTGCGGCGGCCAGGGTGACCGCGGTGGTGCCCAGGCCGTAGCAGACGCCGCGCAGCGCGTGCACGGTCGCGGGCCGGCGTCCCGGTGGAGACCTTGAAGCCGCTGAGGTCGTGTGGGGTTCCGCGGGAGAGGCCGGGCCCTGAGGGAGCCCGGCCTCGTTCGGCAGGCGCCACTGTGGCGTTGGCGCCTGCGCCCTGGTCCGTGTGGTCGCCTAGATGAAGTTCTTGTTGATCAGGAGGTCCAGGATGTCGGTGCGGTAGTTGGGGAAGTCCATCGGCACGATGCCGAAGCGGGCTCGCTGATGCCTTCTGGGGTCCAGGTACGCGTAGACGCTCGGGAAGATCTTCCCGGCCCCGACGGAGGGGTTGGGAATGGGGCCCTTGGCGGTGCTGGTGAAGTTGATGAACATCTTGGACGTGCTCTGGTCATAGAAGGCTTTGTCGAAATGCGCGACGATCGCGTTCCTCTTTGTATCGTCCGGGACGTTGTACTGGTCCTGGATGTCGCAGTGGTTGCTCCACCTGAGGGTGTCCCAGTCGTGGGTGAAGTCGGTGAGGAGCACGACCTTCCCGCGGGCTTGTCCCAGGGTGAGCCACGACGGGTTGGTCCGGAAGAGCGAGCGGAAGCCCATGGACGGGTCGTCCAAGTGCCAGTTGAAGCGGCGCTTGAACTCCTCCGTGTTGAGTTTGTTGCCGCCGCTGTACTCGTTCTTGATCCGCATGATGATTACTTCACCCGGGTTGCTGCTGAGGAAGTTTCTACAGTCGCTGAGAACGTCCTGGTAGCGCTTGTTCATGTAGATATCGCTGTGGTAGAGGCCCATCTCGTTCGCGGTCCCCGCCAGGCCGTTCAGACGGATATCGAGGAACCGGATGCCATTGCCGAGCTGCGTCGGCAGGTCCCAGTCCTGGCATTTCGCGACGAATCCACCCCTGGTGGAGCAGGTGTTGTGAGTACCGGGGATCGTCAGGCTGGTGATGGGCAGGCTGCTGGAGAGAGAGCCCATCCAGGACCGGTAGGCCCAGCTCGCGGCAGTGGCTGTGCTGGGGATGCCGAACGCTGCGGCGGTGGCGAGGCCGCCGGCACCGGCTCCCCACTTCAGAACGTCACGACGGGTAGCACACATCTGCACACTCCAGTTCGACAAGAGAATTACCGCATACACCGGGAGCGAACTGTTGTCCGCTCTTCCGGTGAGAGAGAGGGACCACCAGCCCCGGAGGTTGCCTCACCACCACCAACACCATCCAGCCCACCCGCTCAAGGAGACCGGCGGGACCTGGGCCGATACACCGTCAGAGACCACAGACGGTCATCAGTCGGCTGAGCACCCGGGGAACCGGCGACCGTTGATCACGCGAGCCCACCACCCCTTCACCGGGAGGCGACAGCCAGATCGTGGGCCCGGGAGGCCAAGGGGGAGCAGACCCGCGCCCGGCAGTCCACCGAGGCCCAGGCCCGTGCCGAGGCTGCCGCCACACGGCCGGTCACCGACGCCCCGGCTGCGCCGGCACCTTCGGCGGCGCAGCCCGCACCGCGCGCCCGGTTGCCGCGCCCGTCGCGGACCGTACGCCGCGACGGGCACGAGCTGATGAGCCTTGGCGCGGCGATCGGTGCGCTGATCGCCGAGTGGACCTGGGAGTTCCCGGCCGCCGGCGGCGCGCTGGGCGGTCAGCGGCCCCGACTTGGCCGGGAGGGGCGCCGCCGTACGGTTCGAGCAGGACACCCGCACCCTGCACCTGCGCCCCTGCTCCGACGCCTGCCGTACCCAGCTCACCCTCCACCAGCGCCCGTGCTGGGGGTGGCGTGCCGGTCGACCGGGAGACGCTGATCCGCCGCTGATACGTGCACCGTATCCGCATTTACCTGGCTCTAACACCGGTTACCCGGGCAGCCATCTGGCGAGAGAAGATCACCCTCTACCGTGCTGAGAGTCCGGGCCTAACCTTGCAGCAGCGCGCCGCACTGGACCGAATAGAGCAGTATACCTCCGACACCAACCGGTTTGATCTTGAGAGGGCAGCCCGGCCGTCGGCACAGAAGGAGCTTGATGCTCTCGGCAAGATGGTCTCTGCATCCTTTGGCGTGGAAGAGGCCTACCTGTTGATCGGAACTCTCGGACCGGCTCACAACACTGTGGCGCGAAACGAGAAGGCAGCAGCAGATTGCCACTGCAATGTCGGAAGTGCCGTATCCGGCTGTTCCGCGGATTTCAGCTGGTTCTGCTATAGCGGATCTTCCTGCAGCCCTTCATCCACCGGCTGTGGCTACCTTTGGCTGCAGCGATGTAACGGAATCTGCAAAAAGTGGTAGCACATGCCGAAGCAGGTTTCTCATCCGCCACTTCGCCGCGCATCAGTTGCTTTGCCGTCGAGTGCTGGTGCGCCGCCTCCGGAGGCCGGGCCCCGCCCGGCGAGGGCCGGGCCGCCGGCACGGCCTCCTACTGGCGACACCTCCGCTGGCGCTCCGGGGCTGCAGGCTGCGCCCTTGCGCGTCCCCCGGCGGGGCGGAGTGGTCCCTCGGGCGGGTTGATCGAAGGCGGTGATGGTCAAGAGCAGGCAGCAGGCAGCAGGCAGGGAGGGTGGCTCTGCGGCCGCCCGATCCGCGGGCCGTCATAGGCCCGGTCGACCCAGTGAGCGCGGCTGGACCGGCCGTCCGCCGCAGCGATCTGGCTCTGCCCTGTCGCCCCTCGCCCCTCGTCCTCGCACCGTGCGTGCTGCGCCCGGCGGGCCCGTCGCTTTCCGCCCGTTCCCGGTGCAGTTCGTCCACAGCCTCTCGCATGTGCTGGCTGGAGCGAGGGGTGGCGGACGAGTTCCGGAAGTGCCCCCGCCCGCAGTTCGGCCAGGGCGTCGTGCTGGTCGCTCTGGACGTATTGCGGCCGGCCCTCGGCGGTACGGACCCGCGGCTCCGAGGGCCCAACGCGCTCGGCCGAGGGTCCGATCACCGTGCCCCCGGGATGAGCAGCCCCTGCGGGATATATATCTCCTATGGAACAGAACGAGCTCATCGCTCTCGGCCTCCGACTGGTTCAGGCCCACGCCGTCGGTGCGGCTTCCCTGGATGAGTTCTCGCTGCTCGGACGGGACTGGACACAGTTGCCCGAGGTCTTTGCACCACACCTGACGGGCTCCACGGAGTTCTTCTCCACGCATCTGCCGTATCCCGTCGGTGGCAGCCTGCTGGAAGTGGGCAGTGGTACCGGTGTGACGGCGGTGACCGCCGCGCTCTCGGGATGCGCCCGGGTGGTGGCCGTCGACATCAGTCCTGCCGCCGTGTGCAACTCCCTGCTGAACGCGGAATGCCACCGTGTGTCCGACCGGGTCCGGGTCCTGGAGAGTGACCTGTTCGGTGCTCTGGCACCGGACGAGCGGTTCGATGCGATCTTCTGGAACTCCAATGTCATCTATACCCCGGCGGGCTTCGCCGGTTCGGGCCCGGGCGATCTGCACGGTGCCGTCTTCGATCCGGGGTACGTGCTGCACGGGCGCTATCTGCGTGAGGGGCCGGATCATCTGGCCCAGGGCGGACGGTTGCTGCTGGGCTTCAACAGCCTGGGCGACACTCCTCGTCTGACCGACCTCGCCTCCGGGCAGGGGCTCCGCATGAACTGCCTGGCCTCCGCCGCCCGTCACTCCGGTGGCACTCCGGTGGAATTCCGGCTCCTGGAGTTCGTCCCCCGTGGTGAGGGGTGAACAGGACCCTTCGCCGGATCAGGCCAGACCGGGGAAGGCCGAGGACGCAGTCCGGCGACGGGGGAGGAGCGACCCGTGGTGACGCGGCATGCCGCCCGGCCCCGGGTGGCGCGGTGTTCCGCGGCCGGGCGAGGGAGAGCGGGCCTGGGCCTCAGCGACCCACCGGTCCGTCCGCCGCAGCTCACGGACCTGTACCCGGCGGAGGAAGCACAGCATCTCCAGCTCGGCAGCAGGCTCGCGGGACCGCGGCTGGCCCGGGTGCACGGGTCAGTCCCGCCGGGAGCCGGTGCGCCGCAGGGTCCGTCGGGACAGCCGGGCTGTGTCGCGAGGGCGCGAGTGATCTCCTTGCCCCTGTTCGCGAGGAGCCGCAGCCCATGAGGCCGCGCGAGCTCGCCCAGGCCCCCCGCCCCGGGCCCGGCCGTACGGCGCCGTGCGCACGCGGACGTCAGCACCGCCGCGTCCGCTCCACCGCGGCGGCGCGGGTGGTGACTCGTTCGGGCGAACAGGGGCGGGTACGGGCCGGGGTGCCCGGGCGCCGGGTGTCCTTCGCACGGGGCGCGGTTGACCGCCTTCTGCTCCTGGACCGGGTTCGGGGGTGGGTGGAGGAGACGAAGGGATGTACGGGATGAGGGCGTGGGGTGCGGGGCGGGCCGTCCTGGCAGGCGTGGTGCCGGCCGTGGGTTCACCGGCGGCGGGGGAGGGTGTCGCTGTCGTGAGGTACGGGCCGCGGGTTCGGGGGAGTTCACCGGGCCGGGGACGTTCACGGTGCCGCAAGGGGTGACCTCGGTGACCCTGTGCATGTGGGGTGCGGGCGGCCCGGGGGCCAGGGGGCGCCAGCGGTGGCGGGGGCAGTGCGGGCGGGCTTGTCCGCTGCCCGGTGACGGTCGTCCCCGGCCAGGAACTCTCGTCCGGATCGCCAGCCCGCTGCGGGCGCTGCCCGCGCCCCGGGGCGGTGCGTTCGGCGGCAGTGGAGGGAGGCGGGGCAGGACGGCTACCCCGGTGCGGGGCGCCGGGGAGATCTGGTTCGCCCACCCTGGTGTCCTCGGACGACAAGGGCTGGCCTGCTGCCGGCCGACGCGGACGAACATGGGAGTGGGGCGCGAGGGGGCGGCGGCCGTGCCCGGGGAGTGCACCCGTGCGCCGCCGGATTCACCTTGTGACGCCGCTCCGTGCCGGGCGAGGTTGGAGACCTGGAGATCTCCGCCGAGGAAGGGATGGACGGTCATGACGGGTTCTGGGAAGCCGATGCCGGGTGAGCTGATGACGCCCACGTATGTGGCGTCGCTGGCACGGCAGGCGTATCTGTGGGGCTGGGCGCTGGAGAACGTGCACAACCGCAATGTCGTCTTCGAGCAGGTCACGGAGCCGGGGCTGGCGGGCGGGGTGATGCCGGTGGCGCCGCCGGGGCGCCTCGCGATGCTGCACGACTACATCTCCCCCGAGGAGCGGCAGGTCGCCTGCCCCAACCAGGACGTCGTCTACGGCATGGGCCTGGTCACCGTCGGCAGCGGACCGGCCGTCCTCCAGGTCCCGGACTTCGGGGACCGGTTCTGGGTCTACCAGATCGTCGACCAGCGCACCGAGTCCTACGCCCCCCCTGGGCAAGATGTACGGCACCGCGCCCGGTCTGTACCTGCTGGCTCCCGCCTCCTGGGAAGGCGAGGTACCCGAGGGCATCACCAAGGTGTACCGGTTCGACACGGCCGTCTCGGCGGTCATCCCGCGCGCGTTCATGGACGACACCGACGCCGACCGCGCGGCGATCCAGCCGGTCATCAACCAGATCATGATGTACCCGCTGGCGGAGTACACCGGGAAACTCCAGACCACCGACTGGTCCCAGGCCCCCACCCTGCCCCCCTTCGGCGGCGACGGCGGCGACAGCGAGACCCACTGGGTCGACCCCACCATCTTCTTCGACGACCTGCCCGCCCTGCTCACCGAGGTACCCGCCAAGCCGGGCGAACAGGCCCTGTACGACTGGATCGGCTCACTCACCGACCCCACCGTCACCGCGGCCCACGCCGACCTGCTGCGCGCCACCGCAGTCGCCGCCGACAAGGACCTGATCGACCCGCTCTTCCAGTTCCGCAACATCGGCGTACCGGCCGGAAACCACTGGACCACCCAGCACAACGGCGCCCAGTTCGGCACCGACTACCTCTCCCGCACCGCCATGGCGAAGGCCAACATCTTCGTCAACTCGCCCAACGAGACCGCCTACTTCTACCTCGACCTCGACGAGGCGGGAGAGCGCCTGGACGGCGACCGGACCTACACCGTCACCTTCCCCGCCGGGCAGCTCCCGCCCGCCCGGGGCTTCTGGTCCCTGACCCTCTACAACCAGCACCACTTCTTCGCCCCCAACGACCTCAACCGCTACTCGCTGGGGACGAAGAACAAGGACCTGAAGTCCAACCCCGACGGCTCCCTCACCCTGACCGTCCAGGCCACCCGGCCCGACAACGCCGACGCCAACTGGCTGCCCGCCCCCGCGGGCGAGCCGTTCTCCCTCTACCTGCGCGCCTACTGGCCCGAGGACGCCATCCTCGACGGTACCTGGACCCCGCCGGCGGCCGTCCCCGCGTAACGGCCACGCCGCGCCCCGGCCAACGGCCGTCGCTGTCCGGACCCGGCGTACATGGACCGGTTCCAGGCGCGACCGGCCGGTGGCTTCCGACCGGAACCTCCGCAGGAATCGACCAATCCACCGGCTCCGGACCCGGGCGAGCCACGCCACGCAGGAGCCCTGGCCGCTGTCGCGCAGCCCGGCCCGGTACAGCCGGGTGAGTCCGAGAGCTGTGCGGCCCATCGGGCCGGGGCGAGCACGCGGGTGCCACCGCCGCTCGCACGGGCGGCGGTGGCCAGGAACCGGGCGGCGTACAGGGCCTGCGGCCGCTCGTGGCCGACCCGCCGTTCACCGGTCCACTCCCCGTTCCGCGTCGCCGGACGGACCTGCCCGCCGTGCCAGTACAGACGGCCCGTCGCGGCGGCGTTCATCGACGCGGAGCATCGCGCATCGGACGCACGCGTGCTCGACCGGCACATCAACTTCCTGCGCCGCTATCTGTTCAACATCAAGGCCAGCGGCCCGGGCCAGGGTCTGAGGCCCCTTCGGGACCCGGACGCCGAGGACGAACAGGTCTGAGTGCCCCGCTCGGCGGATGTCGCACGGGGTCGATCGTTCACGGTGCCGTACCCGGGTCGGCGGTGGGTCAGGCCGTGGTGATGCCGGGGTCTTCGACGAGGACGCGGACACGGTGCTCGATCTCGTCCCGGATCGGGCGGACCGTGTCGGTGTCCTGTCCTGCGGGGACGTCGAGGGTTCAGTCGAGGTAGGTCCTGCCGGGGAAGGCGGGGCAGGTGTCGGGACGAGCCGTCCGAGGCCGAGCCCGGCGGCCATCGCCGTGAGAATCCACAGCGCGAGGTAGCCGTTGAGGAACGACAGCCGCCCCGCCATTCCCCAGCAGCAGGAGCGGAGGGCGCTCACGCCCGGCCCCCGGCCGGGGTCTCCACCGCGCCGGCTGTGTCGGCGGGCCCGCACCCCGCTCCGATGGTCGGAAGGATGGGGGTGCCGCCGGAGCGGGTGAGGATGCCCGCGAGACGGTCGGCCGTCTCCGGCAGCAGCCGGTAGTACACCCACGTCCCGCGCCGCTCGGAGGCGATCAGCCCCGCCTCCCGCAGCAGCTTCGGACAGTGGGAGATCGTCGGCTGGGACAGGCCGAACGCCGGGGTCGGATCACCCACGCAGCCCTCCCCGCCCGCGCGGGAGGCGATCATCGACAGCAGCCGCAGCCGCAGCAGCCGCACCGGGTCCGCCAGCGCCTTGAACACCTTTTGCCAGGACGACGGCCTGTTCCTCGTCCAGCGGCGCTGACAGCAGCCCCGGACGGCAGCTCTCCAAGGGGCAAGCTCGCACGCAGAACACCGGCAAACGTCCTGTAGTGAAATATTCTCCGGCCCGTCAAGACATATCCCTCTCTTCACGCCATCGGACGGATACTCCATCGCGGCCGGTTGGGCGTGCGCCCCGGGCGGCAGGAGTGGGTATGGCACCGCCCCGGCCGACGGGTGCGGGCCGACTCACCGCTGAAGGCAGAGGTTCCTCCATGTCCCGTTCCCGTACCGTCAGGGCGCTCGGTGTCCTCACCGCCGCCGTAATCCTGCCGCTCGCCACCCCCACCGCCCCCGCGACCGCGGCGGCTCCCGCGCCGAAGGCGGCGGCCGCCAAGGAATGGACCTGCGGCGACTCCGTCTGGGCCTACCCGCACAAACAGGCCGAGGTCGAGACCTGGGCCTGTATCGGGTACGAGAACGGCAAGGTCTGGCCCGAGCTGGGCAGCCGGTGCAAGTGGGACAAGAGCGCCGTGGGCACCAACTGGATCCTGAACTACTGCACCGCCTACGACCTCGCCTACAAGATGACCTCCCCGAGCGGAAAGGTGTACGAGGGAACGCTGCCGAAGATGCGCGGCTACCACTTCACCTCCATCGGGACCGACCTGGCCACCTGCGAGACCGGCAACTGGACCGTCAGCCTGCCCGGCTCCAAGCACGACGTGGAGAACACCACCTTCTGGGGCCAGAACGAGATCCACACGGCCAAGACCGACCAGACCCGCACCATCGACGTGCCCCACTGCTGAGACCGGCTGCCGGACGGCCTCCGGCAGAGGTGCCCGAAGTCGAAGTTTCGGGTCGAATTCTTCGGGTGGAATTACCTGCCAGGGCGGTAGTCCGGTGGTTCCGGGCCCTGTCGGTCCGTGTCCCTGACAGGCGCGGAAGGGGAGGGCCCGCGTACGGGCGGCAGGGCGGGTCGGACGCGACTGGGCGGACGGTGGCCGGTGGCGGCTCTCTCACCGGCTGGTCCGGACTGACGGGGGAGGGGCCATGCGGGGTGGCCGCGGTGGAGTGGTGTCCGGGGTCAGGCCGCGAAGCTCACCACCTTCGCCCCCGCCCACGGTGGGTCCGCCCTCCCGGACGGCGAACCGCGTTCCCGTCTCCATCACCGTGTCCTGCACCAGCTCGACGGTGAGCTGGACGGTGTCGCCGGGCGTCACCGACTCGGTCGGCCCGCCGCCGTACGGATCGGTCAGGTTGCCGGCCACGCCGGTGATGTCGGTGGTGCGGAAGTACCACTGGGGCCGGTAGCCGACTGGACGGGGGTGTGGCGTCCGCCTTCCTCCTCGGTGAGGAAGCAGACCACGGCGTCGAACCTGCGGTGGGTGGTGCCGGTGCCGGGCCCGCCGGTGGGGCACTGGCCTCGTTCGACGTCCCCGGGCCCGGTGTCCCGCAGCAGGCGGACGCTGTCGCCGGGCCGGGCCCCTCGGCGGCCGTGCCGCCCACCTCGATCCCGGTGACCGCGGTGAAGGACCTGCCGTCCTTGAAGCCGATGATGCCGCCCAGGGTGTCGGGGGCGGTGCCGTGCTCACCCGCCACCACCGCCGTCCGCCTGAGCTCGGCGTTCGCGACGCAGTGGACGGCGGTCAGGGCGTACCGGGCGGAGACGACGGATGCCCCGCAGAAGACGCGCGTCCCCGGTGTCGACGATCCCGAGTATCCAGGGGACTCGTGGACTGCGGTCTCCTGGCCGCTGACGATGGCGGGTGCGCAGGCAGGTGTCGTGGTCACCAGGTTCAGGGCCATCGCCAGGACGGCCAGGGCCCCTGTGCGGCCGCTGGTGGCGAAAGCATCGGCCCTTCGGTTCGGGATGTCGTCGTGGAATTCGCCCCGGGCCGGTCCGGCCGCCGGGAGGCTCCACCATGACGGGTACCGGGCACCCGGTGCCGGGGGTCGCACACTCCCGGCCGGTGCCGGGAACGCATCCCTTCTCCTGCCGGGACCTGCCTGGCCGGAACCGGGAGTCCGGCCCCCGGAGGAGTGACGCGCCTGATCAGCCGCGTTCAGGACGTTGTGGCAAACCGTCCCGCGGCGCCACCCGGCTGGCCTGCGGCATCAGTTCCGACACGTCTGCCCGGCGGCACCCCCGCGCCTCCCGGGCCGTACCCGGCCGGCCCGGCGGCCCGCTACAGGCTGTATCCGGCGATGCGCCTGATCCAGGGAGTGCAGGTGCTGACTTCCGTGCAGACGCCGGGGGAGTCCGGTGGGGTGCGGTCCCAGCCGTCTCCGTAGCTGACGATGCCGACGAGGGTGTGGTCGAGGAGTTGGTTGTGGATGCGTTCGTTTCCCGGGGACGATTCGTAGGCGGGCTGGACGAGCGGGCCGCCGCTGTCTCCCTGGCAGGTGCCCTTCCACGGTCCCCCGGCGCGGAACTGGCGGTCGCCGTAGTAGTGAGAGGAGCTGTAGCGCTTCCTGTCCGACAGCCTCCCGCCCACACGGCCACCACACCCACCGAGCTGACGAAAAGATCAGTGGCAGACGGGATGGGGTGTGATGGTGTACGAGGAGACCTTGTCGTTGAGGTGCCCAGGGAGCAGTGGGGATGACCCGCCGGGCGGAATCGAGTTCATCATGCAGCCGCTGCGGTAGTCGGCGTCGGGGTAGAGGGTGACGTACCAACTCGTACGGTTCCAGTACGAGGTGGCCTTGTCGTTGAAGGCGTTGCTGACGTAGGGCAGGCTCTGGTTCGTCGAGACGAAGGAGCCCTCGTAGTTCATGTGCTCCCAGGCGCAGAACCAGGAGGCACGGCAGTCGCTGGGGCTCGCTGACGCCGCCGGTGCCTGGACGGTTCCGAGGGCGAAAGCGGCGACGAACGCGCCGGTCAGGGCCGCCAGTCGTAAACGAACAGGGGCTTTCCGCTTCTTCACGAAGGTCTTCGTGGGGTTTTCCACGGGAATTCCTCTCCGGGGGCGGGGCGAGCCCGCGTCGCCGTGTGTCGTCCGTACCCCAACCTGCACGGCGGCGGACGGCTGCGGGTTCGAGCACGGTGGGTCGGCCTGGGCGATCAGGGCGCGCGGCGCGGCGGTGGGCGTGCCCCCGGGCCGGGGCACCGGAGGAGGCAGGGCCAAGCCGTCGGCGACGGCCGGGCCGGTCTTTGCTGTGGAACGGGATCATCGTCGACCCGGCGGGTCTGACGTCCACTGTCGGCGTGCGGCCCACGTTGGGTGTGGCGAGCCGTACCGGCATTGTGCCGATCTCCTCCCGTCACGACACCCCGGGGCCCGTGGCCCGCAATGTCACCGACGCCGCGCTCACCCTCGCGGCGATCGCCGGCACCGATCCGGCCGACCCGGACACCGCTGCCGCCGCCGGAGCCCTGCCCGCCGACATCGGCGAGGCGCCGCGTCACCTGCCCAGCGTCGGGTGAGTGTGTCGTCCGTGCCGGGGGTGGTTCTCGTTATTCGCGTTCGCCTGCTCTGACCAGGCCTGCTTCGTATGCGGCGATCACTGCCTGTGCCCGGTCGCGGACCTGGAGTTTGGCGAAGAGCGCGGTGATGTGGTTCTTCACCGTCGACGGGCTGACGAACATCTCCGCGGCGATCCCGGTGTTGTCCAGGCCGGCGGCGATCAGCCGCCACACCTCCCGCTCGCGGGGCGTCAGCCCGTCCGGGACGCCCGTGGGTCCGGTCCCGGCGGCGGGCGTCGCGGGGCGTTGGGGGACTGTGACGTAGGAGGAGATGAGGCGGGTCAGCAGGCGTGGGGCGACCACCGCTTCGCCGGTGTGGACCACGTGCAGTGCGGTGACGAGTTCTTCGGGTGAGATGTCCTTGGGCAGGAAGCCGCAGGCGCCCGCGCGCAGTGCGGCGACCACGTGTTCGTCCATGTCGAAG
Source organism: Streptomyces clavuligerus (assembly GCF_005519465.1). Lineage (NCBI taxonomy): Bacteria > Bacillati > Actinomycetota > Actinomycetes > Kitasatosporales > Streptomycetaceae > Streptomyces > Streptomyces clavuligerus. The sequence continues at coordinate 40,517 of NZ_CP027859.1, read as the reverse complement.
GTGCTCAGTGCCAGTACCCGGCAGTCCGGCACCTGCCGGGTGAGCTGTTCTGTTGCGGCGATGCCGTCCAGGACGGGCATGCGGATGTCCATGATGATGACGTCGGGCCGCAGCCGCTGTGCGAGTTCCACGGCCTGTGCGCCGTCGGCGGCCTCGCCGACGACCTCGACGGAGGGTTCGGGACCGAGCATGAGCACCAGGCCGCGGCGGACCAGGAGCTGATCGTCCGCGATCAGCACACGGATGACGGACCCCGCCGCACCCGCACCTGCCGTGTCCGCCCCGCCCGCACCCTCCGTCATCCCGCCCCTGCCCTCTGCCGTCCCGCTCACCGCAGCCGCACCCTCTGTCGCCCCGCCCGTACCGTCTGTCGTCCCGCCGGTACCGTGTGTCGTCCCGCTCACCGCAGTGCTCCCTCTTCGTCCGGCAGCGGCAGGCGGGCCGTGACCCGGTAGCCCCGTCCCTCGCGCCGGCCGGTCTCCAGGGACCCGCCGTGCAGCCCGACACGTTCACGCATACCGATCAGACCGTAACCGGAACCGGGCGCGGGACCGGGACCGCCGGCCGGCCCCTCCCCGTCGTCCAGTACCTCCACCGTCACGCCGCGATCCCCGTACGTCAGACACACACGCGCGCGGGCGCCCCTGCCCGCATACCTGCGGGCATTGGTCAGCGCTTCCTGCACGACACGGAACACCGTCAGCTCCACACCCGCCGGCAGCGGCCGCGCATCCCCCCGCACCACGAACTCCACCGGCAGCCCCGCCGCACACGACTCGGCGACCACCCGCTCCAGATCGGCGACACCGGGCTGCGGCGCAATCGTCTCCTCCCCCGCCCCGTCACCCGCCCGCAGCACACCGAGAAGCTGCCGCAACTCATGCAACGCCGTACGCCCCAGACCCTCCAGAGTGACCAGCGCATCCCGCGCAACCTCCGGATTCCGGTCGAGATTCGCACGAGCGCCCCCCGCCATCAACTGCATCGTCGTCACATGGTGACTCACGATGTCATGCATCTCACGGGCAATACGACGCCGCTCATCAGCCAACGCGCGCTCAGCAAGCAACCCACGGTACGCCTCGGCCTCCCGCTGCCAGCGGTTCATCACGAGCCCGGCGACGACCACGAACAGCACGGCCGCGCAGTTCCCCGCCAGCTTCATGAGGGAGCTCTGGGACCAGGGCTCCCGCACGACCAGCGGCAGCGCCACGCACACCAGGGCCGCCGGTACGTAGTGGGCGGGCCCCCGGGCGCGTACGAGGGAGTAGAGGGCGACGATCATGGCGGCGTTGAAGCCCTGACCCACCGGCCAGCTCAGATGGACGGCGAGCCCGATGGTCAGGACGGCGGCCAGGGTGAGCAGCGGGGCCCGCCGCCGGGCGAGGAGCGTCAGGGCGGACACCGTCATCAGCAGACAGCCGGCCACGGGGACGAAGCCCTGGACGCTCTGACTGGTGAGGGTGAAGCCGATCAGGTCGAGGGCCGCCGCGCCGACCGCGACGAGGGCGTCGTTGCGGGTCCAGGGCAGGGCGTCGCCGACGGGCGGTCGGTCGCGCCGCGCGGCGGGCGTGGTGTGGGACGTGGGCATCGTGTTCCTTCCTCGGCCATCTCGACACCCATTCTCCCTGGTCGCCGGCCCAGACTGTGGAGCCCGAGGGCGATCCCGACCTGGGAGCAGGCTCCTGGGCGGGGGCCTCGCGGCACCGTACTCCCAATCTCCATCTCATTCCCGGATCGGACGATCCGGCGCGTTCCCGCTGATGTGCTGAAGGCAGGCCGGAAAGCCCCGGCGACCCCACCTCTTCGCCACCCCCTGCCGGAGGCCAGCTGTGATCCGCGCCCTGACCGGGTTCTCCACCCGCCATCCCTGGAAGATCGTCGCCCTGTGGTCGGTGATCGGCATCTTCCTCGCCCTGGTCGCCGGAGTGCTGACGCCCCGCGTGACGCAGGCCGCCGGCGGCGACTTCCTGCCGAAGAGCTACGACTCGGCCGCCGCCCTCCAGGTCGCCGAGGAGAAGTTCGGCGTGACGTCCGACACCAGCACGCTCACCGTCCTGGTCGGCAGGCCCGACGGCGAACCGCTGACCGGACCCGACCAGAAGCACCTGGCGTCCGTCGCGAAGGAGCTCGGCAGCCGCCGCGTGACCATGCCGGACTCGCAGGACACCCCGACGAAGTCCGACGACCAGATCCCGTTCCTGGCCACGGACCACTCGCAGAAACCCAAGGTCAGCGTGGGCATGACCGCCCCGGACCGCACCTTCGCACTGCTGTCGGTACGGCTTGAGGGCAACACCGCCGACACCGGCATGCACAATCTGTTCCGGGCCTTCCGCGAGCAGGCCGAGGACGCCTTCGCCGAAGTGGATCTGCGGACCGGGTTCACCGGCGGCCTCGCCGACCACGTCGACACCCGCGACGCCGAGGAGTCCGTCCAGCGCGTCGTCGGCCTGCTGATGCTGGGCCTGATCGTGCTGGTGAACGTGCTGGTGTTCCGCAGCCTGTGCGCCGCGTTCATCCCGCTGCTCGCGGTCGTGATCGTGGGTGGTGCGGCGACCGGCGTCATCGTCGTCGGCGCCCTGCTCACCGGCATCAAGCTGGACACCTCGACGCCCAGCATGATCGGCGTCGTCCTCATCGGCATCGGTGTCGACTACTTCCTGTTCCTGCTCTTCCGCTTCCGTGAGCTGCTGCGGGAACGCCCCGACGTGGCCCCGCGCGCCATCGCCGCCGAGGTCGGCTCCCGCGTCGGCACCGCCATCACCTCCGCCGCCCTCACCATCGTGGCCGCCTTCGCCACCCTGGGTATCGCGACCTACGAAGGGTTCCGGGTGCTCGGGCCCGCCGTGGCCGTGTCCGTGCTCGTGATGCTCCTGGCCAGCCTCACACTGATGCCCGCCCTGCTCGCGATCACCGGCCGCCGCATGTTCTGGCCCTCCCACGCCCTGAAGCGCGCATCGCGCCCCGGGCTCGCCGGGCGGACCGGCGACTTCGTGGCCCGCGCGCCGCTGACCTCGATCCTCTGCTCCGTCGCCCTGCTCGGTGCGCTCGCTGTGGGCATGACCGGCACCCGCATGGACTTCGGCCAGGGCGGCACCCACCACGAGACCGAGGCCGCGACCACCGCCGCCGAGATCGCCCGCGCACTTCCGGCCGGTGTGTCCGACCCGGCCACCGTCTACCTCACGGCCCCCGAGGGCGACCGGGTCTCCACCGCGTCCCTCGGCGAACTCTCCGGAGAGCTGACCCGCGTCGAAGGCGTCGGCAAGGTGGGCGCACCTGTCCTCAACGAGCAGCGCGACGCCGCCCGCATCGACCTCTACCTGACGGCCGACTCCCAGACGCAAGCGGCCCGCGACCTGGTCTCGGGGCCGGTGCGAGACACCGTCGCCGCCCACACCCCGAAGGGCATGGAGGCCCATGTCGGCGGCACGGCGGCGATCTTCGCGGACATCTCCAGCGCCGTCGACAAGGACCTGAAGACCGTCTTCCCCGTGGCGGCCGGCCTGATCGCGCTGATCCTGCTGGTACTGCTGCGCAGTGTGCTCGCCCCGGTCGTGCTGCTGCTCTCCGTGGGCCTGTGCTTCGCCGCCACGCTCGGCTCCGCGACGCTCGTCTTCCAGCACGCGCTCGACAAGCCCGGCGTCAACTTCGTCCTGCCGCTCGTGCTGTTCCTCTTCGTCGTCGCGATCGGCACCGACTACAACATCCTGATCAGCGACCGCATCCGCGAGGAGATGGAGGGCCCGCGCACGGCCCGCGCCGCCGTCGCCCGTGCCGTACGCCACACCGCACCGGCCATCGCCACCGCGGGCATCGTCCTCGCCGCGTCCTTCGGCAGCCTCGCCATCGGCTCGAACGCCTCCACACAGCAGATCGGCTTCGCGACAGGGCTCGGGATACTGCTGTCCGCTTTCGTCCTCTCGATCGTGCTCGTCCCGGCGGCGGCAGCGCTGCTCGGCCGCCGCATCTGGTGGCCGGTACGCCCCCGCAGGCGCCACGGCCACAGCGGGCACGCGGAGCCGGCCGCACCCGTACGCACCACCGCCGACCACCATCCGGAGTCCCCTACGACCACCGGCTGATCCACCCCTGGCCCAGGCCCGACCGACGAAAGGGCCGGGGCCGACCCGACACAAGGGAGCAACTCATGTCCGTATCCCCCCGCGCCGCCTTCCGAGCGGCCACGCTGACCGCGCTCGCCGCCCTCACCGCGGGCCTCGCCACCGCCCCCGCGGCCTCCGCGGGGACCACCGCCCGCACCCCCGACCCCGTACAGCGGGAGCTGGACACCCTGGTCCGCGCCGGCGGTGCGCCCGGCGCCCTGGCCGGGGTCGTACAGGCCGACGGCAAGGTACGGCACTACACCTCAGGCGTCGGCAACCTGGCGACCGGTGCCAAGGTGCCCCGCGACGGCTCGATCCGGATCGGCAGCAACACCAAGGCGTTCACGGCGACGGTCGTGCTGCAACTGGTCGGCGAGGGCAAGGTCGCCCTTGACGAGCCGGTGGACACCTACCTTCCCGGGCTGCTGCGCGGTGAGGGCATCGACGGCCGGAAGATCACGGTCCGCCAGCTCCTCCAGCACACCAGCGGACTCCCCGAGTACCTGGACAAGCAGGCGGCGCTCGCCGATCCGCACCGCTACTACGAGCCCCGCGAACTGCTCGACCGCGCCCTCGACCGCCCGGCCGACTTCGCTCCCGGGGCGAAGTGGTCGTACAGCAACACCAACTACGTCGTCGCCGGACTGCTCGTGCAGAAGGTGACGGGCCGCCCGCTGGGCGAGGAGATCGAGAAGCGGATCGCCGACCGCGTCGGGCTGCGCCACACCTATCTCCCGGCGCCCGGCGACATGTCGATCCGGGGCAAGCACCCGCACGGCTATCAGAAGCTCGCCACCGACGGCCCCTGGCGTGACTTCACCAAGATGGACCCCTCCTGGGGCTGGGCGGCGGGCGCCATGGTCTCCACCAACAGTGACCTCAACCGTTTCTACAGTGCGCTCTTCTCCGGCCGCCTCCTCGCTCCGGCCCAGCTCGCCGAGATGCGTGACACGGTCCCGGTCGACCCCGAGGCCCCGACCGGCGCCCGCTACGGCCTGGGCGTCCAGAGCACCCCGCTGAGCTGCGGCGGCCACTACTGGGGCCACGGCGGCGGCATCCCCGGCTTCAGCACGCTCGGCGGTGTCACCGCGGACGGCCGCGCGGTGAACGTCACGGTCACCACCATCCCGGACGGCGCGACGACCGCGCGGGCGGTGGCGGTCGTGGACAAGGCACTGTGCCGCTGACGGACGCGGACGTTCTTGGCAAACACCTGCCCCGCCACACCTCGGCCCGAGGTGTGGCGGGGCAGGTGCGCCGATGCTGTCGGGCCGCCGCTTCCGTCGTTCACGCCCACTCGCACGGGACCGTGGCCGCGGCGGCCAGCCGGGGTATCAGGTGACGGGACACCCCTGACGCCCGGTCCGAGCCGGGCGTGACAACCTCACCCTCGGCGTCCCCCGGTGGCGCGCCCGGACCAACCTCCACCCCCGACGAGAAGCCCTACCAGCGCCACGGGCAGCTGGCGGACGGATAAGCGGCCTGGTGCCGTCCACGGCGCCGGTCCCCTGGACGAATCAGGACACGTGCGCCCGTACTTCCGCTGGGCCGCTCCCGACCGGGTTGGCGTGATCCCATCAGCCGGGTGCGGACCCGGGCATCGGCGGCCGACCTGCGCCCCTTCGTCGGCCGGGCCCTGCCGCAGCAACGGTTTCCGGCCATTCACGGACAGTGCGCCAACCAGCGCGGCCCTCCAGCCGGTTCCAGCGGGCAGGACGGCGGTACCAGCCGTCCCCGACCACGACCTTCCAGGGGGAAAGTTGCTTGCGAAACCCCATGGCCTGGGTATCGCCGCGCTCACCGCGGCGATATCGGTCGCTCTGCTCGCCGGAATGACCTCCGCGACGCCGAGCGCCGCCCAGCCGTCCGCCGCCGACGGCCCCACCCAGCAGACGCAGCAGACCCAGCACACACAGCAGAATCCGGACAAGAGGAAGACCCGGAAACCGGCCCGGTCCGTCACCCTGACCCTCATCACCGGCGACCGGGTCAGCGTCGCCACCGAAGGTGAGCAGCGGGGCCAGGTGACCGGTTTCCGGCCCGCCGAGGGCCGGGAGCGGATTCCCGTCCAGATCCGTACCGAGCGGGGCCACTCCATCGTGGTCCCGGCCGATGTCCGCGCCCTCCTCGACAGCGGCCGGCTCGACCGGCGGCTGTTCGACGTCACCGAACTCGCCGAGCCCCGCAACCGCGCCGCCCACCGCGCCGGGCTGCGCCTGATCGTCGGCTACGACAAGGGCCGGGCCGCGGCGGGCGCCCGCGCCGGGGTGCGCGCCGACGGCACCGAGGTCCGGCGGACGCTGACGGCCCTGAACGCGGAGGCCGTCACCGTCCCCGGCGGCCGGGCCGACGACCTGTGGGAGTCGCTCACCGCCGGGCGGGCGGACGGCGCCCGTACCACCGCCCCCGGCATCAGCCGGATCTGGCTCGACGGCGTCAACCGCGCCACGCTCTCCACCAGCACCGCCAAGATCGGCGCGCCGAAGGCGTGGCAGGCCGGGTTCGACGGTGCGGGCGTCACCATCGCCGTACTGGACACCGGGGTGGACGACACCCACCCCGATCTCCGGGGCCGGGTGAGCGCCGCCCGCAACTTCAGTGACTCGTCCGACACCAAGGACCGCTACGGCCACGGCACCCATGTGGCCTCGATCGCGGCGGGCGGCGGTGTCAAGTCCGCCGCGCACCGGGGCGTCGCCCCGGGCGCCCGGGTGATCAGCGCCAAGGTCCTCAACGACAAGGGCGAAGGACTGGACTCGGAGATCGTCGCGGGGGTGGAGTGGGCCGTGGCGCAGAACGCGGACATCCTCAACCTCAGCCTCGGCAAGGAGGACCAGCCCGGGATCGATCCCCTGGAAGAGGTCGTCAACCGGCTGTCCCAGGAACGGAACGTCCTCTTCGCCATCGCCGCGGGTAACGGCGCCACCGCGGGCATCGGCTCCCCGGGCTCCGCCGAGCACGCCCTCACCGTCGGCGCCACCGACGACCAGGACCGGCCCGCGGACTTCTCCGGCGTCGGACCGGTACGGGACTCGGGCGCCCTCAAGCCCGATGTCGCCGCCCCCGGAGTGGGCATCACCGCCGCCTCCGTGAAGGGCAGTGTGATCGAGCAGCAGGTGGGAGAGAGCCCCGAGGGCTATCTGACCATCGAAGGCACCTCGATGGCCGCCCCGCACGCCGCGGGCGCCGCGGCCCTGCTCAAGCAGAAGAACCCGGGGTGGGGCGCGAAGGAGCTGAAGGCCGTGCTGAGCGGTTCGGCGCAGGACGTCGGCGCCCTTCCGCACCTCCAGGGCAGCGGACGGATCGCGGTCGGCGCGGCGCTGGAGCAGAGCGTGATCGCCGACCGGCCCACCACCACCTTCGAGCGCCAGCTCTACCCGCACTCCGACAACAAGGTGGAGACCCGGCAGATCACGTACCGCAATCTCGGTACCGGGGACATCACCCTCGATCTGGCCCTCCGTACCCACCGCTCCGACGGCAGTCCCGCCCCGGACGGCCTCTTCACCCTCGGCGCGGAGAAGGTGATCGTCCCGGCGGGCGGCACCGCGTCCGTCGGCCTCACCGCCGACACCCGCCAGGGCGGCAGCGGCCTCCACACCGCCTCCGTCGCCGCGACCGGCGGCGGGCAGACCGTACGGACCACCGCCTCGGTCGATCTGGAGGTGGAGTCCTATGAGGTGACCGTCCGTCATATCGGGCGTGACGGTGCCCCGGGCCGCGACTTCGCCACCGAGCTGTACAGCCGTGGCTGGTACGGGATGACCTGGAAGGACCGGGACGCGGGCATCGCCGTGATCCGCGCGCCCAAGGGCACCTACACTCTCCAGGCCACCAACACCCTCGACCCCCGGGACGCCGCCAAGGGCGTCGACCTCCTCACGCAGCCCCGGCTGACGGTCGACCGTGCCATGGAGCTGACCGTGGACGCGCGCGCCGCCAAGCCGGTCACGTTCAGTGTCGGCGACGCGAAGGCCAAGCCGACCTTTATCGGCACCACCGCCGAGATCGGGCGGCCGGACAGCGGCTTCCACACCCGGCGGAACTATCTGGCCCGCACCATGGAGGGCCTGCGCACCGCACAGATCGGCCCGAAGGTCACCGATCTCCCCCTGAGCGAGGAGTGGTACACCACCTGGGCCAAGCCGACCGCGGCGAAGGGCGACACCGAGGAGTTCCGCACCGCGTCCGGCGGCAAGGTCGGCAAGCTCTCCACCGGCTACACCAAGCAGTACAAGGCGGGTGACTTCGCCACGGTCCGGGCGGGGATGGGCGGCTCGGCGAAGAACCGCCTCGGCAAGCTGAGTTCCTACTACTCCCTCGACGGCGGGAGGTTCGCGGGCTTCTTCACCCCGCTGGACCTGAAGAAGCTGCCGTACCGGCACACCGTGCACCTGGCCGCCCAGGGCAGGATCGACTGGTTCCTGGCGTACGACCAGGTCACCTGGATGGACGAGGGCGGCTTCTACGGCTCCGATGTCGGCCACTGGACGCCCGACCGCGCGGGGAAGGACTTCCGTCCCGGCAGGACCTACCGGATGGACTTCGGTTCCGCCGTCGCCTCCCCGTCCCTCAGCGGCGGCCCGGGACTCCACCGCAGGGGCAACGAGATCGCCGGTGACATCCCCAGCTTCGCCGACGGCGACAACCACGACGGCCGCTTCGCGGCCGACAGCCGTATCGAGCTGTACCGCGGCTCGACCAAGGTCGCCTCGCACAACGAGTCACTGGGGAGCGTCGAGAACCTCACGGTCCCGGCCGCCAAGGCCGAATACACACTGAAGACCTTCGACACCCGCACCCCGGACGTGGCCCGTGCCAGCAGCTCCGTCGAGGCGAGCTACACCTTCCGCTCCGCGCGGACGACGGGCGACACCTGGAACCGGCTGCCCCTGTCGACCGTCCGTTTCGGCGCGGACACCGCGCTCGACAGCACCGTCCCGGCGGGCAGGTCCCTGACCTTCCCGGTCACCGTCGACGGCGCAGCCGCCGGGCAGAAGCTCCGGAAGCTGACCGTCGAGTTCTCCACCGACCGTGGCAGGAGCTGGCGGAAGGCCACGGTCACCGACGGCCGGATCACGGTGAAGACCCCCGCGAAGGGCGCGAGCGTCTCGCTGCGGGCGTCCTTCCAGGACACCGCGGGCAACAAGGGCTCGGTGAAGGTGATCGACGCGTACTTCGCCCGGTAGCCGGTAGCCGGTAGCCGGTAGCCCGTCTGCCGGTCCGTACCTCTCTCCACCCGGGTCCGGCAGACCGTTCGCGGGCCGGACCCGGGGCCGGGACGGCCCCGCTGCCTGCCCGGTGAACGGCCCGAACACGAACCGGACACGGTTCGGGCCGTCCGCCGCCACCCCCTGGGAGTGTTCGTGGTGGTAGGCGTGCGTCTGCTCGGCGAGCAGCTGGGCCTTGGCGGGGGTGAAAGCAAGCGTCATCAGATCTCCCGTCCGGTGAGGGTGGATTCCGGTCTGTCCGGCTCCCCGCACCCCCGCGCCCGCCCCGAGGCATATGTGCCTGAGGCGGGTGCGGGCGCGAGGGAGGCAGTCGGCACGTGGTGTGGCCCGCGGAGCGCCCTGGCCAGGGCCAGGGCGCTTACCGCGGCCTGCTCACGGACCGCTTGCCGACCTCACGGACCCGCTCCGGCAACTTCCGGCGCTGCTCGTCGGTCATCCGGGTCGCGGTCGCGGTCATCGGGTACCCCCACGACCGGTGGAGGTGAGCGTGGACAGGGGCTGGCGGACGTCGCCGGGAGCCATCTCCGCCGGCGTCCGCCGCGCCTTCCGTCCAGCCGTCGCCGCGCGTCGGCCACCGTCCTCGGCGAGGTGCAGGACGAGACGGCGGAGCTGCTGGGCGGGTTCGTCGTGGGGTTCGAGCCACACCCGCTCCTCCTTGAGGCCCTGTGTCCCTGGTCGCAAGGGGTCTGTGGCATTTATCGGGGGGCTGTCGGGTGGGTCGGTCGGGCACAATGCGGTCATGGTTGATCATGTTCGAGATGCTTCGCGCCCGGATTTCCTCAGCAAGCCGTCGCTGGGCGGGGAGCAGGTACTGCTCCGGCCGGTCACGGCCGATGACGTGCCTGCGCTGATGCCCATGCTCATGGACGCCGAGACGTCACGGCTGACCGGCAGTCATGACGACGGGGCACTCGATGAGGGGCGCATACACGCCTGGTACGACAGCCGCCGGCAGCAGGACGACCGGCTGGACCTGGCGGTGGTCGATCTGGCGACGGGGAGCGTCGTCGGCGAGGCGGTCCTCAACGGGTGGGACCCGGGCAACGAGAGCTGCAGCTTCCGCATCTGTCTGGTGCCCGGGACTTATGGATCCGGTCTGGGGACGGAGGCGACCCGTCTGACCGTCGGCTACGGCTTCGAGAAGCTGGGGCTGCACCGCATCTCGCTGGAGGTCTACGCGTTCAACCCGCGAGCCCGCCGCGCCTACGAGAAGGCGGGGTTCGTCGCCGAGGGCGTACTGCGTGACGCACTGCTCTGGGAGGGCGAACGGGTGGACGCGACAGTGATGTCGATTCTGGCGCCGGAGTGGTTCCAGCACGGTGGACGCCCGGCAGCAACCGGCCACACGGCGGGCTGACCGTGCTGCTGGCGCGAGGCCGCCCGTTGAGAGGGAGGGTGAATCTCCGGCGGAAATGAAGTCGATCACGAACGAAGCCCTCACCGAACTCCAGCGTCGGCGCATCGCCGGGGAGGTCGAGACCCGGAGGGCGAAGGCGGGCGAGTTGCCGTCGCCCCTGCCTCGGTGGCAGGAATGCAAGAGGCAATGGGAAGCTGCGGATCAGCAGTCGTGATGACCCCTCGGGTGCTCGGCGCGTGGCACGACTGGGACACCGCGCGCCGGTAGTTGGCGGTGCTCGCTCCGGAGGTTTCGGCGCAGCGTCTCGGCGAGGTGGCTCAAAGGCTGACCTGAGCCCCTGTCGCGAGGCTCAGGTCAGCGGGGCTCCCGTCTCGGTCATCGTCCATCGAGGACGCGATCGGCGCCCACGTACAGCGCCCGTCACCGTCGCCCGGCTGACCTCCCTGCTTGAGCACACCTCCGCACACGCCCGCATCGTCGCCGCTGCCGCCCGCCCTCCCCCCAGCAGGGCATCGGCTCGCCGCCGCCGACCCGGCCGGGTGCCGACGGCGAACCTGCCTGCTGATCCTCGGAGAGTCGTCGGCTCCTCGGAGAGCCGTCGGCGGATCAGCGGCTGTCGACCGACGGGATCAGCGGGTGGCGAGGAGGATTTCGGTGCTGGTGGGGAGGGTGACGGCGGTTCCCTCCTGATACGGGGCGAGCCGCTCGTGGATGGTGGCCTCCAGGGCGAGGTGCTCGTCGGGGTCCAGGGCGGCGACCGTCTCGGCGAGGCTGGAGATGCGGTAGAGGCACATCAGGTCGTCGGTGCCGCCGGGGAAGGTGACGGACAAGGTGGCGCGATACTGCCGTACTCCGGTGAATCCAGCGTCTTCGACGGCCCGTACGGCCTCCTCGGGGGAGAGGCTGCACGGTTCGGTGAAGCATCCGGTCCGGTCGGGCCCGAGGACGGTGGCCACGGCGTGGTGGAGCGCGTCGAAGAGGGGGTTGTGGTCGATGGCGGACCAGAAGGCGACGGCGAGGGTGGCGCCGGGCCTGCCGACCCGGTACCACTCCGCCGCGGCGGCGGGCCGGTCGGGGAAGAACTGGAACCCCTGCTGGCAGGTGATCAGGTCGAAGGCGCCGTCGTCGATGCCCTCCAGCGGGGCAGCGCCGCTGAGGTGGTAGTCCTGCGGGGCCCCGGCCACGGCGGCCCTGGCGTTCGCCGCGTCCAGCATGGACGGGTTGATGTCAGTGCCGGTGACAGCGCCGGACTCGCCGAGCTGACCGGCGAGGACGCGCACCAGCGTACCCGGGCCGCAGGCGACATCGAGGGCCCGTCCACCGGGGCGGGGGCCGATGGCGCCGACGAGGAAGGCGGCCCAGGGATGGAAGATCGCCGGTACCGCGAGACGGTCGTACGCGGCACCGGGGTCGGGGTGAGCGGCGGTGGAACGCTCGTACCAGGTGGTCGTGATGGTCATACGAACTCCTCCGGGAGGGGATGCGGGGTGGAGCGGCCGGGCGCGGGGCTGTCAGCCGTGACCGGCGGGGCCAGAGGCGGCGCCCCGGACCGGCCGAGCGCGCCGACCGCCAGGGCGAGGGAGTCGATGTCGGCGTGGGTGTTGTAGAGCGCGAGCGAGGGCCGGACCACGCTGTCCAGTCCGAAGTGGCGCAGTGCGGGCTGGGCGCAGTGATGGCCGGAGCGGACGGCGATCCCCCGCCGGCCGAGCGCGGTGGCGACGGCGTCGGGCGGGACTCCGTCGAGGAGGAACGGGACGGCGCCCACCCGGCGCCGAGGATTTCCCACGACACGGACGCCGGGGAGCGCGGCCAGTCGTTCGGCGAGGTGCCGGGTGAGTTCCTCCTCGTGGACCGCTGCGGCGTGGCGGTCCAGGGAGTGCAGATGGCCGATGGCCGCCCGCAGCCCGACAGCTTCCGCGATGGGTCCGGTGCCCGCTTCGAACCTCTGGGGAACGGGGGCGTAGGTGCTGTTCTCGAAGGAGACGGTCTCGATCATTCCGCCGCCGGTCTGCCAGGGCGCCATGGTGTCGAGCAGCCCGGGCCTGGCGTACAGCGCGCCGATGCCGGTGGGCCCGAACATCTTGTGCCCGGACAGGACGTAGAAGTCGGCGCCGAGACGCTGGACGTCGACAGGAAACCGGCCGACCGCCTGCGCGCCGTCGACCAGGGTCAGCGCCCCGTGCCGGTGTGCCTCGTCGGCCATCCCGGCGACCGGCACCACCGTGCCGAGGACATTGGAGACCTGGGTGAGGGCGACGAGCCGGGTCCGCGGCCCCAGCAGCCGCCGGTAGGCGGCCTGGTCGAGATCGCCCCGGGCGTCGAGCGGCACCACCCGCAGGACGGCGCCGCGCTCTTGGGCGAGCACCTGCCAGGGGACGATGTTCGAATGGTGTTCCAGGGCGGTCAGCACGATCTCGTCCCCCGGGCCCAGGGCGCTTCGGCCCCAGCTGTGGGCGACCAGGTTGATGGCCTCCGTCGCCCCCCGGACGAAGACGATCCCGGCGGGGTCCGCAGTGCCCAGGAAGCGGGCGACGGCCGCCCTGGCCTCCTCGTACTCCTCGGTCGCGGCGATCGCCAGGGGGTGCGCGCCCCGGTGCACATTGGAGTTGCGGCTCGTGTAGAAGCCGCTGATCGCGTCGATGACCTGACGTGACTTCTGTGTGGTGGCCGCGTTGTCCAGCCAGATCAGCCGCTCCCCGCCGGCCTGGTGCGCCAGGATCGGGAAGTCCGCCCGGACGGCCTCGGGAGAGAACCCCGGTGCGGACCGCTCCGCCGTGACCGGCGGTCGCCGGGGCGGTGACCAGCGAGAACGGGCATCCGCCGGGCGGAGCCAGTACCGCCCGGTGCCCGCCACCGGCACCGGGGCGGGGGCGGAGTCAGCGAAGATCATGGTAGACGCCGACCTCGACATCATCCAGAACGGCGAGGGCATCGTCGACCAGGACCGCCGTGGAGAAGTAGGCGGTGACCAAGTGGGAGGCGATGCCCTTGCCGTCGGTGCCCATCGGAGTGACGGACAGCCCCGGCTCCTTCTGATGGGGCAGCTTCGCCGGCCGCAGCCCGATGACCCCCTGTTCCTCCTCGCCGACGCGCAGCAGCAGGATGCGGGTCCGCTCGCCGTGCTCGCCCTCCAGCGGGATCTTGTCCGTGGGGAAGAGCGGCACCCCGCGCCAGGTGAGGAAGGAACTGCCGAACGCCTCCAGGATGACCGGCGGCACACCCCGGCGGGTGCACTCACGGCCGAAGGCAGCGATCGCCCGGGGATGGGCGAGGAAGAAGGCGGGCTTCTTCCACACCCGGGTGAGCAGTTCGTCCAGATCGTCCGGTCCTGGCGGCCCGGAGCGGGTGGTGACCCGCTGCCCCGGCGGCACGTTGTGGAGCAGCCCGAAGCCGGGGTTGTTGAGGATCTCGTACTCCTGCCGCTCCCGGACGGACTCCGCCGTCAGCCGGAGCTGCTGCTCCAACTGGTCCATGGGGGAGTTGAAGACATCGCTGACCCGGGAGTGGACCCGCAGGATCGTCTGGGCGATCTGGATCTCGTACTCCCGGGGGTTCTCCTCGTAGTCGACAAAGGTCTGTGGCAGCGGGGGTTCCCCCTGGTGCCCGGCGGCGACCTCGCTCGGCGCCCCGCCGCCGTCGGTGCTCGGCGCGGCCCGGAACTCCTCGACCGCCCGTAACAGCTCCGCATCCTGTCCGGCGAGGTCGAGAAGGCGGTCCCGCTCGATGCCGAGCAGGACGCAGGAGGTCAGGGCGGTGACGCCGTAGGGGACTTCGGTGCCGCGCAGCCACGCGCCGGCGTCGAAGTGGTCCCCGGCGGTGAGCAGTGCGAGAACGGCGTCCTGGCCGTAAGGGCCGCTGGCCCGCTTCTCGGCCTTGCCGTGGGCGATGATCCAGAGCCGGTCGGGCCGGGTGCCGGGGGACAGCAGGACCTGGCCCGGCTCGGCGGTCTCCTGGACGAACAGGTCCGCGATTCCGGCCAGCCGTTCTTCCTCCACCCCGCGCAGGAAGGGCAGTTCCCTCAGTTCCTCGGGGATGACACGGGCCTGTTCGCCGGTGAAGTAGGTGTCGATGCGGCCGTCGCCGAGCACAAAGCTCAGACATCGGTTCACCCGCAGGAATCCGGACTCCAGATCGGTCCAGGGCAGCAGGCGCAGCAGCCAGCGTGGCGTGATCGACGCGAGCTGCGGAATGGTCTTGGTCGTGGTGGTCAGTGTCCTGGCGGCTTTGACGCTCAGGCTCTGCTGGATCGTCTCGGTCATGACAGCACCCTTCAACGGGACGGGGAACACAGGGCCTCACCGGCCCGGTGCCCGTCTACCTCCAGGACGCTAGCCAGGACTGATCCGCCAGCCGGAAGAAAATGACCCTCTTGTCATCTGATCGGATGCTTCTGCGTTCATCATTGTTTGAAGGACCAAAAACCTGGTTTCTCCGGATACTTCCGGCTGTTCGCCACTACTCCGGGCCGTGCCGGAGTCGGCGGCCGAGGAGGAGCAAGGCCAGGAGCAGCCGCTGGCGCTGGAGGAGCCGAGCCGGGAGCAGGTCATCGACCCTGCACTTGGCCTTCGACGGCCTGGCAAACCCAGGACCGGGCCGGTCGGCCTTCGGCGAGGTCGTCCAGCACGGTGACGCCCTCGCGGCGGAGTGAGCCGCGCCGCCCCCGCGTGGTGCGGAGGCGGCGCGGCGATCAGCGGAAATCGGGCGCGGGCGCGGAGAGGACCGGCCCGCGGATGGTCACAGCCAGTTCTGGTGGACGGACTGGTTGCAGGTGTTGAGACGCACTCCGGCGGAAATGCTGCCGTCCAGGCACATGCCCGACTGGCTGTGCCGCAGGGCATTCCCCACCTGGGTCCAGCTCTGGTAGGCGCCGGTGTTACAGGTGTTGAGGCGTATGCCCTGCGAGACACTGCCGTCGAGACACCTGCCCGACTGCTGGTGGATAAAGGCGGACGCGGTCGGCGCCGCCTGAGCCGGAGCGGCCAGGACAGAACCTATTCAGAGAGCGGCCGCCGTCGTCGCCAGAGTGATACCCGCGGTGCGACCCAGATTCTTGAACATGAATGAACCACCCAATCCCATTCGGTGATATGTCCATGGGGTCCGGCGGCGTGCCGGTCCCCTTCCGGAATCTTTCAAGTCGGCAGTCTAGGAAGGCGAAAGGGGCGAGAGTGTTCCCCGTGTGCAGAGTTCTTGGCGATCTCTGTAGTGGGCTCTGTGACGGAAGTGCGCACCGTGTCCCGCGGAGTTCCAGCTTCCCGCAGGACCGTCAGACGATGGGCGCGGAGACGCGGAACGCCGCGGCGGCGACCGCCGTACCGGGTACGGCACCGTCCGCGCCCCGCCCGCGCCGCTGCCGGTACGCGCGCGGGGAGACACCGTACTTCTCGCGGAACGCCTTGCTGAAGGTGCTGGGGCTGGAGAAGCACCAGCGCGCCGCGACCAGATGGATGGGCAGTGAGGTGTGGACGAGATCGTCCCGGCAGCGTTCGAGACGGCGGTGGCGTATGGACGCCGTGACGCTCAGACCCCGGCCGTCGAACAGCGAATAGAGCCAGCGCACGGAGATGTGGTGATGGACCGCGATGCGCCGGGGAGTCAGCAGGGGATCTCTGAGGTGCTGATCGATGAACGCGTCGATGCGGTCGAGCAGCGCCGACTGCGGGGACGGCTCCGGAATCGCGCCCGGGGCCGCTGGGAGAGAGGGGGCCGGTTCCGTGTAGGCGGCGTGGAGCCGTCCCGCGGCATCGGCGTAGCTCTCGATCCGGGTATCAATCGTGATCTTCATGACTGAACGGGTACTCCTCTCGCGTTGTTCGGGGTACACAAATGGATCAGGCCATGCGTGAGAACGGTTCCGGAGGACGGTGGACCGCTCTGACCTGTGGTGTCCCAGGCAAACAGGGCGGGCGGAGGGTCCGACAGACGATTTCTCGCGCCGGGACAATGGCTCAATGGGCCCTTCTGGCCGGGCGGAAGATAGCTGAAGATAGTTGTGGGGCGGGGCTCCGGCGATTTTTCCTGCCCGACCGGAGGCGCCGTGAGACTCGTGAATCCGCAGGCGGACTCGGTGTAGAGGCCATCCGGGTATCGCGGAACTGCCGCTGGACATCCGGGCTCGGCGCGGGCCGCCGATCGTTTGGACGGTCCCATGGGAGCCCGTTCGCAATGGGACATGAGGCGTGTTCCGGCCGTGATAGGACCAGACGATCTACGTCCGATTCAGTACGCCAGTAGATGTAGTTTTCCTGCATCCGCTCGGGGCGGTGCGGGCGGTCCACGACCGGCTCAGCCACTCGGACTCACCGGCCGCGCAGGCCATGGGCCCGCCCCGCCTCGACCTCGTCGACACCGACGCGCTACCCGAGGGCGAGCGCCCGGTGGTGGACTGCCTGCGCGGGGCACCGGCATCCCCGGTACGCCATCACCGCGAGGGAACGATCCGAGCGTCCGCGCCGTCATGGACGGACACGCTCCACCGGGTACGGCACATAGGTCCGCCGGTCCGGGTCGATGGCCAGCCGTCCCCCGGCAGGCGGACGGGCCCGTTGCGCGCAGTCCCGCCGCTCACAGATCCGGCAGCCCAGACCGATGGGTGTCGCGGCCCGGGGCGCGTCCAGCGCGACGCCCTCGGCGTAGACGAGCCGGTGCGCGTGCTGCAGCTCGCAGCCGAGCGCGACGGCGAACTCGGCGCGCGGCGCGTGGTGCCCGAAACCGCCCCGGGTGACGGTCCGGGCGATCCAGAAGTACCGCTTGCCGTCAGGCATCTCCGCGACCTGGGTCAGTATCCGGCCGGGCGCGGAGAACGCCTCGTACACCGTCCACAGCGGGCAGGTCCCGCCGAGCCGGGAGAAGTGGAAGTCGGTCGCGGACTGGCGCTTGGAGATGTTCCCGGCACGGTCCACCCGCAGGAAGGAGAAGGGCACTCCCCGGCACCCGGTGCGCTGGAGCGTGCTCAGCCGGTGGCAGACCGCCTCGAAGCCGACACCGAAGCGGGCGGAGAGCAGCTCGATGTCGTATCCGGCCTCCTCGGCGGCCTCGTGGAACGCGGTGTACGGCATCAGCAGCGCCCCCGCGAAGTAGTTCGCCAGACCGATCCGGGCCAGCGCCGTGGACTCCGGGGAGGTCAGCTCAGGCCCGTCACCGGCGAGCCGGCCGAGCAGCGGGCCGTGCTCCAGCAGCGCGAGCTGGGTCGCGAGCTGGAAGGCGCGCTGCCCGTCGCTCAGCCAGGGCGACAGGAACAGGACCCCGGACCCCGGGTCGTAGCGCCGGGTGTCGGACGACCGCCCCGGAGCCGTGCGGACGATCCTGACACCGTGCCGCCCGGTGAGCCGTTCGGCGATCGGATCGGCGGTGCGGCCCGGCCGCAGCTCCAGCGCCTCCGCCGTCCGCTCGGCCTCGGTGTCGAGCGGCCCGAAGTGGTTGTGGTGGGCGTAGAAGAAGTCCCGTACCTCGTCGTGCGGCTCACCCGGAGCCAGCCCGGCCTCACCGGACCGGGCCGGCGCCAGCGCGGTGGCCCGCTCCACGGTGTCACGGTAGCGGCGGTGCAGGGCCACCAGGGCGCGCGCCACCTCGGGGTGGTCCCGGGCCGCCTCATTGATCTCCTCCGCCCCCGGGAGCTCCGCCCCGCACGCCTCGTCCGCGAGCGCGGCCCGCAGATCGGTGGCGAGCCGGTCCTCGTCCGCCTCGGAGAAGTACTCGGGGTCGACGCCGAAGACCTCCGCGATCCGCAGCAGCACCGGGGCGGTCAGCGGGCGCTGGCTCTGTTCGAGCTGGTTGGCATAGCTGGTGGAGATGGCCAGGGCACGGGCCATCTCCACCTGGTTCATCCCGTGCTCGCGCCGGAGCCGCCGCAGCTTCGCATGGGCGTAGATCCTGCGTCCGGTCGGCCGTCGTCCCATGACCGCCTCCTCTCCGGCCGCCGCCGCACCGGGGCCGCGACCGCGCCACAGCTGCGAAGGTAGCATCCGCAGAATTCGCAGGTTCCGCAGAATCACGGATGGCCGCTGTACGGATTCCACAGCGTGGAGCAGTGGCACCGGGCACCCGCCGCGAGGCACGCTCGATCACAGCAGCCCCGACCGGCACCCCCGGAGGAGTCCCGTGATCGAGCACCACGTCCGTGTCCACCCCAGCGCCGACCGGCTCCCGCGCGAGGAGCAGCTCGCCTGGAAACTGGCGGCCGTCGCCACCGCGACGGAGGAACTGGAGACCGACAGCGTCGCCATGGCCGTCAACCGGGTGATCGACAACGCCGCCGTCGCGGTCGCCTCCCTGTCCCGCCGCCCGGTCGCCGTCGCCCGCGCCCAGGCCACCGCCCACCGGGCCACGGCGCCCGGAGCCTCCGTCTTCGGCAGCCGCGCCCGGGTCTCCCCGGAGTGGGCCGCCTGGGCGAACGGCACCGCCGTCCGTGAACTGGACTTCCACGACACCTATCTCGCCGCCGACTACTCCCACCCCGGCGACAACATCCCCCCGCTGCTCGCCGTCGCCCAGCACACCGGCCGGACCGGGGCCGATCTGCTGCGCGGCATCGTCGCCGCGTACGAGATCCATGTCGCCCTGGTCAAGGGAATCTGCCTGCACGAGCACCGCATCGACCACGTCGCCCACCTCGGCGCGGCCACCGCCTGCGGCATCGGCGCGCTGCTGCGGCTGCCGACACCGGCCGTGTACCAGGCGGTCCAGCAGACCGTGCACACCACGACCGCGACCCGCCAGTCCCGCAAGGGCGAGATCTCCAGTTGGAAGGCGTACGCCCCCGCCTTCGCCGGGAAGGCCGCCATCGAGGCCGTCGACCGGGCGATGCGCGGCGAGACCTCCCCGTCCCCGATCTACGAGGGCGAGGACGGCTTCCTCGCCTGGATGCTCGACGGGCCCACCGCCGACTACACCGTGTCACTGCCCGCCCTCGGCGAGCCGAGGCGCGCCATCCTCGACACGTACACCAAGGAGCACTCCGCCGAGTACCAGGCCCAGGCCATCATCGACCTGGCCCGGCGGCTCCGCGAGAAGACCGGCCCGGTGGAGAGGATCCGCTCGATCGTCCTGCACACCAGCCACCACACCCACCATGTCATCGGCTCCGGCGCGAACGACCCGCAGAAGTACGACCCCGCCGCCAGCCGCGAGACCCTCGACCACTCGCTGCCCTACATCTTCGCCGTCGCCCTGGAGGACGGCGTCTGGCACCACGAACGCTCCTACGCCCCCGAACGCGCCCAGCGGCCCGGCACCGTCGCCCTGTGGCGGAAGATCACCACCGTGGAGGACCCGGCCTGGACCAGCCGGTACCACGACCCCGACCCGCAGCGCCGGGCCTTCGGCGGACGCGCGGTGATCACCCTGGACGACGGCACGGTGATCGAGGACGAACGGGCGGTGGCCGACGCCCACCCGGCCGGGGCCCGGCCCTTCGACCGCCCCGCCTACACCGCCAAGTTCCACACCCTCGCCGGGACCGCCGTCACCCCCGCCGACCAGGGCCGCTTCCTCGACACCGCCGCACACCTGCCGGAACTGGCCGCCACCGACCTCGACAGACTCTTCCCGGCCGTCGACACCGAGGCCGTCGCCGCATTCGACGCGACCCTGCCGAAGGGCCTCTTCTGATGCTCCACACCCGCACCACCCCCGCCGAACGCCGCCGCGCCCTGCGCGAACGGCTCACCACCGGACGGCTGCTGCTCATGCCCGGCGTCCTCAACCCGCTCTCCGCCCGGATCGCCCAGGACACCGGCTTCGAGGCCGCCTATCTCTCCGGGGCGGTGCTCGCCGCCGATCTCGGCCTGCCCGACATCGGCCTCACCACCGCCACCGAGGCCGCCGCCCGCGCCCAGCAGACCACCCGCGTCACCGACCTGCCCGTCCTCATCGACGCCGACACCGGCTTCGGCGAACCCCTGAACGCCGCCCGCACCGTCCAGCTCATGGAGGACGCCGGACTCGCCGGACTCCACCTGGAGGACCAGGTCAACCCCAAGCGCTGCGGCCACCTCGACGGCAAGACCGTCGTCCCCCGCGCGGAGATGACCCACCGCATCCGCGCCGCCGTCGACGCCCGCCGCGACCCGGACTTCCTCCTCATGGCCCGCACCGACGCCCGCGCAGTCGAAGGACTCGACGCGGCGATCGACCGGGCGAAGGCGTACATCGACGCGGGTGCCGACGCCATCTTCCCCGAGGCCCTGGCCGACGAGCGCGAGTTCGAAGCGTTCCGCACGGCGGTGCCCGTCCCCCTGCTCGCCAACATGACCGAGTTCGGCAAGTCCCGGCCGCTCGACGCCCGTACCCTCCAGGACCTCGGCTACGACATCGCGCTCTACCCCGTCACCCTGCTGCGCCTCGCGATGGGCGCGGTCGAGGACGGGCTGCGCACCCTCGCCGCCGAGGGCACCCAGGAGTCCCTGCTGCCCCGTATGCAGACCCGCTCCCGCCTCTATGAACTCCTCGGCTACGAGGAGTACACGGCCTTCGACGGAGCCGTGTACGACTTCACCCTTCCGCCCGGAAACTGACCCGCACCGGAGGCCCGCCATGTCCGCCACCGCGCCCGAGATCCACCGGGGTCTCGCCGGTGTCGTCGTCGATACCACCGAGATCTCCACCGTCATCCAGGAGACCAACTCCCTCACCTATCGCGGCTATCCCGTCCAGGAACTGGCCGCCCGCCGCTCCTTCGAGGAAGTCGCCCACCTGCTCTGGCACGGCGAACTCCCCGACGAGGCCGAACTCCGCGACTTCCAGGCGCGCGAACGGGCGCTGCGGCCCCTGGACCGCACCACCGCCGAACTCCTGACCGGTCTGCCGCGCACCTGCCACCCCATGGATGTGCTGCGCACCGCCGTCAGCTTCCTGGGCGCCGAGGACCCGACGGAGGACGACGGCAGCCCGGCCGCCAACCGGACCAAGTCCCTCACCCTGCTGGCGAAGCTGCCCACCGTGGTCGCGGCCGACCACCGCCGCCGCCGGGGTCTCGACCCGATCTCCCCCGACCCGGATCTCGGGTACGCGGAGAACTTCTTCCACATGTGCTTCGGCGAGGTCCCCGACCCGGACACGGTCCGCTGCTTCGAGATCTCCCTCGTCCTCTACGCCGAGCACAGCTTCAACGCCTCCACCTTCACCGCCCGGGTCGTCACCTCCACCCTCTCCGACCTCTACAGCGCGGTCACCGCCGCCGTCGGCGCCCTCAAGGGACCGCTGCACGGCGGCGCCAACGAGGCCGTGATGCACATGCTGGAGGAGATCGGCGACCCGGACCGGGCCCAGGAGTGGCTGGACGGGGCCCTCGCCGCCAAGCGGAAGATCATGGGCTTCGGCCACCGCGTCTACAAGCACGGCGACTCCCGCGTCCCGATCATGCAGACCGCCCTGGACCGTCTGGTGGCCCGCGCCGCCGACCCCGAGGCGACCCGACTGGCCACCCTGCACACGGCTCTGCGGCACGCCATGCTCCAGCGCAAGGGCATCCACCCCAACCTGGACTACCCGGCAGGTCTCGCCTACCACCTGATGGGGTTCGACACCTCGACCTTCACCCCGATCTTCGTGATGAGCCGGATCACCGGCTGGACCGCCCACATCACCGAACAGCTCGCCCACAACACACTGATCCGCCCCCTCGCCTCCTACGACGGACCTCACCAGCGGCCGGTGCCGACGGCCCTCCGGCCGGCCTGAGCCGGGCCCGCTGCCCGGCAACGAGGCGAGCCCGGGAGACGGCCCCCGGACGACGGCAGGTGGTCAACCGGCGGTGGCTGCCGGGGTGGCGCGGGCCGGAGCTGGCACGGTGGTGGGCTGTTTCCCCGGTGCCGGGCGCCATGGTCTGGAGGCTGTCGAGCAGCGCCTCGACCACCTCGTCCAGATCGATCCGCCGCTCCACGGACCGCAACCGCGGCAGTTCGGCCCGGGTGCCGGCCCGGGGCGGTGCGAGCAGCGAGCAGCAGTCCTCGTCGGGCAGGGTCGAGATGTCGGCGGTGCCGACCCTGCGGGCCTCGTCGATGATCTTCGGCTGTCGCCTGTCACCAGGGCTTCGGCACCGGTCCGCGCGGCCAGTGCCGAGGCGGTGCGGGCCGCCAGCGGGCACTGGGCGACGGCCTGGAGCCGTCCGGCCCCGGCTTCTGTGCCTTGCCCAGGGCGATGACATGGAGCCGCCCGGGCGGCTGGTAGCGGTTCAGCTCCCGGGCGAGGGCGTACGCCTTGTAGACCGAGGACGCGTTGGTGTACGGGGCTCCGCTGAAGTGGACGAAGTCGCAGGCCAGGCCAGGCCGCATGGCGCGGTGCCCGGCGACGGGCGAGTCATGGCCGCCGGACAGGAGCAGCGGGGCCCGGCCGCCGGCCCCGCCGGGCAGCCCGCTCAGCCCCGGGTACCGACTTCGGACACATAGGTCCCCTTGCGGTCGATCCCCACGGTCAGGGTGACATCGGGTGCGCCGAGGTCGACCCGGAGACCGTCCAGCTCCGCGAGAATCCGGCCGCCGAGGTACGCCTCCATCCGGGACGAGGCCAGCGGGAACCGTTTGTCGCGCCGCCGCACCCGGACCGCGAATCCGCGCTGCCCGCCCTTGGTCGCCAGCGGGCGCAGCGCTTCGACAGCGGCGGAGATGTTGTCCAGGGTGCTGGCCACCCGGAGGTTGTCGTGGAGCCGTTCGGTGAACCGATGACGGTTGCGGCCCTGACGGAACCACCGCAATCAATGTCCTCGACGCCATCCTCGAAGACCACCGGGCGGGCCTCCCCGGCCAGGCACAGTTCCGCTGAACCGGCACCGGACCCGACCGACTCCACCGAACCCCACACCGGGGATGTGGCACGCTCCGTAATACGGAAGTCGACCGGACACCCCCACAACGACCGCACCGCCCGATACCGTTGAACACCCAGCCCAGCTCACCTGCGGACAACGGAGCAACGGCCTCGAATGCAGGTAAATGAAAACAGCATGATCACGTGACAACGTCCAAGGTCACGAAGTGTCTGCCCCGCCCGCGCGGGGGTCGCCCGGCGATGTACTCATGCATCGACTCCTCATCACAGTCTGCCCCGCCCCGCGGGGATCGTTCGCGCGTCGAGAGGGTCCGGGTGGAGACCCGCCTGGAGTCCGGACACCAGCTGTGGGTCCTCACCGAGCAGGGGCACAAGGAAGCCCGGCTGCTGCTGCCGAAGAACATCAGGATCTCCGCGCTGCGGAAGCCGAAGCCCGACGACCGGGGTGAGCCGGACGCCGGAGTGCCCGCGATACTGCTGGAGGTCGACCGCGTCACCGAGCCCGTCGACGACTTGGCCGCCAAGGTGCGCCGCTACGCCGAGTGTTCGAATTGCCGGCGCCGAAGGCCGGTCCGCACCGGGAGCGGGCGGCCCGCCGCGAGGGCGCGGAGGTGCACGGGTTCCGGCTGTGGTGGTGCCTCTACCCGGCGACAGGTCGTGAGGGCTATGTGCCGGTGGTGTTCGTTGTCCACTGGGCAGTCGGATGGATGGTCGCGCAGCGGGAGGGGCCGGATGCGGAGCCTGGAGCAGGCCGCCCGCCCCTGGTTCGCCGGTGTCCCGTATCTGGGTGGGGAGAGGGCGTCGCGGTGGTCGACTAAACGACCAGGCGCTGCCGGTGGTCGTCACCGAGCTGGGAGCGGATCACCGCCGATCCGGCCGGTGCCGTGGGCGCGGTGTGGCGCAGGCTCGGCCGCGACGGCTGGCGGACGCTGCCCGAGACCCTGGACAACCCCGACGGCGACCGGCTCTACGCCATCAAGCTCAACGGTCCGTAGGCGCCGTACAGAGTGCGAGGCCGCCGAGCGGGAAGCGCGGCGGCCCGTGTGCGTCGGCTGCGGGAGACGGTTCAGCGACGACCGCTGGCAGCAGGTCCGGACCCGTGGGCGGCCCGGGCAGCGGGACCACCTGTGCGGACCGTTCGAGCAGGAGCACCTCGCCCGGTCCGAAGCCGAACGCCGCGCCCGCCGCCAGGCGGAGGAAGTCTCCGCCCGCGCCGCGCCCGCCGCCACGACGAAGAAGGGCCGCGGCCTGTTCGGACGCCGCCTGTAGCCCGGCCGGCCCCGGGACGGCACCGTCCCGGGGCCGGCCAGCCGCGAGCTCCAGCCCCCGGCTGCACCCGGCCCTATCGCCTGATCACCATCCGCCTGCGCACAGCACCTGACAGCCCACCACGCATGCCTGACAAGGCTGGCCGCAGCGGAGCACGTGCCTTCCCGGCCGGGGCGTGGTCGGGCTTCGCGCCGCTGAGCGGTGGGGCCGGTAGGGGCCGGTGGAGGCGGGCTGCCGGGCCGGCCTCCACCGCTACGGGAGTATCAGGAGCAGCTGATGATCAGCCCGGTGGTGGCGGTGCAGGTGCGGGACGCGCGGTCGTTGGCGGGGTTGGGGTCGGTGGGCGCGCTGGTGGTGCGGGTGGCGGTGACGGTGTACGGGGTGCCGAGGCTGAGGATGCCGACGGGCACGGTGATCTGACGGGTGGTGCTCGCGCCGGGCGCGAGGCCGGTGGCGGTGCAGGTGGCGGTGCCGGTGGTGAGGGCGCAGTCGGGGCTGGTCGAGCCGGTGGGGCTGGGCAGACCCACGGTGACGGCGGCGGAGGCGAGGGTGCGGGGTCCGTGGTTGGTGAGGGTCACGGTGTAGTCGATACGGCCGTTGAGCAGGCCGGGGCGGGGGGTGGCGGTCAGTGCCACGCCGAGGTCGGCGGTGGGGCGTTCGGCGATCACGACATCGGCGGGGGTCACTCCCACGGGGATGGCGTTGGTGGTGCCGGTGGCGGTGTCGATCACGGAGACGGTGGCCGAGTTGCCGTTGGTGGCGTAGACATGGCCGCCGTCCGGGGTCACGGCCACCTCGCCGGGGGTGTTCCCGGCGAGGGCGGTCGCGCTGACGGTGTTGGTCGCGGTGGCGATGGTGGCGACGGTGGCGCCCCAGTGCCGGGAGACGTAGACCCGCGTGCCGTCCGGGGAGGCGGTGACGCCGTACGGGCGGTCGGTGAGGGGGATGTTGGCGGACACGGCGTTGGTGGCTGTGTTGATCGCCACTACGGAGTTGGAGTAGGGGCGGGTGACATAGGCCCGGCCGCTGTCGGGGGTGAAGGCGACGCCCTGGGGGAATCCGCGGACGTCGATGGTGCCGGTGACGGTGTTCGTGGCGGTGTCGACCACCGACACCGAGCGGTCGTTGTAGTTGGTGACATAGGCGCGGGCGCCGTCGGGGGAGACGGCGACCTGCTGGGGGGCGCTGCCGACAGCGATGGTGGTGGTCACCGTGTTCGCCGCGGTGTCGATCACCGTCAGCCGGCTGTTGCCGCTGGTGACGACATAGGCACGGGACCCGTCGGGTGTGACAGCGATGCCGTTGGGGCTGCCCGTTACGGGGACGGTCGCGATGACCGTGCCCGTGGCGGTGTCGACCACGGAGACGGTTCCGGCGTTCCCGTTGCTCACATAGAGACGGCCGCCGTCCGGGGAGGCGGCCAGGCCCTTGGGGCCGTCGCCGACCGGGAAGGTGGAAGTGACGGTCTCGGTGGCGGTATCGATCACGGAGACGGTGTCGTCGCTGTAGTTCGCGACATAGGCGAGCGGCGCCTCGGCCGCGGCCCACGCCGCGGGGGCGGGGGCGGAGTGAGCGGCCGGGGTCACGGCGGTCAGCGAGGCCACGGCCAGGCCGCAGGAACCGGCCATCGCGAGCAGGATGCGCCCCGGCTGCTTCCGGGATCGGACGGATGTGGTGGGCGGACGCATACGGGGAGTTCCTTTTTCCTGGGGCCCGGCGCGGGGGCGCGGGGGTGAACGGTCGGTCGGCTCCCCAAAGCCGGCGGAGGGCGGTCGGGGAGTCGTCGTCCCAGGCCGGGAATGGCAAGGGGACGACCGCCGGACACAACCGGGACACCCCCGAGGACATCCCGCAAACAGGCGCCTGGCACGCCCGGACAGGATGCGAGGGCGTTCTCGCACGCGGCAAGAGCTGTGATCAAGCCACTGCGGGGCGAGGGGAAGCGGTGAGGAGGGCGGGTGCGGAGGGAGGGGAGACCCCGCCCCTGGCCGGTGCGGCGGTTGGGTGCGCGTCGCACTGGCGAGGCCCGGGCCCGGCGCAGCGGCGCCGGGGCGGCCACGCTTCCTCAGCCGGGTGAGGCGGCGTGACCTGGGGCGGAGGCGCCGCGGCTCGCCGGACGGAGACCGGTGCCGACGTACGCTCCGGGCGCGGTAGGCCCCGGACCGGCCGCCGGAACACGCCCCCGCAGACTGTCCCTTCCCGCCCGCGGTCCCTGTACGGCAGCCCTGCCGGACGGCGTCGACGGCAGGCGGCGACCGCGCGTTCCAGCCCGGACCGATGCCACTGTTTCACCCCTTCGGGTGAAGACGTGGACGCACCCAGCCTCGCGGCTGTGGCGTGCTGCGTGTCCTCGGGGGTGCCGAAGGTCGCACGGTCGAACAGATCCAGCAGACCACGGCCCCGCACCTGAGCTACCGCCACACCGACAAGCCCACACCCTCGACCTGACCGTCGACCTCGTCATCGACCCCGACCTCACTGCCTGGCAGTGGAAGGACGAAGACGAGTACACCTACGTCCGGCGCCTGGGCATCGGCATCGCGACCGACATCGAGCACCAGGCGGTGGACCGGGTCCACACCCAGGTCCTCGTGATACTCAAGGAACGGGCCGGGCCGGGCCGTTCGCGGACATCGGCCGGTGGGTGGCTTGACGCCGGGAGCCTTCCTGGCCCGCACCGCCCTCAGCACCCGCGCCGCCGCTCCCGTACGAGCCGCCCGTACCCACGACGATTCGCTAGGTCCGCGGATCCGGCCCAAAGGGATACGGCGTCACCGTGGCCGTGTAGCACAGGGCCCGGCCCCCGCCGCCCCCTCCTCCGGAACCTCCGGACCGGCCCTGGGTCGAGCCGACGACGTTCCACGCCTCACCGCCCCCTCCTCCGCCGCCCCCACCTCCACCGGCACCACCACCGCCCCCGCCGATCATGAAGACCGTGACCGAGTCCACTCCCTCGGGCAAAGTCCACGCGGCCTGCGACCGGGTGAACACCACGTACCCGTGCTCCACAGCACGTGGCTGCGCCGCCGCGGCGGGCAGCGTCACCGCCACTGCCCCCAGGACTGCCGCACCCGTGCAGGCCACCCGGCCTGCGTACCTGACGCGCACCCCACCCACGCTCCCGAAACCGTTCACCATGCGGCCCGTCCGGCCGCCCGGAAGCAGCCTTCCCGCGCATCCGCCGGACCGCCCGGCGCATCACCCTCACGGCCCGGGCCGGGAACGCCACCCGGCGTCGTCAGGAGCGGAGGGGGAGCCGAGGCGGCTCCGACCACAGCGGTACCGCCACGGACTCGGGTTTCCCCGTCACTCGGGACGCGGCGGGCGGTGGCGGCGTGTAGTTGCAGCACCTCTTGTTGATGAGATAGCAGCAGCCGATCTTGCCCCAAAACGCCTGGCAGCGGGCGCAGTCGACCTGAGGAAGCCGCCCGGATGCCGGGGCGCGTCCCTGGGAGCAGGCGGCGCCGGGGGTGTCGGGAGCTTCGAGGGCGTCGGGGACAGTGGTCGTGATGGGCGGGGGCGCCAGGTCCGTCGCGCCGGCTGTGGTGCCTGCCTGGAGCGCGGTGCTACAGACCAGGGCCACGACGGCGGCGCCGACTCTCGCGACGTTCTTCACGGGCGGTATTCCTTCTCGGCCGGGGCGGACCGGCCGCGCTCCGGGCCGCACAGCCCACCGCCGCGGCCGGAAGGTCACCCCCAGATCACCCCCTCCCGACCGGACCCGCATCCGAGACACCCCCGAACGAGTCCCACAGCACCCGCCCGCCCGCTCGCGGCGCAGGCCGACCTCGATGCCTCTCATGGACAAACCGGGAGGATGAGGGGCAGCCAAGGGGCGCAACGGGCATCGGTGGCGAGCGGCGAGCAGACCGCGGTCAAGGGGCGGCTTCGCACAGTGGACCCGGCCCGCTCGCGCACAGCGCGCGGCCCGGATGCTCTGAGCGGGACGGGCAGGCAGTCCCCCCTTGCTCGTTTCGGCACAGGGGGCCGGGCCTCTTCCGGATGGAAGGACGACACGGAGGTGTCCGGTCCCCATACGACGGGCTCCCCGGCGGCGGGCGGGGCGGTGAAGAGTCGATGAAGGCCTCCCGCCTGGCGGGAAGGCACCGGATCGCGCTTTCACACAGGTCAACACCGAGGTCCCATGGGCCGGTGATCGGCATGCCGCCTGTTCGCCCGCGGTCCGGGTGGCGCTGCCCCTTCCGCGGGGTGACGGCCGACGATGACGGCCACCGCACGGCGGGTACGCCGCTGCGCGCTGCCCAGGACGGGGCCGGGGTGCCGTCCGGGGCGTGGAAGGGGCGGGGGTCGGGCCGCGGTCGGTCTCGCGGCCGGGGACGTGGTGACCGCGCGGCAGCCCGAAGGCCGCTCTGCGGGTACTGGTGATCCTTGAGCCCGCCACCCGGATCGGAGCCTGTGCGAACAGGCCCGCATCCGCCCCGCCGCCCCGTGGTCCCATGCCCTCGTGACCGCCCTCGGGCGCCCGTCCGCCCCAGGAGGCCCCGCTCGTCGGAGCCGATCGAGAATGGACGACCATGCGTGGGGAACCGGCCGTTCCCCCCTTCCCCCATATCGGCCCGTGATCATCACGGGCATCCTCATGCCGACGATGTGGAGGAGTACGCCATGGGATACACGGGTGGTTATCAGAGCGCGGTCTTCGCCGCCGGCGGAAGCCCGTTCCCGTTCACGGTGGAGGGGCTCGTCGAGGCCGCGCGGGAGGCGCTGCCGAGCCGGACCTTCGCGTACATCGCGGGCGGGGCGGGCCGCGAGCGGACGGTGGCCGCGAACGAGGAGGCGTTCGCCCGCTGGGGCCTGACCTACCGCATCCTGCGGGACGGTCGCCCTGCCGATACCTCGTGCACGATCCTGGACACGCCCATGAGCCTCCCGGTGATGCTCGCCCCGGCCGGGGTCGCCGAGCTTGCCCACCCAGAGGCCGAGAAGGCGGCGGCCGAGGCCGCCGCCGCAGTCGGCGTCGTGCAGGTGCTGTCCTCGGCCTCCTCCACCCCGCTGGAAGAGGTCGCGCGGGCCGCCCCCGAGGGCAGGCGCTGGTTCCAGTTCGCCTGGCCCGACGACGGATCACTGGCCCGCTCGCTCCTCGAACGCGCCGAGAAGGCCGGCTACACGGCCGTCGTGCTCCAGGGCGACTGCCACGTGGCCGGCTGGCGGACCCGCGAACTGGACACCGGCTTCTTCCCGTTCGGCCGGGGTCACGGGCTGGGCAACTACCTCTCCGACCCGCGCTTCCGCGAACTCGCCGGACTCTCCCAGGAACCGTCCCCGGAACCCGCCCGGGCCCTCGGCCCGGCCGAGGTACGAGCCGCCGCCGTGGCCTGGAACCGCTACTACACCCGCCCCGCCCTGGCCCCCGGGGACCTCGAACTCCTCCGCTCCTGGACAGACCTTCCCCTCGCCGTCAAGGGAGTGTGCCGGGCGGACGAGGCGGTCCGGCTCCGCGACGCGGGCGCCGACGCCCTGATCGTCTCCAATCACGGCGGTCGCCAACTCGACAGCGGCCCAGCCGCCCTGGACTGCCTGCCCCTCGTGGCCGAAGCCGTCGGCGATCAGATCCCCGTCCTCTTCGACTCCGGAGTCCGCACCGGCACCGACGTGCTGATCGCGCTGGCCCTCGGGGCGAGCGCGGTCATGATCGGCCGGCCGTGGCTCTACGGCCTGGCCACCGGGGGGCGGGCCGGCGTCGAGCACGTCCTGCGCTGCCTGGAGACCGAGTTCACCGGGGCACTCACTCTCACCGGACACCAACGCCCCGACAGCCTCTCGCCAGCGGACCTCACCCTCCTGCCCGCCATCCCGGCCTCCCGGAGACCCCGATGACCACCACCCGAGCCGAACGTCCGGCCGAGCCCCCTGCCGAACATCCCGCCGAACGGTACGGGGAGCGGATCTTCAGCGGCGCCGACGCGCAAGAGCACGCCCGCCTTCTCGCCCTGGCCGCCGTCCTCGACGAGGAGTCGACGCTGGCCCTGCTCACCCCCGCAGCCGGACCGGCCCGCCCGGTCCGCCGGGTCCTCGAACTCGCGGCCGGCGCCGGCACCCTCACCCGGCTCGTCCTCGACCGCCTGCCCAGTGCCCACGTCACCACCACCGACCTCGACCCCCGGTTCCTCGCCGACCTCCGGCACGACCGGCTCACCGTGCTGCGCCACGACGTGACCCGCGACGAACTCCCCGAAGCGGGGTTCGACCTGATCCACGTCCGCTACCTGCTTCACCACCTGCCCGACCGGGAGGCCGTGTTCGCCCGGATCCTGCGATGGCTGGCGCCCGGTGGACGCCTGGTCATCGAGGAACCGGCGCTTTTCTCCCTTGAGGCATCCCGGGACCCCCGCTACCGCCGGGTGTCGCTCGGAGCCCTGCGGGTGCTCGCCGAGCGCCTGGGTACAGACTGCACGGACTGGGGCCGGGACCTGGCCCGAACCGCCACTGCCCACGGCCTCGTCGACGTCGACATGCGCACGCACGTCCCCACGGTGGCGCACGACACCCCGATGGGCACGTTCTGGCGGCTCACCGTCGACCGGCTCGCCACCGAGATCGCCGAGCTCCCGGATGTTCTCCCCGACGACGTGCCGACCGTCCTGGCAGCGCTCTCCCGGCCCGGCCTCCAAGAGCTGGGCATGGCCACGATCACGGTGACCGCCCACCGCCCCACAGCCCCGCCCGCCTGACCCGACCCGCACGAACCCCGTCGGACTGGCTCATGGGCAGGCTGGCTGGGTGCGCGGCGCGGTGACGGTGTGGACTCGGGATGTTCGGCCGGAGCACCGTCATGGGCAGCAGCAGTGTGCGGGTGGGGGCATTGGGCTCCCTCTCGGTTCAGGGGAAAGGGCGGGTGGCTGGTTGTCCGTCGTTCACCAGGTGTCGCTCCCACACCGGTCGGCCCGGGTCGCGGACCTGCCCGGGTACTTGCCCGGGTACAGGGGTGGCCAGGGCGGCACAGCCACCGGGTTCGCGGCAGCGGTCAGGGATGGTGACGCGCACGCGGCCGTCACTGTGCGGGCGGTACGCAGCGATCGACTGTCACGCGATTGCTCTGGTCCGGTTGCTCCCATGGACGGTCCCGGCAGAGGAACCTATGAGTGGTTGGTACCCGTGCACCCCGGCCGAACCGACGGCACGGGTGGCGTCGGGCCACGTCGGTCCACTCGAACAGGAGCGCGTCATGAAGATTCTGATCGTCCTCACCTCGCACGACGAGCTGGGGGACACCGGCCGCAGGACCGGGTTCTGGCTGGAGGAGCTGGCGGCGCCGTACTACCGGTTCAAGGAGTCCGGTGCGCAGATCGTGCTCGCCTCTCCCCAAGGCGGGCAGCCGCCGTTGGACCCCAAGAGCAACGAGCCCCAGTTCCAGACCGACCTGACCCGACGCTTCGAGGCCGACCCGGAGGCGACCGGGGCGCTGGCGCACACCGTGCGCCTCGACGCGGTCCCGGCCCACGGCTTCGACGCGGTCTTCTACTCCGGCGGCCACGGTCCGCTCTGGGACCTGGCAGAGGACCCGGTCTCGGCGCGGCTGATCGAGACCACCCTGCGCTCGGGCAGGCCGGTGGCTCTGGTGTGCCACGCCCCGGGCGTCCTGCGGCATGTCGTCAACGAGGACGGCAGCCCGCTGGTCTCGGGCAAGCGGGTCACCGGGTTCACCAACTCCGAGGAGGAGGCCGTCCAACTCACCGACGTCGTCCCGTTCCTGGTCGAGGACGAACTGGTCAAGCTCGGCGGGGCGTACTCCAGGGCGGGTGACTGGGAGCCGTACGTCCAGCGGGACGGCTTGCTGATCACCGGACAGAACCCGGCGTCCTCGGCCCCCGCGGCCGATGCCCTGGTCGCGCTGCTCAACGAGGGCGGGGTGTGAGGTCCACGCGCTGACCCGGGTGCTTGCGCGGCGGGGCGACGCGGACGCCTGCCGCACCCGCCCGCTTGTCGGTCCGCTTGTCGGCTCGTCTGCCGCGCTCGCCCGGGAAGCCCGGCCGCTCCCGGCCGGGAGCCCCGCCGACCAGTCGTCCAGGTGGTCCAGCCCGTGACCGCACCTTCACCGAGACCGTTCCTGGAAGGTGTGACGATTGCCCTGCACGGCCGGGACGGCGACGGGTACCCGGCGGTGTGCCGCGGAAATAAGGTGCGGTCGGACACTCCGGCGCAGGTACGCCCGCGTGCAGCTGGCCCTGCGGACAAGGCCCGGGCGGTTGGTTCTCACCGGTCCGGGGTGAAGAACTGCCCGGTGGGCGGCTCGCTCCGGCGCCAGTACGACGGGCGCCACCAGTAGAGCACGGACAGATCCGAGGGCAGGGGCCCCGTATCGCCCAGCCTCTCGAAGGAATCCCGCGCCAGGTCGACCGGCCGGAATCCCGGGTCCAGCGGCTCATTGGGCGCGGCCGGGCGCACCTTGGTGACGAAGCGCTCCTCCATGGCCCCGTACCGGCGGTAGTTGGCCTGTGCCTCCATCAGGCACACCGCGTTGGCGCCGAAGGACCACGGAACCCGCAGCTGGACGAGGTCGTCCTCCCAGGAGCACACCGCGCAGATCTCGTAGTCCCCGACCCCGCTGAACATCTGGTGCCCACAACAGGGGCAGGGGAACCAGCCCTCGGGCGGCGGCGGTTCGGTGCTCACGGGAAGGGGCAGGTACTCACCGCGCGCCTCCGCCGCTTCCAGCGCGTCGAGTTCGGCCAGTTCGGCCTGGATCTGTCTGTCGATCTCGTCCACGCTCCGAGGCTACGTCCGGACGCCGGACATGGTCATCCGGTTTTCCCGGGCGCATTCCTCATCCCGAGGAACGGCCGCGGAACGCGCCCCGGGGCCAGGGCTTACCGAACGCCTCACGCAGGACGACGGCGAGAGAGCGAGGGCGGAGGCTACGCATGGACCGGCGCTGAGGGCGGCGGAGGGGATTCATCGAGGTGAGGCTCTGCGGGCCGGTGGGGGTGGGAGAGCCGGGTAGGGCGCGTCGTGCGGTGGTCCTCGGCGGGACGGGTGTGATCGGCCGGACGGTTACAGGTCGTCCGGTGGACTGCGGGCGGCGGGCCGATACGGCCGCAGCCCCCCTCGCGTCGCTTCCTACCGCCTCCGCGTGACCTTCGGCGTTTTCTCCGGACCGTCCGGTCGCCTGATGACCGTGTCGAGTGTCGGCCACGGAGGGCCAGCGCGCAGCAGGCGCAGGAATTCCTCTCCGAAGCGCCTCCCGTTCGGGAGCTGGTCGCCGCGTTCCCAGCGCCAGGCCGCGACCATCGCGAGAACGAGCTGCCGGCACTCGTCCAGCAGCCCTTGGTCGACGTTCGGATAGTGCTCGCAGACCGCCTCGGGAACATGGGCAAGATCGAACTCGACGGGTCCGCGGCAGCACGTCTCAAGATCGATGAACAACAAACCACCCTCCGTGCTCAGCACATTGCCCGGATGCGGCTCACCGTGGAGCAACTGCTCCACGGCACCGCGGCTCTCGACCGCCCGTCGCAGGCTTCCCAGCCTGCCGCCGAGGAACGCGCGGTCCGCGTCGGCGAGAGCGGGTGAGAGATCCGGGCAGGCAACGATGCCTTCCGCCTCCGCGATGCGATCCGTGAACCGCGGGCTCGGCCCGCCGACCTTGCGCATGCCGGCATGCAGACGTTCCAGCGCCTTGGCGTAGCCGTCCGGTGAGACGTGCGGTGTCACGGGTGCGTAGTAGGTCCACAGCGTCACGGTGAACCCGTCGCGCGTGTACACACGTGGGTCCACCCGGGGTTCCAGGAGGCCCGTCGGGCATCCGGCCCGCGCGAGCCGCTGAGCGAGCTCGACTTCGAACGGTGCTGCCTCATGCCCCGCAGGGCCGACCCGGGCAAGGACGTTACACGGCGTCAGCCGCAGTGCCAGCCTGTTCGAGGTGTGGAGAACGATGGCGTCGTCGGCCGACAGACCGAGCGACACGGCGACCGACGTCGCAGCCGCGATCGCACGCGTGATATCGGTCATCTACATCCCCGAATCCTGGCACTGACGAGTGAGGACGCTGCCCATTACCGTGGCTCGGCACAGCCCGCCCAGGGCATCCCCGTGCTGGGGACATGGCCGGCCTGGGGGACGGTCAGCCCGGTGTGAAGGGTTTTGCTGTCACTGTACGGTTCTCCCCGGCCTGCACGTGCCGGGCGAGCTGGACGAGGAGCTGTTCGGGGGTGGTCCGTAACGGGCGCGGATCGCCCGTACACGGCGCCATTCGAAGACCCAGACTTCACAGCGGTCCAGCTCGGTCTCAGGATCGGGCACGGAGATACGGCGACCTCGGGGCGACCGGGGGAGTACGGACCTCCTCGGCGGCCTCGTCCTCGACCTCCCACCAGCTCCTCACGCTGCCCCACCCCTGCCCAGTCGAGCCCCAGCTGTGAATGTGTGCGGCGGTAGCACCGGGTGGGCGTCAGCCAGGCCAGGATGGAGGTTCCGCCTGCTTGCGTGCAGGGCGGCGTTGATCACGGCTGTCATGGAATGACCAAGCTGTGCTGTCCGGGGCCAACCACCCAGGATGGGTGGCTGTTATGAGCGTGCCTGTTCATGTCCGGGCAGTCCCCCAAACAGCCTATCCTTACGGAAGGTAGTCGCACTATTGCTTTGTGTGTTGCTGTCGGAGATGGTGCGTGCTGCACTGAGCCTGGGTGGGTGCGGGCACCCGGTCCGCGGCCTCCGGGCGAAGGGATGAAAGGCTCATGAGGATGACCTGCGGAACACCGCGGAGCCGCCTGGTGGCCGGTGCCGTGATGCTCATGCTCGCCGCACTGCTGAGCGGTGCGCACCCGGTCCAGGCCGGCACACCGCCGCAGCCCGGCAGCCCGGACAGAACCCGGGCGGTGGTACCTGCCGACTGCACCACCCCCGTCGGCCGCGCCGCAGACCGCCCGCGGTGTACAAGAGACAGTTGCCCCACCTGCCAGCGCTGCGACAGCAAGCTCGGTTGCAGGCCCTTGGTGTGCCCGCCTGGCTTCACGTGCAGCCGGGCGCTGAACACCTGTCTTCCCGTCCTGCTGCCCGGTGCTGTGGACAAAATGCCTGGAAACGCTCTCACCCGTGTGAGACAAGGGCCGGTCAGAGGCGTCATTCTCTCCGAGGCGACCGCAGTTGGCCCGCTGCCCGCAGTCTCAGCGATCAGGTGAGGTTCCTGGCAAACGGCCGTGTGCGCGGGAAGCGCCTGTCCGTGGTCCGTCAGAGCCCCGTTGAAGCGGCTGATGGGGGTCGCCCCCGGGCAGTACGCGCGCAGCGGCGCCCGCCCCCGGACCTGACCCGGTCCGCCCACCGCCGTGCCGCGTACCCGTCTCGCCACGAACGGCACAGGCACAGGCACGGAAGCGGGTACGAGGTCGGACGCGGCCTCCCACCGGGGGAGACCGCGTCCAGGGGGGACCGCGTCTGAAGGGCCGTGTCCACCGGCCCTGTCCGGGCGCGGGCCCGCCGGGGCGGAGTCAGGCAGTGGGAGCGCACATCGCGAAGGCCCGCGCCTGCCCGAAGTGGAGCTGGACCCTCCAGCTGTTCGGCTGGTCCGGGTCGGGCAGATCGGCCGTCACACCGTCGATCGGATCCCCGGCGTTGTTGAGGCGCAGCCGGGCGTCCTGCCCGCCGCCCGTCAGCCGGGTCCCCGCCGGGCAGGTCGCGACGGCGGGCTGTCCGTCGGCCGACCACTCAGAGGCGACGACCACGGGGAGGGGCGCCTCGGCGGTACACATCGCGAAGGCCCGCGCTTTGCCGTCGTTGAGCTGCACCTTCCAGCTGTTCGCCAGGTCGGGGGAGGGCGCGTTCGCCTCGACGCCGTCCAGGACCTGGCCGTAGTGGTTCTGGGTCAGCCGGGCGTCCTGTCCGCCGCCGACGAGGTTGGTGCCCGCCGGGCAGGTCGCGGTGGCCACCTCCTTGTCCGCCGACCACTCCGAGGCGACCA
Source organism: Streptomyces clavuligerus (assembly GCF_005519465.1). Taxonomy (NCBI): domain Bacteria; kingdom Bacillati; phylum Actinomycetota; class Actinomycetes; order Kitasatosporales; family Streptomycetaceae; genus Streptomyces; species Streptomyces clavuligerus. The sequence continues at coordinate 3,872 of NZ_CP027859.1, read as the reverse complement.
CCGTCGGCATGGGCGCTTCGGCCGTGCACATCGCGAAGGCCCGCGCCTGCCCCAGATGCAGCTGTACCTTCCAGCTGTTCGGGGTGTCAGGAGACGGCGCGTTCGCCTCGACGCCGTCGATGACGTTGTCGTAGCCGTTGACCCGCAGCCGGGCGTCCTGTCCGCCGCCGACGAGGTTGGTGCCCGCCGGACACGTGGCGGTGGCCACCTCCTTGTCCGCCGACCACTCCGAGGCGACCACCGTCGGCGTCGGCGCGTCCGGGTCGCACAGGGCGACGGCCCGCCCCTGGCCGAACTTCACCTGGACCTTCCAGCTGTTCGCCATGACGGGATCGGGGGCGTTCGCCTCGATGTCGTCGATCACCTGGTGCGCCCCGTTCAGGGCGTAGCGCGCCCCGGCGCCGCCGCCCACCAGCCCGGTGCCCGCCGGGCAGGTCGCGGTGGCCACCTCGCCCCCGGCCGACCAGTCCGAGGCGACGGCCCTGGGCGGCTCGGCGGCCTCCGCCGCCGGGGGAGGAACGGCGGTGCCCGCCGGGGCGAGGCCGAGGAGACCGGCGGTGGCGGTCGTGATGACGGGAATCAGTAACGTCCTGCGGATGCGCATGAGTCACTCCGTTCCTGGGTTCCTGGGGTTTCCCGGGCCCGAGCCGCCAGGAGTCCCTGGGCAGGGGGAAGGGCCCGGTGGGGGGTGAGTGGATGGATCGACGGGACCACCGGAGCGGTGGTCTGTCCCACGGCACTTCACACGGGTACGGGTCGGTACGGGGGCGGAACCCGGGAAGTGCACCCCAAAGGGTGAGCCGCCCCGGGACCGGGCGGGCACGTCGGCCCGGGGATCCGGCGGGGCGGTCAGCCCGGAGCGGGTGTGCAGGGTTTCACGGTCACTGTGCTGTCCTCGGACCGTCTCAGCGAGCTACGCCTCCGCTCGGTCAGACTCTTCTCCGCCGCACGGCGCCGTACCCCGGCCCGTGCCTGGGCATCGGCCTCGTTCTCGACCTCCCACCGGTCCCTTCATGCCGCCCCCGCCCCCGCCTCCGTCCCTGTCCAGTGGAGTCCGAGTGCGGCGAGGATCGCGAGTTTGTCGTCGGTGAGTCCGGTGCGGCGGGTTTTGGTGTTGGACATCCATACGCCGAGGCGGACTTCGGTCTTCTCGCCGTCTCCGTCGGGGCCCCAGCCGTCCTCCAGTACCTCTGTGTGCCCGCGGGGGACCACCACCGTCCCGGTGCGGGTCTTGTACTGGGCAAGTGCCGCAACGCCTCTCTCGAAGGCCCCCACGCCCTTCCCGGCCTTCCCCCGCGTCTTCGCAGGGGCGGGCAGGGGTGTGATGCCGAGGCGGGCCAGGCGTTCGCGCTGCCCGTCCATCAGCCCCCGCCATACCGTGTGCTGGCGTTGCCGGTGGAGCCAGCGTCCGACGTCGGTGCCGTGGACGGTGACGCCGGGTTGCAGGACAGCGATTCCGGTCCCGCTCCCGGTCGTGGTGCTGGTTCCCTCGTCGGCGAGCAGCTCGCGGACATACGCGTAGGTCCGCTGCCACTCCACCGGCCAGTCGGGGTTCCAGTCGGGGTCGATGGCGGCGAGCGCGGCGGCCCGTTCCGGATACCCGTCAAGAACACCAGGACGACGCAAATTCGACAGCCACTGGCCCACTGGCTTCCCCAGCGCGACGGCCGCCCGCGGTGCGCACAGGCCCCAGTGCTGTTCGGCCCAGGCGCGTGCGGCGGCGAGGTTCTCCTGGAACGCGGCGTCTTCGGCCTCCCACACCATCCCCAACTGCTTCAGCCGTTCCGCGCGCTTCCCGGTCAGGGTTCCGGCCCGGTATGTCTTGCGCTGCTGGCTGACCCAGTACCCGAGCGGGTACGGGCCGGGCTGCTCGCGGTGCCCGTACGGGACCAGGGCATGCCCCTCGCGCAGCACGTAGCGCTTGAGGGCGGCGTAGCCGCGGGCCCAGTCCTGGCGTTCGGTGTCGATCACGTTGAACGACACCCACTCCGCGATCATGACGGGGTCGCGGGGCACCGAGAACCGGAGCAGGAGCCGCGACTCGGCCTCGCCCTCGCCGGGTGCGGGGCCGATATGCAGGGAGGGTTCGACCGACTGCTTCTGCGGTTCCTGCGGAATCGCCAAAAGCTCCACCGCCGACTCGTCATGCGCCCGCAAACCCTGCAACACATTCACCAAAGGCTTGTACGACCCGCTTGTGAACATGTCCTCGGGCTGTTCTTCCGGCCCGAGGAAGACCGGTACGACCAGCGATGCGAGTTTCCCTTCGTCGGGTTTCTGTCGCAGGGCGCGGCCGATGGCTTGGACGATGTCGTGCGGGGCGTCTTTCGGGTCGAGGAGGGCCACGGAGTCCACGGCCCTGATATCGACACCCTCCCCGAGCACCTTGCAGTTGGACAGCATGGCGAGTCCGGTCCGGGCGGCGAACTCTTCGAGGATCTGGCGGCGGTGCTCGGCGGGGTGTTCGCCCTGGAGCCAGCCTGCCCACACGGTCTTCGGGTACCGGCCGGGGTCGGCAGTATGCAGCCGCTTCGCCACGGCGGGCAGCCCGGTGGCGTATGCCTCCGCCTCGATGGTGCGGTGGTGGAAGGTGATCATGGTTTTCAGGTCATGGTCGACGGCGGTACGGAGCATCGCGGCCTGGAGGGCTGCGAGCCGTTCCCCGCGGATCTCCTCCTCGTGCCGCTCCTCGCTCCCCAGCCGTTCCGGGGTGACGACGGGGTCGGCGAGTTCGACGACGATGATCTGATACCGGGCCAAGAGACCCCGTGTCACCGCCTGAGCCAACGTGAGCTCGTACAGCACCGGCCCGAAGATGCCGGTGTCGTCCATGGAGGCGGCCATCTCCTCCGGCAGGGCGTCCCGCCGGCCTTCCCGCACCTCCTGGTGCGGCGGGCGTTCCTGCCAGATCCGCGGCGTCGCGGTCATGTAGAGCCGCCGCGCCGACGGGATGACCGTATGGTCGTGGACGTCCGCCCACGCCTTCCCCAGTGAACCACTTGTGCGGTGCGCCTCGTCGACCACCACCAGGTCCATCGGGGCCAGCTGCTGTCCGTATACCCCCTCGAAGGCTTCCACGAGGACTCCGAGGCTGGCGTAGGTGGCGTAGACGGTCACCGGCCCGGTGCCGTGCCACAGCGCGAGACGGACCGGGCTGGTGGTACAGCGCACCTCCATCGACCACAGCTCCGCATCGTCCTGGAGCGAGCACACCGCGACCGCCGGCCCTTCATGGCCCACCTTCCGCCACTCCCGGACCGTCTGGGTGAGCAACTCCAGCGTCGGCACCACCACCAGCACCCGCCCGTGCGGCAGCATCCGCCGAGCAGCGGCCGCCGCCATCACCGTCTTACCCGTACCACAGGCCGAGCGCACCTGACCGCGAATGCCAGTACGGGGAACCCTCTTCCCCGGCGGAATATCAAGACCGCGGATAATCGCATCCACGGCTTCAACCTGATGGTCACGCAGATCAATACCCATTCTTTCCGTACTCCTTGAGACGGCAATATGAGGCGCACTCAGAAAAAGGCTCCGACAGGATTTACCCGGAAACTGGGGGTGCGGGACAGGATACTGACTTTACACCCTGCATCACCCGGGTGATGCAGGCCAGAAGAGGGCCGTACGTAATGGATGACAGCCTGTCAGTAGGGCCGCACCGAGTGCCTGTCACCGATGGCCGGGGCCGAGGTTCGTGACACATCCGATGTACAGAAGGCCGCCGGAGGCTGATCTTGCACACTGCATCACCCTGGGTTGACCGAGCCATGACCCTCGCTTCCCCACCCACGTCAAACTTGTTACTGCGTGCGCGGAGCGCACAGTATTCCCGCTTGCGGGAATACCTAGGCGCCGTACAGAGTGCGAGG